>JACPOA010000064.1 GCA_016185205.1 Hyphomicrobiales bacterium | reverse complement strand
TCCGAGGATCGACCAACGGCGAAAAGCATTCTGCAAAGCGGTCCAAAATCGTCTCCTGCCAAAACGGGAGACACGTTCAGAATCAATTTTTCCTTCCCTGGCAATAGCTTGCCCCCGCACACATGCGATTCCCCTGCCCTTGTGGGAAGGGTCGGGGGGTATGTCCTTTGCAATGGGCGCGGTGACGGGACTTGAACCCGCATCCCCCCGCCCCTACTCTTCACGTGCTGGCGTGAATTTCGAAGATGGGCAGGCGCTCTATCCTTTAAGCTACACCGCGATAAGGTAGGCGCCTCCCCTATTTCACGATGGCCAGCTTCGGTTTGCCCTTGCGGGCAACGCGCTCGGCCCGCTCAAGGGCTTTGGCCTCCCTGGCCTGAATTTTCTCCAAGGCAAAGGGCTTCGCGGCCTCGATTAGTCCGTCGAGGTGATAGACGTTGGTCTGGCTGCCGTTGACGGCGCTGCGGCGCTGCTCGCGCCGAATAAGTTTTGCAGCCTCAAGTCGCGCGATCCGGCGTTGGACAGTGCGGGGCTCGATTTCCATCGCGGCGGCAATGGTGCGCTTCGAGGGGAAGGGCTTGCCCTCCTTGGTCCACCAGTAAGAAGCGATGTGCAGGATGATGTTGATGTCGATCGCGTCGAGGCCTAAGGCCCGCTGGCGCTCGAAAATCACGTTAGGAAGCACCGTCCAGCCCGCCTTCATCAAGGTGGGGGTCCATTTCTTCTCATTGACCTTAAGCTGGGCAACTTCAGTGGTACCGACGGCGACTGCCATGGGATTACTCCGAAAAAACTAAAGCTCAATATGAGCGCATTTTGCCATTGTGCAACTTTGATGGGGAGGCCCTGGGGTCTCCCCCTCCTGGGATATTGGAATGCTGAACGGGGCGTATGTGATCTACATGTGATTGGATGTATCCTTATTTGGAGGACCGCCCGGTCTCTCCCCCTGGAGGCCTTGGAACCTCGGGAGGGGGACATAAGAACCTCCCCCGGGAGATTCAAGGGTCTCCCCCCTCCTTGACAAAAAAGCAATTTGGACCTATTTAGATTTCAAATGGATCGGGAATGCTCGATCGGCGCTGGGCCTCGGTGAACACCGAGGTCTTTCGCTTTTTATAGTCCCAACGAAGCGGATCGGGAGTGCTCGATCGGCGAGGCCTCGGGTTAACCGGGGCCTTTATGCTTTCAGGGGAATATCTTTAACCCCCAGCCTTCAACCTCACCTTTGGGGCTCCGACGCAGTTTTGGCTCGATAACATCATATGCCCGGTTAGCTTGCTGAGGCGCGATTACGTGCCGGCCGACCGGGTGGGCAACCAGGTCTGCTAGCTGCAGGCCCGTCGAGTTGTGTTTCTTGTCCATGAAGCGGATATCAAGATTATCCATCTTACCGACGGCGTTATTTCCGTCGCAGATACGACGAAATTCCAACTCCAGCTTCGCATCCTCCGCCTTTCCTCGGCATTCGACCTGAACATGCGTCATGCGATCGCTCTGATTTTTATCCATCAGGAATCGCTGTAGGCGCTCCATGCAAAAGACCAGGGCGATTCCATACGGGTCTGCTGGGTTGGCGTATCGGGCTACGTGCTTGGCCTTATCGATGACGGCAGCAATCAGCGTGAAATCCGCGCCGCCAATAAGCCCATTGAGTTTGTCGATAAAATTGGCGCGGGTCTTTGCGTTAAGCAGAATATTGAAGTCACCGTGGGCTTTGCGAATCTCATGGCCATGAAAGACCACGCTGTCATGGCCCCAAAATTCAAACTTGAGATGCTGGAAGGCGGGGACGATTGCATCGATGTAGGTTGGCTTGTGAACGACGCAGAGTGCCAAAACGAACACCGGGTGCTGCGGATTGATCTTTGTAAGGCTGTGGTCGCCGCTCTCGTCCACGTAAACGATGTAGTCGCTGTAGGCCATTCTGAAACTATCGCAAAAACCTGATCAACTCGAAAGATCCCGGCCTAGAACTCCGGCACCTAAGCCGGATTCCAGCATAATGATTGCCGCCGCTTTGCCCGCGCCAGGCGCGCGCATCGTCACATCCCGCACGTCCTCGGGGACCCAGCACTGTTTGAGACTTTGTAACTCCGGATTCCCGCTGGAGCCTGTACTCGGGCCGGCGAAGCCGGACCCGGGTACGGGAATGAGCGGAGACTAGACGTTAAGCGTTGGTCATTTCGCCCGCCATATAGGCCGGCAGCCAGGCTTCGAACTTGTCGCGCAGGCTTGCTACCGTCAGCGGGCTCTCGCCGGGCAACGTCAAGGCGTCGCCGCCGGTGGTTCCGATGCGCGAAACCAGAACGCTCGCCGCGCGCGCGCGCGCCAGCACGTCCGCGACCTTGGCCGCCGGCACCGTGACGAGGTAGCGCGCCTGGTCCTCGCCGAACCAATAGGCATGCGCCGGGATATCGTCGGGCGCATCGTCGAGCGTGGCGCCGATCCCGCTAGCCATGGCCATCTCGGCCAGCGCGATGGCGAGCCCGCCGTCGGAGAGATCGTGCGCGGCGGTCGCGCTGACGTCGAGGATCAGCGCGCGCACGAAATCGCCGTTCTCGCGCTCCTCGATCAGATCGACCGGCGGCGGCGCGCCGTCCTCGCGCCCGCAGATCTCGCGCAGATACATCGACTGGCCGAGCCAGCCGGTGGTCTCGCCGACCAGCAGGATCGCCTCGCCCGCGCGCTTGAAGGCGAGCGTCGCCGACTTGGTGAAATCGTCGAGCAGGCCGACGCCGCCGATCGAGGGGGTCGGCAGAATCGCCTTGCCGTTGGTCTCGTTGTAGAGCGAGACGTTGCCGGACACGACCGGGAAGTCGAGCGCCTTGCAGGCCTCCGCGATGCCGCGGATGGCGCCGACGAACTGGCCCATGATCTCCGGCCGCTCCGGATTGCCGAAATTCAAATTGTCGGTGACGGCGAGCGGCTTTGCCCCCACCGCGGTGAGATTGCGCCAACACTCCGCGACGGCCTGCTTGCCGCCTTCGAACGCATCGGCTTCGCAATAGCGCGGCGTCACGTCGGTGGTGAGCGCGAGGCCCTTCGGCCCGTCCTCGACCCGCACCACCGCGGCATCGCCGCCCGGCCGCTGCACGGTGTTGCCGCCGATGATGTGGTCGTACTGCTCCCACACCCAGCGCTTGGAGCACAGGTCCGGCGTGGCGATCAGCTTTTCCAGCGCCTCGTTGAGGCCGACCGGCGCCGGCACGTCATCGGCTTCGATCACCTTCGGCTTGGCGGCATTGACGAAGGCCCGCTTGTATTCCGGCGCCTGGTCGCCGAGCTCCTTGATCGGCAGGTCGGCCATCACCTCGCCCTGGTGGCGCACGATGAAGCGATTGCCCCGCGTGGTCTCGCCGACAATCGCGAAATCGAGCCCCCATTTGCGGAAGATCGCTTCCGCCTCTTTTTCCTTCTCCGGCTTGAGCACCATGAGCATGCGCTCCTGGCTCTCCGACAGCATCATCTCGTAGGCGCTCATGCCCTCCTCGCGGCACGGCACCTTGTCGAGATCGAGCACGACGCCGAGATCGCCCTTGGCGCCCATCTCCACCGCCGAGCAGGTCAGGCCGGCGGCGCCCATGTCCTGGATCGCGATCACGCAGCCTTTGTGCATGATCTCCAGGCAGGCCTCGAGCAGCAGCTTTTCCGAGAACGGATCGCCGACCTGCACGGTCGGCCGTTTGCCTTCCGAGTCCTCGTCGAACTCCGCCGACGCCATGCTGGCGCCGTGAATACCGTCGCGCCCGGTCTTGGAACCGAGATAGACAATCGGCATGCCGACGCCGGAAGCGGCCGCGTAGAAGATCTTGTCCTTCTGCGCGATGCCGACCGCCATGGCGTTGACGAGATTGTTGCCGTCGTAACGCGAGTGGAAGCGCACCGAGCCGCCGACCGTGGGCACGCCGAACGAGTTGCCGTAACCGCCGATGCCGGCCACCACGCCGGACACCAGGTGCCGGGTCTTGGGATGCTCGGGCGCGCCAAATGACAGCGCATTCAGGCAGGCGATCGGCCGCGCGCCCATCGTGAACACGTCGCGCAGGATGCCGCCGACGCCGGTGGCGGCGCCCTGGTAAGGCTCGATGTAGCTCGGGTGGTTGTGGCTCTCCATCTTGAACACGCAGGCGAGCCCGTCGCCGATGTCGATGACGCCGGCATTCTCGCCCGGGCCCTGGATCACATGCGGGCCCTTGGTCGGCAGCGAGCGTAAGTGGACCTTGGAAGACTTGTAGGAGCAGTGCTCGTTCCACATCGCCGAGAAGATGCCGAGCTCGGTCAGGCTCGGCTCGCGCCCGATCAGGTCGAGCACGCGCTTGTACTCGTCGGGCTTGAGACCGTGCTCGGCGACCAGTTCGGGGGTGATGGGCGTGGCGTTGGGGATCACGATGTCTAGGCCGCCCGTCCGAGCGCTTCGGTCAGCCCGGCGAACAGCCCGCGCCCGTCGGTGACGCCGATCGCCGGCTCCACGTGGTTTTCCGGGTGCGGCATCATGCCGAGCACATTGCCGCGCTCGTTCAGGATGCCGGCAATGGCGTTGATGGCGCCGTTGTGGTTCCAGTTCGGATCGATCATGCCGTCGGGCGACGAATAGCGGAACACCACCCGGCCCTCGCCTTCCAGCCGCGCGATGGTCTCGCCGTCGGCAATGTAGTTGCCCTCGCCATGCGCCACCGGCACGCGGATCACCTGGCCGGCATTGTAGCCGCGCGTGAACGGCGTATCGGAGCGCTCGACCCGCAGATAGACGTCGCGGCAGATGAAGCGCAGATTTTCATTGCGCATCAGCACGCCCGGCAGCAGGCCGGCTTCGCACAGGATCTGGAAGCCGTTGCAGACGCCGAGTACCAGTCCGCCTTTGCCGGCGAAGCTGCGCACCGCGTCCATGATCGGCGAGCGCGCCGCGATCGCCCCGCAGCGCAGGTAATCGCCGTAGGAAAAGCCGCCCGGGATCACCACCAGGTCGGTGCCGGCGGGCAATTCGCTGTCGGCATGCCAGACCATCGCCGGTTCATGACCGGAGGTCAGTTTTAGGGTGCGCGCCATGTCGCGCTCGCGGTTGATGCCGGGGAAAACGAGAACGGCGGCTTTCACGGGACCGAAGCGTCGCTTAATTCAAGACGCGCCCCGATACGGTCAAGCCTACTCTCGTGACGAGTGAGCGTCGAATGAATGCCACCAAGCTCTTGGTGGATGCCGAGCAGTTCCTGGCGGACCGCTTG
The DNA here is from genome assembly GCA_016185205.1 of Hyphomicrobiales bacterium. Taxonomy (GTDB): domain Bacteria; phylum Pseudomonadota; class Alphaproteobacteria; order Rhizobiales; family Xanthobacteraceae; genus Pseudolabrys. The sequence continues at coordinate 235,116 of JACPOA010000064.1, read as the reverse complement.
CATTTGCGTCCGAATAGCCTGCGTTTCCTGTTTGACCTCATCGACCTTGCCGTCGACTTGTTCAAGCCGGGCCTGCACCGCCTTTAGCACCTCGTACATCAGTTCATTGGACACTTCAGCCATGAGTCGTCCTCAGCCAAGAACCTGAACATGATAATTCTCAATCACCGTATTGGCCAGTAGTCTGTCGGCGGCTTGCTTGAGCAGCGCCTCGGCCTGGGCGCGGTCGCTGCCTTCGATCTCGATGTCGAACACCTTGCCCTGGCGCACGGAAGCAACGCCTTCGACCCCAAGCGAGCGCAGCGCGCCCTCGATCGCCTTGCCTTGCGGATCGAGGATGCCGGTTTTCAGGGTAACGGTGATGCGGGCTTTCATGATGCGCGCTTATGGCATGAGTCGGGAGCCGTGACCGGGCAAAGCCCGGTCGTCCACACCTAACCTAGAGACACCGATGCCCGGCACAAGACCGGGCATCGGGTAATACACATGCGAAAAAGGCCGAACCGGGACCGGATGGCTAGCCTTTCACCAGAACCGGGCCGGCGCCGCGCGGCGGCTCGCCCTCGTTCATGATGCCCAGCCGCTTGGCGACCTCGGTATAGGCCTCGACCAGCCCGCCGAGATCGCGGCGGAAGCGGTCCTTGTCAAGCTTATCGTTGGTCTTGATGTCCCACAGCCGGCAACTGTCGGGCGAGATTTCGTCGGCCACCACGATGCGCATCACGTCGTTTTCCCACAGCCGGCCGGTTTCCATCTTGAAGTCGACCAGGCGGATACCGACGCCAAGGAACAGGCCGGACAGGAAATCGTTGACACGGATGGCGAGCGCCATGATGTCGTCGATCTCCTGCGGCGAAGCCCAGCCGAAGGCGGTGATGTGCTCTTCCGACACCATCGGGTCGTTGAGCTTGTCGTTCTTGTAATAGAACTCGATGATCGAGCGCGGCAGCTGGGTGCCTTCGTCGATCCCTAAGCGCGTCGCCAGCGAACCGGCGGCGACATTGCGCACCACCACTTCGAGCGGAATGATCTCCACCTCGCGGATCAACTGCTCGCGCATGTTGAGCCGGCGGATGAAGTGAGTCGGAACCCCGATATCGTTGAGGTGCTGGAATACGTATTCGGAGATCCGGTTGTTGAGAACGCCCTTGCCTTCGATCACCTCGTGCTTCTTGGCGTTGAAGGCAGTCGCGTCGTCCTTGAAGTGCTGGATCAGCGTACCCGGCTCCGGGCCTTCATAAAGGATCTTCGCCTTGCCCTCGTAAATGCGGCGGCGGCGACTCATCGGGATGTACCGTGGTTTGTGAATGTCCATCGGGTTGCCGTGGCTCCTTTAGTGACGTTTCGAGATCCGCGGCGGCGGGACCGGATGCTTGCGCTCGAGCGCCGAAGCGATCCGGGCACGAGGGTCAACCTAGCCGATCGGTCAGGGCAGCACAATCGACCTGCCGACACGTTTTCCACTTCGCAATTTCGCCGCAATAACGCGCTCGCCCGTTGCCTTGACGCTTGGCTGGCGATATGCAAGGCGCAGCGGTTATTATGTGTGCACGCGGACACAGGGTCGCGCACCACAAGCAAAAGCAGCGAGGGCGGCATGACCACATTCGACAAGCGCGAGGAAGGCTTCGAGAAGAAGTTCGCGCACGACGAGGATTTGAAATTCAAGGCGATGGCTCGTCGCAACAAGCTGTTGGGGCTTTGGGCCGCCGGCCAGCTCGGCAAAAGCGGCGCCGATGCGGACGCCTACGCCAAGGAGGTCGTGCTCGCCGATTTCGAGGAAACCGGCGATAACGACGTTTTGCGTAAAGTTGCAAAGGATTTGCTAGGCAAAGGCATCGACGAGCAGCAAATCCGCACCAAGATGGACGAATTGCTCGATACTGCGATCGAGCAGGTCAAGAAGAGCGGCTGACGTGACCGCCTTTGCGCTCGCCAGCGCCTTACGCGCTGGCGACACGGTGTATTCATCCTGGTGCACGCTGGCCTCGCCGATCGTGGCCGAGACCATCGCGCGCGAGGGCTTTGCCGCCGTCGTGCTCGATATTCAGCACGGGCTGTGGGATACCGCCGCGATCGTCGCCGGCATCGGCGCGCTGCATCACGCCGGATCGACGCCGCTGGTGCGCGTGCCGGTCGGCGATTTCACCTTCGTGTCGCGTGCGCTCGACTTCGGCGCCGAGGCGATCATCGCGCCGATGATCAATACCGCCGCCGACGCCCGGGCGTTCGCCGCGGTCGCCAAATATCCGCCGCTCGGCGAGCGCAGCTGGGGCCCGCAGCGCGCCATGGCGCTGCAAGGGAGAAACGTCACCACCGATTATCTGCGCGAGGCCAATGACGGCACACTCACGCTCGCCATGATCGAGTCCGCGACCGCGCTCGGCAATGTCGAGGCCATCGCCGCCACGCCCGGCATCGACGCGCTGTTCATCGGCCCTTACGATCTGTCGACGGTCTTGAGCGGCGGCAAAGCGCAGGACGTGCAGGCGCCGGAAGTCGAGCGCGCCATCGACAAGATTTGTGCGGCGGCGAGCAAGGCCGGCAAGATTCCCGGCATCTACTGCAACAACACCGATCGTGCGTTGGCCATGGCCAAGCGCGGCTTCCGCTTCATCACGATCGGCAGCGATCTCGGCCTGCTGCGCGACAGCGCGGCGGCGCAGGTGAAGGCGTTGAAAGGTTAGTTCCCGGCCGGAACGATAGCGGCGAGTTCGTCCAACACCTTCTTCACATCCCGCATCACCTCATCGCCGCGCGCCTCGAACACGCGGTAGTCGTGCGCGATCAGCCAGGCGCGTCTGGCGGCGCGCGACTTGGCGGCCGGCGCGCTCTCGGCCTCGGACGTAAGCTCGATCACACAACGCAGGGGGAACGACACGAAGTCGGCGATGTGCGGCCCGATCGGCACCTGCCGCTTGAAGCCACGGCCGGCGAAACGGCGGTCGTTCACCAGCGCCTGCCAGAGCGTGCGCTCGGCCTCGGTCGGATTGCGCCGCAGCAGCCGCGACAGGCCGCGCACCGGCGCGCGGTCTTCCGGCACGCGCGCCGCGCCTTGCTCGGAAATCAACTCGCGCAGCATCTCGGCCCCGGCCGGATCGAGCACGCCGCCGCGCGCCGGGCCCTTGCGCCCCTGCGCGATCGCCATGATCACGCCGTGTAAGGTGCGCACGTCCTGCTGCGACGGCGCCATGCGCTGGAAGATATTGCGCAGGTTCACGCTCATGGTGCCGCGCTTTTCCTCCGGGCGGAAGAACTCGACCTTCTCCAGTTCGTGCTCGAGATCGGCGAAGAAGGCGGAGAGCTGCTGCTTGGCGGCCGGCGGCGATTTTTCCGGCATGACGAAGGGCAGCGCGCCGCCTCCGCTCAGCTTGAGCCATTCGTAGCCGACGATCACCACCGCCTGCGCCAGATTGAGCGAGGCGAAGGCCGGATTGACCGGCAGCGTGACGATGCGGTCGGCGAGCGCGACTTCGTGGTTTTCCAGCCCGTTGCGTTCGCGCCCGAACACGAACGCCACCGTCTCGCCGGCAGCCACGCGCGGCGCGGCCTCCGCCGCCGCCGCGTCCGCCCCGATCACGGGCTTGGCTTGGTCGTGATTGCGCGCGGTGGCGGCGAGCACGAAACTGCAATCGCCGATCGCCGCGCCCAGGCTGTCGTAAAGCACGGCATTGTCGAGCACGCGGTCGGCGCCGGCCGCCATCACGCGCGCCTTCTCGTTCGGCCAGCCCTGCAGCGGCTTGACCAATCTCAACCGCGATAAGCCGAAATTGGCCATGGCGCGTGCGACGGCGCCGATATTCTCAGCCATCTGCGGCTCGACCAGCACCACCACCGGTGCCGGCTGCTCGATCCAGCGCTTGGTCTTGTCGGTGCCGGCCCCGGGCATCACGCACTCCTGTTGCCGGACGTTCGTTAGCATCGGAGCGAGCGGGATGGAAACCGGCTGTTCCCCCTAAATTTCCGTTCGTCGGCTCGAAATCCCGTCGATTCCCAGTCAAAACTCGCAACGCACCTATGTATTTTTCCGTGCTTTGCCTGATCGGCGGCCGGGTGCTATAGGCACGCCCGCCGGCAAGCCATCCCCCAAACAATCCCCACTGTCCGCGCGACTTTCAAAAGGTTTTACACGCTATGGCGAAGATCAAGGTAGCGAACCCCGTCGTCGAAATGGACGGCGACGAGATGACTCGCATTATTTGGCAGCTCATCAAAGACAAGCTGATCCATCCCTATCTCGACATCGACCTGCTTTATTACGATCTCAGCGTCGAGAAGCGCGACGAGACCAACGACCAGATCACCATCGATTCGGCCGAGATGACCAAGAAGGTCGGCGTCGGCATCAAATGCGCCACCATCACGCCCGACGAGGCGCGCGTGAAGGAATTCAATCTCAAGAAGATGTGGCGTTCGCCCAACGGCACCATCCGCAACATTCTCGGCGGCGTGATCTTCCGCGAGCCGATCATCTGCAAGAACGTGCCGCGCCTGGTGCCGGGCTGGACCCAGCCGATCATCATTGGCCGCCACGCCTATGGCGACCAGTATCGCGCCACCGACATCCGCGTGCCGGCCAACGCCACGCTGACCATGAGCTATGTCGGCGCCGACGGCAAGAAGGTCGAGCACGAGGTGTTCCAGTTCCCGGGCGCGGGCGTCGCCATGGCGATGTACAATCTCGACGACTCGATCCGCGATTTCGCCCGCGCTTCGATGAATTATGCGCTGTCGCGCGGCTATCCGCTCTATCTCTCCACCAAGAACACCATCCTGAAAGTCTATGACGGACGCTTCAAGGACCTGTTCCAGGAGATCTTCGACGCCGAATTCAAGGCCGAGTTCGACAAGAAGAAGATCACATACGAGCACCGGCTGATCGACGACATGGTGGCGGCGGCGATGAAGTGGTCGGGCGGTTATGTCTGGGCCTGCAAGAACTACGACGGCGACGTGCAGTCGGATGTCGTGGCGCAGGGCTTTGGCTCGCTCGGGCTGATGAGTTCGGTGCTGATGACGCCGGACGGCAAGACCATGGAATCGGAAGCCGCCCACGGCACGGTGACGCGCCACTACCGCGAGCATCAGAAGGGCAAGGAGACCTCGACCAACTCGATCGCCTCGATCTTCGCCTGGACGCGAGGCCTCGCGCACCGCGCCAAGCTCGACAACAACGCAGGCTTGGCCAAGTTCGCCACGACGCTGGAGAAAGTCTGCATCGACACCGTGGAATCGGGATTCATGACCAAGGACCTCGCGCTCCTGGTCGGTCCGAACCAGAAGTGGCTGTCGACCGGCGGCTTTCTCGACAAGGTCGACGAGAACCTGAAGAAGGCGATGGCGTAGTAGTCAGCGCCACAAAATCAAACTGTCATGCCCCGCGAAAGCGGGGCATCCAGTACCCCCAGTAGCGCCGCGATTACTGGATCGCCCGCCTGCGCGGGCGATGACAGTCATTCACTTAATCTCCTCGGTCACGATATCGCCCTTGGGCGAGATCACCTCGCGGCCGACGCGCTTTTCCACCACGTCCTTGATGCGCTTGGCGATGCGCGGATCGCGCTGCATCAACGCGTGCAGATTCTGCGCGTCGAGCACCAGCAGGCTGGTGCGGCAGAGCGCGGTGGCGGTGGCCGAGCGGCGCGCGCGCCGCAGCACCGCCACCTCGCCGAAGAACTGGCCGACGCCGAGCCGCACGTTCTGCTTCTTCAGCGCCACCTCGACCTCGCCTTCGGCGATGAAATACATCGAATGCGCGGCGTCGCCCTTGCGCACGATCACCTCGCCGGCTTCCGCCAATTGCGCGCGCAACAGCTGCATGATGTCGGCAATCTCGCCGGCATCGAGCTCGGCGAACAGCGGCACGCGCGCGATCATGCCCCAGGTGACGATGAAATCGCGGCGGTGGATCTGCTCGGAAAACGCCGTCGCGATGATGCCGATCGGCAGCGCCATCATGATCAGGCCGAGGAAGATGGTGCCGGTGGCGATCAGCTTGCCGAGCGCGGTCACCGGCACCACGTCGCCATAGCCGATGGTGCCGACGGTCACGATCGACCACCACAGCGCGTCGGGAATGGTGCCGAGCTTGTCCGGCTGCACCTTGCCTTCGGCCAGATGCATCAGGGCGGCGGCCACCAGCGAGGTGCCCAGCGTGATCACCAGGCAGCCGAACAGCGCGCGCCGCTCCTGATAGAGCACGTCGAGCAGCGAGCGCATGGCCGGCGAATAGCGCGCGATCTTGAAGAAACGCACCATGCGGAAGATCAGCACGAAACGGAAATCCGCCGGCAGCACCATGGCGAACCAGAACGGCAGCACGGCGGCGAGATCGATCAGCCCGGCGGGGCTGAGCGCGTATTTCAGCCGCGCACGCATGCCGGACAGATGCTGGTGCGGTCCATGCTCGACCGCGACCCACAGCCGCAGGCCGTATTCGACGGTGAAGACGGCGAGCGAGACATATTCGATCAGCTCGAAAGTAAACGCATAGCGGGCGCCGATATCGGGCACCGATTCAAGCGCAACCGCGACCAGATTGATCACGATGAGCACGACCAGCAGCCGGTCGACCACCGCACCGGCGCGCTCGCCCACCGGGCCCTGCTCAAGCGCCAGATAGACGCGCCGCCGGATATCTTTCAGTCTGTCGCGTGCCATGGCGCGGGCACCCTGCTGGTAGCGGACGCACTATCGATACAACACGATTCGGCTGAAGGCTTTGCGGTCGATCAAGCGTGGCCGAGCGCCGCTTCGACCGCCTTAAGCGCGGCCTCGGCCTTGGAACCGTCCGGGCCGCCGGCCTGCGCCATGTCGGGGCGCCCGCCGCCGCCCTTGCCGCCGAGCGCCTCGGCGCCCTTGCGCACCAGGTCGACCGCGTTGAAACGCTTGGTCAGATCGTCGGTCACGGCCACCACGATGCCGGCTTTGCCGTCGGCGGAGAGGCCGACAATGGCGACCACGCCGGAACCGACCTGCTTCTTGCCCTCGTCGGCGAGGCTGCGCAGGTCCTTGAGCTCGATGCCCGACACCGAGCGGGCGATCAGCTTCACGCCATTGACCTCGTGCACGCCGTCGTCGCCGCTCTTGGCGGCGCCGCCGCCCATGGCGAGCTTCTTGCGCGCCTCCGACAATTCGCGCTCGAGCTTCTTGCGCTCGTCGAGCAGCGCGGCGATACGCGCCGGCATTTCCTCGAGCGGCGCTTTCAGCTCGGCCGCCGCCTGCTTCACCACCTGCGCCTGCTTGTTGGCGGCCTTGCGCGCGGCCTTGCCGGTGAGCGCCTCCAGCCGCCGTACGCCGGAGGCGACGCCGCTGTCGCTGAGATTGCCGATCAGGCCGATATCGCCGGTGCGCTTGACGTGCGTGCCGCCGCACAGCTCGATCGACCAGCCCAGGTTGTTGCCGCTTCCCTCGCCCATCGCCACCACGCGTACTTCGTCGCCGTATTTCTCGCCGAACAGCGCGCGCGCGCCGGAGGCGCGGGCATCGTCGAGTGCCATCAGCCGCGTGGTGACGGGCGCGTTCTGCAGCACGATGTCGTTGGCGATGTCCTCGACCCGCTCCAGCTCGGCCGCGGTCATCGGCTTGGGATGCGAGAAGTCGAAACGCAGCCGGTCGGGCGCGACCAGCGAGCCCTTCTGCGCCACATGATCGCCGAGTACCTGGCGCAGCGCCTCGTGCAGCAGATGGGTGGCGGAATGGTTCTGCCTTATGGCGGCGCGGCGCGCATGGTCCACATCCAAAAGTAGCGGATCGCCGAGTTTGACCGCGCCTTGTTCGACCTTGACCAGATGCGCGAACAGATCGCCGGCCTTCTTCTGCGTGTCGGTGACGGTGACGCGCACGCCCTCGCGCCGCATCTCGCCGGCATCGCCGACCTGGCCGCCGCTCTCGCCGTAGAACGGCGTCTGGTTCATGATGACGACGCCGCTGTCGCCCTTTTTCAGCTCGGACACTTCCTTGCCGTCGCGCAGCAGCGCGGCCACCAAACCCTCGGCGCTCTCGGTCTCGTAGCCGAGGAAATCGGTGGCGCCGACTTTTTCGCGCAGGGCGAACCACACCGTCTCGGTGGCGGCCTCGCCCGAGCCCGACCAGGAGGCGCGCGCCTTGGCGCGCTGGCGCTCCATGGCGTCGCTGAAGGACGCGATATCGACGCTGATGTCGCGCGCGCGCAGCGCATCCTGCGTGAGATCCAAAGGAAAGCCATACGTGTCGTAGAGCGTGAACGCCGTCTCGCCGTCGAACATGTCGCCTTTTTTCAGGCCGGCGCTCTTTTCATCGAGAATGGCGAGGCCGCGCTCGAGCGTGGCGCGAAAGCGCGTCTCCTCCAGCTTGAGCGTCTCGCCGATCAGCGCCTCGGCGCGCAGCAGTTCCGGAAAAGCCTGGCCCATCTCGCGCGTAAGCGTCGGCACCAGCTTCCACATCAACGGGTCTTTGGCCCCTAACAGTTCGGCGTGCCGCATGGCGCGCCGCATGATGCGGCGCAGCACATAGCCGCGGCCCTCGTTGGAGGGCAGCACGCCGTCGGCGATCAGGAACGACGCGGCGCGCAGGTGGTCGGCGATGACCTTGTGCGAGGCCTTGTGCGGCCCATCGGAGGCGACATTGGTGAAATCGGCGATGGCGCGGATCAGCGTGGCAAACAGGTCGATGGCGTAATTGTCGTGCGTGCCCTGCAGCACCGCGGCGATGCGCTCCAGCCCCATGCCGGTGTCGATCGAGGGCCGCGGCAGGTCGGTGCGCTCGCCCGAGGCGAGCTGCTCGTACTGCATGAACACCAGGTTCCAGATCTCGATGAAGCGGTCGCCCTCGGCATCCGGCGAGCCGGGCGGGCCGCCGGGGATGTGGGCGCCGTGATCGTAGAAGATTTCCGAGCACGGACCGCACGGGCCGGTCTCGCCCATGGCCCAGAAATTATCGTCGCCGGCGATGCGCAGGATCTTGCTGTCCGGGAGGCCTGCGATCTTCTTCCACAGCTTGAAGGCGTCGTCGTCGTCGATATAGACGGTGACCAAGAGCCGCTCGACGGGGAGCGCGAATTCCTTGGTGATCAGCGTCCAGGCCAGCTCGATGGCGCGTTCCTTGAAGTAGTCGCCGAACGAGAAGTTGCCGAGCATCTCGAAGAAGGTGTGGTGGCGCGCGGTGTAGCCGACATTGTCGAGGTCGTTGTGCTTGCCGCCGGCGCGCACGCATTTCTGCGAGGTGACGGCGCGACTGTAGGGGCGCTTTTCCAGGCCGGTGAAAACGTTCTTGAACTGCACCATGCCGGCATTGGTGAACATCAAGGTCGGGTCGTTGCGCGGCACCAGCGCGGAGGACGCCACGACCTGATGGTCGTGGCGGGCAAAGAAATCCAGGAAGCTTTTGCGGATATCGTTGACGCCGCTCATGGAAAAACGCTGCTCGCAGTCCCTAATTTTGTTTGCGCATGATCTTTTCCGAAAACCGGTTCCCATCCCCGATCACATCGAGGACAAGCTTTTCGGGATCATGCGCCTCAAAGCACGGGCGGGAATACGAAATCCCCGCCCCGCTTGATGTTTCAAGGGCTATTTAGCGGCGGGGGTGGGGGAAGTCCAGGAATGGCATTGCCGCAGGTTGATCTTCCCCTTGTGGGAGAGGGGGCCCGAGCGAAGCGAGGGCGGGTCAGCGCCAACCGCAAACTCCGACCCCGGCTCGTGCTCGCTATCGCTCCGCGCATAGGCCAGCGCTTCGCGCTGGCCGTTCTTCCTGAAAGTACGCGAATGCTGCGCATTCGCTATGCCACCCTCTCCCACAAGGGGGGAGGGAAAGCGCGAATGCCGCTTGTGCTACCCCACCCGACCGCTCGCTGGCGCGAGCGGCCACCCTCCCCGCTTTGCGGGAGGGATTAAAAACGCACGTCGCCCCCGTCCTCGGTGGCGGCCGCTTTACGCAGCCGGGTGCCGACGGGGGCGATGCGTTTACACGCTACTCAAACTCAGGCGGCCCATTAAGCGGCTTGGGTCGCCTTGCTCTTCTTGGCCTTGGTGTCCGCCTTTTGATCCACCTTGGACTTCGCCTTTGCCGTCGTATCCGGCGTGGTCCTGTCCTTGGTGTTTTTCTTGGCGTACTTCTCCTTGGCCCTTTCCTTGGCGTTCTTGCGTTTTTCAGGCTTGGGGCGAACTGTCACGCGACCCTCGGCCGCGCGTGCGACGGCTGTCGCTTCAGCCGCTTCTCGCTTCGTGGTCCGCGCCGCAAGCGCGATCACGGAGCTTGCCGCGCCGTCGGACGTTGCTGTTTCAGGCTTGGTCGGCTTGGGCTGTGCAGGAAGCGTCTCGATCTGCTCCTGCGCCGGTCCTTGGAACGAGGCGTCACCCTCGTCGCCGTGACCGGCACCGGACGCTAGCGTCAAGTCGCTAGCGGCCGGCGTGCCCGCATCCTTTCAAGCCTCGACAGCAGCGTCGTCGTCATCGTCCTTCTCAGGCTCCCCGGCCAGGATCGCCTCGGCGATCAGCCCGGAATTCTGCCGCACCGCCGCCTCGATCTTGTTGGCGATGTCGGGATTGGCTTTCAGGAAGGCCTTGGAATTCTCGCGGCCCTGGCCGATGCGCTGGCTGTCATAGGAGAACCAGGCGCCCGACTTCTCCACCACGCCGGCCTTGACGCCGAGATCGATGATTTCGCCGAGCTTGGAGACGCCCTCGCCGTACATGATGTCGAACTCGACCTGCTTGAACGGCGGCGCCAGCTTGTTCTTGACCACCTTGACGCGGGTCTGGTTGCCGACCACCTCGTCGCGGTCCTTGATGGCGCCGATGCGGCGGATGTCGAGGCGCACCGAGGCGTAGAATTTCAGCGCGTTGCCGCCGCTGGTGGTTTCCGGCGAGCCATACATCACGCCGATCTTCATGCGAATTTGATGGATAAAGATCACCATGGTGCGCGATTTCGAAATCGACGCCGTGAGCTTGCGCAGCGCCTGGCTCATCAGGCGGGCTTGGCTACCCGGCTGCACGTCGCCCATCTCGCCTTCCAGCTCCGAGCGCGGCACCAATGCAGCGACCGAGTCGACCACCAGCACATCGACCGCGCCGGAGCGTACCAGTGTGTCGGCGATTTCCAGCGCCTGCTCGCCGGCGTCCGGCTGCGAGATCAAGAGCTCGTCGACATTGACGCCGAGCTTGCGGGCATAGACCGGGTCGAGCGCGTGCTCGGCATCGACGAAGGCGCAGATGCCGCCGAGCTTCTGCGCTTCGGCGATGGTGTGCAGCGCCAGCGTGGTCTTGCCGGAGGATTCCGGCCCGTAGATCTCGACCACGCGGCCGCGCGGCAGGCCGCCGACGCCGAGCGCGATGTCGAGCCCGAGCGAGCCGGAGGAAATGACTTCGACATCCATCGACTTGTCGTTCTTGCCGAGCTTCATGATCGAGCCCTTGCCGAACTGCCGCTCGATCTGGCTGAGCGCGGCTGACAGGGCCTTCGACTTATCCATGGACGATCCTTCGACGAGACGCAGGGCAGGCTGACTCATGGTCCGCGCTCCTTATGGCCTTAGATTCGACCCCCGACAACGCAGCAACCGCTACGGGTGCCGGGATCGACTGAAGGAGGCACTGTACACTATTTGTTCTCTGTTCGCAATATGTTCTTTTAGGGATAATGGTACTGGCCCCTTTCGACTCCTCCCAGTTGGCGGCCTCTTTCATTTGGAACCGCGGACCTGACCTGTTTTGCCCCCCATGGCCGGTTCCAAAATTCGGGGTGTCCTAGTTTGCGGAACCGAGGAACGTTAGTGCCTGCCGGCGCATTGGCTCCATAACAAAGGAGCTCACAATGCGCACATCATTTGCACGAGCCGCCATCGTCACGGCCTTGTCGCTGACATTGGCCGCCGCAACCGCCACCATTGCCTCGGCAAAGGGTCCTGGCGGCGGTGGCGGGGCGCCGCATGGTTTCAGCCAGGGCAAGAAGACCGGCTGGCATGGTGCTCAAGTCCCGCCGGGGTGGAGCAAAGGCAAGAAGGTCGGTTGGGGCGCTTCCCGCACGTCACCCCCCGGCTGGCGCTAACAGGCAACCAATCGAGGCCGCCTCAGGGGGCCATCCACCCATCAGTTGGCGGCCTCGTTCATGACAGACCTTTTTCGGTATCGGCCGCTTCTTCGTTTTCGTTCGCATCATCGAACGAAAGCCGCGTTGGCTTTCGACCCCTCCCCGGCCCACGGGTCCCTTTTGAACTTAGGACTTGCCCTTTTTGCCAGGGCCATCGGGCCCCTTCTCCAAGCGCCGATCCACGCCGGACCGTCTATCCTCGCCCGTTCGCCTCTCGCCTAATCGCCGTTTTTCCTCGTCCGACCGCGTGTCGACCCCGGACCGCCTTTCGTCCCCAGCACGCCGCCCGATACCAGACCGCTTCTCATCGCCGCCCATCGTTACGTCTCCGCCGGTTGCCGAGACTCATACCGAGAGCCGCAACTTAACCTATTCAGCGGGGTTATGCCCGGATGGTTGTCACTTATTCTGCGCGGTTTGGTGCGATGGTCGTCGGGATCAAGCCGCCTGGTTAGCGGCCTCTTTCGCGTTCTGGCGGGTTGCAACCTCCCACTTTTCCTTGATTTAGCTCAAAGCCGCCCTGCAGCGACCACGACTAAAGTTTCATCCACATCCGCGGATACCGGACCTCTGAAAAAAGGCATCGATCGGGGGTGGCCGGGACGGGTTTGACGTCAAGGGAAACTGGTCGATGGACCCGCATTTCGCCGTTCGATTTCTCATCGTCAGCATCGCGCTGATTTACGTCGTGCTTCCGATGCTCAAGCAGTGGCGCAAGGGCTAGCTAGAGCGCCCGGAACGCACGGAAAAGCTGCACGATCGAGAGCGTCACGATCAACAGGCCCATGGCGGTCATCAGACCCCGCGCCGGCACGCGCTTGACCACCCAGCCCCCGAATGGCGCCGCCAGCACGCCGCCAAGAACGAGTGGAATGAGGTGCTCCAGCGCCGAGGCGCCAAGTTCCGCAAAGAATGTGGTCGCCGCTGCGACGGTCACGAAGAATTCGGTGGTATTGACCGAGCCCACGGCGTGGCGCGGCGCATGCCCCGAGCCGACGAGCGTCGAGGTCGTCATCGGTCCCCAGCCGCCACCGCCGCTCGCGTCGAGAAATCCTGCGACAAATCCGAGCGGCCCCGTCCAGCCGGCGAGCTTGCGCGGGGCCAGCGCGATCCGCATCGATTTCCAGAGAATATAGAGTCCCATGAACAGCAAATAGCCGTAGACGAACCGGCGCGCGGCAGTGACGTCGACATTCGATAGAATCCAGGCGCCCAGGATGGCGCCCAGCACCCCGGTCACGCCGAGGCGCGCCACCATCCGCCAGTCCACATTGCGATGATAGATGTGCGAAGCCGCCGATGCGCCGGTGGTGAAGATTTCGGCGGTATGAACCAGCGCGCTCGCCTGTGCCGGCGGCAGGCCGATGGCCAGCAGCGCGGTGTTCGTCAGCACGCCATAGGCCATGCCGAGCGCGCCGTCGACCAGTTGTGCTACGAATCCGACGGCGAAGAAAAGCCACCAGGTATCCATGGAAATTGACCTCCGGGCGATCTTAACGGAGGCCGCGCTATAAGATCAAACAAGGTCGGCGCATGGTCGCGACGCGTTGAGCATCAAACTTGACAGATGATGAAACATGAATCTGTCCTACGCGCAAAACATGGAAGATTATCATCTGTCGCTCGCCTTCGCCGGGCAAGCGACCGGCAGCAATATCGATATCGGCGCCGGGCATCCGGTGGCCGACAATGTTTCCTTCTGGTTCTACGAACGCGGGTGGCAAGGCATCGCGGTCGAGCCGCAACGCCATCTCGTCGATCTGTATGCCCGGGTGCGCCCGCGCGACGCTAGCGTTTGCGCGCTGGTCGGCACGCGCAGCGGCATCACCAACTTCCACGTAAGCAGGATATCGCTACGATGCGAGCTTTAGCGAGGCCGGCGTAAGGTGCGCGCCGCGCCGCGCCATTTTTCGTGCTGATCGGAAAGCGCATAGCTATCGGCAACGACGACCTTGTTGCGGCCGGTGCGTTTGGCTTCATACAACGCCATGTCGGCCCGCCTGAGAAGAACGTCTATGGTGTCACCCGCTTCCCATTCGGCGACACCGAAGCTGCAAGTCACGGCCACCATTTGCTCACCGGCAAAGATTTTCAGTTTTTCGATGCTACGCCTCAACTCTTGTGCGACCTCGACGGCATCGGACAGTTCGCCTTCCATCAGCAATGCGAATTCCTCGCCGCCCAGCCGTCCGGCGGACCCGCGCAACGGCGCGATCTCCGCAGCAACACGCTTCAACACCGCGTCGCCGATATCGTGGCCATGCGTGTCGTTGATCTGTTTGAAATGATCGAGATCGAACATCACGACCGACACCGCTTGTCCGTGCCTCGCCTGCGCGACCAGCTTGGCGGCATTTTCAAAGAAAGCGCGACGATTAAGTAATCCGGTCAAATAATCGGTGCTCGCAAGCCTCACCAGCTCGCTTTGCAACGAAGTCACGCGATCCGCGGTTCGCAATCGCGCGCGAAGCTCCTCCGCGATCGGCGGCTTCCTGATAAATTCGTCCGCGCCGTTATTCAACGCCTGAACACATTTGGTGTATTCGTCGTTGGACGACATCACGATGATGTAGAGCGGCCGCCGATTCTCCAGGATCGCGCGTGCCTGCACGCATAGATCGACGCCGGACATGGATGGCAGTTCGGCGCTCGTTAGGAGAACACGGACGCTATCGTTATGTTGAATATAGGAGAGTGCCTCCACCCCGTCGGCAAACGCGCAGACATTGAATTCCCACTGTTGCACAAGATCGGTAATAATCCGGCGCACAGTGCGACTCGGGTCGACAAGCACGATCTGCATAGGGACCCCGCAGGATAACACTGCTTACCAGCAATCTCGTTAAACCAACGTTAACGAATTGATTTGGCCGGCTTATCCGAACGAAATACGGTGGCGACATGATCGCCGGTAGCGCCAGGTTGCGCGTCGAATTCGACAGGGTACGCCGCATGAATCTTTCCTACACGCAAAACATGGAAGATTATCATCTGTCGCTTGCCTTCGCCGGGCAAGCGACCGGCAGCTATATCGATATCGGCGCCGGGCATCCGGTGGCCGATAATGTTTCCTTCTGGTTCTACGAACGCGGCTGGCAAGGCCTCGCGGTCGAGCCGCAACGCCATCTCGTCGATCTGTATGCGCGGCTGCGCCCGCGCGACGCTAGCGTTTGCGCGCTGGTCGGCACCAAAAGCGGCGTCAGCGACTTCCACGTCTTCGACCGCTTTCATGGCCTGTCGACGACCGTCGAACAATATGCGCGCGCGGCCGGTGCATTCGGCGCCGCGTATCGGACGGTTCAACTGCCGACCATCAGTCTTGCCAAGCTCTGCGACGATCATCGCCTCAGTTCGATCGATTTCCTCAAGGTCGATGTCGAGGGCGCCGAAGCCGACGTTCTGCGCAGCGGCGACTGGCGCCGGTTCCGGCCGAAGGTCGTCGTCGTGGAGGCGATCGCGCCGGGATCGGGCGAACCGTCATGGGATCAGTGGGAGCCATACCTGCTCGCGCAGGGCTACACGTTTGCGCTGTTCGATACGCTCAACCGGTTTTATGTCGCGCAGGAACAGCCCGAGATCGCCGCGCGAATGCCAACCGAGCGGGCGGCATGGAATTTGGTTCGCCATATGTATGAAATCGGCCGCGCGCCGGAAAACCCGCAGCACCCGGATCATGCGCTGACGCAAATTCTGGCGCGCGGCTTCTGGTCGATCTTGCCACATCTGGACCGCGAGTTGGTCGCGGACATCCTCAAGCGCGGCGGCCGGCCGACGGACAACGCGGCCATGGACACGTCGGCGCGTTCCCTCGACAGCGATGAATTTCGCGCACGACTGGGCCGCATCGCCTGCGGCTATGACGGCGGGCAGATCGATAAGGAGAGTTGATTGACGCGCGCCAGAGCCAGCGTCAGCCGCCGGCCTTTTCGCTGGCGATGCGCCGGCGCACCGTGGCGCCCGCCTCGTACCATCCGCGCGTGCCGTTCACGATTCTCACCACCGACAGCATGACCGGCACCTCGATCAACACGCCGACCACCGTCGCCAGCGCCGCGCCCGAGTTGAAGCCGAACAGGCTGATCGCGGCGGCAACCGCCAGTTCGAAGAAGTTGCTGGCGCCGATGAGCGCCGATGGCGCAGCCACGCAATGCGCCTCGCCGGCAGCGCGATTGAGCAGATAAGCCAGCCCCGAATTGAAATAGACCTGGATCAGGATCGGCACGGCCAAAATCGCGATGATCAAGGGCTGCGCCAAGATCTGCTCGCCCTGAAAGCCGAACAGCAGCACCAGCGTCGCCAGCAACGCCACCAGCGAAACCGGCTGCAGCGTGGACAGGAGCCGCGCGAGCGCGTCGCTGCCGCCGCCCGCGAGCACGCTGCGTCGAACGATCTGCGCCATGATGACCGGCACCACGATGTAGAGCACGACCGAAAGCAGCAACGTCTCCCACGGCACGGTGATCGCCGACAGGCCGAGCAGAAGTCCCACGATCGGCGCAAAGGCGAACACCATGATCACGTCGTTGAGCGCAACCTGGCTCAGCGTGAAGTGCGGCTCGCCGTCGCACAAGTTGCTCCACACAAACACCATCGCGGTGCACGGCGCCGCCGCCAGCAAAATGAGGCCGGCGATATAGCTGTTGATCTGGTCCGCCGGCAGATAGGGCTTGAACAGCCAGCCGATGAACAGCCAGCCGAGGGCCGCCATCGAGAACGGTTTCACCGCCCAATTGATGAAGAGCGTGACGCCGATACCCCGCCAATGTTCTTTGACCCGCGACAGCGCCGCGAAATCGATCTTCACCAGCATGGGAATGATCATCAGCCAGATCAGCACGGCCACCGGCATGTTGACCTTGGCGATCTCGGCCGCACCGATGACGTGGAATAGCGTGGGAAAGAAGTGCCCCAGTGCGATCCCAACAATGATGCAAAGCGCAACCCAAACGGTGAGGTAGCGTTCGAAAGTGGACATGGTCAGACTCGCCCGATTTCCCTGAGTTTTGCTTGCAAGCTCAATCGGTCGAGCGAGCGAAACGGCAGCGCGGCGAAAATCCCGATGCGCTGCGCCAGCAGACGGTAGGCCTGCTTGAACGCCAGCGCCACCTCGGCGGCCGAGCCGGTGGCCGCGGCCGGATCGGGAATGCCCCAATGCGCGGTCATCGGCTGGCCCGGCCAGAGCGGGCAGCTCTCGCCGGCCGCGTCGTCGCAAACGGTGAACACGAAATCGAGCGCCGGCGCGCCCGGCTGGGCGAACTCGCTCCACGACTTCGAGCGGAAGCTAGATGTGTCGTAGTCGAGGCTCTCCAGCAATCGGATCGTTTCCGCAAGCACCTGCCCCTTCGGCTGACTGCCGGCGCTGTAGGCGTGGAATTTGCCCACGCCCACCCGGTTCAGGATGGCCTCGGCCATGACCGAGCGCGCCGAATTGCCGGTGCACAGGAACAGCACATTGAACGGGCGATCGCTCATGCCGGTATCCTCGCTTCCCGCTTGCGCCCGCCGGCGCTGCGCACTTTCGGTTTGCAGAGTTCCGGCCGGTTCTGGCAGCAGTGATCGGTGAGATAGGCGACCAGCGCATTCATCGCTTCAAAGCGCGCCGCGTAGATCAGCGAGCGCCCATCGCGGCGAACGCTGACGAGACCCGCTGTGCGCAGGCGATCGAGGTGAAAGGATAGCGCGCTCGGCGGCAACCGCAGCGCGGTGGCGACGTGGCCGGCCGGCATGCCTTCGGGGCCGGCCTCGACCAGCAGGCGGAACACGTCGAGGCGACTGCCCTGCGCCAGCGCGGCCAGAATCGCGACGGCATTCTGCTTTTTCATCGTTCAATGACTATTGAAATACGAAACGCCGGTCAAGTGACAGTTCAATGACAGTTGAAATGTCTAAGAGCCTCACTACGACGGGGACCTCTTGCCGGCCGCACGCGTCGTTTCGATCCCCGTCTGCGTCGCCGCCTGCTGCAACTCACGCCGAAACTCGTCGCGTTTTTCGTGCACAGAGGCAATGACCAGCCCGGTCGCCATCCCCAATCCAATCAGCGCGGCTTCCGACAACTGCAGGCTCGCCTCGATGGTTTCCGGCACGGCGTCGGTGACGCCGATCGCATAAAGATGACGCGCGTGGGCGGCGTCGCGCGCCCGTGAGACGATAATGACGTCCTTTCTCAGCGCGCGTACCTGCCCGACGATTTCGTCGATGGCGGCCGCCGCTGCAACCGTGACGATCACGGCTCTCACGTCCTTGAGGCCGCAGCTCTTCAGGAATTCTAGGTGCGTTGCATCACCGTAGTAGACCTCGCGCCCGCTTTGCCGATGCTCCGGAACGGCATCGGCGTCATGGTCGACGGCAATATAACGAACGTTGTGCCGCTCAAGCATCGAGCAGACCACCTGTCCAACGCGACCGTATCCGACGACGATCGCATGTCCTGTACCAGCGCTCGGTGCGACGGCAAGCTCGGGAGCGAGCGCTTTGTGGTCCGCGAATTTCGGCGCCAATCGGCGTGCGACGTGCGACAGCACCGGAATAAGCGCCATCGTGATCGACGTCACCGCCAAGGTGAAACTCGATATATCGGCAGTGATCAGCCCGAGCGTCGTTGCCATGCCGATGCCGACGAATGCGAACTCGCCGCCGGGGCCGAGCAGAAGACCGGTTTCAATCGCCGCCGACCAAGGCACGCGAAAGATGCGCGTGAGGCCGGTGAGCAGGATGGACTTGATGCCGATGAGGCCGACGACGGAGGCGAACAGCCACAATGGCTGGCGCGCAAGCTCGCGGAAATCGATGTTCATGCCGACGGTAAAAAAGAACAAGCCCAGCAGCAGCCCCTTGAACGGACCGATGGTGGTTTCGATGGCCTTGCGGAACTCCGTCTCGGCGAGCAACAGGCCGGCAATGAAGGCTCCCAGCGCCATGGGAAGGCCGGCCAGGGCCGCCGCCACCCCGGTGCCGATAATCACGAACAATGCCGCCGCCACGAATAGCTCGCTGGTCCCGGTGGAAGCAACCAGACGAAAAAGCGGCCGCAGTAACAACCGGCCGACGATCACGATCGCCGCAACGGCCAGCGTCGCATTCAACAGCGCCAGCACCAGACTGGTGATGACCGAACTGCTCGCGCCCGCGCCGAGAATAGACACAAAGAGCAGGATCGGGATCACCGCCAAGTCTTGCGCCAGCAGAACGGAGAAACTGGCGCGTCCGGCGGTGGTGGCGAGGCGGCCCTGGTTGGAGAGCACCTCGACGACAATCGCGGTCGACGACAAGGCAAGGCAGGCGCCCAGGATGATCGACACAGCGGGTGTATTGCCCGCCAGCACTGCGATGCCGCCGATGATGGCTGCCGAGAGGATGATCTGCAGGCTGCCAAGGCCGAACACCAGGCGGCGCATGGCCTTCAAGCGTTCGTAGGACAACTCCATGCCGATCAGAAAGAGCAGGAAGACAACGCCAAGCTCGGCGAAGCCGGCGACGTTCTTGGCATCGACCACGGTGACCCAGTACAGAAATGGAAATGTATTGATGAGCGAGCCCAACCCCAGCGGGCCGAGCAGCGCCCCGGCCGCAAGGTAGCCGAGCACGGGGCTGAGCCCCCAGCGGCGCACGACCGGAATGACGACGCCGGCCGTACCAAGCACAACGAGCGCATCGCTGTAGGCGTCGATGTTAATCGGCGCAGCCATTTAATCCCCCTGCACGTGCTGCTCGGCACGCATGCGTATTGCACTCGATAGAGCGAGCACAAGCAAGGTAGCGGCGCTCACTGCGACGGGATCGGGGTGGCCGGCCCGCTCGGCGACGGCGGCGGCGCCGGTCCCTTCAGCGGGCGCTGCTCCATCGCGATCAGGAACGCCATGCCGAAGGTGAGCACCAGCGCGCAGGCCAGAAATACGAAGCGGAACGCGAAGCTGAGCTCGTGCGCGGAGGCCGCGCGCGCCAGCATCTCCACCGACATGCCGGTGACGCCGCCGAGCCCGCCCAGCACGATGGCGCCCAGTACCGCCACCACCAGCGCCGAGAACAGCGCGCGGAAGAAATTGGCGGCGCCGGTGGCGACGCCCATCTGCGAACGCGACACCGCGTTCTGCATGCACACCGTGGAGACCGGGAACACGGTGCCTAAGCCCGCGCCGATCAGGGTCAACAGCAGCAGCACCAGCGCGGTCGGAATCTCGGCCGGCCAGATCGCCAGTGGGCCGAGCGACAGGATCGCCAGCGTCAGCCCGATGAGCGGCATGCGCTTGTAGTGCTCGACATGCATCATCAGCCGGCCGGTGAGCGTGGAGGATAAGACGGCCGTGCCCATCAGCGGGATCAGCGCCAGCCCCGACTGGCTCGCCGACAGATGCAGCACCACCTCGAAATAAAGCGGCACGAAGATGGTCATGCCGACCAGCACGCCCATGTTGCAGGAGCCGGCCAGCGCCGCGCAGCGCACCACCGGATTGCCCAGCACAGTGAGCGGCAGGAACGGTTCGCGCGTCGACACCAGCCGCCAGGCGAACAGGCCCCACAAGATGGCGGACGTGAGCAGCAGCGCGCCGGTGGGACCCGAGATCCACTCGTAGCGCCGCCCGCCCCACGACAGCGCCAGCAGCAGCGCGATCGAGGCGCACATCATCAAGCCGGCGCCGATCAGGTCGAGCCGGTGCTTGCGCGGATGAAACGGCACCAGTCTGAGCACGCTCGAGGTCATGCCGAGCGCGGCCAGGCCGAGCGGCAGATTGATCCAGAAGATCAGCGACCAGTCGAGATGCTCGGTGAGGAAGCCGCCGAGCACCGGCCCGCCCACCGAGGAGGCCGCGAACACCGCGCCGATATAGCCCTGGTAACGGCCGCGCTCGCGCGGTGAGACGATGTCGGCGATGATGGTCTGCGCCAGCGCCATCAGCCCGCCGCCGCCCAAGCCCTGCAGCCCGCGCCCGAGCACCAGCACGGTCATGCTCGGCGCCAGCGCGCACACAATCGAGCCGGCGATGAAAATGCCGATGGCGGTCAGCATCACCGGGCGGCGGCCGTGGATGTCGGACAGCTTGCCGTAAAGTGGGGTCGAGGCGGTGCCGGTCAACAGATAAGCGGTGACCACCCAGGACAGGTCGTCGAGATTGCCGAAGTGGCGGCCGATGGTCGGCAGCGCGGTGGCGACGATGGTCTGGTCGAGCGCGCCGAGGAACATCGCCAGCATGATGCCGAGCACGATCGCCCTGACCTCGGGATGGGTGAGATGGCGCGGCTCGCTTTTGCCGGCGCGCGGCTTCGATCTGGCGGTTTTCGCGCTCATGGCCCGCGTTTGATGCCGCGCGCGCCGCGTCATTGCAATGGGGTCGAACGCAGGGGTGGCATGAGCGCGCCGGCCGGGGCAAAGTCCTCACCGGAAACGGAATCGATCATGCGCGCACCTGGCCTCGCCGCACTGCTGAGCCTGCTGCTACCGACCGCGCCCATCGCCGCGCGCGAGGCGTTGCCGGACGGCATGGTCTATCTGCGCGATGTCGATGGCAGCATCGTGCAGGACATGCGCTATGCCGGCCCTGACAATTTCGTCGGCCGTCCCCTGCCCGGCTATGGCGCGGGAGAATGCGTGCTGCGGCGCGAGGTGGCGCAAGCGCTCGCCCGCGTGCAGGCCGAGCTCGCGCGCCAGCAACTGAACTTGAAAGTCTACGATTGCTACCGGCCACGGCGCGCGGTCGCCGCCATGGCGCGCTGGGCTAACGACGGCGCCGCCGCCGATGCCGGCAAGCGTTTCTATCCGGCGCTGGAGAAGCGCACGCTGTTCGCGTCCGGCTACATCGCGGCGCAGTCGGCGCATTCGACCGGCACCGCCATCGATCTCACGCTGGTGAAACTGCCGGCAGCGCCGGCCGCGGCATTCGATCCGGCGGCGCGCTACGGCGCCTGCACCGGGCCGGCCGCGCAGCGCGCGCCCGACTCGAGCCTCGACATGGGCACCGGCTTCGACTGCTTCGATGCGCGCAGCCACACCGCCAGCAACGCGATTTCATCGGAGCAGAAGCGCGCGCGCGCCACGCTGCTAGCCGCCATGCGCCAGCACGGCTTCAAGAATTATTTCCGCGAATGGTGGCATTTCACTTATTCAGTGCCCGATGCGCGCTCTTACGATGTGCCGATTGGGCCGCGACGGTAGACCTACCCCTTCCCGCCCTCATGCCACAGTCTCCCGCTCTCCCGCCACCAGTCCGTCGCGGCATCGACGCTCATGCGCAGCCCGTCAAGAAGAGGATCGTCAGCCGGGGCGCGTTGGGCCGGCGGCAGCTTCGCCTGCTCGTTTCGATAGCGCTGCAGTTGGTCCAGCGTCCGATTGACGGCGGCGCCAGCGCGCATGTAGTCCTCGAAGCGACGCTCGTCCTCCGCCTCCGCCTGCGCGGCGCGCGCCACGCGCTCGGCCTGCTCGCACTCCACCGCGGCCCGCGCGCGGCCTGCCGGATCGGTGGCCTTGAGCCCGGTGGCGAACGGCCGGCCTTTGTCTTCGCGGCGGATGAAGCGGGCGCCGGCGCCCTGGACCGGGGCGAATTTCGCCCGCGCGCGCCAGCCGCGCTCCGGCGACCAACGGTAGCGCGGCTTCCAAGCGTGCTTGGCGGCGTATTTGTAGATCGTGCGCTCGGTGACGCCGGCAAGCCGCGCGATCTCGCGCACCGGCACTGCGCTGTCCTCGTAGAGCGCCCGCGCGCGTTCGGTGAGGTCGGTCGTCTCCTCTGGGGAGGGGCTCGCCTCGCCGAAGCGCAGCGAAGGCGGGTCGCGATAAATCCTGCGCGCCTGCGCGCGCACCGAGGAGCGGCGTGTCATGGGACACCGGATGCAGTTGTGGAGGATGCTGGAAGAGTAGCGGAGTAGCGTCACGCTGTCAAGGTATTAATTCCTGACGAAGCCAGCGTGCAGCCGGGCGAGAGCACGGCGCAGCCGGCGAGCGGATTCCACGTCGCCTCGGTCCATTCGATGTCGGATGCGGCCACTGGAATGCACGTAGCCGCTTGTCACAGACGAAACCACCGGCAGCCTATGCTTATGATATGTCCCATTAATAAGCGTCTTTTTGCAAGCGAGCGGCAAGCATAATTGGCGCAGGTTGCTTTTGGCAATACGCCGACTATATTGTCGGCATATTGCCGATGAGCGGGAGGAATGCCATGTCTGCGCCAACACCACAGCCGATCGTCGAAAGCGTCTTTCGCAAACTGGGCGGGCGCCAGGGCCTGGGCACGGACGTGTCCTCCGAGGCCGACCTTGCACGCGTCGTCCATCACGGCATTCGCTTGAGCGTTCTCGGCTTCGTCGAGCGCGCCGGTTTCTCAAAACAAGAAATCGAACACTTCATCATTCCGGCGCGCACATTGCGACACCGCAAGACAAAACGAGAGCCGCTCACGCTCGACGAATCCGACCGTGTCGTAAGGCTCACGCGCATTCAAGCGCTGGCAGAGGATGTGTTCGGCGACATTGACAAAGCAAACCGGTGGCTTCGGAAAGATCTAGGCATCCTGGATGGCAAGTCGCCCCTGGATGTTGCTCGAACGGAATCGGGCGCCCGCGTCGTTGAACAAATTTTGGCGAAGATCGACTGGGGCGCGGCGGCTTAAATGCGCCTGTGGCGGCTATCGAGTTTGCGGCGCGCGCGTGACTTCGACGGGGGATATGGGCTTTCCAATGCCGGCCGCTGGAACACGCAAGGACGCCCGGTGACTTATTGTTCGACGGTGCCTTCGCTGGCTGCGCTGGAAAAACGCGTGCACGTTACCGATCCTAGCTTGTTGCCGCCGCAGATAATGGTCGAATACGACGTCCCAGATGATCTTCCGACGCGTATATTGGCGTTGAGTGATCTGCCGGTCGACTGGACGGTGCGCGAGACACTCACACAAAACATTGGCGACGAATGGCTCGATGGCGGCGCGGAAACTCTGCTGTTGGTCCCATCGGTGATCGTGCCGCTCGCGAACGCGCCCGAGCGCAACGTGCTGATCAATCATCGGCACGCGGCCAGATCGCGCATCAAAATTGTGGCCGCCACACCGTTCACACTCGAGCCGCGGCTGTTCCAACCGTAGTGCACCTCCCTATTTACGCTTTGCAAACTGCTTCGCCTTCGCCGGCACACGCCCCTTGGCGCCTTTCGGCCACTTGCCCGGCCAGCTCACGATGTACTCCTCGAGCTTCTTGTCCGGCACGTCCTTCTCGCTCGCGGTCACGCGGCCACGCACCGAGATGCCGGCCTTGTGCACCGTCTCGGGGTCGCCGGAGACCAGCGGGTGCCACCAGGCCAGATCGCGCCCCTCCGCCACCAGCCGATAGCCGCAGGTCGGCGGCAGCCAGGAGAGCCGCTTGACGTTGCGCGGGGTCAGCCGCACGCAGTCGCGCACGCGCGCCTGGCGGTGGGCATAGTCGGTGCAGCGGCAGGTGGTGCCGTCGAGCAGCCGGCAACCGACGTCGGTGAACACGGTCTGGTTGGTGTCCTCGTCGATCAGCTTGTTCAGGCAGCAGCGGCCGCAGCCGTCGCACAGGCTCTCCCATTCGGCCTTGCTCATCTCGGCCATGGTCTTGGCGCGCCAGAAGGGGGGCGGCTTGTCGGGCATCAGGATTGGTTAGCTCTAAATGCCGCCAGATGGAAGCTGCGCCGCATCGGTCACCACCTTGTAATCGACGCCGAGGGCGCCGCGGAAATGGCTCTGCCCGCAAAGTATCTTGCGCTTCTCATCCGGCCGAAGCTTGCTGAGATCGAGTGTGCCTTTCGTTTCGCGAACGAGATAAAGAAGATCCGCCCCATTTTCCGGGTTCGTCATCACGATTGCCCAATCGGGATTGTACTCGCCAATCGGCGTCGCCACCGTGAACCAATTGGGCAGCTTGATATAAAGCTTCACGTCCTTGCGTTTTTCCAGCGCTTCGATGAAAGCCTTCTCGACCGTCTCCGACTCGAACGGCACGCTGTCGTAAAGATGCGTTCCGCCGACACCTCCGATCTCTTTGCTCGCAACGATGTAGTCCTTCCAAGTTTCGATTTCGGCCTCAAACAGCGTTTGATCGTACCATTCGTCAATTTTCTCGTACTTGATGCCGTCGACCAGTTGATCGGAAAGCTTGCTCTTGATGATGCTCACGGCAACGGTGGCAAACTCGTGCGGATTGTCGAGCGCGGTCTGACGGATTTTCGTCCGCCGGAAGGTTTCGAGCAGTGTACGCCGCGAAACCCGCATCGGCGGCGACGTATTCTCCATCAGGCCTTCCATGACCTCGACCAGGTTGGGCAACGGATAGCGTCCGGCAAGATCGATCGCGGTGCGCGCGCCGCTCTGCACGATGGCCTCGAACATGTCCTCTTTGGCGGCGACCCGCATTTCCGCCTTGGCAATAGTCACGCGCGGCTTGCGGATCGTCGCCTTGTCGAGTTCCGGCACCACATCGGCGATCAGCTTCGCGGTGTCGACCGTCACCGCATATTGCGTCTTGTGCTTGATCTTCTCCCAAAGCTGCTTGAACTCGGGCTTCAGGAAATATTGCTTGCGCAGCTTGATCTTCGCTCGCTTGCGCGCATTGGGCGGAGGCGGCGGCACACCCTCGATGCCGTAGGCGTCCTCGATCTCGCTTTGTAGCCCGGTAACGAAGCGCTCATAGCTCTCGCTGGCTACCACGGTGAGCACATTGACCGACTCGTCGCGCACGCGGTCGCCGGATTGGTCGACCGGCAAGCGTATGCCGCGGCCCACTTGCTGGCGCCGTTCGGTCTCCGAGCCGACTTCGCGCAATGTGCAAATCTGGAAGACGTTGGGGTTATCCCAGCCCTCGCGCAGCGCCGAATGCGAAAAGATGAAGGACACCGGCTCATCGAAGGATAACAGCTGCTCCTTCTTGCTCATGATGAGATCGAAAGCCGACTCGTCCTCTTTCGTTTTTCCGCTGGTGTCGAGGTATTCAACCTCTCCGCCCTTTCTGGTCTTGCTCGCAAAGTAGGACGCCTGCACTTTCATCGGATCGGCGGCGCTCCATTCCGGATATTTGGCTTTCGTTTCATTGAACGCCTTGATGTAGAGCTTGCGGATCGTTCCGTTGTCGCTGACGAAATTGTCGACCTTGTCGACGAAGAACAGCGACAAAATCTTGATGCCTCGCTCGCGGTAGCGCGCCTGCTTGCGAAAATGTTCTTCGATGGTGTAACGGATTTGCGCCTCGAAAATCGCCTGCTTTTCCGTTCCGACCGCGGCACCCTTGCGCAATTCGACATTGTTGGCGAAACGAACGAAGCCCGAGCCGTAGTTGACCTCGTCAACGATAAACCCTTGATAGTCGGACCGCCCGGTCTTTTCGGCGAGATCGTCGCCATGCTTGATCGTCAGGACTGTCTCTTTGATGGCGCCCTTTGCCATCAGCTTGTGAACAGCCATCACGGCGACCGGCTTGTGGCTCTTGATCTTGATGTCTTCCAGCCGGATGAACGGCAGGTTGGCGTTGTCCTCCTCAATGACGGAGGCAACCTCGATGCGCTTCACTAGCCCCTGCCGGTAGGCATCAAACGGCGTCAACCGATGGATGACATTGTAGGGATTGCGATGGGTCGCGCTATAGCGCAGCGCGAACAGCGGATCGAGCGCCGCGAGCGCGGCGACGCGGTTCTCGCTCTCCATGTTCTGCGGCTCATCCAAGATCAGCACCGGCCGCACGGCTTGGATCAGATGGATCGGCTTCTCGCCCTGCAAGCGGTCGGTCGCGGCCTTGATGACGTTCTCGGCGCGGGCGAAGGCGTCGATGGTCATCACCATGATTTCCAGCCCGTCCGAGAGCGCAAAGGTGCGCACCTGCGATAAATTTGCCGAGTCGTAGAGGCTGAAACGGTAGGGCGGGTTGCCGTAAAGCTCTTTGAGATGTTTCTCGGTGATGCGCAGCGTTTTGAGCACGCCCTCGCGCACGGCAATCGATGGCACCACGACGATGAACTTGCGCAGCCCGTATCGTGCGAATAGGTCCAGCGCCGTTCGCAGATAGACGTAGGTCTTGCCGGTGCCGGTCTCCATCTCGACCGAGAAATTGCCGAACCGCGCCTGCCTCTTGCCTGAGACAGTCTCGATTTCAGTCTCAATCGTTTCCAGCTTCGCATCCGGCTTGATGCCATGCTCGGTCTGGACCTTGTGGAGATTGGCGAGGAGTGCGCCCTCGTCGAGATCGAGCCGGTTGGCGATGACCTGAAACGATGCGCCCTTCGGCGCGACGAGCTGGCTGCGCGCGAGCGGCTGGCCTTCGAGCAAACCGCAGGCCGCTGCGATGGCCTCCAACTGAAACTCTTGCGCGCTATCGAATTTGAATTCCATGGCGAGGACTCACCGCGAGTCACCTCCCCCGCTTGCGGGGGAGGTCGGCGCGCATAGCGCGCCGGGAGGGGGCTCTTCACATCTGCAAGCGCCCCCTCCCCAACCCTCCCCCGCAAGCGGGGGAGGGAGTGGAGAGGCCGAGGCCCGTGGCCGCGTTTGCATCACAACACCTTCAACCGGCACTGCAACGCGAGATTGGCCGACAGCGTGTCGTCGAGCGCCGTGTCGCGGCAGACGAACAACGCGTCCTTCTTGAGCTTGAGCGCGCGCACGGCGTCGAGGGTGAGCGTGTCGTCGAGGCAGATGACGAAGGATTGCTCGCGGTCGGGATCGGTAACCCGCCAGAACGTCTGCTTGCCGGTGTTGGGAATTTTCTCGATGCGTGAGGTAAGGCTGTAGCCTTCGCGCAGCGCGGTTTCCCAGATGACGTTTTCTGGCTTCCACCCGGGAACCAGAGTGTCGGAGAATGCTTCGATTTGGGTCACTAAAGCGTCCGAATCTTTTTCAGAGACGCCGGTCCAAGAGCGAGTATTTGATGAAAAGAGCCGAAAGGCACGAAAGCCTTTATTAGCTTCGGAAAGGCTTGCTGGAAGGACCCGTTTAATTCGTTCGCGCCCTACATCCGCAATCGTTTCAAATCCTAGCTTTCGCGCCTCCGACTCCGGCGGTAACTTTTCGGGAAACTGCACAAGCACAAATTTGGCTTTTATCGATTCTTCCTGGTTAAATTCGAATATCGCCTGAGCCGTAGGGCAGGAGCCGGCAAAAAAATCCATTATGATCGGTGTTTCGTCGCGCCAGATGGTAGATACCAGCTTCCGAACAAGCTTTGATGGCTTTGGAAAAGAGAATACTTTTCCGTTTCCGAAGATATTTTCCATTTCATCGGTGCCAGCTTGCGTGTATGGGCCATCAAGCACCGAGAATAACTTTGATGAACGCTCTTCTCCATCTTCGTCATAGAGATATTGTTTGTAGTATACGGAGCAACCGGCCTTGGAACGAACGAACTCAAGTTCATCGTTCTTCTGTGCGTCTTGCGTTCTTGTCTTGCTCCACTGCCATTGTTTTTCGGGCCAAATTTCCTTTCCCTCGTACAAAACCGGATACCGGAGGTTCTCTCGGTCATCCATGCTATTAGTCCACAGGGGCTGCGTACGGTACGGACCACGCTTTTCAAACTTGGCGTCCTTAAATTTGTAGTAACGACGCGTTTCAGGATTAGGCGGCAAGTCAATCCTATCAATCTCCGCTTTGTTTTTTGCGAAAACGAGAATGTATTCATGATGCCCTACGATGTGCTTGGCCTTTGACCCGCCACCGTATGCCTTTTTCCAAACAATCTCTGAGATAAAATTCTCCTCTCCAAATATCTCGTTCATCACCATTCGCAAATTGTACATCTCGTGTTCGTCAATGCTGACAAATATCAACCCTTGCTCTGCAAGAAACTGTCGAGCGAGGACTAACCTCGGATACATCATGCTCAGCCACGCCGAGTGGATGCGGCCGTTTTTGTCCACCTGCGACGTGGTGTAGTCGCCGTTGCCGTTCTTCTGTCCGGTGATGCGCAGATAATGGTCGAGCGGATCGGCGAAGTCGTCCGGGTAGATGAAGTCGTTGCCGGTGTTGTAGGGCGGGTCGATGTAGATCATCTTCACGCGCCCGAAATAGGAGCGGTAGAGGACCTTCAAGACCTCCAGATTCTCGCCTTCGATGAAGACGTGCTGCGCCTCGTCGAAGTTGACGCTTTGCTCACGGTCCGGGATGAGCGTCGCGCGCGTCGGCACTTGCAGCATCGAGATGGCGTCGCGCTTGCCCGCCCACGAGAAGCTGTAGCGCTCGGCACCGGCGTCGCCGTTCTCGCCTAGCAGCGCCTTCAGCTTGTCGGCGTCGAGCTTGCCTTCGGCAAACGCCTCAGGAGCTAGATCGCGAAGGCGATCTCGCAATTCCGCGCGCAAGTCCGGCGATAGGCCGGCGACATGTTCGCGTTTCAATTTGTTCTGGTTGTCGGGCATGTGACTCAACACACACTTGCGGGATTCGAGCCGCACGCGCGAGGCAGAAATCAGAATAATGCCCGTTATTTCGGTGTCAAGAACAAAAAGAGAACGATCTAACTATCCAGATTTTATGGGCTTTTTGCGCGCCCTTCGGCCACTTGCCCGGCCAGCCGAGGGATTGAGGCGGTGTCACGCAAACCGGCGCAATGTTTTACCCCCTCCCCAACCCGCCTTCGCGCTGCGCGCTTCCGCCTTCGCTACGCTTCGGCGGACAGGTCGGCGGGCAGGCCCTCCCCGAGTCGAAGTCGGATATATCCGGCCTCCGCATCAATCTTTGCGTCGCGCAAAGCTTGACGAAATGTTCATGTTATGTTCTTATAGCTAAACAGTTCGTGGCGTTCAATCCACTCCGATATGCGCGTGTCATGAATCTCGTCTTCAATGAGCGTTTGAAGCACACGGCGGCGTGGCTCAATGCGCTGGCGACCGGGCTTGTTGCAGCCGGAACCTTCGCGCCCGCTGCCGCATTGTTGTATGGCCTGTCGCAGCCGACAATCGGCGGCGCCTATATGGTTTCCCTCGCCGCCGGTTGCGTGGCCTTTGGTGTTGGCCTACATCTGACAGGACGAGCCATGCTCGGGAGGCTGCGCCAATGACCGCATCCGACATTGAGTTTTTGAAGATTTACGTGCTGCTCTCGCCAGCACTGCTGTTTATGGTCGCGCTGGGCGTGGTGTGGCTGACGAGTTGGCTCGACCGGCGCGAAGATCGCCGCCGCGCGCACTAGACGCTTGTTGTCCGCGCCCGAAACCGGCCCAATTTCCCCCCAATTTCCGTTCACCAAGGGGGCATTAACCGGCCCGGCGGCATTAGGCGGGCGGCTCCCGATCGGCTAAATTCGCAGCATCCGGCGCCGCGCCGGCGCCCCTCGAACCGAGCGACACACAGCCTTGCGCGACCTATTCCCCGAGGACTGGAAGCCCAACCTCAAGAAGCTGATGCTCGGGCTCGACGCCTGGGTCGATTTCAGCCTGTTCCGCGGCGCCTCCGGCACGCGCGAGGTCTATGAGCGCTTTTCCACCTTCATGGACCGCTTTCACGTTTCCGGCTGGCGGCGCTGGCTCACCGAGCTGGTGTCGGAAAGCGCCACGCTGGGGGCGGCCGGCGCGGTGCTGCTGCTGGCCTTAGCGGTGCCGGCGTTCCGCGAGACGTCGGACGACGACTGGCTGAAGAAGTCCGAGCTGGCGGTGACCTTCCTCGACCGCTACGGCAACGAGGTGGGCTCGCGCGGCATCAAGCATAACGACTCGGTGCCGCTCGACCAGTTTCCCGACAGCCTGATCAAGGCGGTGCTCGCCACCGAGGATCGGCGGTTCTACGAGCATTTCGGCATCGACATTCCGGGCACCATGCGCGCGCTGGTGACCAATGCCAAGGCCGGCGGCGTCGTGCAGGGCGGCTCGTCGCTCACCCAGCAGCTCGCCAAAAACCTGTTTCTCTCCAACGAGCGCACGCTCGAGCGCAAGATCAAGGAAGCCTTCCTCGCCATGTGGCTGGAAGCGCGCCTGACGAAAAACGAAATCCTCAAGCTCTATCTCGATCGCGCCTATATGGGCGGCGGCGCTTTCGGTGTCGACGCGGCGGCGCATTATTATTTCAACAAGTCGGCGCGCGATGTGAATCTCGCGGAAGGCGCCATGCTGGCCGGCCTGTTCAAGGCGCCCACCAGGTTCGCGCCGCACGTCAACCTGCCGGCCGCCCGCGCGCGCGCCAATGTCGTGCTCGACAATCTGGTGGAAGCCGGCTTCATGACCGAAGGCCAGGTGTTCGGCGCCCGCCGCCACCCGGCCACCCCCGTCGACCGCCGCGACGAGCGCGCCCCGAACTACTATCTGGACTGGGCCTTCGACGAGATGAAGAAGCTGGTCGATACCTTACCGAAATCAATGACCGAGCGCGTGTTCGTGGTGCGCACCGCGCTCGACACCAACATGCAGAAGGCGACCGATCTGGCGATCGAGAATTCGTTGCGCCAATACGGGCAGGAGTACCATGCCCGCCAGGCCGCCACGGTATTGATGGACGTGGAAGGCTCGGTGCGCGCCATGGTGGGTGGGCGCGACTACGGCGCCAGCCAGTTCAACCGCGCTACCGACGCCATGCGCCAGCCTGGCTCGTCCTTCAAGCCTTACGTCTACGCGACCGCGCTGCAACACGGATTCAAACCGACTTCGATTGTGGTCGATGCGCCAATCTGTTTGGGCAACTGGTGTCCGCACAATTACGGCCGAGGCTATGCCGGCTCGATGACGCTGATGCAGGCGCTCACTGCATCGATCAACACCATCGCCGTGCGGCTCTCGGTGGCGGTCGGCGACGGCAATCCCAAACTCGGCCGGGCGCGCATCATCAAGAATGCGCACGACATGGGTATCCGCACGCCGCTGCCGGACACGCCCTCGCTGCCGATCGGCGCCGACGAAGTGACCGTGCTCGATCACACCGGCGCCCATGCCACCTTCCCCAATCTCGGCAAGGCGGTGACGCCGCACGCCATCCTCGAAGTGCGCACCGGCGGCGGCGAATTGATCTGGCGCTTCGATCGCGACGGTCCGAAACCGCGCCAGGTGTTGTCCCCGCAGGTCGCCGGCGACATGATCAAGATGATGAATAATGTCGTCGAAAATGGTACCGGCCGGCGCGCGCGCCTGGATGGCATTTCTGCCGCGGGCAAGACCGGCACCACCAATAATTATCGCGACGCTTGGTTCGTGGGCTACACGGCAAATTTCGTGTGCGCCGTCTGGTTCGGCAACGACGACTACGCCTCAACCAACCGCATGACCGGCGGTTCGCTGCCGGCGATGACCTGGCACAACATCATGGCCTATGCCCATCAGGGCACCGAGCTGAAACAGCTGCCCGGCGTTCCGGTCCCGACCGTGCGCCAGCAGCAGGTGGTCGCCGAGGCCAAGTCGAAATCCGGTGAGCCGCCCCCTCCGCCACGCCCCACCGTGTTGACCAAGCGTGGAGCCGATATCCTGGTCCGCGTCGAGCGGATGATGGATGACGCCAATCGCGCCTTGGGGCCCGTGCAACCCACCGTCTCCACCGAGAAGAAAAGACAGGCTGAAGGCGATCAAAAAGGCAACGCTCTTGCCTCGGCACTAGAGAGCCGCGCATTCGGTGGCCGGAACTGATTGGCCACACGCTCGCTGCCGGCCTACTCTGCCTGACGCGAATCAACACCCCCCACTGCAAACGGATCGGTTGTGCGGCTGTTACTCGGATCGCTGTTTGCCCTTGCTGTCGCCGCAATTGTCGGCCTTGGCGCGACTTATCTTGCCCTCACGCGCGGTGCTGCCTTCAGCGCCTTGTCGATCGGCAGTTGGACTGCCCGGCCGAAGACCGGCACCATCGACGCCGACCCCTATGCCCGCGCAACGATCGCGCGCACCGGTCAGTTGCCGATTGCGCTCGGCGACGGCGTGTCGTTTACGGCCCAGGCCGACGACAATGGCAAGCTTCTCGATGGACGATGCGACGTGGTTCTCTCAGGCGTCACGCCGGCGGCACGTTTCTGGACTCTGACACTCTATAATGTCGACGGCGAATTGGTGGCGAACTCGGTCAATCGCTACGGTTTCACCAGCCAGGAGATTGTCCGTCGCGCCGATGGCAGTTTCGAGATCGCGGTCGCGCCGCGCGCGAATCCCGGTAACTGGCTCCCGACCGGCGGCATCGAGCGCTACGCACTTGTGTTGCGCTTTTACGACACGGCGGTTGGTGTTTCGACCAAAGCCGGCCGCGAGATCCCGATGCCGACCATCGACGTCAGGAGCTGTCCATGATCCGATGGCTGCTGTTGTTTTTCGGGGGGGCGTTGCTGGGTGGCATCGTGCATCTGGCGACCGTCATCATCATGCCGCGCACGGCGACCCAGGACGCCTATTCACGACTGGCTCGCCTCGCGCCGGTCAACACGGTCACTGTCCTGCCCGCGCCGACGCCGGAAAACGCAGCGATGCCATTCATGGATCCGGCGTTCGCCAGCGCGGTCTGTCGTTACGACTTGTCGGAAGGGCCGTTGAAGCTCACCGTCCCGGTCAGCCTCGCCTACACGTCGGTTTCGTTCTACACGCGTTATGACGTGGCCTATTACGCCATCAACGACCGGGCCGCCGGTCGGCGCGTGATCGAGCTCGACTTGATGACCGCCGAGCAGCACAACAAAATGCCGGAGGAAGAGGACGTCACCGCGGCCGACCGGCTGATTGTGGAATCGCCGACCCTCACCGGGCTGATCGCGATCCGGGCGCTCGCGCCGGAACCGGGTTTGGTGCCGATGGCACAAAACACCATCGCCGCGGCGCAATGCAGGCGAGCGGACGAGCAGAAGTCTTCGCGTTAATCAGCGCGCGTCAGTCAGACTTTGCTCGCGCACCCAAGTCGGCGCGGAGCGGGTGCGGTAGTGCGCGATCTGCGCTTGCAGTAGATGGAGCGACCGCTCCACGTCGACCGCTTGCTGCATTGGAGTCATGATGACCAATCGCTCGAGCGCGGAACGATAGGCCGTCACGCGCTGATCCAACTTCGTGCGTACCTTGAACACGATCGATGCGTTTTCGCGGATGCGACGCAGCGCGTTGTCGCGCTCTGACTTCGAAAGCTCGGACACATAGGCCAGGCTCTTGCGCCGCTTCTGATCGATATCGAGCACCCGCGCCGCGGTTTCGAAGAATTGCGGAAGCCGTGTCGTATCGTTGCGGATGTCGTCGATAATCTGCGAATAGCGCGACGACGCAGAACGGAAATATTTCGATACCAAGCGGTTTGCGTAGGCAGACCGATCGAACCCCGGGCGGTCGACCCCGGTCAAGCCGTATTCGCCAGCCACCGAATACCATTGCTGGCGCATATAGGGCGGTTCGATCAGCGGATAGGCGAGATCGCGCAGTTGACGTTCGTCGTCGGTCAGCGGGAAATTCCACGGCCAGAACGACTGTGCGGCGATAACATTTGATCCGAGCCAATCGTGGACATCGTCGCGCACCAGGCTCGGCTGCACTTCCCCGAAGTCGCCGTTGGCGCAGCCGGCGAGTATCGACAAGGCCGCGAGCGCGAAAATGCGCCGTCGCCAATTGGGCCCCCGCATCGGCGGCTGCAGCGGAATGTGCATCGAGTGGTTCGGCAGCGGTTTCGATTCAGCGCGCGATGCGGCGGCGACGGCGCCGGCCGGAACTATTGCCGGTGTCCGGCTCGAGGCCGTTTGACCCATCCGGCAGCCGCTCAATACGGATCACCGGAAGGATAATGACGGTCGCGGGCTCGCTATTGGCATCGACATATCTGCCCCCACGGGCGCAACCCGCCTCGTCGGGAAATCGGATGACTTCGCCCATTGCAGTCCCCTTTTCCGTCCCGGCACTAAGCCACGTTTACTGGCGCATGATCTTTCCGAAAACCGGTTCCCACACTTCGGGATCATGCGCTTGGACTGGCCGGGTCGGCGCCTTTGGCAATTAAAGGCGCTGCAAGGTTAACGGTCTGCTAACGCGCCCCGACTAATGTGAGCCATCGTATGTTGGTAAAGCGTAGCAGATATGATGAAGTTCTCCGCGTACCCCCCTCTCGACGGTCTGGTCGATCTGGCATGCCGGGACGGCGTCGATATCCGCCCCACTTTGCTGCGCGTGCTCACCGACCTCTATGTGCAGAAACCAACGCATAGCGCCGACGAGGAGACCCAATATGTCGAGCTGGCGCTGGGGCTGATCGAGGCGGCCGACGCGCCAACCCGCGCCGCCGTGCTCGCAAGCCTGTCCGCTTATCGCGCGGCGCCGGTGGCGATCCTTCGCAAATTGGCCGGCACTGGTTTCGATCTTGGCGGCGAGGACCCCACCCGGATCAAGGCCGAAACGCACGATCTCGTCGAATTGTTCTTTGCGGCCGGAGCCGAAGAACGTCGTCTCATTCTCACCAATCTCGATGTAGCGGCGGGAACGATGGCGAGCCGTCCATCGCCGGCCGCCAGCGAAGTCATCCGCCGGCTGGAGGCCGCCGCGTTACAGCGCAACACCGGAGAATTCAGCCGCATGCTCGAGCGCGCGCTCGGCATCAGCCGCGGGCTGGCCGAGCGGATTGCAGGCGATCATTCCGGCGAGCCGATCGTCATCGCGGCCAAGGCCCTCGGCATGAAGGCCCCGGTGCTGCAGCGCATTTTGCTTTTCCTCAATCCGGCGATCGGGCAATCGGTCGAGCGTGTTCACGACCTCGCCCGTCTTTTTGACGAACTCGTGCCGGCGGCAGCCGAGCGCATGGTGACGATCTGGCGAACGGCCGGGGAACGGTCGCGGCCCGTGTACGCGCCGGAACATTGGGACGACGAACGCCGCAGCGCGCGTTCGCTGTCGACCCCGGCACCGCGTCGTGACGTCCAGCGCCGCGATGACCAGCGCGCGCGGTTCAAAACCGGCGGGCAATCATAATCTTCAAACCACCGCGTTATCGAGGAAATGCCGCCCGGCACGGTCCTCGACCTCGACGATCCACACATCGGGATCGTATTTTATCTCGCGCCCAAGCCGTGTCTCGATGTCAGCTTCCGATGCTGACGTCTCGCGGCCGAGGATGACGGTAAATATTCGGCCGGCCGGCTGTGCCTCGTCGAACACCGATTGCGGCGCCGGGCCGTACAGCACGCCGGTACCGTCGAGCCGGTTCAGCTTGATGAAGACCGCGCCAGCCTCCTCGGCCCCGCGCCGGCGCACGGCCGCGAAGGCGCCTTCGATGTGGCAACGACGCACATAGGCCGCCACCCAGATTCCGGATTTCAACCGCATCGCTTTAAGTAGCACGCGCCTTGGCCGGTCGGCTATTCACTCGAGTGGGCGGCCGGTCATGACGGCAAGTTCGCGCACGAAACGATCGGAGATCTGGCCGGTCACCGGCAGCCGGCGATCACGCTCGAATTTTTCAATCGCCGTCCGGGTATCCGCATCGTAGGTGCCGGTCGGCTTGATCTGGCCATAGCCGAAATCGGCCAGCGCGCGCTGGATTGCAAGCACGCGCTTGGTGGGCGCGATCAGTTCGGCGATCGGATCGTTGCGCGCAGGCTCCGGCGTCGCCGCGCGATTGTTCTGTATTTTGGATGCCACGATCACACGCAGCAGGCCGTCGCTTACGTCCGGATTGATCTTCAAGCCTGTGGCCTGGATGAAATCGCGCGTGGCCGCGTCGGTCTTGGTACCCCAAATGCCGTCGACCGCGCCGTCGTAAAAGCCTCTGCGGTTGAGTTCGCGCTGAATATCGGAAATAAGCTGAGCGCGGCTTTGCGCGGCGGGGTCCGATGCGATGTTGGACGGCGCAGCCATCCGCGGCGAAGCGACAGGCGCTTCTTGTTTCAACAAGGGTCGGGTCGCAAAAATCGGCGCCGGGTGCGGCCCCTTTTGCAAAAACAACGCGTTTGTGAAGATCGCGAAAATAGCGACGGTCGCCATCACGACGCCGACGAATTCACGCGGACGCCGACCGATCGCGGCGGCAAGCCTGCCGGCGGCGTGCGGCTCAACCATATCGTTGCGATTGGCTCGTCTACGCACTTTTCTTGATCCTGACATTGGCGACGGCCGCGAGTTCGCTCGCCCGCTCAGTGACAAGCCTGATCGGATCGACCGGCCGGCCGGCTTCGCAATCGATCGGCAGCCGCACGGTCACCCGCGTTCCTTCGCCGAGGCGGCTTTGGATGTCGAGGTCGCCGCCATGCAGCCGCACCAGTCCCTTGACGATGGAAAGGCCTAAGCCCGAACCATCGTGTCGCCGGTCGTAGGACGCGCGGGCCTGGAAGAAGGCCTCGCCCAGCCGCGGCAGATCGTCCTCGCCGATACCGACACCGGTGTCTTCCACGGTAACGGCGAATTTAGAACCGTCGCATTGCGCGCTCACCGTCACCCGGCCGCCGCGCGGCGTGAACTTGATGGCATTGGAAATAAGATTGATCAGGACCTGGTTGAAGGCGCGGCGGTCCGCCACCACTTCCGGAAGATCGAAAGCGATGCGCGTCTTGATCTCCACCCCGGCGTCATGCGCCTTGAGCGCCAGCAGATCGCAGCAGCTGACAATCAGCTGCGCCGGCATGAACGGCTCCGGCGTGATTTCGAAGTTGCCGGTCTCCATTTTCGACATGTCGAGAATGCCGTTGACCACCGACAGCAGATGACGGCCGGAATCATTGATCAGCTTGGCATATTCATGTTTGCGCGCCGCATTGAGCACCAGCGAATCGTTGCTCAGCATGTCGGAGAAGCCGATGATCGCGTTTAGTGGCGTGCGTAGCTCATGGCTCATGGTGGCAAGGAAGCGGCTTTTGGCGGCATTGGCGCGTTCCGACTCGGCCCGCGCAATCTCAATCGCGCGCTCTTGCGCCTTGCGTTCGCTGACATCGCGCAGCACCGCGACCACTTCGCGCGCGTCCGCATCCGCTGTGTCGGTCGCGCGATCGAGCGGACGGCAACGCATTTCCACCCATACGAAGTGGCCGGCATGGGCTTGCGTGCTGTCGTCACGACGGATGCGAAATTCGACGGTGCGGGTTTCGCCGAGCGCCGCCGCGTCGGCAAGCGCGGTGAGATAGGCCGGCCGATCCGCGACATGCACGCGATCGAATAGGCCATGACCGGCCAGCTCGCCCGTTCGCACGCTGAACAGCGGTTCGGCGGCGGGGGAGACGAACAGGACTACACCGTTGCGACCGTGGCGAACGATCACATCGGTCATATTGCGCGCGAGCAGCCGGTAGCGGTCCTCCTCGGCATAAAGCAGCCAGAAGCTGGTGCGCGCCAGCGACTCGGCGCCGAGCGCCAGGCCGGTGGCATAGAGCGCCGCCGAGATGATCCCGAGCGCGGCCAGCGCGCCGTGTTCATCCGCCAGTGTCGTCGCCGGCGGCAGCAAGCCGATGGCGCTCGCCGTCATCAACAGGCCGGCGGCGGCAAGTGCGATGATCGAGGCCAGCGCGACCACGCGCCGCGAGGCTGAAAGCGCGGCTTCCAGCGGAACTACGACCAGCCAGATGGCCGCAAATGAGCCAATGCCGCCGCTGCACCAGGCCACCGCCGTCACCAGCCCGGTAAGCGATAGCGAGGAGAGCACGTGGGCGCTTTCGTAGCGGCCGGTGCGCGACAGGAAATAGGCAATCAGGATGGGCGCGACCAGCCAGCCGAAGACACCGACTTCGAGCGCGCTCGGCACGCCGCGAAAGACGATGTAGGCCGGAAAGCTCGCAAGCGCCGCAAAGCTGCCGAGCAGGCGCGGTGCAATGAAGGCGCGGTGGCGCGCCGCGGTCAACGCATCGTGCTGCGCCGCCGGGTGTACCAAAGCGTCGACGTAGTTCCACACCGGTGTGAGGAAACTCACGGTCCCTGTCTCACGTCTTGTCGAAACAAACGCGCCCCTTTTTCGTGAGCGAAATCCTAGCCATGCCCACTTAAGCGAACGCTAAGGTCCCGCAGCCGCAGGGCCTTTTGACGCAGCCGGACGCGATTTCTCGACCGCTCCTGGCGTCCATTTGGCGGTCATGGTGAAATTTCTGTTGCCGCTGGCACCGGCCGGCGCGCGAGCAAGCGACTTGTTACCGTTGCGGTAACCATGCCCGGCTCGGCGTAAAATGCCGACCGGCACCCGGGCGCGCCGATATTTAAAACTTTCGCCAAATTCGAACATGTCGAATTTGATGAAAATTCGCGTCATATTCGCGTCGATATTGCCCTAAACCCGCGCTTTGTCGCCAACAACAGCTTCAGGCCTATCTGCTAGGTTTAGTTCAAAGGCGGCACAAAAGCCGTCGGGGATAATGGGTAGGGTCATGTTCTTCCTGTTGCGAATGGCGTTCTGGTTGACCGTCGTTTGCGTGCTGCTGCCAAGCGGCGGCACCCAATCGACGTCGCCCGATGCGCAGATCGACGCCGTGCAGGCAGCGAGCCTGGCGGGCGCCGCCGTATCGGATATGCGCGGCTTCTGCGCTCGCCAGCCCGACGCTTGCGTGGTCGGCGGCAAGGTTGTGGTTGCCCTTGGTCACAAGGCTGAGGCTGGCGCGCGCACGATCTACGAATTCATCAGCGCCAAGTTGAACGAAAAGTCGGCGCCCGCCGAGAAAACCGCCGCCAAACTCGTCCCGGCTTCGGCCGCCGGCCAGGGCACGTTGACCCAAGCGGACATGGCGCCGGCTTGGCATGCGCCGGTTCCACTACCGCCGCGCCGCGAAGCGCGGGCGGGCCGACCTTCGGCTTAAAACGGCTTATTTGTCGGCACTTATCGCGGGCCAAGAGGCCCGCCGTGCTCATTTTGGCCATCGACACCGTCACGGACTATATATACCCAGCAAGGGTATAAAGAGCGTCCGCCAGACGAGTTGCCATGACCACGATTGACGAGATTGTCGACAATTTCACGCTGCTCGATGAGTGGGATGACCGCTATCGCTATGTCATCGAACTGGGGCGGACATTGCCGCCGCTGGCCGACAGCGCCCATATCGATGCCAACAAGGTGCAAGGCTGCGCCAGTCAGGTCTGGCTGGTCACGCACGTGAAGCCGGACGGCGCCGCCGGCCCGATCCTCAACTTTGAGGGCGACAGCGACGCCCATATCGTGCGTGGGCTGGTCGCCATCTTGTTCGCTCTCTATTCCGGCAAAAGCGCGCGCGAGATCCTGGCCACCGACGCGCTCGCGCTGTTCGATAGCATCGGGCTGCGCGAGAATTTGACGCCGCAACGCTCGAACGGCCTGCGCTCGATGGTCGAGCGCATCCGCCACGAAGCCAATGCAGCACTGGCGGCCGCTTCCTCCGCCTGCGAGACGGCACGTTAGCGCTCAAAAAAAATTGTCAGCCATATCCAAAACTTATTTCGTGAGACTTCTTGATATTCCCGAGCCGTATGTTATTGTCATACACATGGCCAACACCTCCGGAACATCCGCCAGTTCGTCCTCAGTCCTGAGCGTACGTTTGAGCGATCAGGAGCGTTTGCTCTTGGAAGCGGCCTCCGCGCAGGCCCGCACAAACTTGAGCGATTTCGTGCGGCGCAAGGCATTGGAGGCGGCTGAGACCGATATTCTTGAGCGGCGCATCATCACCATTCCCGCGAAAGACTGGGAACGCTTCGAGGCTTGGGCGGCTGAACCGGCCCGCGAGACCACCGGGCTCAAAGAGCTTT
Source organism: Hyphomicrobiales bacterium (assembly GCA_016185205.1). Taxonomy (GTDB): domain Bacteria; phylum Pseudomonadota; class Alphaproteobacteria; order Rhizobiales; family Xanthobacteraceae; genus Pseudolabrys. The sequence continues at coordinate 194,514 of JACPOA010000064.1, read as the reverse complement.
CCAAACGGCCCCCGACGTGGCGGAAGTAGCGCCTCCCCGGCCACTCACCGAAGACGATGATCGCTCCCAATTTGATTGCGGACGCGAATCCCTGAACGGATGGTTTCGCCGTCATGCTTGGCAGAACCATGCTGCGGGGATTTCACGCACCAACATCATCTGCGACGTGCATGGCGGGGCGATTATCGGCTATGTGGCGCTAAGCAGCGCCCAGATCGAACGTGAATTTCTGTCCAAGGCTCATCGGCGCAATAAACCCGATCCGGTGCCTGTTACACTTTTAGGCCAGTTGGCGGTGGACCGCAGTTATCACCATCAGGGCCATGCTCGCTCGCTTCTGTTCTACGCCCTGACGACAGCCCTCCGCATCTCCCGCGATATCGGAAGCTTCGGCGTCATCACCCATCCGATCGACGATCAGGTTCGGAGCTTCTATGCCCGCTGGGGTTTTCAGGACCTGCCCTACGATCCCAAACGGGCGATGATTGCCCGCATGATCGACCTGGAGAAGAGCGGTTTCTAGGCACTGTCGATGGGGAGGCTTATACAGCAAGCGTAGCCCGGGTTGAGCGCAGCGAAACCCGGGGCCGATCTTGCCGCATCGTAAGGAGTCCCGGATTTCGCTTACGCTCAATCCGGGCTACACGCTGCATCAAAATTTGGTTGATTAAAGAAGAGCCTCGATGCCCTTGCGCTCGATGACATTCAGGAGCGCGAGCGCCGCGCCGGTCGGCTGCTTTGTGCCGCGCTCCAATTGCGAGACGTAGCCAACCGTCAGGTTCAGATAGCGCGCGAACACGGCCTGACTCATTTTCGCCCGCGCCCGCAGCTTGCGAATCTGCGCGCCCGTCATCGGCGTTACCTTCGGCGTGGCCTGCGGCCCAAGATGCCGAAGCGTGATCTTCTCGTGCGTCGCCTTGTCCAAAAGACCGGCCTTGCGCATGCCATCGGCGGTTTCGAGCAAGGCTTTCGCCAGCCGGCTAGGCTTTTTCTTTGCTATCGTCATAGTCGACCTCCTGAATCAAACCTTCTTCAAGCGCGCGGGCCAGTTGGCCGGCACTTGCCTCAAGCCATCCCTTGGCGATATCCCGCGTCGTCTCCAATTCGTCATCGCTCACATTGTTACGTTCGCTCTTGGCAAAGCCGTAGAGAAACACGGCCCTCGCTTCTCGGCGGTAGGCGACCAGCACCCGATAGCCGCCGGAGCGGCCTTGGCCCGGCCGCGCGACCCTCTGCTTGATGACACCGCCGCCCAAATCCGCATCCACCAACCCGTGCTGCGCCCGCCGGACGGCCTCGCAAAGGCTGCTGTCGGCGATGCGCTGGCGGCGGGCAAATTGCACAAACCATTTGGTCTTGAAAACCCTCAATGACTATCCCCCACTCTACGAACTATAGTACTTTGTACTATAGATTTCAATGGCCGCGAGAAGGGTGCTCGATCGGGACGTGCAAACTCGTCCTCGCCTTACGACCCATCCACGCTGAACGCGGCATCATCGGCCAGCCAGGTACGAACGGCTGCATGCGCGCGCCCGCTCGTTTGCGCCGCGTAGCCGTAATGGCGGGCCAGCCGGTCGAGCGCGAGTTGCAGCACGACTTTGGCCGAACGCGCAGGCCAGGTGCGTTCGCGTTCGACATCCTCAAGCCCCTTGAGGAAGCAGCAGACGTCAAGCAGCAGGCCGGCAAATTCCGGACCGACCGTATCGAGCGCCCGATGCACGCACCGGCGCGCGGCGACCATGGTCTCAGTGAAATCGCGCGCGCGATTGCTGCCGCTGCGGTCGGACGATATCGGGCTCGCCCAGTTCGAGGTCGTGCGCGGCATCAGATTGGCGCGCGTGAAATCGGCGCGCAGGCGCTCGCCCGCCTGCAGCTGGTGCGGTTCGATATAGCTGCGGCCATCGCGGCCGCGCCTGCGGGCGAGCCAGGCGAGCGGACTTTCTCCGTCGTCGATGAGGACACTGGCGGCGCCAAGTTCGGTCGCGATCTGGCGCTGCGCCAATGCAAGATGCTGGCTGCGAAACGCATTGATGTCCGGCCGCGGTGAATCCGGAACGTGTTTTGCCGGCTTTCGGTTGTTGCCGCTCATGGCCGCACCCGCGACCGCGTGTGGACGTCGCGCGCGAGTTCGGCGCAAACGCCTTCGAGCATGTCGAGCAGCCGGTCGATGGCCGGATCGTCGCGCCGCTGCTCGACCAACAGGCAAGCATGGGCGGCGGTGGTGCGGTGACGATGGAAAATGCGGCCGACCGCGCACAGGCTCAAACCCATCGCCACGTGCGCGAGATACATCGCGCTTTGCCGCGCAAAGGCGACGCCGGCGGTGCGGCGCGAGGACGCCCGCAACTCGTCGGCCGGAACCGCAAAGGCCGCGGCAACCGCCTCTTCCATCACCCTGCAAGGGCGGGTGAGTTCGTCGCGAAGCGAAGGTTGCCGGCGGCGGCGCGGCTTATGGGAGTTTTCGATCAGTGTCATCGGCGAGACCCCATGCAGGAATATTTCCCGCATCATCGCCGCAAACAAGGGGGTGAGGATAACTTTTTTTCCTACCGTAAGCATATGAAAAGGCTTGTTTATTCAGCCCCACTAAAAATTATGGGGTATAAACTAGGAATATGTGCCCCGCAGCGGTTTTCCGCCGCGATCGCAACGCACCGTTACAACGACAATCGCTATTTGGCGCGGCGACGGCGCTGCTGGCCGAGACCCATCTGCTTGGCCAACTGCGAGCGAGCGGCCGCATAATTCGGTGCCACCATCGGGTAATCGGCGTTGAGGTCCCATTTGTCGCGATATTGTTCCGGCGTCATGTTGTATTGCGTGCGCAGATGACGCTTGAGCGACTTGAACTTCTTGCCGTCCTCCAGACAGATAATGTATTCGGGCGTGATCGACTTCTTGACGGATATAGCCGGCTTGAGCGGCTCGGCCGGCGCATCGCCGGGTTTTCCGGACACGCGCGCCAGCGCCGCATGCACCTGACTGATCAAGCTGGGAATTTCGCCGGCTGCGACCGTATTGTTGCTGACATAGGCGGACACGATTTCCGCCGTCAGTTCGATGTGATTTCCATTGTCCGTGCTGTCGCTCATCGAAGCCGCCCCGCTATCGCTCGGCCGCCGGATCGGGCGAACCGCAGAAGGCCCGTGACGAAAGATGTCACCCTCTTGGTGAGAACGCTGAAAACGCGCCTGCGAACTTAAGCCTATATTTAAACTTTACTATCGGACTTCAGTCACCGCAAGAAAAACTTGGTTTCGAATGTCGATTACACTTCGCTTTTTGCTGTGATGTTATTGAATACGCGGGATTATCCATGGGCGGCCACGGCCGAATTGGCAAGCATTTCCAAACAAAAACGCCACTCGCGCCCAGCGAGTGGCGTTTGATTTTACTGGTTTTCTACGAATTCTTTTCGAGGTGGCTGCGCAATTCGTTGATCGAGCTAAAGCGCAGCGTTCCCTGCGGCAGTTCGGCCTCGATCGAACCATCGACATAGAGCGTGTAGCCCATGCCGTCGACAACGCCGGATTTCAGGATCGCAACGCCACGCGGCTCGCTTGCCGGGGGCTGCATCGGCGTATCCGAATCGGCAAGCCGGCCCGGCGCGGCAGCAGCTTCATGCATGGTTTCGGCGCCGACCCGGCTCTTGGGCGGCTCCTTGGACGGTTCCTTGGCCGGCTTGGGCTCGGCAGGCCACATGGCATCGAAATATGTCGACTGCGGCGGGCGCGTTTGCGCGGGCGCCGCCGGAGGGGGTGGCAAGCGCCAGTCAGCATCGAGTTTCGGCTCGTATCGGTCCTCGTCCGGGCCAGATCCGGCGGCCACCCGCGGTCCAGGCGCCATCGGATGTGGAGGCGACAGCGAAACATCGTCTTCGACCGTAACCGGGGGCTCTTCCGGGTTGCGTAGCGTCGGCGCAAAGGGTGCGGCGGCCCCAGGCTCGTCCGCGTGGATATCCGGTGCGACCGCCGTTTCCATGCGCGGCTCGAATGGTTGCGGCTCGCGAATGCCGGCGTCCGCTCGCGGCCTGGGCGGGAACGGAATTCGGCCAGGCGCCGGGGCATTGCGCGCGCCGGCGGCGTTTTCGAACGTATCGAACTGCCGGCTGGATTTGATCGGCGTACGTGTCGCCAGTGCCTCATGGATCCGCTGCAACTGGGCAACGACCACGCCCAGCCCAATGACGATCAAGCCGCCAATGGCAGCCGTCGTACCCGCACCGATCAGCGTGTTCCCGAAGCTGAACTCATGGACCGGAATGCCAAATCCGACCATTACGACGCCTACCACGACGGCAATGGCGCCGACGCCATACAACATACCCGACATACGCGTTACGCCCTCTACTAAGCAGCGAGTTCGCCGTTTGGTATGCAACTACCAGCTAAACTGCTCTAACGACAGCGAATTCTGGCTTTTTCCAGCGCTAACGGCAACTGTTAATGTTAACATAGCAAGAAATGCCCTCAAATATCCTTAACGCTGAGCCCGCCAGACCGCTGGCCAAATAACAATTAGACGTGAGCATGTCGACGCCGCCAGAGCGCGAGGCGTTGCTCCCGCCCGCGCCAGAGCCTAATTAACTTAATTGTGGAACTCGCGGGGGGCGTACCGGTTTCGTCCTGAGACCGGATATTTCCGCAATCATCATTCGTGGATCGAGGAGGACCCTGATGCCATTCAAACTGCCCGACCTGCCCTATTCGCATGACGCGCTGGCGCCCTACATGTCGCGTGAAACACTCGAATACCACCACGACAAGCACCACAAGGCCTATGTCGACAACGGCAACAAGCTGCTCGAAGGCAGCGGGCTCGAGGGCAAATCGATCGAGGAGATTGTGAAGGGGGCGTTCGGCAAGAATGCCGGCCTCTTCAACAATTCCGGCCAGCACTACAATCACATGCACTTCTGGAAGTGGATGAAGCCGAACGGCGGCGGCGACAAGATTCCCGGCGATCTGCAGAAAAAGATCGATTCCGACCTCGGCGGCACCGCCAAGATGAAAGAGGATTTCATCCAGGCCGGTGTGACCCAATTCGGCTCCGGCTGGGCCTGGATCGCGGTCAAGGATGGCAAGCTCGCCATCATGAAGACGGCGAACGGCGAGAGCCCGCTGGTGCACGGCGGCAAGCCGATCCTCGGCTGCGACGTCTGGGAGCATTCGTACTACATCGATTACCGCAACCGCCGTCCCGATTATCTCAAGGCCTTCATGGACCATCTGGTGAATTGGGATCACGTGGCGGAAATGTACGGCGCGGCGTCGAAGTGACGACGGCGTTTATCCTCGGGTCATGACATGCGGGCGGGCGTCGACGTGAAAGTGCGTCGCGCCCGTTCGCTTGACGCGGCTGCCGCCGCGATGCCCGACATATTCGATCGCGTCGCCATCGCGGTGCTGGTGACGATCGCCATCGTCGCCGCTTTCACCTTCCGCGACTACGGTCTTGGCTGGGACGATTACACCCACTCCGAATACGGCGATCTCCTGCTGTCGTTATACGGCTCGGGCTTCCGCGACACCCGGGCGCTCTCCTTCGTCAACCTCTATTTGTATGGCGGCGGCTTCGACATGGCGGCGGCACTCGCCGCCAAAATCCTGCCGTTCGACCTGTTCGAGACCCGCCGGCTGATCGGCGCGGCGGTCGGCATCGTCGGACTGTTGGCGACCTGGCGGCTCGGCCGGCGCCTCGGCGGCCCGCTCGCCGGCTTATGCGCGCTGGTGCTGCTGGCGACCTGCCCGCTCTATTACGGCCATATGTTTATGAACGCGAAGGATGCGCCCTTCGCGGCGGCCATGATCGTGTTGCTGCTCGGCGTGGTGCGCGCCATCGACGAGCATCCGCAGCCCGGACCGCGCGCCATCGTTTTAGTCGGCGTCGGTCTCGGGCTGGCGTTCGGATCGCGCATCCTGGCCGCGATCGCGGCGCCCAGCGGAATGGCCGCCCTCGTACTGATCCTGATCGTCGAGAGCCGGAGCATTGGTCTGCGTCCCGCAATCCAGCGGCTTTGGCAGTTTGTCGGGCTGATGCTGCCAGCGCTGGCGCTCGCCTATTTGATCATGGGCCTGCTGTGGCCGTGGGCGATTCAATCGCCGCTCAATCCGCTGTTCGCCAGCGAACATTTCGCCAATTTCTTCGAAAAGCCATGGCGGGAATTATTCGCAGGCAAGCTCTATTCCGTGCCCGATATGCCGGTCAGCTACCTGCCACGACTGTTCGCGCTCAAGCTGCCGGAGGTCATGCTGGCGCTCGGCATTGCAGGCTTCGGCGGTGCATTGGCCATGGCCGCGCGGCGTAGCGTCCCCATCAACCGGCGCGCGGCGCTGCTGCTGGTGGCGCTCTCCGCGCTGGTGCCGATCGCGGTCGCCCTGGTTCTGCACCCGGCGTTCTATAACGGCCTGCGCCATTTCGTGTTCGTGGTGCCGCCCTTCGCGGTGCTTGGCGGGCTGGCGGCCGGCTGGATCGCGGCGCACGCTCGCGCACTTGCGCGTGATAAAGACGCGCTTCGCGCTTTTGGGCAACCCGCGCTCGCCGCCCTGGCCGCGCTCTTTATCGGCGGCGTCACGCTGCCGGCGATCGATATGGTGCGCCTGCATCCTTATCAGTACACCGCCTTCAACTGGGCCTCCGGCGGTGTGCGCACGGCGCACAAAAACTACATGCTCGATTACTGGGGCCTGGCCTTTAAACAGGCGGCTAACGAGCTGCGCGCCACCCTCGACGCCCGCCATGAAACGCCGCCGGCCGGCCGCCGCTGGATCGTGGAAACCTGCGGTCCGCAACGCGGCGCCGAAGTGGCGCTCGGTCCGCAATTCGAAACCACCTGGGAGCGCAAACCGGCGGACTTCGCAATGACGCTCGGCACGTTTTACTGCCGCGATCTGGACGCGCCGACGCTGGTCGAGATCGTCCGCGAAGGCGTGGTCTATGCCCGCGTCTACGACATCCGCGGCCGGCCGGTGCCCCATTTGCTGACCGAGCCGCCGCCGTGAGGGGCATACATGGTGATAACGATTGATGCCTGCGTCGGGTCCGCTTCAGGAATAAAAGCGGGTAACGCTTTTTCGTTTCGACGGGTCGCAAAAGCGCCAGAAACGGACGTAGACAATTCCCTATATGTTGCCCGCCCAGCGGTCGGCTTTTTCGAGCAAAATAGCATCAAACTATGCGATCAAACCTAGGCGTGTATAATTCGAACCATGCGCGAAAGGATAACTGGCCACGTTGGCGACCTTAAGGCGCGTTGATCCGTTTCGGAGCTTGAGATGGCCAAACCAGTTGTCATAACTATCCACGGAGTAAATCCAGATCGCGAGTGGCAATCAAGGGTTCAACAAGTCTTAGCGCCCCATTTCGATTGCGTGGGCCATAGCTACCCCGACTACGATTCTAGTGTGGGACCGTTGCGCGCCATTGCAAATATCTTGACGCTTACACTTTCGATTATTGCGTTCCTATTTTCCATCATTCAATTGATCACGCAAAACTGGATGATGGCAGCAATTGGATTCGCTGCATTCGTCATGTTGTTCGTTCTAAGCCTCATTTTAGGCTGGCGCAGGAGACTGCTATGCGCGAAACGGCTAAAGGTGGCGATAGAAAATACGTCTCCCTCGGGATCACCTCATGTCATCGCGCACAGTCTCGGAACGTACTTAATCGGCCGCGTTCTAAAAACATTTCCGGATATTCGTCTCGGCAATGTTGTGCTGGTGAGTACGGTGTTGCCCCGCGACTATCCCTGGCAGTGGATTCTAACGCAACGGCCTGCTTGCGTTCGCAACGTTCGCAGCGAATTCGGAACGTCAGATTTAGTTGTCAAGACGGTCGGAAAAATCCGATGGCTTGCCCGCGATCTTGGCAACGCGGGCGCTTACGGATTCTATGAGAATAGCACGTCGATTCATACTTCACTCAGTCCGACAACGCGATGCCCATTATGCGCTGCGAGACCAGCACAAATTCATAATGTTCCGTTGCTGGAATTGGAACATAGTGATGAGTTTTTGGGCCGCAGACATGCTAGGGAGCTTTGGCTTCCGTTTCTTTGGGGCTTCTCGCCTGACGAATTCAACACATATTTAGAGGACAGCAAAGAGGCTGCACGCCTTCAAGAAGAAAAACGTTGGAACGAGGTAGAAACGATTATCGAAAGACTATGGGCAACTCACTTTGCCTGGTCTGGCGGAAACTCACTGAAAGAATTTGTGAGTGAACTTGTGGCCGCACGTGTCAAATGGGGGCCGAAGTTATCGTCAAACCCGCCCATTGGACAGATCGTTAATGAAGTGAAGTCGCTGCTGCATGTGCTCACAGCGACTGCCATCTTCGAGTCAGTCCGTGAAGCACCATTCGATGAGAATATCGCTCGCGCCTTGCACCCAAATATCGCCATCGCCAGAGCTGTGGACACCATCGTGTCAGAATACGAAATAAAATGAGCATGACCGCCGTTAATACACTCACGGCTGTCCTTGATAGACTTGCGACCTCCCCAAACGATGAGGACGCATGGCGGTCGCTATATCGTCAATTGTGGCCCTTCGTCATCGCCGTAATCTATCGACGCTTAAAGAACAGGAGCGCCGCTGAAGATGCAGCGCAGGAGGTTTTCGTTCGAGTCCTGAATTCTCGTCCATTTGAAAAGATTCAAGTAGAAAGCGAGTTTCGTGCATACGTATGGAGAATTGCAGTAAATGTCGCGAACACCCACTTGAAGAATGCTCGCAGAAAGGAACATGGCGAGCACAAGCTAATTGAATGGGGAAGCACATTCTATGAGCCACCAGAAACCGACGACCGAATTTTGATGGAAGAGGCCTTACGACTTGCGCGAGAAGGCCTTGAACCACAGGATACCAAACTGCTGCATCTCATATTGCAAGGCCGAAGCCTTAGAGAGGTAGCATCTGAGCTTGGATTAACTTACACAAATGTAGGAGTACGCTTTCATAGGCTCAAAAAAAAGGTTCATAAGCTATTGAATAATAACAATAATTAAAAAAGTTCAGCTGCGTTGTAAGAAATCGATGCCTGCGGCAGTTTTATATATAGACAGAGTTTTACCGATGAACCCGCGACAATGAATCGAGACAACCTATGGCCCGGGAAACTATCACGGCTCCTTTCGGGGAGGCAGTTCGCATTTCCGAACTCGAAAGTACAGTCAAGCGCCGTGCCGCTCGGCTTGGCAAGAGTGTTGATGAGCTATTGGCGGATGACCGCAAGGCGATTCACCTGTCCACGTATCCATCCGTCGATTGCCTTGACCCGTGGGAGGTAGAGCAGTTCTGCCTGGGAAATTTGCTCCTGGAACGCATATCACATGCTCAAAGCTGTCCGATGTGTGCGGCGATGCTTGAAGTCGCAAATTCTTCAGAACTTCCAATTGATGCATTCATGCGGGAGGTTGCTGCCGCAAGACCTATACTGAACGCGCGCGATAGGACGGCTGCTTTTAGAGACCCGCTGTGGGATATAGTCGCGGTCACAGCGCCGATCCTTATACTTTGCATTATTGCAGCGGCGATCATTGCCGTGACTCCTGATGTAATTTTATCGATCTCAATTTCTTCTTTGAAGTGGACATCGCTCACAACCGTATCTGCAGCAATAGCAGTTGCATTGATAGTTTTTCTGAGCGGAATGACCGCAGCCAAGTGGTTTGGTGCGCAAAGATCGTTCCAGAAGATTGGGGGCGCAGTAATTGGCGGCCTGTTCGCAACATTTACAGTCGGATATGGCGCGTTCTTTACTTGGCACGTAACCTCGAACTATCGAGGGCTTCAATCCGCTGAAGATCGCGTACTCAGGATCGTGGCCTCGCAAATAAATGACGGATCGAATCGAACCAGTGTGGTCCGATATAGCCCCGACTCAAAGAGTTTGGCCGGAACACTAGTAGCCGTGCCTGGTCAGAATTACGTAAATATGTATTGGGACCACGGAAAGCGCACGAGCCTAGGGACAGCTTATTTAGGATACATTGCACAGCGCTCCGACGGTAAAATCGCTGTTCGCGCTGCCAATCAAATGATCGAAGTCAACGCGCCTATTTACCAATCGCAACAAATTGAGCGAGGCGACACTGTATTTGCGTTCGTACCATCAAATACCGACAAGGCCTCGAAGATATTTTCAATCGATGAACTAGCGCGAAAAGGAAGCCAACAATGACTACGTTCGAGGTTGAAGTCTAAAGATTGAGTGTTCAAAATAGGGGCCTTGCTGAGGAAAAGCCAAAGCTTGCCAGACGCACCTGCATTCTTGGCACCGAAAATTGTCCGCCACCATCCCGCGTCTACGACAACCGCAGCCGTCCGGCGCCCCATTTGCTGACCGAGCCGCCGCCGTGAGAGGGCGCATCCATCGCGCTTGACCTCGCGGTGGTCTAGTTCGGGCTTGGAATTTCCAATCCCAGGACACTCGGAACGGCGCGCGGATTTGCCAGGCGCAACAGTCCATATCCGATGCCGGCCAACCCAACCATGAAGTCCGGGGTCTCCTCGAACCCTCCAACTCCGCAGCGAAAGCGTCCTTCAATGTTCCGCTGCTCGAGCACTCGACTGGCGGCTCGCAGCGCCTCGCGCGCCCATTCCGGCTGATGAAGATCATGGGCTGCGGAAACCAGAAAATCCGCATTGCCCAGGTCGCCGTGACAAAGCGAATGACTTCCGCCAAACCCGTTGGACAACGTGCTGCGAATGGCCGTGGCAATCTCGTCATCCACGTCCGCTTCCGGCCAGACGCGGCGCATCATCAATCGAGCCGTGCCGATCCCCGGTGCGCCATGGCACCAGGCCCATAGAAACTTTGCCGACGGCGAACCGCCTTCGGAAGCCGGACGAAGATCGGCCCAATTCTGGGTGCCGGAATCGAACAAGCTCCGCTCATAGACGAGCGCCGCAGCGGCCGCGTCCAGATACTTATCGCGCTTCGTCATCACGCCGAGCTCTGCAAGTGCCCAGGCTATCCCGGCGACACCGTGCGACACTCCGGTCAGAGGCGGACCGTCGGCCGGCGACGGCCAACCGATGCCGGCCGACAACTTCACACTGCTCTTGAGAAGATGGTCGCCGGCCTGCACCGCCAGTCCCAGCAACTCTTCACTTTGATTTCGTCGAAACCAGCGCAACAGCACCAATATGCAGCCTGCCGCCCCCCCAAGCAGATCGAATTTCCGATCCCGGCGCAAATGTCTCGCAATTGCTGGCTGCAAGGCTTCGAACGGCTCGATAACGCTGTTCTCCCCCCAAATGGCCGACCCATGCAGCGCTGCATAGAGGACCGACAGCGGTCCGTGAAACGCGCCGATTGAGTCGACTTTGTGCGGGCGGCAGACATTCGATATTGCACGACGCAATACCGCTCGCGCTACGCTCTGAAATTCCCCTCTGCCAGTCTGCTTAGCCAAGTGAGCTAAGAAGACCGCGATGCCGGCATTGCCCGAATAAAAATCGTCGGCCGCCACTTCAACAATGTAATCGGTCTCGTTCACGGGCTGGAGGCTGATCCAATGCTGGTCGCCGGACGGCGCCAGGGCATAGCGCAAAAGCCACTCGCCAATGTCCGTCGCCGCCGCCAGCAGTTCGCTCGGCGTCGTCGCCGCGCCAGCGGCAAGCTGCGCCGTGGGAACCGCGCCACCGCCGGTGGCCCGTGCAGCCGCGATACTCATGCGAATGCAATGCGTCTGGCAGTCCAAGTCCCGTTCGCTCAGCGCCGCAATGCGGCACCGCACCCGTGCAATTGCCGGCTGCTGAAAGAAGCCTTCGATCCGCTTTTTCCGGCTATCGAACAGATCGGTTTCACCCACCCCCGCCTCGAAATACGGGATGTCCCCTTGCCACAGGTCCTGCTGTTCGGATTCAACGAGATCCTCCAGGAATTTCTGTTCCGGTACCGTCTGCCACAAGATGTCGAGGTGAAAGTCGCGCCGCACCGCGTCTCGCATCAGCGCGGGATGAAGGCTGTCGGAGAGTAGCGCTGCATATTCGTAAGTTGGTCTTGGCACAAAGCGAACGCGATCCTGACGGAATGCTTCGACCGGACCGTCCGGTGCCAGAAATTGGCTGCGATGTTGCATGGCAAGGCGGTACATCTCGGAGAACCCGCCGATAAAAATATCGTCGACCTCACCGACATCGACCGGCAGTTCACCCAACCGGGGGAGATTGTGCGCTGGCCCCATTTGCACCTTGCCATACACGATGTGCATCTCATCGGTTAGCCGTTGCTCGAATCGTGGGACGGAAAATGGGCTGGTTTGACCGCCGGCGCCTTTCAAGCCGCTCAATTCCGCGGATCCTTCCGGCCCGAATATCTTCTGCGGGAGCAGCCCGGTTCTCAGCACCGTCTCTGCGTAAACTGTCGTACGTCTGACTGCCGCCCGATCGCGGCCGACCCGCGTCGCGGGTGGAAGATTGTGAAATAGCGTCTCGACGTCTACCAGCACCGGGTCTGCACCGTGCGCGATGAGGTTCTCGTTGTGACAATCCGTGCCATCGAGAAAATACGTCAACGCAAGCAATGCGCCTTGGCGACGATAGAATGCTTGAATGTCGTCGCTGGTCTCGCACGGCTTGGGTTCGATATACTCCACCCAGCCGTAGTCCTCGCGCGGGAGCACGACCAGCCGCCGCAGCGGCGCTACAAGCCCGCGTGCGTTAAACCAGGCAATGCAATTCGAAAAATGGCTCTCGATTGCGACCGACCTGGGCTTGTAGACGACCTTGCGTCCCGACGCGAAGGTCAGAATCATGACCGAACGTCCCTCTCGATGTGGGTCGCCGAGGCCGCTGTCAACGCGGCGCAAGTTTTCGTCGTCGAGGGCAAACGTCTTATGCACTAAGTTCCAGTCGGCCCTCAGCCGCCGGGTCATCTCGCTCCATGCTGCCAGCGCTTGGTTGGACGCGGTTGCCAGCAGTCGCTCGAGCACAGGGTAGCGATCCAGAAACAAACGAATGGAGCGGGGAGAACTCAGGAAATCTCGAACGAATTGCTGAAACCGCTCCCCGGGACTGGCGGCCCCTAGCTGGCCTAGCAGGCGCGCGTCATTTAATTCGAGCAGGCAAGTGCGCGAGGCAACAAAAAGAAGATGCTCCTCGACCACTGCATGAAATTGTTCGCATAACGCGTCGACATCCAGGTTCGGATCAGGATGCGATCGCAGGTCCTGCGCGAACTTGGCCGAGGCCCATACCGCAAAAGGGCGCACGAGCGGCGTGAAGTCCGTTGCTTCGCCGGGTTCATTCGGCGCCAGCTGTTTAAGGGCCTGGCGCGATACCCGCATCCACGTTGGCATGTGTGCGGGCGGGAGCACACAATCCGTCATCAGAGCCCGCAGAAACCGGCGACCGCTGGTACCGAGGCGCTTGAGAACGCGCGCGGACAAGCGCCGGTTTCCTCTCAGGTATGTCCTTATCCACCACTCCCGCAATTCATCGGCCGCCGCGAATTGCTTCGCGGTGGCGCGTTTGGGGAGCCCGCATTGGGTCAGTCGCTCAACAATACGGAGCGGCGCGGCGCCGGAACCTCGCACGCGTCGCCCCACCAATGAGGTCATGCACTATGTCGCAGCTTGCTAGAAATCTAAAGAAACCTAATTGCAGAAGCAGCGCGAGGTGCTTGTGCGGCAGCCGAGACAGGGCGTGCCGGCAATCGAGCCACAACTGCATCTACCGGTGGTCGTGTCGCCGCACCAGCAATCCGCAGTGACCGTCCGAATACCGCCGGGTCCAGCCTCCAGCCGAGAGGTTTTCAATTCGCCGGCCGGGTTAGGCGGCAGGAAGAACAGATATTCATTCGGATCTGCTTGGACTGTCTTAAACTTCATCCCGCGCGGCGGCTTGATGTCATACTCTTTGGCAAGTTCGGCGACGGCGGCTGCTGGATCTCTCTGTACCAGCTCGGCAAATTTTGGATCCGCCCAAGCGGCGACTGTGATCATCGTGCGCAAATCTGCAGGAGCTTTCAGTTTGCCGCCCGCGCGGGCCTTCGTCTTCCGCGATGCGCCGGCGCGAGCTTTTCCCTTCCGAGTTACCTTTGCCATGGCTAACCCCTCACTACATTTGTACGATTATTAGTTGTAGCCGTAGGGTTGTGCAAACGCAAGAGGGTGACAGCATGGAATGGCGCGTGTTGCGCCCATCTCACGCCTTCCCATGCTCGCGCAGCACCTCGATCGCGATGGCGTGCGCCTGGTTGGCGGCCGGAATGCCGCAATACAGCGTCAGCAGCAGCAGCACTTCCTGGATCTGCTCGGGCGTGCAGCCGTTCTTCAAGGCGCCGTTGAGATGCACGCGCAGCTCGTTGGGATGGCCGGCCGCCGCCATCATCCCGACCATGACCAGCGACTTCATCCCCGGCGGCAAAGCAGAGCGCTGCCAAACGTCGCCATAGGCATAGGCATTGATGATGTGCTGCAGTGGCTTGCCGAACTCGCCGAAAGCGGCCATGCGCTTGTCCACCGCCTCACGGCCGAACATCTCGACGCGCAGCTTCAGCCCGCGCTCATGCTGCTCTTTGTCATCCATCGTCGGTATCCTTTCCCCGATCATGCGTTAGAATGAACTATGACATATTTTTTCCTAGCCGCCTGCCGCCTTCGCCCATGATCAACGCCGCCGTTATCGGCCTCGGGCGCTGGGGCAAGAACATCGTCGAATCCGTGCAGGGCAAGAGCCAGCGCCTGCGTTTCATCCGCGGGGTCAGCAAGGAGCCCGAGCTGGTCCGCGACTTCGCCGCGGCCAAGGGCTTCGAGCTGTCCACGGAATTCGAACAGGCGGTGGCCGATCCAGGCGTGCAGGCGGTGTTCCTGGCCACGCCGCATTCGCTGCATGTACGGCAGATATCCGCGGTGGCGGCGGCCGGCAAGCCGGTGTGGTGCGAGAAGCCGCTGGCGCTGACGCGCAGCGAAGCCGAACGCGCCGTCGCGGTCTGCGCCAAGGCCGGCGTGCCGTTCGCGCTCGGCAACAACAAACGCTGTTTTTCGTCCATGCGCGAGCTCAAGCGTGTGGTAGCCGACGGCAGCATCGGCGAGGTGCTGCACATCGAAGGCAACTTCACCAACGAGCACTCGACGCGTGTGAAGGGCGGCTGGCGCGACGACCCGAATGAGTCGCCCGGTGGCGGCATGACCGGCGCCGGCCTGCATTTGATCGATGCCTTCGTCAATCTCGCCGGTCCGATCGCCAAGGTGGACGCGCGCCTGTTCGCGCAAAAGGCGCCGCCCGATCCCCGCGATGCCGCCGCCGCGCTGGTGGAATTTGCCGGCGGCGCCACCGGCGTGCTGGCGACCGTGCGCGCCGCGCCGATGTATTGGCGCATCATGGTGTTCGGCACCAAGGGCTGGGCGGAAGCGCGCGACGAGACGACCCTCACGGTCGCCAAGATCGGCGAGCAGCCGAATACGCACGTGTTTCCGGCGGTCGATTCGCTTGGCGTGCTGCTGGAAGCCTTTGGCGAGACCATCGAGACCGGCAAGCCGTTTCCGGTCTCCACCGCCGACATGCTCGACGTCGTCGGCACCTTCGAGGCGATCGTCCGCTCGATGGCGCAAGGCGGGCCACTATCGGTAAAGCGCGGCTAGCGGACTTACTCAGGTTTTCACACCCCGGCGGCGCACTTCTTTGATGATGACACTGTTATCCAATTCACCCTCGCCGGCCCGCACGCAGGCCTCCAGCACATCGGCATGCACCTCGAGCATGCTCAGTTTCTGCCCGATGGCAACGGCCTGATCGAGCATGATGTGGCAGTCCTTCAGGGTCTGCTTGGCGCGGCCTTCCGGCGAAAACTCGCTACGCACCATTTTCGACCCCTTGGTGTCCATCACCTGCGAATACGAGGCCGACCCTTGCGCCACCGGCAAGAAAGCCGCCGGGTCGAGCCCGAGCCGCTCGGCGAACACCAGTCCCTCGGCCAAAGCGAGACGGTTAAGGCCGAGGATCAGATTGACCGCGAGCTTGGCCCGCCCGCCATCGCCGATCTTGCCGACATGGAAACGGCGCGCGACCAGCGCATCGAGGATCGGCGACACTTCGGCAGCCACGGTTTTATCGCCGCCGATCAGCGCGACACCATCGCCGCGCCTTACCTGGTCGCTGGTGCCGGATACCGGCACATCCAGGTAGCGGATGCCACGCGGGCCGACGCGGGCGGCGAGCGCCGCCACGCGGTCGGGATCGCAGGTGCTCATGCACAGCACGATTCTGTTCGAGCCGTCGCCGAGCGCCGGCAGCAGATGGTTCTCGACCACGTCCTCGACCTGGTCGGTGCTGTACACGGCGATGACGATGCAGCGCGCCCGCGCAGCCAGCTCGGCAATCGAACCGACGGGCCGCCCGCCGATCTCGGCCAGCCGCGCGCGCCGCGCGGCATCGACGTCGAAACCGGTCACAGGAAAGCCGGCGTCAATGAGGCGGCGGGCATAGACCTCGCCCATCAAGCCGAGACCGATAACGGCAACCGGGGAATCGTCAGCCGTATTGTCAACCATGTGCGAAAGCCCAATAGAGTTCGCGCGCCTTGCGATAGAACGGACCGGGCTGCAGCGAGCGCTGATCGATACGCGTGATCGGCAGCACCTTGGAGGCGTTGCCGGTCGAGAACATCTCGTCGGCCGCCTCGAAGTCGGCGTAGCGCATCACGGTCTCGACCACCGGAACTCCGGCGCCACGCAGCAAGGAGATCACGCGCTGGCGCGTGATGCCGGCGAGAAACGTGCCGTTCGGGATCGGCGTGTACACAACACCGTCCTTGGCTATGAACACGTTGGAATTGGCGAGCTCGGCAATGTTGCCGAGCATGTCGCGAACCAGGCAATTGTCGAAGCCGCGCGACTTTGCCTCGAACATGGCGCGCGCGTTGTTCGGATAAAGGCAGCCGGCCTTGGCGTCGACCGGGGCGCTATCTTGCGTCGGCCGCCGGAACGGAGACTGCGTGACCGAGAAACCGTCCGGCTTGCGCATCGGCGCGTCGTAGAGCGTCAGCGCAAAGCGCGTCGAGTCCGGATCGGGCGGCAGCGCCATGGGTCCGGGCCGCTCGGCCCAATACATCGGGCGCACGTAAAGCGTGGTATCGGCGGAAAATTTCGTCATGCCCTCGCGGGTGAGACCGACCATTTCCTCGACCGAAACGCCCGGCTTGAGGAACATCGTTTTGGCGGAGGCATTGACGCGCGCGCAATGCAGGTCGAGGTCGGGCGCTACGCCCTCGAACACCCGTGCACCGTCGAATACCGAGGAGCCGAGCCAGATCGCGTGCGTACGCGCGCCCCACAATGGCACATTGCCCTCATGCCAGCCACCCTCGAAATAGGTCCAGGTCGTGGACCAGCTTTGTCCCGGCGCCATCAGCTCCCTCAACCTGTAAGCGTCTCCTGAACGTCGAATGCACATATACTGGTGCAGCCGCGCCATATACTGGTGCAGCCACGCCACGTTCGCAACGACGGCG
The DNA here is from genome assembly GCA_016185205.1 of Hyphomicrobiales bacterium. Lineage (GTDB taxonomy): Bacteria > Pseudomonadota > Alphaproteobacteria > Rhizobiales > Xanthobacteraceae > Pseudolabrys. Next base: position 177,048 of record JACPOA010000064.1, on the reverse strand, counting down.
TCAAATATCTGGATTTAGAGCAAAATTATACGAGCAAGGTGCGCTGCCGCCGAATACCGACTTTTAGTCGCAAGCCGGTTTGCACAGCATATGACAGCCGACACTATCGCACCACGACTCCCAGTCCTTAATTCCGCATCCCTTAGCGGAAAGCTCGTCATTTTTCTTCAACCGGACTTCCATAGGTTTCACGGGCATGAGCCTCACCGTCATCTTCTTTCGATCTGCGGCGCCAAAGACCCGATTGAATAGTTCATTCTGTTTCGCGTTGAGATCGATCGTGACTTCGTCCATTCCCTTGCTAAATGCGCCAGCTATTGTTTCGCGCTGTTTCGGTGAGTAGACCGGCTCGACTTTGAGTGACTCGATCGCTTGCACCGCGGGCCTCGATTCGCCCCGGATAATTTCCTTTTGAATTGCGTGCTGATAGGTGAGGCAACTGGCCTTGCCGCCGCTCATGCCGCATTCCGTGTAATACATTTCCGGAAATTCAAAGATATAATCAGCCGCTATCGAAACACGCAGGTCAGGCTGGGGAACTTTTACCCGCTGGACTGCGGTTTCAGTCACCTTCACCTTAAACATTTTTTCAAAAAGTTCGCTTTGCTCTCGCGTGAGCGCCAAAGTGAACCGTTGTTTATTGGCCCGATTTTCCTCCGCAATGGTTTTTCGCTGGTCGGAGGTAGGCTTGAATTCTATCCTCGGCTTCTCCACCCAATGGAACGCGCCTTGAACACCTTTCTGCGGATCGGGTCTCTTTTGCGCTATTGCCGGCCCTGCGGTCAGTGCCGTTCCAAAGAAAACCGCAGAGAAAATAACGACGCTGAAACGCCATCGTTGTGTCATGTTAGCCTCCCAGTTACACGCTCTCTAGTATAGCGTGCATAAAAATAATGTGTCTAGCTTTGCTGGCCCCTCTTGTCTTTATCGCGCGGCGATGCCGCTGTAACGGTCCAACCGGGAAACGCCATGTCGTCCATCTTCGTTTTCGACGCCTACGGAACGTTGTTCGACGTCCATGCCGCGATCGCGCGGTTTTGCGGCGAGGCCGGGCCCGACGCCGACCGCATGTCGGAGATTTGGCGCGGCAAGCAGCTCGAATATACCTGGACGCTGACGCTCGCCGGCCACTACACCGATTTCTGGACGCTGACCGAACGGGCGCTGGATTTCGCATTGGCGCGGGTGCCGTCGGTCAACAAGGCGCTCAAACAGAGGCTGCTCGATGCCTATTTCAAGCTCGACGCCTTCCCCGACGCGCGTGCAGCGCTGCGTGCGCTCAAGCAGAAAGGCAACAAGACCGGCATCCTGTCCAACGGTTCGCCCAACATGCTCAAAGGCGCGGTGGATGCGGCCGGCATCGGCGGCGATCTCGATGCCGTGCTCTCGGTCGACGTGTTAAAAATGTTCAAGCCGCGGCCGGAGGTCTACCGGCTGGTCACCGAGCATTACCGCTGCGCGCCGAGCGAGGTCACATTCGTCTCGTCCAACCGCTGGGACGTGATGGCGGGAGTCTCCGTCGGTTTCCGCGGTCTGTGGGTCAACCGCGGTAAGATGCCGGACGAGTACCTGGATTTTTCGCCGCAGCAATCGCTGGCCGATCTGAGTTCGTTGGCAAGTTCAGCCTAACGGCCATGGGATAGGGGCTGGCGTCCCGCTTCGCCGCCAACTATATGCGCTGCACCCGCCACAACCGTCCGATCCATGCCGCCGATCATATCCATCGCAAATCTGTCGAAAACCTACGCGACCGGCTTCCGGGCGTTGAAGGATATCAATCTCGACATCAGGCGCGGCGAGATCTTCGCGCTGCTCGGCCCCAACGGCGCCGGCAAGACCACGCTGATCGGCATCGTCTGCGGGATCGTCAATCCATCGCAGGGTTCCGTCACGGTCGACGGTCACGACATTATCAAGGACTACCGCGCCACCCGCTCGCTGATCGGGCTGGTGCCGCAGGAACTCACCACCGACGCATTCGAGTCGGTATGGGCGACGGTGAGTTTCAGCCGCGGCCTGTTCGGCAAGCCGCGCAACCCGGCGCACATCGAGAAGGTGCTCAGAGCGCTCTCGCTGTGGGACAAGAAAGACAACAAGATCATGACGCTGTCCGGCGGCATGAAGCGGCGCGTGCTGATCGCCAAGGCGCTCTCGCACGAACCGCAAATCCTGTTCCTCGACGAGCCGACCGCCGGCGTCGACGTCGAGCTGCGCAAGGACATGTGGCAGGTAGTGCGCGATCTGCGCGCCTCCGGCGTCACCGTCATCCTGACCACGCATTACATCGAAGAAGCCGAGGACATGGCCGACCGCGTCGGCGTCATCAACAAGGGCGAGATCATCCTGGTCGAGGACAAGGCCGAGCTGATGCGCAAGCTCGGCAAGAAGCAGTTGATCCTGCATCTGCAGAAAAAGCTCGATGCCGTGCCGGCCGGGCTCGCCGCCCATGCCTTGTCGCTTGCGGCCGGCGGCGCCGATTTGATTTTCTCCTACGACACCCAGCTCGAGCGCACCGGCATCACGACGCTGCTCAGCGATCTCAACCGCGCCGGCATCGGCTTCCGCGATCTGCGCACCGAGCAGAGCTCGCTCGAGGACATCTTCGTCGGACTGGTGAGCGACCGCCAATGAACCTGCGCGCCGTGCACGCGATCTATCGCTTCGAAATGGCGCGCACCGGGCGCACCATCTGGCAGAGCATCGTGTCGCCGGTGCTCTCCACCTCGCTCTATTTCGTGGTGTTCGGCGCCGCCATCGGCTCGCGCATCACCGAGATCGAGGGCATCAGCTACGGCGCCTTCATCGTGCCCGGACTCATTATGCTGATGCTGCTGACGCAGAGCACGATGAACGCCTCGTTCGGCATCTATTTCCCGCGCTTCACCGGCACGATCTACGAGTTGCTGTCGGCGCCGGTGTCCTCGTTCGAAATCGCGCTCGGCTATGTCGGCGCGGCGGCCACCAAGTCGATCGTCCTGGGGCTGATCATCCTGGCCACGTCGTACCTGTTCGTACCACTGCATATTTTACATCCGTTCTGGATGCTGACCTTCCTGGTGCTGACGGCGGTGACCTTCAGCCTGCTCGGCTTCATCATCGGCATCTGGGCCGACGGCTTCGAGAAGCTGCAAGTCGTGCCGCTATTGATCATCACGCCGCTGACCTTTCTCGGCGGGACGTTCTATTCCACCCATGTGCTGCCGCCGATCTGGCAGACCATCACGCTGTTCAACCCGATAGTCTACTTGATCAGCGGGTTCCGCTGGAGCTTTTTCGAAATCGCCGACGTGAGCCCGGCCATCAGCGCCGCGATGACGGGGCTGTTCCTGGGGCTTTGCCTTGCGATTATCTGGTGGATTTTCAAGACCGGCTACCGGCTCAAGAACTAGTCGTCAGCCGCGCGCCCATTATGGCGCAGGCACCGGCCGATTCGCCGAGCAAATTTGACGGAATACTCGACTTAACCGTAATAATGGCGCATTGTTTTATTGAATAACCTCCAACAGTAAGATCGTACGTCTTCCTCCGACGCGCCGTCGCAGCGGCGCCGATCTCGATCAAAGGTGAATACGCATGGCGGACGCCGCGGATACCATTATCAAAATGATCACAAGCCGGAAAAACTACAATGGCGGCACATTGCAGCCGTCGGACCCGCTCGACAAGTTGGGCCTGGATTCCATGGAAGTGGTGTCGTTGACGTTCGACATCGAAGAGAAATTCAATATCGAGCTTCCGTTCAACGCGAACCTGGACATCAAGAGCAAGACCGTGGCGGACCTCATCGAGACGGTGAATCAGCTCGTCGCCGCGCGGACGAAATCCGCTTGAACAGGGTCGTCATCACCGGCCTCGGCGTTGTCTCCTCGGTCGGACAGTCCACGAAAGATTATTGGGATTCGTTGATCGCGGGCCGCTCGGGCTTCGCGCCGGCGACGCTCGGAACCGCCGCGCAGGCCACCAGCAAGCTGGTCGGCGAAGTGAAGAACTTCGATCCGGCCGCGCATTTTGAATCGTCGCAACTGCTGCTTCTCGACCGAGTCTCGCAATTCGCCGTCGTCGCCGCGCGGCAAGCCGTCAAGCAATCCGGGCTTGTGCTGCAAGACGAGCTGGCCGAGCGAACCGCCGCCATTATCGGCACCGGATCGGGCGGCCATACCACCGTCGATGAAGGCTTCCACCGTCTCTATGCGGAAGGCGCCGCGCGCCTGCATCCACTGACTATCCCGAAGGCGATGATCAGCGCCGCGGCGGGCCAGGTCTCGCTGTTTTGCGGCACCAAGGGCCCGGCTTTCGCGATCTCGTCGGCCTGCGCCTCGGCGACCCATGCCATCGGCGTCGCCTTCCATATGGTGCGCAGCGGCAGCGTGACCTGCGCCGTGACCGGCGGCGCCGAAGCGAGCATCACGTTCGGAGGCATGAAGGGCTGGGAGGCCATGCGCATCATGTCGTCCGACACCTGCCGGCCCTTTTCCAAGGATCGCAAGGGCATGGTGATCGGCGAAGGCGCGGCGATGGTGGTGCTGGAGTCGCTCGATCACGCGCGCGCGCGCGGCGCGGACATCCTGGCCGAGATCGTCGGCTTCGGCATGAGCGCCGACGCCAAGGACCTGACTTCACCCGATCCGAACGGAATGGCGCGCGCCATCAGCGCGACGCTCACCGATGCGGGTTTGGCGGGCGAGCAAATCGATTACGTCAACGCGCATGGCACCGGCACCGTCGCCAATGACACGGCCGAGACCACGGCATTGCACAAGAGCTTCGCAGCGCACGCGCGGCGGCTTGCAGTGTCGTCCACCAAATCGGTCGTCGGTCATGCCCTTGGCGCCGCCGGCGCGTTGGAATTCGTCGCCGCCGTCATGGCGATCCGCGACGGCGTCGTGCCGCCGACCATGAATTATCTGGGGGCGGACGCCGGCTGCGATCTCGATTACGTGCCGAATGAAGCCCGCCGCATGCCGGTGCGCACGGCGCTCAGCAACTCCTTCGCCTTCGGCGGCTTGAACGCCGTGCTGGCCGCGCGGCAATTCGACAATTAAGTCGCGATGCCTACGCTCCTGCCAGCGCATGCAGGATGCGCGCCCAGCTCCTGATGCCCTTGTGGTAGCAGGTCAGGTCGAACTTCTCGTTCGGTGAATGCACGCGGTCGTCGTCGAGCGCGAAGCCGACCAAGAGCGAATCCATGCCGAGCACGTTCTTGAAATCCGCCACAATGGGTATCGAGCCGCCGGCGCCGACCGTCACCGCCTTCTGGCCCCACTCCTCGCCCAGCACGGCGCGCGCCTTGTTGAGCGCCGGATTGTCGAACGACAATTGCAGCGGTCCCGCCAGACCGAAATTTCCGAACTCGACCTGGCAGTCGGCCGGCAGCCGCGCCTTCACGAAGGCGCGGAAGCTGTCGCGGATCTTCTCGGGGTCCTGCTGGCCGACCAGGCGGAACGACACTTTTGCGGACGCTTGACCCGGGATGACGGTCTTGGCGCCCTCGCCGGTATAGCCGCCGATGATGCCGTTGATCTCGGCGGTCGGCCGCGTGGTGATCTGCTCGATCAGCATGCGGTCCTTCTCGCCGGCCGAAGTCTTCAGCCCGATCGGCCCGAGGAATTTCTCCGGCGTCAGATCGAGCGCCTTGAGGTCGGCCTTGATGTCGGCCGGCAGCTCCTTCACGCCGTCGTAGAAGCCCGGGATGGTGACGCGGCCATTGTCGTCCCACAGCGCGCCGAGGATTTTGGCCAGCAGGCGGATCGGGTTCTGCGCCGCGCCGCCGAACACGCCGGAATGCAGATCTCTATCGGCACAAGTGATCTTGACGTCCTCGTAGACCAGCCCGCGCAGCGAGGTGGTGATCGCCGGCGTGTTCTGGTCCCACATGGCAGTGTCGCAGACCAGCGCCAGGTCGAGCTTGAGTTCGGCGGCATTCTCGGCCACGAACTTGAACAAATGCTGCGAACCGCACTCCTCCTCGCCCTCGATCATCATGGTGATCGGCAGCGGCAGCTTGCCGGTGACCGCCTTGAACGCGCGGCAGGCCTCGATGAAGGTCATGGCCTGGCCTTTGTCGTCGCAGGCACCGCGCGCCACGATGATCTTGCGGCCGTCCGGCAGCGTCTCGATGCGCGGCTCGAACGGCGGCGTCTTCCACAGGTTGAGCGGATCGACCGGCTGCACGTCGTAATGGCCGTAGAACAGCACGCGCGGCCCCGCGGCCGCGTTGGCTTTTCCGACCACCACCGGATGGCCCTCGGTCGGGCGCACGCTGGTCGCGAACCCGATGGAGGTGAGATCGGCGGCCACGTGCTCGGCGGCGGCGCGGCATTGCTGCTTGTAGGCCGGATCGGTGGAGATCGAGGCGATGCGCAGCAGCGCGAACAGCCGCTCGACGCTTTGGTCGATATCCTGGTCGATGCGGCTCAGCACCGCGTCGAGTGTGCTCATGACGGGCTCCTTATTGGCTCGGCGCGCACGCTAGCAATGCCACCGCGGCCTGAAAAGCGCCGTTAGCGCCGGCCGCGAACCATTTTTCACCGGAACGTTTCAGACGTTCTTAAGTATAGCGTTTGCCGGTCCGCACTTTTTCTTTGTCTTCGCTTACCGTGCCCATGATAGATGGTGCATCACGTAAACACCGCGGTCCATTTTATGACTTGACATGCGGGCGCAACGATCGATAGGCGCGGTAAAAAAACCGCCGCACGTGATGAGCAACCTGCTTGTCATTGCCGCTCACGAAGTTCAATATGATGGCAACCCGCCCCCAGTGCGGGAGCATGAGGGGAACATGGAAGAGTTGATTGCACGTCTCGTCGCCAATGTCGGCGTCGATAAGGGTGCCGCCGAAAAAGCCGTTGGTATCATCCTCGACTTCCTGCGCAAGGAAGGGCCTCCCGACAAGGTACAGGCCCTCATCGACCGTCTGCCCGGAGCGGAAGCGCTCATGCAGCAAGCGGCCGATGCCGGCGGCGGCATGTTCGCCATGGGCGGCATCATGGGCGCCGGAACCAAAATGATGGCGGCGGGCTTGAGCATGGGCCAGGTGCAAGGCGTTACCAAGGAAGTTATCGCTTATACCCGCGAAAAGGCCGGCGAAGATGAAATCGGTGAGATCGTCGGCGCGATTCCAGGTTTGAGCCAGTTCATTTGAACCGTCCGTTCAAGTTCATCGACACAGTCAAGAAGCAGGCGAGGAGGCGCGGATGTCCTATCCCATCACCGATATCGAAGGGATCGATGGCGACGTGGCCGCGACCCTCAAGTCGGTGGGGATCCGCTCAACCGAACGCCTGCTCGAGACCGCGCGCACCGTGAAGGGGCGCAAAACGCTCGCCGAAAAGACCGGCTTCGACGAAAAGCAGTTGCTCTGCTGGGCCAACGTCGCCGACCGCATGCGCATCAAGGGCATCAGCAAGGAATATGCCGAGCTGCTGCAGGCCGCCGGCGTCGATACGGTCAAGGAACTCAAGTATCGCAACCCGGCCAACCTCGCCAGCGCGATGGCCGACGCCAACAAGAAGCGCAAGATGGTCCGCCTGCTGCCGTCCGAGAAGGTGGTGTGCCGCTGGATCGAACACGCCAAGAAACTGCCGCTTAAAATCACCTATTGAGGCCTGTTCCGGCCGCTTGACAGCCCTGCCCCGACCGCGCAAATCCACCGGCATGGGGCTCGCCCACGCCAACGCAAATACCGCCGGAACCGCCCGGAAACAGCCGCCTGACGCGCTTGCCGCGTTGCTCAAGCTCGGCCGTCCGCTGGTCATGGGCATCCTCAACGTGACCCCGGATTCCTTCTCCGACGGCGGCCAGTTCCTCGATCCCGCTACCGCCATCGCCCATGCCAGTACGATGGCCGGACAGGGCGCCGACATCCTCGATATCGGCGCCGAATCCACGCGGCCCTATGGCGGCGCCAAGCTGGTGTCGGCCGACGACGAGCTGGCGCGGCTCAAGCCGGTGCTGCCGGCAGCGGTCAAGCTCGGCCTGCCGGTATCGATCGATACCATCAAGGCCAGCATCGCCGCCTGGGCGCTCGACCAGGGCGCCACCATCGTCAACGACGTCTGGGGCCTGCAACGCGACCCCGACATGGCGCCGCTGGTCGCCGCGCGCGGCGCGCCGGTGATCGTGATGCACAATCGCGAGGCCGCCGATCCGAGGATCGATATCGTCGCCGACCTGATCGCTTTCTTTTCCCGCTCGCTGGAGATCGCCGGCCGCGCCGGCATCAAGCGCGAGGCCATCGTGCTCGATCCCGGCATCGGCTTCGGCAAGACGCCGGAACAAAGCATCGTCTGCATCGCGCGGCTGGCCGAATTCAAACGCTTCGGACTCCCTCTTTTGGTCGGCGCCTCGCGCAAGCGCTTCATCAATGCGGTGACGCCGTCGCCGCCGGACGAGCGCCTGGGCGGCTCGCTCGCCAGCCATCTGCTGGCGGTAAAAAATGGCGCAGCCATCATCCGCGCGCATGACGTGGCGGAAACCGTGCAGGCGCTGCGCGTCGCCGCGGCGATCGAGGCGGCGCGATGACCGACCGCATCTTCATCAACGGGCTGGCGCTGCACGCCTATCACGGCGTGATGGCGCATGAGGCCAAGGTCGGACAGACCTTCACGCTCGACCTTGAGCTCGCGATCGACCTGTCGGCCGCCGCGCGCTCGGACAAGGTCGTGGACACGGTGTCCTATGACAAAGTGGTCGAATGCGCGAGCGCGGCGTTCAGCGCACGGCGTTTTCGTTTGATCGAGGCCGCCGCCGGTGGCGTGGCCGACGCCGTGCTGGCACAATTTCCGCGCGTCCAATCGGTGCGCGTGACGATCCACAAGCCGCATGCGCCGATCGCCGCCACGTTCAGCGATGTCGGCGTGGCGCTGCTGCGCGTGCGTTCCAAGCCAAGAGCTTCCGGCCAATGACCGGGGCGCTGCTGGCGCAAGCCTACCTCGCACTTGGCGGCAATGTCGGCAACAGCCGGGCCATTCTCGACCGCGCGGTGGATTTGCTGTGCGACGGCATCGAGATACGGCTGAAAGCGCGCTCGTCCGAGTACCGCACGCCGCCCTGGGGCTTCAAATACCAGTCGCCGTTCATCAACCTGTGCATCGCGGTCGAGACCGAGCTGACGCCCCGCGAACTGCTGGCGCGCGCGCAAGGCGTCGAACTGCAACTCGGCCGCGACCGCGCGCACGAAAAGCGCTGGGGTCCGCGCACCGCCGATATCGACATCATTGCCTATGGCGACCTTACGGTCGACGAACTGGGCCTGACCCTGCCGCACCCGCGGCTGTTCGAGCGCGCCTTCGTGCTGCTGCCGCTCGCCGAAATCGCCCCCGACCGGGTCATCGGCGGGCGCACGGTGCGCGAGGCGCTTGACCACGTCGATACCGCCGGAATCGAGCGATTGCTGCCGTTTCCGAGCCCGTAATTTGCTCTATCTCAATAGCGCCCCCATGCCGACTGTGCCATTTTCATTTCAATGACCGACCAACTCCCCCTTGCCGCCGAATTCCCACCGACAGCCCAAGCCGAATGGCGCAAGCTGGTCGAGGCCGCGCTCAAGGGCGCCTCGTTCGAGAAGCGGCTGGTCAGCCAGAGCTATGACGGACTGCGCATTGAACCGCTCTATGCACGCGCGGCCGGCGCCAAACCGGTGGCCGGACGCACGCCGGGGGCGGCCTGGACCTTGATGCAGCGCGTCGACCACCCCGATCCGGCAACCGCGAATAAGCAAGCGCTGGAAGACCTGGAGAATGGCGCCACCGGGCTGACGCTGGTGTTTGCCGGCTCGATCAACGCCAATGGCTATGGCCTGGATGCCTCGCCGGCGACGATTGCGCGCGTGCTCGACGGCGTCCAGCTCGATGCCATCACCATCGACTTCAATCTCAGCCCGCCGACGCGCAGCGCCGTGCAGCATTTCGCCGCGCTGGTGAAAAGCCGGAAGGTTTCGCCGGCCTCGGTCGAGTTGCGCGCCAGCATCAATCCGCTCGGCGGCTTGGCCGCCTTTGGAACAAGTCCGCGGCCCTGGAGCGAGCTGTCGCGCAGCTTCGCCTATATGGTGCGCGACCTGGCGAGCCAAGGCTTTGGCGGACCGTTTGCGGTCGCGGACGGACGCATCGTGCACAATGCCGGCGGCTCGGAAGCGCAGGAGCTGGCCTTTGCCATCGCCAGCGCGGTCGAATATCTGCGCGCGCTTAGCGCCAACGAGGTGACGCTGGAGGCCGCGCGTGGACTGATCTATTTCCGGCTGGCGGCCGACGCCGACGAATTTCTCACCATCGCCAAGTTCCGCGCCTTGCGGAAATTATGGGCGCGCATCGAAGACGCCTGCAGCCTGGCGCCGAAGCCGGCTTATGTCGCGGCCGAGACCGCCTGGCGCATGATGACCCAGCGCGACCCTGACGTGAACATGCTGCGCATGACCATCGCGGTCACCGCCGCCGGTCTCGGCGGCGCCGACAGCATCGTCGCGCTGCCGCACACCGCCCCGCTCGGGCTGCCCGATGCGTTCGCCCGCCGCATCGCTCGTAACACGCAGCTCATTCTGCTCGAGGAGTCGAACCTGGCGAAAGTCGCGGATCCTGCCGCCGGCTCCGGCGCCATCGAGGATCTGACCAGCAAACTTTGCGCGGCCGCCTGGTCGCTGTTGCAGGAGATCGAAGCCGCCGGCGGCGCCTGGGCTGCGCTCGAACGCGGGCTCATTCAGAAAAATGTCGCGGCCGTGCGCGCCGAGCGCCAGAAGGCCGCCGCCCGCCGCAAGGAGGCGCTCACCGGCACCAGCGACTTCCCCAACTTGCAGGAAAAGCCGGCCGCGGTGCTCGACGTCGTGCCGGTCACGATGCCAAAAAGCGATGCCGCCGCCATCACCATCGAGCCGCTGCCGCGCATACGGCTGGCCGAGCCGTTCGAAGCCCTGCGCGACGCCTCCGACCGCTGGCTCGCGAAAACCGGCGCGCGGCCGAAGGTGTTTCTGGCCAATCTGGGCAAGCTGTCGGACTTCAGCGCCCGTGCCATGTTCGCCAAGAATTTCTACGAAGCCGGCGGCGTCGAGGCGCCAATGCATGACGGCTTCAAGGATCAGGCCGAGATGGTGGCGGCGTTCAAGGCGTCGGGCACGAAACTCGCCTGCTTCTGTTCGTCGGACAAAATCTATGCGGAGCAAGCCGTCGAAGCGGCCAAGGCGCTGATCGCGGTGGGAGCGACGGTCCATCTGGCCGGGAGGCCCGGCGAGATTGAGGCCGCGCTGACCGAGGCCGGCGTGAAAACCTTCGTATTCATGGGCTGCGATGTGGTGGCGACGTTGCAAGCGGCGCATGATATTCTGGGGGTCAAATGAGTCAGGTCCCTAACTTCGCCAGCGTCGACTTCACCGATGCCGCGCCTTCGCCGGTTGCGGGCACAAGCAAGCCGTGGATGACGCCGGAAGCCATTCCGGTAAAGCCGGTCTATGGCGAGGCCGATCTCAAAGGCATCGACTTTCTCGACACCTATCCGGGCAAGGCGCCCTATTTGCGCGGGCCCTACCCCGCGATGTACGCGGCGCAGCCCTGGACCATCCGGCAATATGCCGGCTTCTCCACGGCGGAGGATTCCAACGCCTTCTACCGGCGCAACCTCGCCGCCGGGCAGAAGGGCCTCTCCATCGCCTTCGATCTCGCCACCCATCGCGGCTACGACAGCGATCACCCGCGCGTGTCGGGCGACGTCGGCATGGCGGGCGTGGCCATCGACTCGATCTACGACATGCGCACGCTGTTCTCCGGCATCCCACTCGACCGGATGAGCGTGTCGATGACCATGAACGGCGCGGTGCTGCCCGTGTTGGCGCTCTACATCGTCGCCGCCGAGGAACAGGGCGTGCCGCACGCCAAGCTGTCGGGCACCATCCAGAACGACATCCTCAAAGAATTCATGGTGCGCAACACCTATATCTACCCGCCCTCGCCGTCCCTGCGCATCATCTCCGACATCTTCGCCTACACCTCGGCCGAGATGCCGAAATTCAATTCGATCTCGGTGTCCGGCTATCACATGCAGGAAGCCGGCGCGACGCAGGATCTCGAGCTGGCCTATACGCTCGCCGATGGCGTCGAATATGTGCGCGCCGGCATCAAGGCCGGGCTGACCGTCGACCAGTTCGCGCCGCGCGTGTCGTTCTTCTGGGCGATCGGCATGAATTACTTCATGGAGATCGCCAAGCTGCGCGCCGCGCGCATGATCTGGGCGAAGCTGATGAAGCCGTTCAAGCCGGAAGACGCGCGCTCGCTCTCCTTGCGTACGCACTGCCAGACCTCGGGCTGGTCGCTGGCGGCGCAAGACGTGTTCAACAATGTCTCGCGCACCATGATCGAGGCGATGGCGGCGACGCAGGGGCAGACTCAGTCGCTGCACACCAATGCGCTCGACGAGGCGCTGGCGCTGCCGACCGATTTCTCCGCCCGTATCGCCCGCAACACGCAGATTGTGTTGCAGCAAGAGGCGGGCGCGACGCGCATCATCGATCCCTGGGGTGGCTCCTATTACGTCGAGCGGCTCACTTATGAACTGGCGCGCAAGGCCTGGAACCATATCGAGGAGGTCGAAGGGCTCGGCGGCATGGCCAAGGCGATCGAGGCCGGCATTCCGAAGCTGCGCATCGAGGAAGCCTCGGCCAAGACGCAGGCCCGCATCGATGCCGGCCTGCAGTCGGTGATCGGCGTCAACAAATATCAGCCGACCGATGAGGCGCCGATCGACGTGCTCAAGATCGATAATTCCGCCGTGCGGGCGATGCAGATCGACAAGCTCAAGCGGCTGAAGGCCGAGCGCGATCCGGCAGCTTTGCAGGAAGCGCTCGACGCGCTTACCCGCGCCGCCGACCGCGGCAACGGCAATCTGCTGGAACTGGCGGTCGATGCCGCGCGTGCCAAGGCCACCGTCGGCGAAATCTCCATGGCGCTGGAAAAGGTGTTCGGCCGCCATGTGGCTTCGATCAAATCGATTACCGGCGTCTACAAGCGGGAGGTCGGCATGACTGCCGCCGTCGAACGGGTGCGCATGGCCGTGGAAGCCTTCGAGGCCGCCGAGGGCCGTCGGCCGCGTCTCCTCGTCGCCAAGATCGGCCAGGACGGTCACGACCGCGGGCAGAAGGTGATCGCGTCTGCTTTCGCCGATCTCGGCTTCGACGTCGATATCGGGCCGCTGTTCGCCACGCCTCAGGAAGCCGCGCGCCAGGCGGTCGAAAACGACGTGCACGTTCTCGGCGTATCCTCGCTCGCGGCCGCGCATCTGACGCTGGTGCCCGAACTCAAGAAAGAACTGGCCGCGCAGGGCCGCGACGACATCATGATCGTGGTCGGCGGCGTGGTGCCGCCGCAGGATTACGAGGCGCTGATGCAGGCCGGCTGCGAGGCGATCTTCCCGCCCGGCACGGTGATCGCGGACGCCGCCGAAAAATTGCTCAAGTCGCTCAATAAGCGGTTGGGGCACGGCAAAGAGGCGGCGGAGTGAAACCGCAGCGCGCGGACCGGCGTCGGCCGTCGCTGCGCAGGCCGTAAGCCGGACGTTTAACACTTCAGACGGTCAGTTCGCCGGCGCGGATTTTCATTTCGTTTTTCGGTCGAGAATAGCCCGCACGTGCAGCAGCACGTGATCCGCCACGATGGCATGGGCCTCGGCGCTCGGATGCACGGCGCCGCTGTACAAGCCCGCATAGGACGGCTGCAGGATATCGAACGGTGAAATTCCCTCGCGATGGGTATTGGCGGTGAGAAAGCCGTCGTTCGGCGTGCGGAACAGCCGCCAATAGTGGGCGTAGGGCAGCGCGGCGGCCGGCGAATAGGGCGTGAACTCATCGCTGCTGCGCGACTTGCGCGGCATCCCCATCATGATGCCGTCGGACAGCGCCCGCGCCGGATCGCGCGCGCAAATGCCGCGCTTGGCGAATTTCGCAATGTGCTCGGTCACCAGCCGAAAGCCGGTGCCCGCGCCGGTGGCGAGGCCCGCCGGGCAATCCGCGCGGCGGCTGACGCTGCTCGTGCATTCCAGCCGCATCATGAAATCGCGCAGAAAATCGGCGGTCTCGGCGACCCGCTGGCGGCTCAGCATGAGCTTGGGATGCACGTCCATGCCAAGCGTCGGCATGGCGCCGCACAGTGCGCCGGTTTCGTCATATTGAATGGGCTCGTAGGCGTTTTGCACCACGCGCGCGGGCTCGACGCCAAAACCGTCGCGCAAGGCAAGCTTGACGGCCTGCATGCGGCGATCGAGCGCCCCGAGATAGACGCGCGCCGTGGCCGGCGAATAGCGGATCTCCTGCCCGACCAGCCCCACGATCGGCGCCAGATCGGAGGCGCGCTCGGTCATGGCATAGGCCGCCAGCCCGCCGAATCCGACATCGTTGCCGCCGATCGACATCAGCACGAGATCGAGCGGGCGTTTGCGCTGCTCGGGCGGACACCAGCGCTGCGTCACCTGGCGCTGCTCCAGCGCCGTGCCGCCAGGCTGGTAGAACGGCAGCATGTAGCTGGCGCTGCGCGTGCGGGCCGCAGCGCCGCCGCGGCAGATGAGGTCGCTGAGCTGATCGAACTGGGCGTGCACCGTGTCGGGCTTGCCCTCGCGCGCTTTCATGCCGAGGAACAGCCCCTCGGTCACCTCGGCGCCCGAACAGGCGAGCGATACCAGCGTGACCGACCGGTGGCGGTTTTCCAGCGTCAACTGCAGGCCGACGCGGAACGGATAGCCGTATTGCGAACGGTGGCAATCGGCGCTGAGCCAGCGGGCGGAGCCTCGCTCGAACGCCGCCAGGAACTCACGCGACGTCAGCTTGTAGATGATGTCCTTGTCTTCGTCCTCGATGCGCCGACGCGGCAGCACGCGCGGATCGGTATCGCTGCCGGAGGCGATGCTGTAGACCGGCTCAACCTTCTTCTGCCGCGCGGCCACGTCCTCGCGCAGCAGCGAGGGGTCGTAGAGCATTTCGCGGCTGGCGCTGAACGTAACAGGACGGTCCGGATTGCTTTCGCCCGAGGCGAATGAATCCCCCAGCGCGGCGATCAGCAGGTCTTCGACCACGACTTCGGGCTCGTTGAGTTCGCTGCCATCGGGCAGCTTGACGCTGACCGTCACGCCCGAGATGGCGCGATCGAGCGCATACGGCACGCGCGCGACGGTCAACTTGGTCTTGCAGGATTGCTTGCGGCTCTCGATGCGCCCCGAGCCCGCGCGCGGCCGCCAGCTCCACATGCACTCGCCGGCGCCGGCCGCGGCGAGCCGCTCGGGCGATAGGCCGATGCTGACGGTGTGGGCTGCGGGCAGAATGTAGTCTTCTTTCGCGAGCCCCCATGAATATTTGCGTTCGCACTGCGCCGGATAACGCCGCGGATTGCCCGCACTCTCGTAACAGACCACGCCGATCGTCTGCGCCGCCCAGCCGAGGCGCGACTGTTCGTAGTGCGCGCGCGCCGTCGCCGCGCAGCTGGTGGGCGTGGTCGCATCCTTGCAGTCCGGATCGTTCAGCCGGCGCTCAAGCCGCCATACGATGTCGGCGGGCAGCGGAGCGGCCGGATTGCCGCGCACCTCGCTGAAGGCCTTGGCGTGCAGCGCGTAGGAATTCGCCGATTTGAAGAAGCGGAACGGGCTCTCGACCTCCCACACCAAGTCGGCCGCATGGCCGGGGCCCACGGCAAAGCCGGCCCCGAGCGTGACCAGCGCGAACGCGGACAGCAGCAGCCTCCAACGCATCAACGTTCTCCGCCCGCAACCGCGGGCCTACAATATAGCGTTAGTCGCGGCCCGCTGGCGGAACGTTCAGCCGTCGTTATTTATGCCCCGCATCCTGTTGAATTGACTTGAAAAAGGACCTCGGCCCGGCCTCTATTGGCGGCATGGCTCGGGGAATCTGAATGGCTGCGCGCACCCAGAAACCGTCCGATCTCGTCCGCGGCATCCGCGAGGGCGACCGCGCCACCCTGGCGCGCGCCATCACGCTGATCGAGAGCAAGCGCGCCGATCACCGCATGGCCGCGCATAGACTGGTGCAGGAGCTGCTGCCGGCGACCGGCCAAGCGGTGCGGCTTGGCATCACCGGCGCGCCCGGTGCCGGCAAATCCACCACCATCGACGCGCTCGGCATGTATCTCACCGGCCTCAGCCACAAGGTCGCGGTGCTGGCGGTCGATCCGTCCTCGTCGCGCACCGGCGGCTCGATCCTCGGCGACAAGACGCGCATGGCGCGGCTGGCGAGCGACGCCAACGCCTTTGTGCGTCCCTCGCCCGCCTCCGGCACGCTCGGCGGCGTCGCCGCCAAGACGCGCGAGACCATGCTGGTGTGCGAGGCCGCCGGCTACGACGTGGTGATGGTGGAGACGGTCGGCATCGGCCAGTCGGAGACCGCGGTCGCCGACATGACCGACTTTTTCCTGGTGATGATGCTGCCCGGCGCCGGCGATGAATTGCAGGGCCTCAAGAAAGGCATCGTCGAATTGGCCGACATGATCGCCGTCAACAAGGCCGACGGCGACAATATCCAGCGCGCCAATCTGGCGGCGGCGGAGTATCGCGCCGCGCTCAACATCTTGACGCCGCACTCGGCGACCTGGTCGCCGCCGGTGCTCACTTATTCGGCGCAGACCGGCAACGGCATCCCGCAGCTTTGGAGCCAGGTGCTGGCGCACAAGGAGAAGATGACCGCCTCCGGCGAGCTGGCAGCGCGCCGGCGCCAGCAGCAGGTGAAATGGATGTGGACCCTGCTGGAGGAGCGGCTGACCGCACGCCTACGCAGCGATCCGGCGGTGCGCGCCAAGCTGCGCCAGGCGGAGACCGCGGTCGCCGCCGGCAGACTGGCGCCGACATTGGCGGTGGAAGAGATCGCGCAATTGCTCGGGGTGTGATGGCGCTCACCATCCTCATCACCGGCTTCGGCCCGTTCCCGGGCGCGCCGTTCAACCCGACGGAAGCGCTGGTCAAGCGGCTGGCGCGCTTGCGGCGGCCAGCGCTGGCGGAGGTGAAAATCGTGCCGCACGTTTTTCCGACCCGCTACGCGGCGGTCGATCGCGATCTGCCCAGGCTGATTGCCCGCCACAAGCCGGACGCGCTGCTCATGTTCGGGCTGGCAACCCGGGCGAAAACCTTGCGCGTCGAGACGCGCGCGCGCAACGCGCTGACGCTGCTGGCGGACGCCGGCGGCAGCGCGCCGCGGAATCATATAATCGCGGCCGGCGCACCCCCGGCGATGCAAATGCCGGCGCCGACGCGCCGCCTGCTGGCGGCCATCCGCGCCACCGGCGTGCCGGCGGTGCTGTCGTGCGACGCCGGGCGCTATCTGTGCAACTACCTGTGCTGGCGCGCGACTGAGGCCGCGGCCAAATCAGGCCCGCGCCTCGCCGCTTTCATCCATGTGCCGCCGATCCGGCGCGGCAGCGGCGGCGTCAAGCGGCTCACCCTCGACGATCTGGCCCGCGCCGGAGGCCGCGCTTTGGCGGCGCTCGCCGCGGCAGCACGGCGTTAACCTCCTCGGCGCAAGATGCCGCGCCATGCCGATCGATCGCCGCCGCCTGCTCACCGGATCGCTTGCCGGTGCCGCCATTCTCGCCGCGCCCGTGTCGGCCTACGGGCTCGACGCCGCGCAATTCGGCGTACGGCCAGGCGCTCCTGACGACCAGAGCCGCGCGCTGCAACGCGCGATCGACGAAGCCGCCCGCCGGCGCACGCCGCTGATGCTGGCACCAGGCGTCTATCGCGCCGGCGATCTCAAACTGCCATCGGGCGCGCATGTCGCCGGCGTGCGCGGCGCGACGCGGTTGATGCTGACGCGCGGCCCTTCGCTGCTCTCCAGCGCGCACGCCGAGACGGTCACGCTCAGCGGTCTCACCCTCGAAGGCGGCAACCAGCCGCTCGCCGAGCATCGCGGCCTCGTGCATTTTAATACGACGAAGAGCCTTCGCGTTGCCGACTGCGTTATCCTCGCCGCCGGCGGCAACGCCATCGCGATGGAACAATGCGACGGCGAAGTGACGCACAATGCCGTCACCGGCGCCGCCGACAATGCGCTGTTCTGTATCGACAGCCGCGGCGTGTCGATCACCGCCAATATCATTCGCGGTTCCGGCAATGGCGGCATCCGGGTCTGGCAAAGCGACAAGCGCCGCGACGGCAGCCTGATCGCCGACAACCAGATCGAGGACACCGCCGCGCGCGCCGGCGGCTCGGGCCAGAACGGCAACGCCATCAACGTGTTCCGCGCCGCCGACGTGATCGTGCGCGGCAACCATATCCGCAAGGCGGCGTTCTCGGCGATCCGCGGAGCCGCCGCGTCCAACATCCAGATCGTCGGCAACAATTGCGCCGCGCTCGACGAGGTCGCGATCTATTCCGAATTCGACTTCGAGAACGCGCTGATCGCCGACAACACCATCGACGGCGCGCGCGCCGGCATCTCGGTGACCAACTTCAAGGAAGGCGGCCGGCTCGCCATGGTACGCGGCAACGTCGTGCGCAATATTGCGCCGCGGCAGGATGACAAAGGCAACGGTGTGGGCATTGGCGTCGAGGCCGACTCCACGGTGACCGGCAACACGGTTGAGAAAGCCGCCAATATCGGAATTTCGGCCGGCTGGGGTGAATATCTGCGCGACGTCATCGTGCAAGGCAACGTGGTGAAGCAGAGCGGCATCGGCGTCGCGGTGTCCGTGGTCAAAGGCGCCGGCACGGCCGTGATTGCCGGCAACGTGCTCGCCGGCAGCAGACGCGCTGCGATCGTCGGCATGGAATGGAACAAGGTGGTGACCGGCGACCTCGCGCTTGCCGGCGCCGAGCGCTATCCCCAACTCAGGTTGAGCGGCAATCAGGTAATGTGAGCGGCTGCTCGCCACGTTTCGGCCCCGAACGCTGCTATAGTTCCCACCATGTCGCCGCCCACCCGTATCCACCGCCGCACCCTCATTATGCTCACCATATTCGCGCTGTTTCTCGCCCCCATCCTCGCCCGCGCCGCGTTCTACGCGCTGAACAACGAGCCGCGCAGCTGGCGCGATGCCGACTGGTCGAGCACCGGCGCATTGCCGCCCGCCAACGAGTTCAAGCCGGCCCGCGTCATCGTGTTCACCGGCACCACCGGCGGCTGGAAGGGCGTGTTCTCGGTGCATAGCTGGATCGTGCTCAAGCGCGCCAACGCAGCGCAATGGACCCGCTACGACGTGGTCGGCTGGGGCAATCCGGTGCACGTCAACGGCTGGCCGGCCGACGGGCGCTGGTTCGGCAACAGGCCGGTGGCGATCGCCGACGTGTCCGGCGCCGCGGCGGAAAAGCTGATCCCCAAGATCGAGGCGGCGGTGAAGGCCTACAGCTTCAGCAATGCCGGCGATTACCGCATCTGGCCGGGGCCGAACAGCAACAGCTTCACCGCCGCCATGCTGCGCGCGGTGCCGGAGCTGGGCGTGGCGCTGCCGCCAAACGCCGTCGGCCGCGACTTCCGCGATCGTTTCTACGCCGGGCGCACCGACAGTGGCACCGGCGTCGAGCTCAATCTCAACGGCTATGCCGCGCTGAAGCTCGGCTGGATCGAGGGCGTCGAAGTCAACCTGCTCGGCCTGGTCGCCGGGCTCGACCTGCGCCACCCCGGCGTTAAGCTGCCGGGCTTCGGCCGCATCGGCGTGGAATCGCCGGTCACCAGCGCGCTGGCGCGTTGAGTGCGGATGCTGGCGTGACTGACAAGCTTTGGGAAATGAATGACGTTGTGGCGATGCTGGAAAAGCGGGAGGCCGCGCGGCCTAATGAAAAGCCCCGACGGTGAGGCCGGGGCTTTCACTCGCTTGACCGAAGATGTCAGGCGGCTTTTTTCCGCTTTACGTGACCGGTCATCCGATTTTCCGCTTCACTCTTTGCCACGCGAAGCATGTAGCTCAGCGTGTCGAGGCCTTTAGCGGCAGCCAGCTTGCTCAGTTCCGCCGTCTGTTCGGCGATGAACTCGCAGGTATCTTGTCGGCTGAAAGTCATGACGTCCCCCCATTTTTTGCAGCGAAATTAAAAATTGAAAATGGGCATAACGCAATTCATGTTTGGTTATGAGGTCATAAGAGCGACCGTATCTTCATTACAATTCACAAAACTGATTCGTAAATTCAATTTACGTGTCTCAAGCGTATAATCGCCGGAGATCGTCACTCCCAATCCTCATCTTTTGAAGTTATGCCTATTTCAAACTGATCCAGCCTCCTCGCTTGATACGACTATTATCCTATGTACGTAGTCCTTCTACCTGGTTCGGCTGAGGGCTCTTCGCGAGGCGTCTTGAAGATGGCATGGTTCGAGACGCGTTGCTTCGCAACGCTCCTCACCATGAGGAGAAAGCGCGGATCGAGGTGGCGAACACGTCCGGCTCATGGCAAATTGGCGGACACCGAAGGACGATTGCACGATGCGCGACACGCTGCCTTTGCTCGACAATATCCCGTTCCCCGCGATCCGCCGCGGCAGGCTCGACACGCTGCAGGTCAATGTCGGCTATCGCTGCAACCAGTCCTGCTTCCACTGTCACGTCAATGCCGGCCCGACGCGGACCGAGGAAATGTCCGGCGCGATTGCCGACGTCGTGCTCGAATTCTTGCACCGTCGCCGCATTCCGACGCTCGACATCACCGGCGGCGCGCCCGAACTCAACGCGCACTTCCGCCGCCTGGTGCGCGGCGCGCGCGCGCTCGGCGCCAAGGTGATGGACCGCTGCAATCTCACTATTTTGGAGCAGCCCGGCCAGGAAGACCTCGCCGAGTTTCTTAGCCAGCAGCGGGTCGAGGTGGTGGCCTCGATGCCCTGCTATCTGGCCGACAATGTCGAGCGCCAGCGCGGCAAGGGCGTGTTCGACGGCTCGATCCGGGCCTTGCGCAAGCTCAACGCGCTCGGCTACGGCCGCGAGCCCTCGCTCGTGCTCAATCTGGTCTACAATCCGCAAGGGCCGGCGCTGCCGCCGGCGCAGGTTTCGCTCGAGGCCGACTATAAGCGCGTGCTGGGCGGGCAATACGGCATCGTGTTCAACAAGCTCTATGTGCTGGCCAACATGCCGATCCAGCGCTTCGGCTCCATGCTCGTCAGCAAGGGCGAGTTTGACGGCTATATCGATCTGCTGCGCGAGGCGCATCTCGACACCAATCTCGACGGCGTCATGTGCCGCAATCTGATTTCGGTCGATTGGCGGGGCTTCGTCTACGACTGCGACTTCAACCAGATGCTCGATCTGCCGCTGCGGCGCGGCCGCAAAGCGCGGCTGCATCTGTCGGACCTGCTCGACGAGACCATCGAGGGCAATCCGATCCGCGTCGCCGGCCACTGCTATGGCTGCACCGCCGGGCAAGGTTCGAGCTGCGGCGGCGCGCTCAAAGAGGCGGCGGAATGACCGGTATCCTTCGCGCACTCGCCCCGACAGCGGCGGACGCGGCGAGCGCCGGCCGCATTTGTCCCATCGACTACAACTATCCGACCGCCGTTTTCGCGCGCCCGCCGGATTTTGCCGCCGAGACGTTGTATGTAGTCGGCGGCCTGTACGGCAACCTGGCCGCACTGACCGCGGTCGATACTCTGGCGGCGGCAGAACGCGTGCGGCCGACGATCGTCTTCAACGGCGATTTCCACTGGTTCGACGCCGAGCCGGACTGGTTCGACGCCATCGAGCAAGGCGTTGCGCCGCATCGCGCGCTACGCGGCAATGTCGAGACCGAGATCGCGCGCGCCGACGACATTGGCGCCGGTTGCGGCTGTGCCTATCCCGATCATGTCGGCGAAGACATTGTCCGCCGCTCCAATGAAATTCTGGCGCAGTTGCGTGCCAGCGCATCGCCGGTTGCGCGCGCGCGGCAGCGTGCCTTGCCGATGCATCTGGTGGCGCAGATCGGGAGCGTGCGGGTCGGCATCGTGCATGGCGATGCCTGCGCGCTGGCGGGATGGCGATTCGCGCAAGATTATCTCGACGATCCGAAGCGCCAGCATTGGCTCAGCGACATCGGCAGCGCCGCGCAAATCGATGTGTTCGCCAGCACCCACACCTGTCTTGCCGCGCTGCGTGACTTCGCATGGCCCGCCGGCCGTTTGACCGTCATCAACAACGGCGCCGCCGGCATGCCGAATTTTTCCGGCACGCGGTTCGGCGTTATCACCCGCATCGCTTGCTCGCCCTCCCCATGCCCGCCGCTCTATGGCCTGCAGCGCGACGGCGTGCATATCGATGCGCTGGCGCTCGACTACGACCAGCGCGCATTCCTCGGCCGCTTTCTGGCGCGCTGGCCGCAGGGCTCGCCCGCACACGCGTCCTATTACCGGCGCATCGTCGAGGGGCCGGACTACACCCTGGCGCAAGCGCGCGCGGCCGCGCCATGACGCTCTCCATCATCATGCCGGTACTCGATGAGGCGGCCGGGATCGAGGCGGCCTTGCGGGCGCTTTCGCCCACTCGCGCGCGCGGCGTCGAACTGATCGTGGTCGATGGAGGAAGCCACGACGGCACGCCCGGCCTCGCCCGCCCGCTCGCCGACCGCGTGCTGACGGCGGCGCGCGGCCGCGCATTGCAGATGAATGCCGGCGCGGCCGCGGCCCGCGGCGATGTTTTTTTGTTCCTGCATGCCGATACGCAACTGCCGGCGGATGCGGACCGCCTGGTGCTGGACGGCCTTAGCCGTTCGGGCCGGGTCTGGGGGCGCTTCGATATACGCATCGATGGCGGCGGCCTGTTGCGCGTGGTGGCCATGATGATGAACACGCGCTCGCGGCTGACCGGCATCGCCACCGGCGACCAGGCGATGTTCGCCACCCGCGCGGCCTTCGATGCCGTGGGCGGTTTTCCGCCGATCGCGCTGATGGAGGACCTGGCGCTGTCGGCGCGGCTCAAACGCATGGGGCGGCCGCTCGCGCTCGGCGCGCGCGCGACCACCTCGCCGCGGCGCTGGCGCGAGCACGGCACGCTGCGCACGATTCTAAAGATGTGGCGGCTGCGGCTTGGCTTTTTCCTCGGCGCCGATCCGGAGAAGCTGGCGCGGCTATACGGCTATCGCTATTGAAGTCGGATCAGCACCAGCCCGCACACGATCAGCAGTGCCGCGACGATGCGCAACGCGCGCAGCGGCTCCTTCAGCACCACCACTGCGATCACGGCGCCAAACAGCACGCTGGTCTCGCGTAGCGTGGCGACGATGGCGATCGGCGCCACCGTCATCGCCCAGATCGCGATGCCGTAGGACAGAAGCTGCAAGGCGCCGCCGACAAAGCCGCGCCGCCAATATTTCTGCATCGCCGGGATCACATCGCGGCCGTCGCGGAAGAGCGCATAAGGCAGCATCACCACGGCGATGCCGGCGAACAGCCAGAGCGAATAGGCATTTGGATTATTGGAGAGCCTGCCGCCGATGCCGTCCACCACCGAATAGGCGCAGATGGTGACCGCGGTGAACAGCGCAAAGCCGACGGCGCGGCGGTCGATGCTCGCGAGGTCGCGGCCGCCGCGCGCCGACAGCAGGAATACGCCGGCCACCAGCGCGACGATGCCGCCCCAGCCGAGCGGGCTGAGCAGCTCGCCGACGAAGATCGTGGTCGCCGCCGCCGTCATCAGCGGCGCCGAGCCGCGCGCGATCGGATAGACCTGCCCGAGATCGCCGGTGCGGTAGCTCTCGATCAACGAGGCGAAATAGAACAGGTGGATGATCACCGAGGCGATCAGCCAAGGCCACGCCGCCCAGGCCGGTACGCCGACGAACGGGATGAACAACAAGGCCACCGCGGCGGCGCCGAGCGAGATCAGCGTCGTGGTCGAGAGCGGGTCGAGCCGGACTTTGATCAGCGCGTTCCAGCCGGCGTGGCAGGCGGCGGCGAACAGGACGGCGAGGAAAACGAAATTTTCCATCGCTCAGCCGCGGCTGGCGGCGGGCGCCCACAGCTTCGGCCCGGCGCGCGCATATTGCACCGGCCGCGCCACGTCGGCGCCGAGCGCCTTGGCCGCGTGCCAGCCCCAATGCGGATCGTCCAGGAAGGCGCGCGCGAGCGAGACCAGGTCGGCCTGGCCTTGCGCCACAATCGCCTCGGCCTGCTCGGGTTTGACGATCAGCCCGACCGTGCGCGTGGGGATGCCGGCTTCTTTCTTGACGCGCGCGGCGACCGGCACGTTGTAGCCCGGCTCGCTCGGATTGCGGGTATCGGCGGTGACCCCGCCGGACGAGATGCAGATGAAATCGAGCCCCTCGCCTTTGAGCGCTTTCGCAATGGCGACGGCATCGCTGCCGTCAAGCCCGCCCTCGCGCCAGTCGCTGCCGGTGATGCGCGCGCCGAGCGGCACGTCCTTCGGCACCACCGCGCGCACCGCGCGCGCGATCGAGAGCGGAAAGCGCAGGCGGTTCTCGAACGAGCCGCCGTAGTCGTCGCTGCGCTTGTTGGAGATCGGCGACATGAAGCCATGCGCCAGATAGCCGTGCGCAAAGTGCAGCTCGATGGCGTCGAATCCGATGCGCAGCGCGCGTTGGGCGGCGGAGACGAAGGCCTCGCGCACGCGGCCCATGTCGGCCTCGGTGACCATGCGCGGCGTGTGCCAATTCTCGCCCCACGGGATCGGCGAGGCGGCGATGGTCGGCCACGCGTCGGCGTCGGCTTTGAGCGCGCCGCCGCCTTCCCAGGGTCGCTGCGACGAGGCCTTGCGGCCGGCATGCGCGATCTGGATGCCGAATTTGGCGGTGCCGGCGCGCCGCACTTGCGCGATCACGCGCGCCAAGGCGGCTTCGTTGTCGTCGGAATACAGCCCCAGGCAGCCATGGGTGATGCGGCCGTGGCGCTCGACATGGGTGGCCTCCACCACCACCAGCGCGGCGCCCGAATTCGCCAGCATGCCGAGATGCATCAGATGCCAGTCATTGGCGCAGCCGTCGTCGGCGCTGTACTGGCACATCGGCGAGACCACGATGCGGTTGGCGAGCTCGAGGCCGGCCAGCCGATAGGGCGAGAAAAGGACACTGCTCATGGGGTACGACAACTCGTGGGTGGGGGCGCCGAGACTTCAGCGCTTCTGGATGGACTTCAGAAAGGCAATGATGGCACCGACGTCGTCGGCGTCAAACTTGAATTCCGGCATATCGGGGTGGCCGGACATGAAGCCCTCGCCCAGTGCCTCTTCCAGCGCTTCGACCGGATAGCGGCTGCCGAGCGTGCGGAGCGCCGGAGCGTCCTTTTGCGGATTATCGCCGCTCTTGCCGACGGCATGGCAGGCCCCGCAATGGCGCGCCAGCAACGTCTCGCCGAGCTTGAGGTCGTCGGCGGCGGTCGCCGGCTGCACCGCCGCGGCCAGAGCCGCGGCCAGGACCGTCGGGGCGAGATTCATGCCGCCGGGCGCAGATCGTCGTCGCGCGCCACCGGCTGTACGGTCCAAGAGTGATCGGACCAAGACCGGCTGGCGAGGTCGCGCCAGATCTTTGCCGCCTTGATCACGTCGAGCATGCGCAAGGCAAAATGCTCCTTCGAGTAGTAACGCGCCCAGCGGCCGCTGCGATAAAGCTCGTTGAAATGCGCCAGCCGGCGCTCGGCCAGATCGTGCCATTGACGCGCGATGACCTCGAGGCGGGCTCTGCCTTGCATTGCCGGCATGTAGGGTCCGTGACGAGCTTGGAATCGTCAAACGCCCGGTCCGGATAGGATCGGGGACGAACGGCCGTTGCACAATGACGCCGACGCGACTGTTGGGGATAACCCTTATCGTCTAAGCTGATTCGCTAATGATTTGAAGGAGTTTATGCGCCAGGTAAAATGCTTGCTCTACAGCTTGATGCGCAGCCAATTGGCCAGTTCGCCGATCACGCCGCGGCGGAACAACAGCACGCAGGCGACGAAAATCACGCCCTGGATCACCAGCACCCATTCGCCGACCGGCGCCAGCTTGTATTGCATGAGCAGGATCACGAACGAGCCGACCACGGGGCCGAAAATGGTGCCGAGCCCGCCGACCAGCGTCATCAGCACGACTTCGCCCGACATCGGCCAATTGACGTCGGTGAGCGAGGCCAGTTGCAGCACGATCGCCTTGGTGGCGCCGGCCACGCCGGCCAGCGTCGCCGACAGCACGAAGGCGACCAGCTTGTAGCGGTCGGTCTTGTAGCCGAGCGAGATCGCGCGCGTCTCGTTCTCGCGGATCGCCTTGAGCACCTCGCCGAACGGCGAATGGATGATGCGGTAGATGAACAGGAAGCCGGCCAGGAAAATGACCAGCACGACGATATACATCGCCACTTCATTGCGCAGATCGATGATGCCGAACAGCAGCCCGCGCGGCACCGCCTGGATGCCGTCCTCGCCGCCGGTGAATTTCGCCTGCAGCGCGAAGAAATACATCATCTGCGCCAACGCCAGCGTGATCATGGCGAAATAGATGCCCTGGCGGCGGATGGCGAGCGATCCGGCAACAAGGCCGCAAACGGCGGCGGTCGCGGTGCCGGTGAGGATCGCGAGCTCCGGCGGAAAGCCCCAGGCCTTGGCGGAATAAGCGGCGAGATAGCTCGCCCAGCCGAAATAGAGCGCATGGCCGAACGACAGCAGGCCGACATAGCCGATCAGCAGGTTGAAGGCGCAGGCAAACAGCGCAAAGCACATCGCCTGCATCAGGAACAGCGGATAGGTGAAGAATGGCGCCACCATCAGCGCGGCGACCATGACCACGAAGGCGATGGTCTCGGCATGCGTACGCAGCGCGGAGGGCTGCCTGGCGATCGGATCAGCGACGCGCTGTTCCATCACGTCCTCCGCCCGAACAAGCCGGCCGGCCGCACCAGCAGCACGATCGCCATGATGACGAAGATCACGGTATTCGAGGCTTCGGGGAAAAACACCTTGGTCAGGCCCTCGATCACGCCGAGCCCGAAGCCGGTGATGATGGCGCCGAGAATCGAGCCCATGCCGCCGATCACCACCACCGCGAACACGACGATGATCAGCTCCGAGCCCATTTGCGGCGAAACGTTGTAGACCGGCGCTGCCATCACGCCGGCAAAGGCCGCCAGCGCCACGCCGAAGCCATAAGTCAGCGTGATCATGCGCGGCACATTGATGCCGAAGGCGCGCACCAAAGTCGGGTTCTCGGTGGCGGCGCGCAAATTCGCGCCGAGCCGCGTGCGCTCGATTACGAACCAGGTGCCGAAGCAGATCGTGAGCGAGGCCACGATCACCCAGGCGCGATAATTGGGCAGAAACATGAAGCCGAGATTCTGCCCGCCGCGCAGCGATTCAGGCACCGTGTAAGGCAGGCCGGCCGAACCGAAATAATTGCGCGCCACCCCCTCGATGATCAGCGCCAGCCCGAACGTCAGCAGCAGCCCGTAGAGATGGTCAAGCTTGTAGAGCCATTGCAGCATCAGGCGCTCGACGATCATGCCGGTGATGCCGACCAGCACCGGCGCGACGATCAGCGCCGGCCAGTAGCCGAGGCCGGAATATTGCAGCAGCAGATAGGCGGCAAAGGCTCCCAGCATGTACTGGGCGCCGTGGCTGAAATTGATGATGTTGAGCATGCCGAAAATCACGGCCAGGCCCAGACTAAGCAGCGCATAGAACGAGCCGTTGATCAGCCCGATCAGGAGCTGGCCAAACAGCGCGGTCGAAGGGATGCCGAAGATTTCAAACATGCCACTCTCACTTTGTCATCGCCGGGCTCGTCCCGGCGATCCCGCTTAGAGAGGCACAGCGCGTGCGTCCCTGATCGAGATCACCGGGACTCGCCGCACAAGTGCGCGGCGACCCGGTGATGACAGTTTGGACTCAGCCGCTCACCAGCGGACAATTGCCTTCCTTGAGCGGACGGAACGCTTCGTCCGCCGGGATGGTGGCGCGCACCTTGTAGAAGTCGCCGGGATACTTCGACTCCGACGGCGCCTTCACCTCCAGCAGATAGGCCGGATGCAACTTGCGGCCATCGGCGCGGATGGTGCCCTTGCCGAACAGCGCATCGTCGGTCGGCGTGTTCTTCATCTGCGCCACCACCGCCTTGCCGTCGGCGGCGCTCTTCAGCGCGACGACCGCCTTGAGGTAGTGCGTGATGCCGGAATAGACGCCAGCCTGCACCATGGTGGGGAACTTGCCCGCTGCGCCACGTTCCGCCTGCCAGCGCTTGGTCCAGGCGCGGTTGGCGTCGTTCAAGTCCCAGTACCAGGTTTCCGTCAGGGTCAGTCCCTGCGCCGTCGCCAAGCCGAGCGCGTTGACGTCGCTGGCAAACACGAGCAATCCGGCAAACTTCTGCCCGCCCTTGACGATGCCGAATTCGGCGCCCGACTTGATCGCGTTGATGGTGTCGCCGCCGGCATTCGCCAGGCCGATGATCTTGGCCTTCGAAGCCTGCGCCTGCAGCAGGAACGACGAGAAGTCGTTGGTATTGAGCGGATGTCGCACCTTGCCGAGCACCTTGCCACCGTTCTTCTCGACCGCGGCGGCGGTGTCGCGCTCGAGCGCATGACCGAAAGCGTAGTCGGCCGTGAGGAAGAACCAAGTGTCGCCGCCGGTCTTCACCAGTGCCTTGCCGGTGCCGTTGGCCAGCATCCAGGTATCGTAAGTCCAGTGAATGGTATTGGCGTTGCACTTCGGACCAGTGAGGTCGGACGCCGCCGCGCCGGAGACGATGAATATCTTGTTCTTGGTGGTGGTGATCTGGCTCACCGCCAGCGCCACGCCGGAGTTCGGCGTATCGATGATCAGATCGACCTTGTCGACATCGTACCATTGGTTGGCAAGCTGCGAACCGATGTCCGGCTTGTTCTGATGATCGCCGGAGATGAGTTCGACTTTGACGTTGGGATTGGCCTTGGTGAAGTCGGCGATCGCCAGTTTGGCGGCAGCGGTCGAGCCCGCCCCGCCGATGTCGGAATAAAGACTCGACATGTCGCTGAGCACGCCGATCTTCACATTGACCTGCTGGGCACTCGCAGTGCCGCACGCCAACATGACGGCAAGGGCCGTCAAGCCTATTGTTCGTTTCATGGATTCATTCCTCCTTGTTGTTATCGAAAACTTCGATCAAACACCGAGATAGTCGTGCAGTTTCTCGACATTGGCATCCAGTTCCGCATTGGCGAACTGGTCGATGATACGCCCATGTTCCATGACGTAATAGCGATCCGCAACGGTCGAGGCGAAGCGGAAATTCTGTTCCACCAGCAGGATCGTGAAGCCTTGTTCCTTCAAGGCGCGAATGGTCTTGCCGATCTGCTGGATGATGACGGGGGCAAGCCCCTCGGTCGGCTCGTCGAGCAGCAGAAGGCGGGCGCCGGTGCGCAGGATGCGGCCGATCGCCAGCATCTGCTGCTCGCCGCCAGACAGCTTGGTGCCCTGGCTCGAGCCGAGCCGTTCCTTCAGATTGGGGAAGAGGTCGAAGATGCGATCGAGCGAAAGCCCGCCCGGTCTGACGACCGGCGGCAGCAGCAAATTCTCTTCGACATTGAGGCTGGCAAAGATACCGCGCTCCTCCGGACAGAAAGCGATGCCGGCGCGCGCGATCTGGTTGGAGGCAAGCCCGATCAGTTCTCGTCCCTCGAAGCGCACCGAGCCGGTGCGCTGGCCGACAATTCCCATGATCGATTTCAGCGTCGTGGTCTTGCCGGCCCCGTTGCGGCCGAGCAGCGTGACCACCTCGCCTTCTTGCACGTCGAATTTGACGCCGTGCAGGATGTGCGACTCGCCATACCAGCCCTGCAGGTCCTTGATCGCGAGCAATGGGGTCCGCGCGTCAAGCATGCCCCACTCCCAGATAGGCTTCGCGCACCTCGGCGTTGTTCGACACCGTCGCGTAGTTGCCCTCCGCCAGGATACGCCCGCGCGTGAGCACGGTGATGGTATCGGAGAGATCGGCCACCACCGAGAGATTATGCTCGACCATCAGCACGGTGCGGTCGGCGGCCACGCGTTTGATCAGCGCGCTGATGCGATCGATGTCCTCGTGCCCCATGCCGGCGGTCGGCTCGTCGAGCAGCAGCATTTCCGGATCGAGCGCCAGGGTAGTTGCGATCTCGAGTGCGCGCTTGCGGCCATAGGGCAGCTCGACCGCCACCCAGTCGGCGAAGGAGGACAGTCCGACATCGGCGATCAGCGCCATCGCCCGCTCGTTGAAGCGGTCGAGCGCCGAGGCCGAGCGCCAGAAATCGAACGAGCCGCCGCGGCTACGCTGCAAGGCGATGCGCACGTTTTCCAGCACGCTCATATGTGGGAACACGGCGGATATCTGGAACGAGCGCACCAGCCCGAGGCGGGCGACATCGGCCGGCTGCATGGCCGAGATATCGTTGCCCTTGAACACGATGCGGCCGCGGGTGGGGCTGAGGAACTTGGTGAGCAGATTGAAACAGGTGGTCTTGCCGGCGCCATTCGGCCCAATCAAGGCATGGATGCTCCCGCGCTTAACGCGCAGGCTGACGCCATTAACGGCGGTGAAACCGGCAAATTCCTTGGTGAGATCCTCGGTTTCGAGGATCGTCTCGTCATTCATCACGCAAATGCCCCTCGTGTTCTATTCTCGACATCTTTTCACGGGGCGGCAAGTGCTACTAACGGCTTGCTGTTCCATATCAATTGGCGGTTGGAAATAGCCCCCCACAGCCTAGCCTTGGCACAGGGCGCGGTTTATCGGCAAGGCCCTGCCCCGGGGCGACCTTTGCCGCTGTCCATGACGCCATGGTGACCGCCCTGCGGCAGGTCGACGCGGGGGCGCCGGACCGCGCCTTGATCGCATGCCATACGGACGGTTCCGGTCTGGTTGTCAGGAGCCCTTGAACTTCTTGGCGAGCGTGTCGGCATTCTTGGCGAGCAGGCCGACATCGGCGCCAACCGCCACGAACAGATAGCCCCAGTCGATATAGCGGCGCGCTTCCTCCTCGTTGCCGGTGAGGATGCCGGCCGGCTTGCCGAGCGCTTTCAGCCGCTTGACGGCGTCCTGCATCGCCTCCTGCACGTCGGCATGCTGCGGATTGCCGAGATGGCCGAGCGAGGCCGCCAAATCCGACGGGCCGATAAAAACGCCGTCGATACCCTCGACCTTGGCGATCGCTTCCAGCTCGTTGAGCGCGGCGCGGGTCTCGACCTGCACCAGCACGCAGATTTCGGCATTGGCCTTGGTCAGGTAGCCGGGCGTGCGGCCGTAGCGGCTGGCGCGCGCCGCCACCGATACGCCGCGAATGCCCTGCGGCGGATAGCGCGTGGAGGCGACCGCGCGGCGCGCTTCCTCGGCGTTCTGTACATAGGGGAACAGCAGCGACTGCGCGCCGATATCGAGCGCGCGTTTGGCCAGCACCGCGTCGTTCCAGGCCGGGCGGATGATCGGCGTCGCGGTGCCGCGCTGGATCGCCTGCAACTGCGACACCAGATCGGGGATTTCGTTGGGCGAATGCTCGGTGTCGAGCAGGATCCAGTCGAAGCCCGAGTCGGAGATGATCTCGGCCGCGATATTGCTGCACAGGCTCGACCACAGGCCGATCTGCAGCTTGCCGGCGGCGAGCGCGTGCTTGAAAGCGTTGCGTGGCATCTCGGTCATAGAGTGACTCATATGAATTGAATGGCGATGCCGCCGAGCGGGCCGAAATCGGCGTGCAGCGTGTCGCCCTTCTGCGCGAACACCACGCGGGTGAACGAGCCGGCGAGCACCAGATGGCCGGGCTCGAGCGCGGTGCCCATGGCGCCGAGCTTGTTGGCAAGCCAGGCGACGCCGAGCGCCGGATGGCCGAGCACGCCGGCGGCGAGCCCCGTCTCCTCGATCTCGGAATTGCGGTACATGATGCCGCCGACCCAGCGCAGGTCGACATCCAGGGGCCCGACCGGCCGCCCGCTCAGTGCGATGCCGGCGGCCGCGCCATTGTCGGCCACGGTGTCGAAAATCTTGCGCTGATCCTGCAAGCGCGCGTCGACGATCTCGATCGCCGGGATGACGTATTCGGTGGCGCGCAGTACGTCGGCCAAGCCCACGCCCGGCCCCTGCAACCGCTTGCCCAGCACGAAGGCGAGCTCGACCTCGACGCGCGGCTTGCAGTAGTCGGCGTGGCGAACCTTGGCGCCGTCGGCGATCATCTGGTCGTCGAGGATGAAGCCGAAGTCCGGCTCGTCGATCATCGAGGAGCGCTGCATCGCCTTCGAGGTCAGGCCCACCTTGTGGCCGATCAGTCTGGCGCCGGCCTTGATCTTGCGCTGCGCCACTTCGGTCGAGATCGCATAGGCGTCCTCGATGGTGATGCCGGGAAAGGTCACCGACAGCTGGACCGCCTGTTTGCGCTCCTTCTGCGCCGCCATCAGGATGTCGGCGGCCTTGCTGCGGTCGGCGGCGGAGAGCATGGCCTCAGTGCTTCAGCTTGGCATCGACCTTGAAGCTCGCCTGCGTCTTCTTGGTGATCTCATCCACCGTCACGCCGGGGGCGAGCTCGATCAGCGTCATGCCGCCGCCCTTGCGGTCGATGTTGAACACCCCGAGATCGGTGATCACCATGTCGACCACGCCGGCGCCGGTGAGCGGCAGATTGCACTTGTGCAGCAGCTTGGGGTCGTCCTTGGCGGTGTGTTCCATCACCACCACGACCTTCTTGACGCCGGCGACCAGATCCATGGCGCCGCCCATGCCCTTCACCATCTTGCCGGGGATCATCCAGTTGGCGAGATCGCCGTTCTCCGCCACCTGCATGGCGCCGAGAATCGCGATGTCGATGTGGCCGCCGCGGATCATGGCGAATGAATCGGCGGATGAGAAAAAGCTGGTGGTCGGAATTTCAGTGACAGTCTGCTTGCCGGCATTGATCAGGTCGGGATCTTCCTCGCCCTCGTAGGGGAACGGACCAAAGCCGAGCATGCCGTTCTCGCTTTGCAGCTGCACGGTCATGCCGTTCGGGATGTAGTTCGACACCAGCGTCGGGATGCCGATGCCGAGATTGACGTAGAAGCCGTCGCGCAACTCCTTGGCGGCGCGTTCGGCCATCTGATCGCGGGTCCAGGGCATGGTTATACCTCTTCTCCAGTACCGGCGGGCGCGGGGCGCTTGCGCACGGTGCGTTGCTCGATGTGTTTCTTGGCATCCGGCACGTGCACGATACGTTTGACGTAGACGCCCGGCGTGATGATGTGGTCGGGATTGAATTCGCCCGGCTGCACCAGGTGCTCGACCTCGGCGACCGTCATCCGGCCCGACGTCGCCATCATCGGATTGAAGTTGCGCGCGGTCTTGCGGTAGACGAGATTGCCTTCGGTGTCGCCCTTCCAGGCATGCACGATCGACAGATCGGCGACGATACCGCGCTCCATGATGTAGCGCTCGCCGTCGAATTCGCGCTCTTCCTTGCCCTTGGCGATATCGGTGCCGGCGCCGGTGCGCGTGAAGAAGGCGGGGATGCCGGCCCCGCCGGCGCGGATGCGTTCGGCCAGCGTGCCTTGCGGATTGAATTCGATCTCCAGCTCGCCGGCGAGATATTGCTGGGCGAACAATTTATTCTCGCCCACATAGGACGAGATCATTCTCTTGATCTGGCGGGTCTCCAGCAGAAGCCCTAAGCCCGCGCCGTCGACGCCGGCATTGTTCGAGACCATCGTGAGGTTTTTAACGCCGCTATCGCGGATGGCCAGGATCAGCGTCTCCGGGATGCCGCAGAGGCCGAAGCCCCCGCAGCAAATCAACATGCCGTCCTTGAGCAGCCCGGCCATCGCCGCGCGGGCATCGGGATACACCTTCTTCATGCCACTATACCGCTCGCCTGAATGGCGGCGCTCCTGCCTGAATGTGAGAGGACGTTAGTCCCTACCTGAATGGGAGAGAACATCAATACGACGGTCGGACGCAAGCCTATGGCATGACCGGAATACCTTGAATCACTATGCGTGCCTAACATTTTGCTTGCACATGATCTTTTCCGACCTTCCTCCGCCCGCCGAAGCGGACTTCGCGAAGGCGGGAAACCGGACCCATCCACGGATCAAGTCCGAGGACAAGCTTTTCGGGATCATGCGCTACTGCGGTGTCGCAGGCGGCGTGATGTCGGTGATCGGGTTGCGCGGCCGCTGCTGGGCGGCCGGAGTGGCAGGTGTGGCCGGCGCAACCGCGGCGGCCGGCGCCTTCTGGCTGGCGGGCGCGGTCGGCGGCCACGGTAAGCGGTGCGGGTAGTAGGTCCAGGCCACGTAGATCGCGGCAAAGGCGACCGCCGACAGCACGGCGCCGATCCCATGACGGCCGAAGGACAGCAGGTTGCCGATATAGGTGGCCACAAAGGCGAACACCGCCAGCAGCACGACATATAACCAGTCTACCTCTGCAAGTTCGATCGGCATGGTGTCATCCTCCGTGCGGCGCGAGCCCTAAGCGCCTGTTGCAGTGTAGCGCAGGCCCACGATGCGGGTCACCTGCATGCGGCGTCGATCGCAAGCCTGCGCGGTTCTTTCCCAACTGTCCATTTGGTATTTTACCGCTGGCGCGTGATCTTTTTTCGAAAACCGGTTCCCACTTTTCGGGATCACGCGCTATACCTGCCCGCCATGCCAAATGTGCTCATCCTCACCGAAGTCCAGGAAGCTATGCGGGCTCGTTACAAGGCGATGCTGCTGGAGCGATTTCCGCAGCTGACCATCAACGTGGTCGGCCATCATAACGACGTCGGCCCCTATATCGCCGACACCGACATCCTGCTGTGCTTTTCGCCGCCCATGGCCGACCATGTGGTGCGCGACGCCAAGAAGCTGAAATGGATCCAGGCGCTCGGCACCGGGGTCGACAATATTGTCGACCTGCCCTCGCTCGGCAAAGAGGTTATCGTCACCAATGTCCGCGGCATTCACGGCGCGCCAGTGTCGGAAGCCACCATCGCCTACATGCTCTCGCTCGCCCGCGACCTGCCGCGCTCGGCGCGCGCGCAGGACAAAGCGGAATGGCTGCGCTGGCCGTCGCGTCTGCTCGCCGGCAAAACCGTCGGCATTCTCGGGGTCGGGCTGATCGCCGAATATCTGGCGCCGATCTGCAAACAGTTCGGCATGACGGTGATCGGCATCAGCGGCAGCCCGCGCGAGACCAAAGGCTTCGACCGCATGGTTCCTCGCGCCGACTTGCTGAAGATCGCGCCCGAACTCGACTATCTGGTGGCGCTCGCCCCGCTCACGCCGGAGACGCGCGGCATTGTCGGCGACAAGCTGCTCGCCGCCATGAAGCCCACCGCCTATCTGGTCAATGTGGCGCGCGGCGGCGTGGTCGACGAAAAGGCTTTGATCAAGGCGCTCGACAACGACCAAATCGCCGGCGCCGCGCTCGACGTGTTTTCGCAGGAGCCGCTGCCGGCCGACGATCCGATCTGGCGCGCCAAGAACGTGACGATCTTTCCGCATCTCGGCGGCTACTCGCACGGCTACGAAGACCGCGCCATGCCGACCATCGCCGGCAACATGGCCAAGTTTCTCGACAACGATCTCAAGGGCATGATCAATATCGTACGCAAGCCCGCCTCTTGGCAGTGATTTTGGGGAGACTAAAGAATGGCTCTGTCCGAACGCCTCAACACGCCGATCTCCACCGCCGAACTGGAACGGCGCTGGCGGGCCGTTCGCGCCGCCATGAAGAAGGAGAAGATCGACGTCCTGCTGATGCAGAACAACAACGATCACATGGGCGGCTATGTGCGCTACTTCACCGACATGCCGGCGACCAACGGCTATCCCAACACCGTGGTGTTCCCGCGCGACGACCAGATGACGGTGGTGTGTCAGGGACCGTTCGGCGGCAGCGAGGCCACCGCGCAGGGTGATCAGAACTGGCGCGGCGTCAAACGTCTGCTCACCACCCCGAGCTATGCCTCCGCGCATTACACCAAGGACTACGACCCCGAACTCGCCGCCAAGGCGCTGGAGCCGTTCCGCAACGGCACCATCGGCTTTGTCGGCACCTATCAGATGTCCTATGCGCTGCTCGACTTCATCAAACGTGCGTTGCCGAAAGCGCGCTATGTCGACGCCTCCGACATGGTCGATGGAATTAAAGTCATCAAGAGCGCGGAGGAGATGGAGCTGATCAAGCGCGCCGCGCTGATGCAGGACGGCGCCATGGCTGCCGCTTTCGCGGCGGTGAAGCCCGGCATGCGCGACACCGAGGTGGCAGCGGTAGCGCAGCATTACAGCCAGTGCCACGGCAGCGAGAACGGCATCTATCTGTGCGCCTCGATGCCGCTCGGCACGCCCTCCAAATTCGCCAACCGGCATTTGCAGAACCGCGTGATCCAGAACGGCGACCAGATCGCGCTCTTGGTCGAGGATAACGGGCCGGGCGGCATGTACACCGAACTCGGCCGCTCCTGCGTGGTCGGCGCCAAGGTGCCGCAGGCGATGAAGGACGAACTCGCCTTCTGCATGGAGTCGCGCCGCATGACGCTCGACCTGCTCAAGCCGGGCACGCCCTGCAAGGACGTGTGGGACGCCTTCAACGCCTTCATGCGCAAGAACGGGCGGCCGATGGAGGCGCGGCTCTATTGCCACGGCCAGGGCTACGATCTGGTCGAGCGCCCGCTGGTGCGCAGCGACGAGCCGATGACCATCGCCAAGGACATGAACATCGTCGTGCACCCGACTTATATCCATGCCGGCTACCTCAACTGGCTGTGCGACAATTACCTGATCGGCGGCAACGGCCCCGGCGACCGACTGCACCAGTTCCCCGAAGAGGTCGTCGAGGTAGGCTGATTGGGTATCTTGACCGCCACGCCCGGGAGCGTCAGGGTTCGCCACCATAAGTGGAGGAGCCCCCCAATGAAAAAAGTAATGATTGCGGCCGCCTTTGCCGGCCTGCTGGCGCTGACCGGATCGGCGACCGCGCAGAATTTCCCGACCCACCCGGTGACCATGGTCATTCCGTTCGCCGCCGGCGGGCCGCAGGACACCATCGGCCGTATCATCGGGCAGCGCATGGGCGAACTGCTCGGCCAGACCGTGGTGATCGAGAACGTCGGTGGCGCCGGCGGCATGACCGGCGCCAAGCGCGTCGCCGATGCCAAGCCGGACGGCTACACCATGATCCTCGGCAGCGTCGGCACCCATGCCCAGAACCAGACGCTGTACAAGCGCCCGCTCTACAACGTGCTGACCGATTTCACGCCGGTGGCGTTTCTGGCCGAGACGCCGATCGCGCTCATCACGCGGCCGGACCTGCCGGTGAGCAATTTCAAGGAATTCATCGCCTACGCCAAAGCCAACCAGGACAAGATGCAATTCGGCTCGGCCGGCGCCGGCTCGGCCACGCATCTGGCCTGCGTCGTGCTGAACAGCGCCATGGGCGTCACACTCACCCACGTGCCCTACAAGGGCACCGGA
This sequence comes from Hyphomicrobiales bacterium, assembly GCA_016185205.1. Classification (GTDB taxonomy): domain Bacteria; phylum Pseudomonadota; class Alphaproteobacteria; order Rhizobiales; family Xanthobacteraceae; genus Pseudolabrys. Next base: position 139,782 of record JACPOA010000064.1, on the reverse strand, counting down.
CCGGCGATGCAGGACCTGATCGCCGGCCGCATCGACTACCTGTGCGAGATCATCGCCACCGGCAAGCCGCAGATCGACGGCGGCAAGGTGAAGGGCATCGCGATCATGACCAAGGACCGCTCGCCGGTGCTGCCGAACCTGGGCACCACCGGCGAACAGGGCCTCGACGTGCAGGCCTATACCTGGAGCTCGCTGTTCCTGCCGAAGGGCGCGCCGCCCGACGTGGTGGCCGTGCTGAACAAGGCCGCGGTCGGCGCGATCGAGACGGCTTCGGTGCAGGAGCGCCTGCAAAAGCTCGGCGCCACCGTCGCCAAGAAGGACCAGCAGAGCGCAGCCTGGCTCGGCAAGTTCGTCGAGAGCGAAGTCAAGAAATGGGAAGCGCCAATCAAGGCGAGCGGCGTGCAGGTCGAGTGACGCGAATGCCGCGACGGTTTTGCCGCGGCGCGTGGGATCGGGAATTCGACGATGGCTGACATCAAGATTCTCAATCCCGACGCGCTCGGCAAACCGCTCGGGCAATATTCGCATCTGACCCGCGTGAAGGCGTCGGAGTTCGTCTTCATCGCCGGGCAAGTGGGCGTTGACAAAACCGGCAAGGTGGTCGGGCCCGACGACTTCGACGCGCAATGCGTGCAGACCTTCGCCAATATCGAGGCGGCGCTGAAATCGGTTAACGCCGGCTGGGGCAATATCGTGCAGTTCACCACCTACCTGGTGCATTCGCAGGACATTCCGAAATTCATGAAATATCGCCTGCGCGAATTTCCCAAGATGTTTGCCGACGGCGCCTATCCGCCCAACACGCTGCTGATGATCGACCGGCTGGTGCAGGAAGCGCTGCTGGTCGAGGTGCAGGCGGTGGCCGCGATTTGAGGTGTTGTTATCCCTGCCCCGCAGGGCAGGGCAATCGCATATGAGTATAGGAGGAATCAAAAGATTCTCCCGAGGCAGTATTCGCAAAGTAGTTTGGAGGATTTTGAGTCACGACCGCTTCGATCCGGAGAACCAGATTCTCCGCCGAATTCCATATGCGATAGCCCTGCCTTTCAGGGGAGGGATAAGAAGCATGGCCCGCAAGGGCCGCCAAATCTGTGGGGACGACGGCTGAGCATGTTGCGGCGCCGTGCCCGGCCGCCTACGGTCCCGCGATGCCGTCTCCCGCCTTCCCGCCGCCCGGCGCGACCGACTGCCATGTGCATGTGATCGGGCCGAAACCGCGCTTCCCGCTGGCGCCCGCGCGCAGCTATACGCCGATGGATGCGCCGAGCGAAGCGCTCGCCGCCATGTTGGCGCGCCTCAAGCTCGACCGCGTGGTGCTGGTGCAGCCGAGTTTCTACCGCACCGACAATGCCTGCATGCTCGACGCCATGGCGAAGCTCAAGAACACGCGCGGCGTCGCCGTGCTGCCGGACAAGGTCGCGGCGGCCGAGCTCGACCGCCAGCAAGAGCAGGGCATCCCCGGGCTGCGCGTCAACAACGCGACCGCCGGCACCGCCTCGCTTGACGCCATGCGGCGCGACATCGCGGCGGCCGCGCGCCTGTGCGAGCGCCACGGCTGGCATGTGCAGCTCTTCGTCCCGTCCACGGCCATCGAGCCGCTGGCGCCGGTCCTCACCGCGCTGCCGGTCGACAGCGTGATCGATCATTTCGGCCTGATCGCGCCGGGTGCCGATACGCCAAGCTCACGCGCGCTGCTGCGCCTGCTGGAGGGTGGCAAGACCTGGGTGAAGATTTCCGGCGCCTATCGCATCACCATCAACTGGCGCGATCCGCGCATCGGTCCGCTGGCGCGCACGTTGTGCGCGGCCAATCCGCAGCGCATCGTCTGGGGCTCGGACTGGCCGCATACGCCGAAGCACTCTCAGCGCAAGCCGAACGCCGAGCAGGAGCTGCCGTTCCAGGCGATCGACACCGCCGGGCTGCTCGCGCTGGTGCCGCATTGGCTCGAGAGTGACAGGCTGATGCGGCGGGTCATGGTGAGCAATCCGAAGAAGCTTTACGATTTCACTTAGTCATTCCGGGACGCAGCCCTCCGTTCCCTCCCCCTGAAAGGGGGAGGTAGAAGAAGAGATCGCCTCCGCCACTCGCTTCGCAAACGCATCCGTCCCCAACGTGCCGCCCATGTCGCGGGTGCGGCCGTCGGGAGACGCGATCACGCGATCCAATGCGGCCTCGATCGCGTTCGCCGCGCGCGTGAGCTTGTCGTCGGCGCGCCGTTCGCCCAGCCAGGCCAAGAGCATCGCCGCCGAGCCGATCAGCGAAGCCGGATTGGCGATGTTCTTGCCGGCGATGTCGGGCGCCGAGCCGTGCTGGGCCTGCGCCACCGCGTGCTCGGCCCCGGCATTGAGCGAAGCGGCCAAGCCGAGACTGCCAGAAATCTCCGAGGCCTCGTCGGACAGAATGTCGCCATACATATTGGTGGTGACGATCACGTCGAACGGACTGGCGTCGCGGATGAGCAGCGCAGCCATGGCGTCGATGATGCGCTCTTCGTAGGCCACCTGCGGATAGCGTGCCGCCACCGCACGCGTGCATTCGAGATAAAGCCCGTCCGACACCCGCAGCACATTGGCCTTGTGCACGCATGTCACTTTCTTGCGCCGTTGCAGCGCCAACTTGAAGGCGGCTTCCGCGATGCGGGTCGAGCCTTGGCGCGTGATTTTTCGGATAGCCAGCGCCAGATCGGGCGTCGGCATCAGCTCGCCGGGGCCGACATGCATGGAGCGGTCGGCATAGAAGCCCTCGGTGTTCTCGCGCACGATGACGAGATCGACGCTCGCACCGCATCGCGGCGGAAAGCCTGCGCGCGAACGCGCCGGGCGGATATTGGCGTAGAGGTCGAGCCGCTTGCGCAATTCGCCGGACGGGTTGAGCCCGCCCTGCTCGCGCGGCGGATAGTCGTTGTGCGAGATCGGGCCGAGCAGCACGCCGTCGGCCGCTTTGGCCTTCTGTTCGATCGCGTCGGGAAACGTGGTGCCCACCGCCTTGTGCGACGCCCAGCCGATGGCGGCGCTCTCGAAGGTTAAGCCGAGCGAGAATTTGCGGTCGGCCGCCCGCAGCACAGCGAGCGTGGCGGCCGTGATCTCAGGACCGATGCCGTCGCCCTCCAGCACCAGGATGCGTATGGCCATTGCGTTACTTCTCCGCCCGCGTTCTATTGCGCTCGCCCTTGTTACCGCTTTGTGTGAAAGCCCGCCATGCCGGAAAAATTCGTTTTGCGTTCGACCCTGACCTCGCCGTTCGGCCGCAAGGTGCGCATGGCCGCCGAGGTCTTGGGCCTGATGGATCGCATCGCGCTGCTGCCGGCCGACCCGCAGGATGAGGCCGACACGCTGCGCCGGCAGAACCCGCTCGGCAAAATGCCTTGCCTGCTGCTGGCCGACGGCACGCCAATCTACGACAGCGGCGTGATCGTCGAATATCTCGATCAGATCGCCGGCGGCGACAGGCTGCTGCCGGCCGGCGGACTCGCGCGCATCAAGACGCTGACGCGGGCGCGGCTCGCCGACGGCATCACCGAGGCGGCGATCCTGGTGGTCTATGAGGGCCGCTTTCACGAGCCCGGCCAGCAATCCGAGCGCTGGCTTACGCATCAGCGCGGCAAGATGCTGCGCGCGCTGGCCGCCTTCGAGGCGGCGCCGCCCGATTCGGGCAAGACCGATCTCGTCGCCATCGGCCTCGCCTGCGCGCTCGGCTATCTCGACTGGCGCCAGCCGGTGGAATGGCGCGCCGGCCATCCGCGGCTGGTCAAGTGGCTTGCCGAATTCGCCAAACATGAGCCGGCCTTCGAGCGCACGCGCGCGCCGAACAGCTGACGGTTGCAAGGCCATGCAGGCGGCGCACGTGCCCCGCTTGTTTTTACGGTTGCGGCCGGACGCGGGAGACTTTAACCGTAGCGGCCATGAAAGCTGCGCCGTTCGAGTATTCCCGTCCCGCCGACATCGACGAAGCCTGTGCGCTGCTGGCAGCCGACGAGAACGCGCGCGTGATCGCCGGCGGGCAGACGCTGGTGGCGATGATGGCGATGCGGCTGGCGCGGCCGACACGCTTGATCGATATCAACCGCATCGCGGCGCTGGCCTACATCCGCCAAGAAAACAACAAAGAGGGCGAGGCGGTGGCGATCGGCGCCATCACGCGGCAATGCGTGGTCGAGCGCGATGCGCTGATCGCCAAAAGCGTTCCGCTGCTGGCGCGCGCCATTCCCAATATCGGCCACGCGGCGACGCGGGCGCGCGGCACCGTGGGCGGCTCGCTCGCCAATGCCGATCCGGCGGCCGAACTGGTGCTCAGCGCCATCACGCTCGATGCCGTGATCGAGTATCGCGCCGACGGCGAGAGCGGCGAGAGTCCGGCGCGCGAGTTCTACATCGGCCCGATGATCACCACTTTGCCGGCCGGCGCGGTGCTGAGCGGCGTGCGCTTTCCCATTTGGCGCGGCAAAGTCGGCGTCGGCTTTCACGAAGTGAATGCGCGGCGCAGCGATTTCGCCTTCGTGTCGGCGGCGGCGCAGGTCGAGCTTGGCGACGACGGCAAGGCCAAACGCATCGCCATCGGCGTCGGCGCCGCTACCGATTTCCCGCTGCGGCTGGAAAGCGCCGAACAGCAATTGAAGGGCGGTGCGCTCGATGACGCTAAGGTGCGCGCGGCGCTGCGCGAAGCGCTCGCCGATATCGAGCCGCTTGAAGACCTGCACGCCTCCGCCGACTATCGCCGCCGCGTCGCGGTCGATCTGGCGGCGCGCGCGGTCGCCGATGCGCGCCAGGCCGCGCAAGGAAAATCCCATGCGTATTAAACTCGACATCAACGGCTTAAAGCGCGAAGTCGAGGTCGAGCCGCGCACCACGCTGCTCGACTGCCTGCGCGACACGCTCGGGCTGACCGGCGCGCATGCCGGCTGCGAGCACGGCGTGTGCGGGGCCTGCACCGTGCTGTTCGACGGCGTGGCGGTGCGCTCCTGCCTGATGTTCGCGGTGCAGGCGCAAGGGTCCGCGATCACCACCATCGAAGGCGTCACCCCCGGCCCCGGCGAATTGTCGCCGGTGCAGGACGCCTTCTGCGAGACGCACGGCATGCAATGCGGCTTCTGCACGCCGGCCATGATCCTGACCGCGCATGCGCTGCTCGCCAACAATCCGAACCCGACGCGCGCGGAGATCGTCGAGGCGATCTCCGGCAATATCTGCCGCTGCACCGGCTACGCGCAGATCGTCGAGGCGATTGCGCTGGCGGCCGAGCGCATGCGCGGCGCCAACCGGCCGAAGGACGCGCACCCATGAGCGAGCCCGGCCAGCACCGCTACGTTTCCAGCGACCGCCGCGTGCGCGAGGACCGCCGCTTCGTGGTCGGCAAGGGCAATTTCGTCGCCGATATCGGCTTGCCCAACACCAAGCACGTCGCGCTGGTGACCTGCCCTTATCCCGCCGCCCGCATCAAGAGCATCGACGTCAGCGCCGCGCTCGCTTTGCCCGGCGTGCATTACGTGCTGGACGGCGCCGAGCTGGCCGCAGCAACCTTGCCGCTGATGACCGGGCTCGACACGCCGAACGTGCCGCGCCGGCCGCTCGCCTTCGAAGTCGCGCGTTATGCCGGCGAATGGGTCGCCGCCGTGGTCGCCGACAGCCGCGCGCTGGCCGAGGACGCCGCCGAGAAGGTGAAGGTCGTCTACGAGAAGCTGCCCTTTGTGCTCGACGCCGAGCAGGCGCTTGAGCCGACCAGCCCGCTGGTGCATCAGGCGCACGGCTCCAACCTTTTGCTCGACAAGACCTTCACCTGGGGCGAGGTCGACAAGGATTTCGCCGCCAGCCCGCGCAAGCTGTCGCTGCGGGTGAAATGGGGCCGCTCGTCGACGGTGCCGATCGAGACATTCGGCGTAATCGCGAGCTGGGACCCATGGCGCGACATGCTCGACGTCCATGCCTCGATCCAGATGCCGCGCTATGCCGACCAGATCGGCATTGCGTTGAAACTGCCGGTGTCGTCGATACGCGTGCATTACGATGTCGATGTCGGCGGCAGCTATGGCGTCAAGCGCGGCATCAAGCACACTGTGCTGGTCGGCTACCTCTCCCGCCGGCTCGGCTTTCCGGTGCGGCTGATCGAGGACCGGCTGGAGAACATGCGCGGGGGCGATGCGCACGGCCCCGAGCGGCTGTTCGATGTCGAGGTGGCGTTCGACGACCAGGGCATCATCAAGTCGATGAAAATGCGCGCGCTGGAAAATGTCGGCGCTTATGCCGGCCGCTCGCCGTTCCAGCTCGGCAAGCCGATCGGCGCCATTGTCGGCCCGTATAAAATCCAGAGCGTGCAATATCGCGCCATTGCGGTGGTCACCAACAAGACCACGCAGGAGGCGGTACGCGGCTTCGGGCAGGCGCCGACCAATGTGGCGATCGAGCGCACCGTCGACGAGGTCGCGCGCGTTCTCGGCCTCGATCCGATCGAGATACGCCGGCGCAACATGATCCGGCACGAGGAGTTTCCCTACACCATCCCGAGCGGCACCACTTACGACAGCGGCAACTATCACACCGTGATCGACAAAGTGCTGGCGCACACCAGCTACGAGGAGTTGAAGCAGGAGCGCGACGCCTTGCGCGCGCAAGGCAAGCTCGCCGGCATCGGCATCGCCGCATGTCTCGAGCCGTCCGGCGGCAATGCTATGTTCGAGGCGCTGCTTAACCCCAAGATCACCACCACCACCTTCATGGATTCCTGCCGCATCACGGTGGACGGCGTGGGCTCGATCACCGCCACCATGCACACCACCTCGTCGGGTCAGGGCCATGAGACGCTGGTCGGCACCGTGATCGGCGAGGTGCTGCAGCTCGATCCCGAACTGGCGCGCGTGACGCGGCCGGATTCGCTCAACTCGTTGCCGAGCGGCACGCCGGTCGGCAGCCGCATGGCGATCATGCTCGGGGGCGCCGCCTTCCACGCCGCCACCAAGCTCAAGGCCAAGCTCACCGCGATCGGCGCGCACGATCTCGGCATTGCGCCCGAGCGCGCGGCCTATGCCAATGGCGAAGTCTACGACCGCAACGCACCCGAAAAGCGCCGCGCCTGGGTCGACCTGGTGCAGATCGCCTACCGCAATTTCCACCGCATGCCGGCCGACATGGAGCCGGGGCTCTCGGTCAGCCACGTCATGCAGGTGCCGACCGGCGGCAAGTTGCCGACCGCCGACGGGCGCGTGCAGATGTATCCCTGCACCTCGTTCGAGTTCCACCTGATCCTGCTCAGCATCGATCCCGAACTCGGCCGGCCGGAGATCGTGAAATACCGCGTCGGGCACGACTGCGGCACCGTGATCAATCCGAAGATCGTGCGCGGCATGACCATGGGCGGCATCGCGCACGGCATCGGCGCCGCGCTGTACGAGGAATTCGCCTATGACGGCGAAGGCCAGCTGATGGCGCAGAGCTTCATGGATTATCTGCTGCCGTCCTCGCACGAGGTGCCGGCGGTCGAGATTATCCATCACTGCACGCCGTCGCCGCACACCGTGCTCGGACAGAAGGGCTCCGGCGAATCCGGCTATCTCGGCGCGCCGGCCGGCATCGCCAATGCCATCAACGACGCGCTGCGCCCGCTCGGCATTTCCATCAACACGCTGCCGATCAAGGTCTCCGTGCTGGGCGACATGATCGCCGCGGCGCGCGACAACAAGGAAAAGTAAATGATCGTTGATTGCCACGCCCATCTGGTGCCGCCCGAACTGCTGGCGGCCATTCGTAAAGACGCCGCGCGCTTTCCCAATGTGCGGCAGATCGAGGAGGCCGGCAGTCTGGCTTTCGCCTTCGCCGGGTCCAAGCCGACGCGGCCGGTGTCGAAGCCGCTGTCGGATATTCCGGCGCGGCTGGCGTGGCTGGCCAAGAACGGCATCGACAAGCAGGTGGTCGGCGGCTGGGTCGACATGTTCGGCTACGAACTGGCGGGCGCCGAGGGCGAAGCTTGGAGCCGGCTTATCAACGATTGCCTGCTGGCAGCGGCGAAAGCCGAGCCGCATTTCGTGCCGCTGGCGACCGTGCCGCTCGGCGACGGCGCGCGCGCCGGCGCCGTGCTGAAGGACGCCATCAAGGCGGGATTTGCGGGCGCCATGATCGGCACGCTGCCGCGCGGCGTCGGCTCAACGCTCGATGCCGCCGATCTCGACCCGTTCTGGGCAGCGACGGACGAGACCGGCGCGCTCATCCACATCCATCCGAGCTTCGATGCCGGCGACAAGCGCGTCAATGATTTCGGCCTGGCCAACGGGCTCGGCCGCATCACCGACGCGGTGATCGCGGTCGCCCGCCTGATCTCGGCCGGCCACGTGGCGAAATACAAGAACGCCAAATTCTTCGCGCCGATGGGCGCCGCCGCCCTGCCCTTCGTGCTCGGCCGGCTCAAGCGCAACGCCACTATTACGCCCGGCGTCGGCGATCCGGTGGCGGCGCTCGCTGCGATCTATACCGACACCATCCTGCACGACGCGCGCGTGCTCAAATTCGTCATCGAGATGATGGGCAGCGAGCGCCTGATGATGGGCTCCGACATGCCGTTCCCGATCGGCGATCACGAGCCGATGAAGATCGTCGCCGAGGCCGGGCTCAGCGCCGCGCAAGTCGCCTCGATCAACGGCGGGCTGGCGCAAAAGCTGTTCAAGATCGCATGAGCACGCCATGAAGCTCGATATCGGCGGCGAGGAAAGCTTCGAAGTCGGCATCGATGCGCTGTGGCGTGCGCTCAACGATCCCGCCGTGCTGGTGAAGTGCATTCCCGGCTGCAAGGAGATGATCGACGAAGGCGGCGACCGCTTTAAATTGATCCTCAACCTGAAGGTCGCCTCGGTCGGCGGCAGCTTCGAGGGCGCGATTTCGCTGGCGGACAAGCTGCCGCCGGCACAATGCAAGGTTGCCGTATCGGGATCCGGTACGCTCGGCCAGGGCAGTGGCAGCGCGACCTTTTCGCTCGAGCCGCAGGCTGCCGGCACGATGATGCGCTATAGTGGCGAGGGTGAAATCGGCGGCCTGGTCGCCGGCGTCGGTCAGCGCATCCTGAAAGGCGTCGCCAAGCACCTGATCGGGCAGTTCTTCAAGGCGCTGCGGCGCGAAACCACGGCGCCAGTCACACCACAATAAGAAACGAAACGTCAAACAAGCTTCGGGAGGATTCGATGACAAAGTTTTCCGCTATCGTGCGCGCAGGCCTTGTCGCGAGCGCACTCGTCGGCGCGGCGCTCATGCCGGCGCCAGCCACCGCGCAAGCACCGTCGAAAATCACCATCGTGGTGTTCGGCTTCCCCTCGCTCGGCGCCTTCATGCCACCGGTGATCAAGGCCGAGAAGCTCGATGCCAAGCACGGCCTCGACATCGAATTCGTCGAGCGCCCGCCGGATGCCTACACCACGCAGTTCAACTCGGGCGAGTTCAAGGTCGGCGGCAGCGCGGCGCTGCTCACCGTCGGGCTGGCCGACCAGCGCGGCGTCAAGGTGAAGTACCTGTTCAATTTGTTCGACTATTGGGGCACGGTCGTCACATCGCGGCCCGAGATCAAGTCGCTCAAGGACCTGGAAGGCAAGCAGCTCGCCGCCGCCGGCTCGACCACCAATTTCGTGATGTTCGAATTCTTCGCCAAGCAGATGGGCGTCGACAAGACGAAGATCCAGGTGGTCAACACCGCGCCGCCCGGCCTGGTCGGCTACGCGCTGGCCGACCGTGCCGACGCCATCCAACTGTGGGAGCCGGCCTATACGCTGCTGAAGGCCAAGAAACCCGACATCCGCGCGCTCGACACCAGCGTGAGCAAGACCTGGGCGAAATTCGCCGGCGGCGAGCGCATCCCCTATCTCGGCGTTGCCGCCCATAGCGACTGGATCGAACAGAACCAGGCGCTGATCCCGAAGCTATTCGCCACCTACAAGGAGGCCGGCGAGTTCATCGCCAAGAATCCGGAACGGGCGGCGGCGCTGATGGCACCGAAGTCGACGCCAGAGGATCGCGCCGCGCTGGTCTCGCTGATCAAGGCCAACGACCGGCTCGGCATGAGCGTGGTGGGCGCCGACGATGTGCGCAAGCAGATCGAAGCGGTCTACAAGGCCGGCATCGACGTCGGCTATCTCAAGATCCAGCCGTCGAACGACACCATCTATAACAAGCCGCTGAAATGACGAACTCGCGCACCATGCGCTTGCTGCAAGCCGCCGCCGGCATGCTCGTGCTGGCGGCGGGCTGGCAGATTCTGTCTTACGTGTTTCCGCATTATCTGTTTCCGCCGGTGCCGGAGATCATCAAACGCACCGTCGAGGTGCTGATCACCGGCTCGCTGCTGGTCGACGTGCTGCTCACCGCCGCGCGCATCTTCGGCGGGCTGTTCGGCGCCTTCATCCTGGGCGGCATCCTGGCGATGATCATCGGCCAGTCGCGCACGGCGGAGAATTTCATCGCGCCGGTGCTGACGTTTTTCCAGGGCATTCCCGCGCTGTCCTGGGTGGTGTTCGCCATCATCTGGTTCCACGGCATCGAGTTCCGCGTGCTGTTCATCATGGTGATGACCACGCTTCCGGCCTTCACGTTCCAGATTCTCGACGCCTTCCGCTCGATGTCGAAGGACCTGTTCGAGATGACCATGTCGTTCCGCCCGCGACGCTGGACGCTGTTCCGCTTTTTGATCGTGCCGACGATTTTGCCCGGCATCCTCACCGCCTGGAAGGTGAACCTCGGCAACGCCGCGCGCGTGGTGGTGGTGGCCGAACTGGTCGGCGCCACCGGCGGCGTCGGCTATCAGCTGTTGCGCCAGCAGCAGTTGTTCGACATGGCCGGCGCCATGGCGTGGACGCTGCAGCTCGTGCTGTTCGTGCTGGTGGTGCAGTAGACCATCAACGCGATCGAGGCCTGGGCGCTGCGCTATCGCGCGGTGTCCGAGCGGGCAATGTGATTTATGACTGAGCCCGTGATCCGCTTCAGAGACGTGAGCAAGGCGTTCCGGCGCCCCGACGGGCGCGGCGATTTCGTCGCGGTCGATAAGCTCTCGTTCGAGATCGCCAAGGGCGAGATCGTCGCCGTGCTGGGCAAGACCGGCTGTGGCAAGTCGACCATGTTCAACATCGTCGCCGGATTGACCGAGGCGAGCTCCGGCGAAACCCGCGTGGTCGGGCACGATCCGTTCCGCGAGTTCGAATTCTTCCGCGGCAAGATCGGCATCGTGTTCCAGGGCGACCGGCTGATGCCGTGGCGCACCGCGCTCGACAATGTACGACTCGGCCTGCAGATTCTCGACACCGATCCGAAACAGGCGGAGGAGACCGCGCGCCAGTGGATGACGCGGCTCGGGCTTGCCGGCCACGAGAACGACTATCCGCACGCGCTCTCGGGCGGCATGCGACAGCGCGTCTCGATCGCGCGCGCCTTCGCGGTCGATCCGGAAATCCTGCTATGCGATGAGCCGTTCTCGGCGCTCGACGAGATGACCGCGCGCGACCTGCGCGCCGAATTCGTGCGGCTGGTGCGGCAGAGCAACAAGACCGCCGTGTTCATCACGCATCAGCTCGGCGAGGCGATGGAGATCGGCGATCGCGTGCTGGTGTTCCACCGCCCGGCGCGCATCGCCTACGAGACGCGGCTCGCCGGGGCCGATGAAGCCCATAGAAAACAAGCACATGACGCGATCATGCAGGTGCTGGGCGCCGAGCCGGCGCCGGCTCGGCCTGAGTGATGCAGACGCGCGCCGCCGTCTTCCGCGGGGTCGGGACGCCGCTGGCGATCGAGACGATCAGTGGGTGAAATTAAAATTTCGCCGCTCGAATTGTTCGTCACGCAAAAGGCAATCATGGGCGCGGTCTACGGCTTTACCAGCCCGCGCTTGCAAATCCCCGAGCTGCTCGCGCTCTATCGCCGCGGCGAGATCAAGCTCAAGGAGCTGATCACCCGCAGCTACAGCCTGGACGAGGTCAATCGCGGCTATGCCGATCTGGAAGCCGGCCTGAACCTGCGCGGCGTCATCGTGTTTTAGCGCGAGCTACCTGGTGCGCAGCAGGAAGCGCTGGATTTTGCCGGTCGCGGTCTTCGGCAGCTCGGTGACGAAATTGATCCAGCGCGGATATTTGTAAGGAGCTAAGCCCGCCCTGCAGAAGTCGGTGAGCGCGGCCGCCAGCGCGTCGTTGCCGGCGTGGCCCTCCTTGAGCACGACAAAAGCTTCCGGCTTGATCAGGTTCTCGTGGTCGACGCGGCCGACCACCGCCGCCTCCATGACGGCGGCATGTTCGACCAGTCTGGATTCGATCTCGAACGGCGAGCACCAGATGCCACCGACCTTGAGCATGTCGTCGCTGCGGCCGCAGTAGGTGTAATAGCCCTGCGCGTCGCGCATGTAGGTGTCGCCGGTGTCGAGCCAGCCGTCGACCATGGTGCGCGCGGTGCGTTCGGCATTGTTCCAGTAGCAGCGCGCCGTCGAATCACCGGTGATGAACAGTTGGCCGCTGTCGCCGTCGGCGACGTCCAGTCCGTTTTCGCCGACGATACGCGCGCGATAGCCGGGCACCATCTTGCCGCTGGTGCCGGGCTTGATGTCATTCGGCGTGTTGGAGATGAAGATGTGCAGCGCCTCGGTGGAGCCGATGCCGTCCAGAATCCACAGGCCGGTTTCCTCGTGCCAGCGCCGCAGGATTTCCGCCGGCAGCGCTTCGCCGGCGGAGACGCAGTGCCGGATGAAGGACAGGTCCGGCTTCTCGCGCGCGAAATGCTGCAAATAGGCGGCATAGAGCGTCGGTACGCCGAAATAGAGCGTCGGGCGGTGGCGCGCGATCAGCGGAAAGCTCGACGCCGGGCCGGGGCGCTCGCCGTTGAGCACCGCGGTGGCGCCGACCCAGAGCGGGAACGTCATGTTGTTGCCGAGCCCATAGGCGAAAAACAGCTTGGCCTCGGAATAGAAGATGTCGTCCTCGCGAATGTCTAGGGTCTCGACGCCGTAGCGCTGGCTGGTGACGGCCATGTCGCGATGGCGGTGCACCGCGCCTTTCGGCGAGCCGGTGGAGCCGGACGAATAGAGCCAGAAGCAGTCGTCGGCGGCGGTAGCCGGCACGGCGGCAAAGCGCGGCTGGCTCTGCTTCAGCAGTTCGGCCAGCGAGTCCGCGCCGCCCTCGGTGCGCAGCACAATACGCGGCGCCTGCTTGGCGTCGGCGAGCGCGAGATCGACCTCGCCGGAAAATTCGGGTGAATAGGCCAGCGCGGCGGCGCCGGAATCATCGATCATGAAGGCGTAGCTCGACGAGCGCAGCAGCGTGTTGAGCGGCACCGGCACGATGCCGGCCTTGATCGCGCCCCAGAACAGATAGAAGAAGGCCGGGCAGTCCTTCACCACCATCAGCACGCGCTCGCCGCGCTTGAGCCCCAAGCGCACCAGCGCGTTGGCACAGCGATCGACATTGGCGGCCAGCTCGGCATAGGTGACCGCGCTGTCGGCGGTGTGGATCGCGATCTTGGCCCCGCGCCCCTCGCCGATATGGCGGTCGATGAACGCCGTCGCCACGTTGTAATTGGCCGGGAAGCGCAGGCTTGGCGTCTCGGCATTCCTAGCAGTGGTCAGCATCGGATCGGTCCTATCGTGTCGCCGTTACACAAACGCCTGTATCCCCGTCTGCGCACGGCCGAGGATGAGGGCGTGGATGTCGTGCGTGCCTTCGTAGGTGTTCACCGTCTCCAGGTTCGCCAGCACCCGCATCACGTGGTACTCCTCCGAGATGCCGTTGGCGCCGTGCATGTCGCGCGCGACGCGGGCGATGTCGAGCGCCTTGCCGCAGTTGTTGCGCTTCATCAGCGAGATCGACGGCGGCGCCGCGCGCCCGGCCTCCAGCATGCGGCCGAGCCGCAGCACGCCTTGCAGCCCGAGCGCGATTTCGGTCTGCATGTCGGCGAGCTTCTTCTGAATGAGCTGATTGGCTGCGAGCGGACGGCCGAACTGCTTGCGGTCGAGCGTGTATTGCCGCGCCGCGTGCCAGCAGAATTCCGCCGCGCCCATGGCGCCCCAGGCGATGCCGTAGCGCGCATTGTTGAGGCAGCCGAACGGACCGGCCAGCCCTTTCACATTCGGCAAAATGTTTTCTTCCGGGATGACGCAGTCCTCCAGCACGATCTCGCCGGTGATGGAGGCGCGCAAGCTGAGCTTGCCCTCGATCTTGGGCGTGGAGAAGCCTTGGGTAGCCCGCTCGACGATGAAGCCGCGGATGACGCCGTCGAGCTTGGCCCACACGATAGCGATGTGCGCGACCGGCGCGTTGGAGATCCAGGTCTTGGCGCCGTTCAACTTGTAGCCGCCGGCGACCTTCTCGGCGCGCGTGACCATCGAGCCGGGATCGGAGCCGTAATCCGGTTCGGTCAGGCCGAAGCAGCCGATCATTTCGCCGGCCGCCAACTTCGGCAGATATTTCTTGCGCTGCGCCTCGCTGCCATAGGCATAGATCGGATACATCACCAGCGACGACTGCACTGACATGGTCGAGCGGTATCCCGAATCGACGCGATCGAGTTCGCGCGCGATCAGGCCGTAGCTGACGTAACCCAAGCCAGCGCCACCATACTCCTCCGGAATGGTTGCACCCAGCAGGCCGAGCTCGCCCATCTCCGGCAGCATCTGCGCGTCGAACGTCTCCTCGCGATAGTCGGCCACGACGCGCGGCATCAGATAATCCTGCGAAAAACCGCGCGCGGTGTCGCGCACCATGCGCTCGTCTTCGCTGAGCTCGCCCTCCAGATCGAGCGGGTCCTCCCACACAAACGCCGAATCCTTCAACATCGCGGGCTTGCCCGCGCGCCTCTCGGCCGGCTGCGACATGGCCTGCTCTCCTTCAAATATCTGCGACGCGCTCAGTGCACGCTCGCGGTGTTCCAGGTGTAACCGGGCTTGCCGTGATAGAACCCGTTGGCGAACGGCGCGTCCGGCTTCATCGCTTCGAGCAACGCGGCCGCCTCATCGGCGGCAAGCTTGCCCTCGACCACGCCGGAAAAAATCGTGGCGATCCCCACCATGTCGAGCGTATGCGGCGACAACCGGAAGCGCGACACGCCCATTTTGCGTAAGCTCGGCACTTCGCGCACCAAATTGAGGTATTCGTAGGACAGCGTCTGGATGCCGTTGACGGTGAGGAACTTGCGGTCGTCGATCGTGCTCAGCGTCAGCCCGTCGGGGTCCTCCTCGCAGACGAAGCGGCAAGAGTCCTTGGTGCGGCCGTGGGCGCGGGCATGATAGCAGCGCGCCGACAGCGCCAGCGACTGGCGGCCGAATACCTGCACTTCGATGCTGACGTCAAGATCACGCGTGGCCTCGCATAGCGCGCCGACGGATTTCGCCGGCATCTCGACCGGCAGGCAGATATTCTTGGCGCCGATGCCGGCCAGGAACTTAACCGTGGCCTCGTTATAGACGTTCATTAGCGGGCCGACGTGGTGCGGCCGCCCCTTCAGATACATCAGCGCGGAGCCGTCATTGGCTTCGACCAGGAAACCTTCGGCGGTGCAGATCTGTTCGGCTAGCTTGCGGTCGAGCTTGCTCACCACTTCCGACAGCGAGGAAAACACCACTGTCTTGCCACCCGCAGCCAGCCGTTCGGCGACCGCCGCATAATACGGCTCGATCAGCGGCGCGCGCTTGGAGCAGACGGTCTCTCCGATATACACGGTAGAGACCGGCGCCTCGTCGGCGATGCGGAAATAGAAGTCGCGCCACTTCTCCGGCTGCCAGTTGAACAGCACCGGTCCCAGCGTGACGCTGCCTGCCCGCTCCTGCACGGTCATCTCCATGCCTTGCTGCGATAGGCGCCTTGCGTCTCGCGGTGTCCTTCGGTCAGCGCCAGCAGATTGGCGAGCGCCGGCGCGTTGCCCGCCATGACGTCGTCGACCGCCTTGCGGAACGCCGCGACCACGGCCTTGACGTAAGCGCGGCTGCGCTGGCGGCCTTCGATCTTGAGCGCGGTCACGCCCGCGCGCATGAGGTCGGGCAACAGCGCCGACAGATTGAGGCTGACCGGCTCCTCGAAGGCGTAGTAGGCCTCCGGGCTGGCACTGCAGGTATAGCGGCCCTTGCAGATGGTCGGATAGCCGGCGTTTTCGCCGCCGGCGAAGCAATCAATCATGAAGGGCCCGAGCCGGGTGGTCAGGTTGCCCTCCTTGTCGTCCTCATAGTGCACATCGGCGGCCGGCGAGCAGACACCGTCCATATTAGTCGACAGGCCGGTGGCGTAATTGGTCAGGCTGCAACGGCCTTCCGCCATCATGCCGATATTGCCGAAGATGAAGGCTTCGATCTCGCACGGGATTTCGCGGTGCAACTCGGCGATCTCGGCAACGGTGAGGATGCGCGGCAGCACCACGCGCTTGATGCCGAAGGCCTGGCAATAGAAGCGGATCGCTTCCGGCGACGAGGCGCCGGCCTGCACCGAGAGATGCAGCCTTAAGTTCGGATAGGTCTTCGCGGCGTAGTCGGCGACGCCCATGTCGCCCACGATCATGGCGTCGACGCCGAGCCTGGCGGCGATATCGACGGCGTCGCGCCACAGCTCGAACTTGCCGGCCGGCGGAAAGGTATTGACCGCCAGCAGCACCTTGGCGTTGCGCGCATGGGCGTAGCCGAGCGACTGTTCGAGTTCGGCCGGCGTGAAATTCAGGCCGGGGAAATTCCGCGCATTGGTCTCATTCTGGAAACCGCAATAGACCGCGTCGGCGCCGGCATCGACCGCCGTGCGCAAGGCCGCCGGCGTGCCGGCCGGACAGACCAGTTCGGGACGAATGTAAGTCTCAGGCATGACGATGACTCGCTTGCATGGACCGCAAGGCCGAGACCGCAAGCGCGGCGGGCTTGGCCAGCGGTCCGAACGAAGACACCACGCTGTCGAGCGCGCTGCCCTCGAAATCGTCGAGCGCATTGCGCAGCGCCACCACCGCTTCGGTGTCGCCGGAGACGCGCAGATCGCGGGTGAAGAACAACGCATCGCCGTCAAGCGTGCCGTCGATCATGTCGAGCAGGATGAAGAATTTGCCGGAGATGGCCGCGTGATGGGCGGGATTTTCGGTGCGGCGATAGGCGCGCAGATGCGGGCGGTTATTGTCGGGCGACAACACCAGCACGAACGGCAGGTCGGTCGGGTCGATCAGGAAGCGCTTGCGCGCGTGCACGCCCAGGCGCGCGAACAGCTCGGGGCGATCCGTCGCCACATGCGAGGCGATGCGCGACAGAATCGGCTGGATCACCGCCAGCGGCGCGGCCGCCAGCAGGAAGCCGGGAATATTCTGCAACAGCGCCCGCAATGAGGAGGCGGGCGGCTCGGCACGTGGGGACCTTGGCATGGGCGCAATTTAGGGCCATCCGGCACCGCCCGGTTTGACCGAAATCAAGGGTTTTGCAGAGGGTGTAGAGCGCTAGAACGCGCGCCCGAACAGCAGGTTGTCGAGCGAATAGGCGCCGCCGCCATGCGCCAGCACGAAGAGCGCGGCAATCGTCCACATCAGCGTGTATTCGAGCCCGAGCTGGTTCCAGAAATAGCGGCCGACGCGCCAGCGCTCGATATTGGTCACCAGCAGAAACAAAATGAGCGGCACAGCGGCCGGACGGGTGAACAGGCCGAGCGCAACCAGCGGTCCGCACACCAGCTGGGTGGCCGAGATCGCCAGCGCCAAAGGCTTGCCCGGGCGGTAGCCCTGCTTGTTCAGGTAGTCGGCCAGCATGCCGATATTGCGCAGCGGCTGGCCGGTGGTGGGAAAAAATCCGAAGGTCATGCGCAGGCCGTGCGGCACCATCGCCAGCCCGACGGCGATGCGCAGCAGCGCCTCGGTCAGCGGCGCGAGCGTCTGGTAGAGGCCGGCGAGCACCTCTTAGAGCCTGATCTCGCCGAGACTGAGGCTGGCGCCGAGCTTCGCCGGCACCGACTTCTTGGCTTTGCCGGCCGAAATCTCCACGACATAGTCGCCCGAGTTCTCGTCCAGCCGGTCGAATTTGAAGTCGCCGAAATTGTCGGTCGTGGCTTGCGCCACCACGGCGCCATTCTTGAGCAGCCACACGCTGGCGCCCTCGACGCAGTCGACGGCGCCTTTCGCTTTCGCCGACACCGAGCCGGCGATGAAGCATGACGTGTAGCGCCACAAATTCTTGTAGTAGACACGCGGCTTGGTGCCGAGCTCCGGCTTCATGACCTCGAGCTTCTGCTCGCTTGCGATGCTCGCCATCTCCTCGTCCTCCACGCAGAGCGAGCGCATGGCGGCGGTCGGGCACGACTGCTGCCCGCGCGTCTGCTTCCAGCCTTGGTCGATGAGGTGAGCGTCGAAGGTCCAGGCTTGCGGAAGTTTGAGCTCTTCGTTCCACCAGATATGACCGTAAGGACATGACTCGACCAGGTCCTTGCGGCCCTTGGCCTTGACCGGATCGATCAGCACGATGCCGTCGTCGCGCTTGCTGACCGCGCCGCCGCCTTTGGCGACGCAGGGCGCGTTGTCGCAGTGATTGCACAGCGTCGGCACGTAGGCGATGTCGATCGACGGCAGCTGGCCGCGCTCCTTCTGCAGGATGTCGATCCACCTGTGGCCGTGCTTGGGCATCGGCGCCGAATAGCCGGGGAAGTCGTTGCCGACATATTCATCCATGGCCGCGAGCGTGCACAGATTGCAATTGGTGCACTCGGCGACGTCGATGATCAGGTTCCATTTTTTCATCGCTTAACTCGCATGGTTTCAGAACTCCGCCAGTCCGAGACGCGGGCCACGCGGGCCGCGTCCCGGCCGGGCAATCTTCACTTCGGTATTTGCGGCACCACCAGATGAAACAACTTGAGTGCCGCGCCGCTGGCCGCCTGGATGGTCGCGCTTTCGGTCGGGCCGAGATAAAGCCCGCCACCCTGCTCGACGTCGTAAGCCTTATCGTTGAGCCGGATGCTGCCCTTGCCGTCCATCAGGTAGATGAGCTGGTGCTTGCCGGCGGCATCGGCCTTGAACGTCTCGGCCGATTTGAGCCAGCGCAGCGAGCCATGCACGTTCTTGGCCCCGCACAGGGCCTGGTTCAGCACCTCGGTGACCTCGCCTGCGCCGGTCGAGGGCTTTTTCGGGAGTTTGTTGGTATCGATGAATGTGAGCGACATGATCGTTTTTCCTCTAATGGCCGGATGAAGTCAGGTCTGGATCCACGTTTTGCCGTCCTTGCGCTCCCAGCGCAGGTCGTCGTCGGTGCCTTCGAGGATCGTGGTCTTGAAACGGTTGGGCGCCTGCCACTCGAAATAGAACAGCGGTTCGGTGGCGCGCAGGCGATGCTTCTCCTCGGCCGGGATGAAGATCATGTCGCCGGGACCGACCGGGCGCACGCCTTCGTCGGATTCCACCGTCGCCTTGCCGGTGATGATGAAATAAAAATGCTCGCAGTTCTTGTGCAGATGCAGCGGCGAGGCCGCATCCTTCTTGTAGTACATGACGCCGGCCAGCATGTCGTCGATGTTGGCAAGTTCCTGGTTGACGAAGAAAATTCGCTCGCGCGCCTGTTTGGCGTCGATCAGCGACGGCAGCTCTCCTTGCTTGAACAGATAAGCCATTAGATCGTCTCCTCCTGTTGCGGCCACGGCCCGGCCCCGGCATGGGACCGGACCATGGAATTCACGTCAGTCGTCATTTCGCCGGCACCAGCGGTGACGGTTTGCGCCGCGTGCTGACTTTCTTTGCTTTCGTCTCCTTCGTCTTGGCGGCGAAAGCCTCCGAGATGTGTTCGGTCTTGCCGTCCCACGGTACGATTTCGACGAGGCCTTGCGAACCGGCGAGCGCATGCGTCGACTTGGTCTGCGAGCGATGCGGCATCAGCAGATTGACCACGCCACCGCGGTCCACCGACCGGCCGGGCTCGCCCATCGGTTCGTACAGCGCCGAGGATTCGTAGCTGTGGGCGACGCCGGGCGAAAGCCGCTCGGTAAGCACCGCCGCGCAGATCACCGCGCCACGATCGTTGTAGACCTTGACCAGATCGTGCTGCTTGATGCCGCGCGCCGCGGCATCCTGCGAATTCATGCGCACGGTCCAATAGTACCAATCCTTCACCTTCACCCGGTGGTCCGGGATGTTGAGCAGGAAGCTATCCTTGCCGTCGCTTTGGGTGTGGAAGCTGTACTTGCTGTGCGGCGTGAGCAGCTGCAGCGGATATTTCCGGAACAACTCGCCCGACTGCGGGCCCTCCCACGACGGCACGTATTCGACCACCGGCGGCCGCTCGGGGTCATTCACGCGCTTGAGACTGTTGCTTTCGAACTCAAGCTTGCCCGATTGGGTCTGCAAGCCTTTGAGGAACTCCACCGAGTAATCGGAAGGCAATGGATGCGGCTCCGGAACGTCCTTCTTACGGTTTTCCCAGAACCAGCGGAAGGAGACCGGTATGCGCAGGTGCTCCTTCTCCGCCGGCACGACGTAGTAACCGCGCTTCATGAACTTCTTCCAGGAAATCTTTTTCGGTAGGTCGGAGGCATCGAACAGACGCTTGACCCAGTCGATTTCGTTGACGCCCTCGGAGAAGTAGTTGGCAAGCCCGAGCCGCTTGCTGATCTCGTTGAAGATCCAGAAGTCTGATTTCGACTCGCCCAGCGGCTCGATCGCCGGCGCTTGGAAGATAATGACACGATGATTGAGCTGCTGCTGGCCGTGATGGCCGTAACCGCCAAGACCTGCCCATTCGCTGATGTCCGCACGCTCGAAATTGGTGCAGGCGGGCAGGATGACGTCGGCAAATTTGGTGTCGCCCTCGAACCAGATGGCCTGGCTGACGACGAACTCGAGGTTCGGCGACTGGAACATCTTCACGTGGCGGTTGGTGTTGTTCATGGTCGGGATTAGCGAACCGCCGTATTTGAACATCATCCGCACCGGCGCATGACCGGGCGCCGGATAACTGAACTTGGCGAACTGCGACTCGATCGATTTACCGGTCCACGGGTAGCCGCCGTCGGTTTTCCCTTCGATAATCGCTTCAGGCAGGAAGATGCGCGGAATCCTCTGATTTGGCGTGTTCACCGTCGGCAGCTGTGGCATGCGCTGGAAAAGCTCGACCGCCATCGCCGTCTTCTCGATATCGCCGGACATGCCGCCGTCGGCGTAGCCCGGGAAATAGAAGTTGAGATCGACCGGGGAGCCCCATTGCAGATTGCCCATGTTGATGCCGGGCTTGCCCAGTCCCTGCATCGCGATCAGACACACCATGGTGCGCGCCCATTGGATGCCGGTCTGATTGCGGCAGGCGCCGCCGTGGCCGTTGCCCCAACCGCCGCAACCGAGATAAGTGCGCTTGGTGCCCCATTCGCGCGCCAGCGCACGCACGTCCTTGGCTGGAACGCCTGTTTCCTTCTCCTGCCATTCCGGCGTCTTGGCCACGCCGTCGCTCTCGCCCATGACATAGGCCTTCCAGGCGTCGAAGCCGGTCGTGTGCGTCTTGACGTATTCCTTGTCGTAAAGCCCTTCCTTGATCCAAACGTAGGCGATCGCCAGGGCGAGCGCCGGCGAGGTCGTCGGCTTCGGGCAAATCCATTTGCCCGGCAGGAATTGGGCGGACGAGTTGTAATGCGGATCGATGTGCACGACTTTGATGCCGAGCTTCTTCAGCCACTGCCGGCGCACCGTGCCTTCCTGGGCACCATAGGAACCGCTGTTGGTTTCCGGATCGGCCGACCAGAACACCACCATCTCGCAGTTTTGCAGCAAGTCCTCGACGGTGCCGTAAGTTTCACTCTGGCCGACGCGCATCGTGTAGCCCCAGTGGTGCGCGGCGCCCCAGTACCAGCCTTCCCAGCTGTCAGGATTATGATGGACGGGCGTGTGACCGACGGCATTGCTGAAGCGGTACAAAGCGCTGAGGTAATAGCCGATATGGCCCCAGGTATGATGCGAGCCGTGCGAGACGGTCATGGCGCCCGGGCCATGATCGTGCTTCACGCGTTTGATCTCGACGGCGACCATGTCGAGCGCCTCCGGCCACGAGATGCGGACATATTTCGACTTGCCACGGTTCTGCGGATTGCGCGTGCCGTTCGGGTCGAAGTCGACGCGCTTCATCGGGTAGAGCAAACGGTCGGGCGAATAGATCGTCGACCGGCTGGTCTGCCCGTGCGGGGCGAGCGTGGTCTTGCGCGGCGGCGTGAAATTCATGCCATGCGCCTGAATCGTCCACGGCTGCGGATCGGTTTCGTCGAAATCGATCGGCGTGGTACGGATAATCCTGCCGTCCTTGACGGTGACGAAGAGCGGGCCGCCGTTCGCCATGTTGCAATAGCGCATGGTGCCGTCCGGCATCGGCGTGCCAAAAGTCCAGTGCGCGGTCTGCATCTTCATGAGGGTCTGCGCGAACCAGTTGGTCAGGTCTTCCGGACCGTCGACGCCGAGGGTAAAATCCTTCTGCGCGTTGATCTGATCGAGCCAGTTGATCGGCGGCGTCAGTAGGGAGGCGCCGGTCGCGGCATTCTTGAAGGACAGCGTGATATCGGGCTTGGCATGCTGGCCGGCGCGCGAGTTGATGTTGCCGTCGCGGATCTCGATCCAGCGGCCGGTGCCCTCGTCGCGCGCCTTGATCTGCGCCACCAGATTGCGCTCCTTCAGGCGCGCCGCGAAATGCGGATGGCGCCAGCGGACGTATCGCAGCAGCAGCGTGAGCGCGAACAGAATGACGGACAGTTTGAGCTGCGAGAACATCGTGCGCTTCCTCACCCGTATGATCGATGCGCATATGGGCCGTCGCTCGCCCGCCGGAGCCGGACGGGCGCGACCGCCTTGCGCGGGCGATTATAGGCTTTCCGGCTATCGCTTATTGATACATATCAACGTTAGAGTGATCGATAATATCGATCACAGAGCGATGGCTTTTCAGGACCGCGGCCGCGGCCGCCGCGCACCGCTGATCGGCAAATCGATCTTGGCCGCGGTTTTCTGCAGCTCGGCGAGAAAGGCCAGGCAGACCGCCGACAGCTCGCGCTGGGCGCGCGAAATCGCCACCACCTGCCAGGGCTGCATCGGCGCATCGAGCAGCACCGGGGCGAGCGACGGCGTGTTGCGGTTGCCGGCGAAAATCTGCGAGGGCACCAGCGTGACATAGTCGCCGTTCTCGACCAGCGCCAGCGCGCAGGCGAACGAAGTGCATTCGATCGTGCTCTTCGGCGGCTCCAGCCGGTTGGCGATGAAGGTCTGCTCGAACACGTCGAGCCCGGTATGGCTGCGGCGATAGATGATCCAATCGAGCGCGGTGAGATCGGCGAGGCTCAGCTTGCGGCGGGCGAGCACGGGATGGTCGGCGCGCACCGCCGGCACCAGCCGGTCCTTGACCAGGCTGATGAAACTCAGGCTGTCGTCGCGGGGGTGGCCGGGCACCAGGCAAATGGCGAGATCGAGATCGCCGGTGCGGATCGCCGGTAGCATGTCGGGATAGACACCCTCCAGGATGTGGAAACTGACGCGCGGATGCGTGCGCTGGAAGGCGATGACCGAGCGCGGCAGCAGGCCGGTGGCGACGCTCGGCGAGGCGCTGACGCGGATTTCGCCCATGCCGGCGCCCTGGATGGTTTCAACGTCGTTGCGGGCGTGGCGCAGCTCGGCCTCGACGGTCTTGATGCGCGCGAACAGCGCCTTGCCCGCCTCGGTCGCGGCGACGCCGTGGGCGCCGCGATGCAACAGCTCGACGCCGAGATCGTCTTCCAGCTGCTGGATGCTCTTGGTGACCGACGACTGCGACAAGTTGAGATTCTTGGCCGCCTGGCGGACCGCGCCGGCCTCGACCACGGCGGTGAAATTGCGAAGTTGACTGAGCTTCATGACCATATCGGCGCGCCGTGTGATGATCGAAATATCCTATCACGTACCCGCAAATATGCCTAACAATTCGATCGCGTGACGAGCGCCAAATAATGACGCCACGGCACAACTGCCGTGGCGTCAACGTCCGGAGCAATCCGCGTATTCGGTACCGTATCGTCGCTAGTTGCCCTGGAAGACCGGCTTCTGCTTGGCGACAAACGCTTCGTAGGCCCGTTCGTAGTCCTTGGTCTGCATGCAGATCGCCTGCGCCTGCGCCTCTGCTTCGATCGCCTCGTCGATGCCCATGTTCCATTCCTGGTGCAGGCACTTCTTGGTCATTGAGTTGGCGAAGGTCGGGCCATCCGACAGAGTCTTGGCCAGCGCCTGCGCGTCGGCGAGCACGTTCTCCGGCTCGCTCAGTTTGTTGTAGAAGCCCCAGCGCTCCGCCTCAGTGCCTTCCATGATGCGGCCGGTATAAAGCAGCTCCGACGCGCGGCCGTGACCGATGATGCGCGGCAGGATGGCGCAGGCGCCCATGTCGGCGCCGGCGAGACCGACACGCACGAACAGGAAGCCGACCTTGCTGCGCGCCGTACCGACACGCAAATCCGACGCCATGGCGATGATCGAGCCGGCGCCGGCGCAGATGCCGTCGATGGCAGAGACGATCGGCTGCGGACAGGCGCGCATTTCCTTGACCAGTTGACCGGTCATGCGCGTGAAGGCGAGCAGGCCCGCCATGTCGTCCTTGCGCTGCATCTCGACCAGCGGGCCGATGATCTCGTGCACGTCGCCGCCGGAGCAGAAATTGCCGCCGGCGCCGGTAATCACGATGTTCTTGATGCCGTCGGCATATTGCAGGTTGCGAAACAAGTCGCGCAGCTCGGCATAGGATTCGAGCGTGAGCGGGTTCTTCCGTTCCGGTCGGTTCAAGGTGATGGTCGCCACCTTGCCGTCGACGCTCCAGAGGAAATGCTTCGGCTTGTAAGTGGAAAAATCCAATCCGGCGGGGCTAAATCGCTTGGCTGTATCGTTCATGGTTCTTGATCCTCTCGATGACTGCTGTTGTTGGAATTAGCCTGCGAAGGTCAGCCCGCCGCTCACGCTCATCACCTGCCCGGTGACGTATGCGGATTGCGGGCTGGCGAAGTACACGACGGCGTCGGCGATTTCCTCCGGCTTGGCGAAGCGGCGGAACGGGATCGCTTTCAGGAAGGCCTCGCGCAATTTTTCCGAGCGGGTGGCGAGCATCGGCGTATCGGTCGGGCCCGGGCAGACGCAGTTGACGTTGATCTGGTAGCGGGCGACCTCGCGCGCGAGCGACTTGGTGAAGGCGATCAGCCCGCCCTTGGCGCCGGCGTAAACCGTCTCGCCGCCGCTGCCGACGCGGCCCGCGTCGCTGGCGATATTGATGATCTTGCCGCCGTTGGCGGCGATCATCGGCGGCAGCAGCGCCTGGGTCAGATGCGCCGGACCGGCGAGATTGATGGCGATCACGCGGTTGATGAACTCGGGCGTGTTCTGCATGTAGGGCTGGATGTCGCCCCAGCCGGCGGCGTTCACCAGGATGTCGACGCGCGGATAGCGCTTGAGCACCTCGGCGGCGGCGGCGCGGATCGAATCCGAATTACCGAGATCGATGGCGACGAAGTCGACCTTCAGCTTGGCGCCGGCAGCTTCCGTCTTCAACGCCTCGCCGGCCGCGGCGTTCACGTCGGCGCAGATCACCGTCGCGCCCTGGCGGGCGAATGCCATTACGGTCGCCTTGCCGATGCCGGACGCCCCGCCCGTCACCAGCGCAACCTTGCCGTCGAACATCATAGCTCTACTCCTGTTTCAATTTCTCTTGGCCGGTTTGTCATTGGCAGTCGCGCCGGCGAGGAATGCCTGCACGCGTTTCCGCGTCTCCGCATTGGTGAGCAGCGACCGGGTGAATTCCAATTCGTCGGTATAGCCGCCGCGGCCGGGCTGACCGGCGGCGGCGATGCAGGTTTTGCTGGCGGCCAGCGCCGCGGCCGGCAGATCGGCGATGCGGCGGACGATCTCAAGCGCGCGCGCCGGCAGCTCGGCCCGCGGCACCGCCCAATGCACCACGCCGAGCGCGCCGGCAGTGGCGCCGTCGAGAATTTCGGCGCCGAGGATCAGCCGGCTGGCGAGCGCCGGACCGCATAGCCGGGTGAGCCGCTGGGTGCCGCCGGCGCCAGGGATCAAGCCGAGGCGGGCTTCCGGCAAACCGACTTTGGCTTCGTTAGCCGCGATGCGCAGATCGCAGGACAGCGCCAGTTCGAAGCCACCGCCCATGGCCGCGCCGCTTATCTCGGCCAGAGTGACCTGCGGCAGTTTCTCGATGCGCGCGTACAACCGCTGGATGGCGGCCACATAGGCGTACATGCGGTCGGGACCGTCGGCCATGTCCATGCGCTCGCGCACTTCCTTCAGATCGGCGCCGGCGCAGAACACCTTCTGGTCGGAGCGGATATGCAGGACGGTGCAGGGCGGCCCGCCGGCGAGCTGGTCGAGATTGGCCTCGAATGTGGCGACCCATTGCTCGCTGATCGCGTTCACCGGAGGATGGCTCAGCGTCAACGTGGTCACGGCGTCGGCGGTGTGGGTCAGGAACATGCTCAGTTCCGCCTCTCCTGCCCCGCCTGGGTCACCAGCGCGCGGCTGATGACCAGGCGCTGGATGTCGTTGGTGCCCTCGTAGATCTTGCTGGCGCGCACGGCGCGGTAAATCCGCTCGACCCCGGCGTCGGCCATGTAGCCGGCGCCGCCCATCGTCTGGATGGCGTCGGAACAGATGCGCTCGGCGGCTTCGGTGGCGAACAGCTTCGCCATGGAAGCCTGCTTGAGGCAGGGCAAGCCCTGACTGCGCAAGGCGGCGGCATGCAGAACCAGTTGCCTCGCGGCTTCGAGCTGCGTCGCCATGTCGGCCAGCCGGAAGGCCACGGCTTGATGTTCGATGATGGTCTTGCCGAAGCTGCGGCGCTCCTGTGCATAGGCGAGCGCAATCTCGTGCGCCGCGCGCGCCATGCCCACCGCCTGCGCGGCGATGCCGATGCGGCCACCTTCCAGATTGGCCAGCGCGATGCGGTAACCCTGCCCTTCGGCGCCCAGCCGGTTCTCCACCGGCACGCTGAGCTGGTCGAACTGCACTTCGCAGGTATCGGACGCCTGCTGGCCCATCTTGTTTTCGACCCGGCGCACGCAATAGCCGGACTGCTTGGTGTCGACGATGAAGCAGCTGATGCCCTGCTTGCCGAGCGCGAGATCGGTGGCGGCAATGACCAGCGCGACGTCGGCGTTCTTGCCCGAGGTGACGAACTGCTTGACGCCGTTGAGCACATAGCTGCCGTTGCGGCGCTCGGCGCGGGTGCGGATCGCGCCGGCATCCGAGCCGCTCTGCGGTTCGGTGAGGCAGAAGGCGCTCAACATCTCGCCGCGCGCCATCGGCCGCAGATATTTTTCCTTCTGCTCCGGCGTGCCGTATTCGACCAGCGGCATGCAGCCGACCGAGTTATGGCCGCTCACGATGGTCGAGACCGCGCCGTCGCCGGCGGCGATTTCCTCCAGCGCCAGCGCATAGGCAATATAGTCGGTGCCGGCGCCGTCCCATTCCGGCGGGACCGTCATGCCCATGAAGCCGAGGCTGCCCAGCTCGCGCAGTGCCGCGCGCGGAAACACGGATTTTATGTCCCATTCGGCGGAATGCGGCGCCAGGGCACGCTGCGCGAATTCGCGCGCGGTGTCCCGCACTTGTTCCTGTTGCTCGGTCAGCAGCATGGTCTCTACTCGGCGGCCTGGCGCCGCGTCGCCTCAAGCGCCTTCATGACTTCGCGCGCGATGATCAGCTTCTGCACTTCGGTGGCGCCCTCATAGATGCGCAGCGCGCGGATTTCGCGATAGAGCGCTTCGACCTTGACGCCGACGCGCACGCCGTTGCCGCCGAAAATCTGCACGGCGCGATCGATGACGCGTTGCGCCATCTCGGTCGAAAAGGCTTTCGCCGTCGAGGACTCGCGGGTGATGCGGGCCGTGCCGCGATCCTTTTCCCAGGCCGCGCGATAGACCAGCAAGGCGGCGGCGTCGATGTCGATGGCGCTGTCGGCGATCGCGGCCTGCGTGAGCTGCAGATCGGCGAGCGGCGCCCCGAACAGAATGCGCGTGGCCGAACGTTCGGTCATTTCGTCAAAGCCGCGCCGCGCCAGCCCGAGCGCCGCGGCGGCGACGGTCGAGCGGAAGATATCGAGCGTCGCCATCGCGACCTTGAAACCATCGCCCGGGCCGCCGAGCTGGTTGGTCTGCGGCACGCGGCAGCCGGTAAAGCGCAGCGCCGCCAGTGGATGCGGCGCGATCACGTCGATGCGGCCGGCGATCTCGAGGCCGGGCGTATCGGCGTCGACCACATAGGCCGACAAGCCCTTGGCGCCGGGCGCCTCGCCGGTGCGCGCGAACACGATATAGTGGTCGGCGATGCCGCCATTGGAAATCCAGGTCTTCATGCCGTCGATACGGACATGACTGGGGCCGTCCTTGGTCGCGGTCGTCGCCAGCGCGCTGACGTCGGAGCCGGCTTCCGGTTCCGAAAGCGCGAAGGCGGCGAGATGACGGCCCTCGCGCACCGGCGGCAGGTATTTGGCTTTGACATCGTCGCTGCCGAACAGCGAGATCGAGCCGGTCCCCAGGCCCTGCATGGCGAAGGCAAAATCGGCCAGGCTGTCGTGCCAGGACAGGATCTCGCGCGCCGCGCACAGCGTGCGCACGTCGAGTTTCTCGTTAAGGCCGCCATAGGCCGCCGGCACCACCGCCTTCAGCCAGCCGGCATCGCCCAAGGCGCGCACCAGCGCGCGGCAGGAGCGATCCACATCGGCGTGATCGACATGCTTATGAACTTCGCGGCCGGCCCAGTCGGCGAGCGTTGAGCCGAACTGGCGATGGCTGGCGTCAAAGAACGGCCAGGAATAATGGGACAGCGGCGGCCTCATCGGTCTGCACCCTTTGCATTGATCGCCTTGTCGCGCAGCATGTAGCGCTGGACTTTTCCGGTCGCGGTCTTCGGCAGGCTGTCGACGAATTCGATCCAGCGCGGATATTTCCAGGGACCGATCGAGCGTTTGACGTGAACCTTGAGTTCTTCGTACATCGCGCGGCCGGCGTCGTTGCCGCCAAAATCCTTGAGCACGACATAGGCTTTCGGCTTGACCAGGCCGTTGTCGTCTTCGGCCGGAACCACCGCCGCCTCGAGCACGAGCGGATGGCTGACCAATGCCGCCTCGACCTCGAACGGCGAAACCCAGATGCCGCTGACCTTGAACATGTCGTCGGTGCGCCCGCAGTAGGAGTAGACGCCGTCGGCGCGCCGCAGATATTTGTCGCCGGTGCGGGTCCACTCGCCGATAAAGGTGCGGCGCGATTTCTCGCGCTGGTTCCAATATCCGACCGCCGACGATTCGCAACGCACCAGCAACTCACCGAGTTCGTCGTCGGCGACGTCTTTGCCGTTTTCGTCGACCAGCCTGAGATCGTAGCCTTCGACCGGCACACCCGACGTGCCGTATTCCACCGCATCCGGAAGATTGGTCAGGAACAAGTGTCCCATCTCGGTCGAGCCGACGCCATTCACGATGTCGACACCGAAGCGCTGCTTCCAGTCCATGCCGACAGGTGGCGGCAAAGGCTCGCCGGCCGAGAAGCACAGCCGCAGTCGGTTCGACATGTTTTCTCGCGTGCATTCGGAATCGGCGAGGATGGCGGCATAGAGTGTCGGCACCGCGAAGAATATCGTCGGCTGGTAGCCACGCAGCGTCTCGAACACGGTCTGCGGCGTCGGTCGCTCCGGATAGAGCACCAAGGTCGCGCCGGCCCACGTCGTACAGACCATCGTGCCGAGGCCATAGGCGAAGAACAGCTTGGCCGCGGAAAAGATCACGTCGTCTTCACGGATGCCGATGCGGGTCTGCCCCGAGGTGCGCGCGATGTTCATCGGCGTCGAATGCACATGCATCGTGCCCTTCGGGTTCCCCGTGGTGCCGGACGAATAGAGCCAGTAGGCGGTCTCGTCGGCCGAGGTTTGCGCCGGCGCCGCGCCTTCGTTCTCGGCCGCCAACAGCGTGTCCAGCCGCGGCACCGACAGCGGGCCGCCGCCCACCACGACAACTTCCTTGACGTTCGGCAGATCCTTGGCGGCTTCCTGCACCATCGGCAGCAACGGGGTCGAAACAAAAACCGCCTTGGCGCGCGAATCCTCGAACAGATAGCGATATTGATCGACCGTCAGCCGGGTATTGACCAGCACCGGAACGATTCCCGCCCGGATGGCGCCCCAGAACAGGATGGGAAAGTCGACGGTGTCGAGCATAACGAGGGCGATGCGGTTTTCCGGCTCGATCCCCATGCGCGCCAGCATCGGACCGATGCGCGCCGCGGTGTCGCGCAGTTCGCCATAGGTCAGGTTGCGCGACGGGTCGATATACGCGGTCTTCTCGCCCCGTCCCTCGGCGACGTTGCGATCCACGAAATCGACAGCGGCATTATAGTCGCGAAAGGCGGTCATTCCTGCGGCTTACCCTTTCTTGGCCTTGGCGAGGATGATGCGCGCGTCCACCGCCAGGCAGCCGTCGTCGAGCGCCAGGCAGGGGTTGAGGTCCACTTCGTCGATCTGCGGATGCTCCTCCAGCAACCGGCCAAGCGAGACCAGCATGGCGGCGATGGCGTCGACATTGAGTTTCTTGCGGCCGCGCGCGCCGGCGATGATCTTCGGCGGCAGCATGTCGTGGATGAGCGCGCGCGCCTGCTCGATGCCGAACGGCGCCAGGCGGAAACTAACGCGCTTGAGCACCTCGACATAGATGCCGCCGAGGCCGAACATCACCACCGGGCCGAACAGCCTGTCGCGGATCGCGCCCAGTACCAGCTCGGTCGCCGCCGGCATCATTTTCTGCACCAGCACGCTTGGCTTGGCTATTGCGGGCGCCGCCTTGCGGACGTTGTCGACGAGCTGCGCATAGGATTTTTCCAGCGCGCTGTCGGAGCCGATGCCAAGCATAACACCGCCGATGTCAGATTTATGCAGGATCTGCGCCGACACCACTTTGAGCACGACCGGGTAGCCGATCTCTCTGGCGGCCGCCAAGGCGCCCGGGAGCGAATCGACCATTTTGAACGGCGGCACCTGGATGTCGTACTGCTTGCACACCGCATAGGCTTCCGGTTCGAGCAGGCTGACACGCCCCGCTTTGGCCGTGGCGGCGATCAGTTGCGCCGCCGGCCCTTGCGTGCCGGCACTTTGAGTCTGTCCGCCCGCTTGCGCCGCCGCCGTGCGAACCGTGCCGTAATTCGACAGATTGGCCGCGACCCGCGCGACCGTGTCCGGGTAATCGAAGGTCGGCAGGTGGGCTGCTTCCAAGCCGCGGCGCAATTCGCCGGCAAAGTCGCCGAAGGTGATGACATTGAGCAGCGGCTTCGGCGTCGCGCCTTGCGACTGGAACGCCGCCGCGACTTCCTTGGCAAGCAGCGGCTGATCGAGGAACGCGCTGGGCGCCAGGATCTGGATCACCGAGTCGACGTTCGGGTCCTTGAACAGGATCTGCAGCACCTGATGGTGCAAGCGCTCGAAATGCGCGGCGGTGAGGTCGATATAACCGGGCGGATGGCCGACATTGGCGGCGGGCGACAGGATCGCCTTCAACGCCGCGTGGGTTTCATCGGTAAACGACGCCATCGTGATGCCGGGCAATTCGGAAATCTCGTCGATGCACATCGTGCCCGGCCCGCCCATGTGGGTGAGCACGGCGACGCGGTTGCCCTTCGGCACCGGCTGCATCGAGAACGCGCGCAGCGTGTCGTAGAACTCCGCGACGCTGCGCACGCGCATCAATCCGAACTGGCGGAAAGCGCCTTCGTAGATCGCCTCGGCGCCGGCAATCGCACCGGTGTGGGAGAGCGCCGCGGTCGAGCCCAATTCGCTGCGGCCGCTTTTGAGCACCACCACCGGCTTGACCGCGGCGGCTTCGCAGGCCGCCTGGAAAAAGCCGCGCGGATCGGACAGGCCTTCGAGATAGATGCCGATGACGCGCGTCGTTACGTCGTCCTTCAAGAAGGTGAGCAGCTCGGCCATCTGAACGTCGGCCATGTTGCCCATGGAGACATATTTGTTCAGGCCCACCCGGCCGCTCGTGCCCGAAGCAAACAGAAATGAATTGCCGAAGGCGCCGCTCTGCGTGAGCACGCTGATGCCGCCGCGCGGATAGGAGCCGATGTCGAAATTGGTGTTGAAGCCGCTCACCGTATCCATGACGCCGACGCAGTTCGGACCGATGAGCCGGATCGACGCCGACCGCAGAATGTCGATCAGATCCTTCTGCCGCTGCTTGGCCTCAGGCGCGTCGATCTCGCCGAAGCCCGCCGACATGCAGATCGCGCCCTTGACGTCATTGAAGCGGCGTTTGCGTTCGACCAGCTCCTTGGCGACCGGCACGGTCAGCTCGGCCGCCACCATCAGAATGCACATCTCGACCGGTTCGGGGATGTCGCTCACGTTTCTGTAGCAAGGCAGCCCCAGAATGCCCTTTTCGCGCGGATTGACCGGAAACAATTTTCCCTTGTAGCCCATGGAAATCATGTGGCGCAACGCGGTGTTGCCCGGCTTCTTCGGGTCCGATGAGGCGCCCACCACGGCGACGCTCTTCGGATTGAAAAACACGCTCAGCGCGGCAATGTCTTGCGCTGTTTGTTCCGCTTCTTTGCTCGCGAAATCGACCGCGGCATTAATGTCGCGAAGCGCCATCGTCAGCCTCGCCCATGAAATATCGACATTGGAAATTTTACTGATTAATCGCAGCGCCCTCCTTGACTTCGGTCAGGTGAACTCCCGATGCCGCCGATGCCCAAAGCCTTGATTTTAGTCATGGAAACACGCCGTTAAACGGCGCATTTTTCAGTCTAGGAGCGCTCCGATGCATGCCCCGGGCCCGCAGCCGAAAAAACGTCTGCTGAGATTGAAGCTGAATGGGCGCTGGCGTGAAGACGCGGTCGCCGAAAAGCAGTTGCTCGTCGACTATCTGCGCGACGTCGCGCACCTCACCGGCGTGAAGACCGGCTGCGACGGCGGCGAGTGCGGCGCCTGCACCGTGCTGGTCGACGGCGAAGCGGTGCCATCCTGCATCACGCTGGCGGTGCGTTGCGAAGGCCGCCACGTCGAAACGATCGAAGGCGTGGCCAAGCAGGCGCGGCTGAGCGCATTGCAGACCGCCTTCCACGAAAAGCTCGGCACCCAATGCGGCTTCTGCACGCCGGGAATGATCATGGCGGCGGAAGCGCTGCTGCGCCGCAACCCGGCCCCCAGCGACGGCGAAATTCGCGCCGCGCTCTCGGGCAATCTCTGCCGCTGCACCGGCTATGTTAAAATCATCGAGTCGGT
Source organism: Hyphomicrobiales bacterium (assembly GCA_016185205.1). Classification (GTDB taxonomy): domain Bacteria; phylum Pseudomonadota; class Alphaproteobacteria; order Rhizobiales; family Xanthobacteraceae; genus Pseudolabrys. Next base: position 106,603 of record JACPOA010000064.1, on the reverse strand, counting down.
CAAAGCGGCCGCGGGGCAACTCACATGACCGCTGCTCCGACCCCATACGGCAAGCTCGCGCGTCGCGGTGTTCCGTTGATCGACGGCATCGAGAAAGTCACCGGCCGCGCCCGTTACACCGCCGACCTCGACCATGCCGACGCGCTGGTCGGACGCATCCTGCGCAGCCCGGTCAGCCATGGCGACATCGTGCAGCTGGACGTATCCAAGGCGCGCGCGATCGAGGGCGTGGTGGCGATCGTGACCGGCGCGGATTGCGCGCATACTTACGGCGTGCTGCCCATAGCCATGAACGAATATCCGCTGGCGCGCGGGCGCGTGCGCTATCGCGGCGAGCCGATCGCGGCGGTGGCGGCGATCGACGAGGAGACTGCCGAGCGCGCTCTCGGCCTGATCGAACTCGAAGTGAAGGCACTGCCCGCCTATTATACGTCCGCGGACGCGCGCGCGCCGGGCGCGGTGCTTCTGCACGACGACAAACCCGGCAATCTCGAACGCGACGTCCATCATACGTTCGGCGACGTCGCGCAAGGTTTTGCCGCCGCCGATCTGGTGCGCGAAGAGCAATTCAGCTGCGCCGAGATCAACCACGCGCAGATCGAGCCGCACGCCAGCCTCTCCGAATACGATCCGGCGACCGGCCGACTCACGGTGCAGACCGTGTCGCAGGTCGGCTATTACCTGCACCTCATGCTCGCGCAATGCCTGGAGATGGATTCCTCGCGCATCCGCGTGATCAAGCCGTTCATCGGCGGCGGTTTCGGGGCGCGCGTCGAAGCGCTCAATTTCGAGATCGTCACGGCACTGCTGGCGCGCGCCGCCAACGGCAAAGTGATGATGCAGTTGACGCGCGAGGAAACCTTCATCACCCACCGTGCCCGTCCGCAGACCGATATCAAGCTCAAGCTCGGCATGAGCAAGACCGGACGCTTCACCGCCTGCGAATTGCAGGTGGTGCAGCGCGGCGGCGCCTATGCCGGTTACGGCATCATTACGATTCTCTATGCCGGCGCGCTGTTGCACGGCATCTACGATATTCCCGCGGTCAAGTACGACGGCTACCGCGTCTACGCCAATTTGCCGCCCTGCGGCGCCATGCGCGGTCACGGCGGCGTCAACACCCGCCATGCCTTCGAATGTCTGGTCGACCGCATGGCGCGCGAACTCGGGCTCGACCCGTTCGCGGTGCGGCGCGCCAATCTGCTGCAGGCGCCGACCCGCACCATGAACGACCTGGTGGTCAACAGTTATGGACTGAGCGAATGCCTCGACCGCGTCGAGCACGCCAGCGGATGGCGGGCGCGCCTCGGCAAGCTGCCGCCGGGCAAGGGTCTCGGCATGGCCTGCTCGCATTACGTCAGCGGCGCCGCCAAGCCGATCCACCGCACCGGCGAGCCGCACGCGGTGGTGAACCTCAAGCTCGACTTCGATGGCGGCGTGACGGCGCTCACCGGCGCCGCCGATATCGGCCAGGGCTCCTCCACCATGGTGGCGATAGCGGTGGCCGAGACGCTGGACATTTCGCTCGACCGCATCCGCGTCATCTCCGCCGATACGGCCATCACGCCCAAGGACAACGGCGCCTATTCGTCGCGCATCACCTTCATGGTGGGCAATGCGGCCATCGATGCCGCCAAGAATCTCAAGACCATCCTGGTCAAGGCCGCCGCCAAGAAACTCGAGGCGAACCCCGAAGACATTGAATGCGGCGAAGTGTTCCGCGTCGGCGGCGGCGATCAATCGAGTCTGTCGTTCGCCGACGTGGTTGCCGCCGCGCTGGTCGATGAGGGCGCGATCACCGTGAAAGGCTCGTTCACCTGCCCGCCGGACTTCCACGGCGGCAAGCACCGCGGCGGCGCCGTCGGCTCGACCATGGGTTTCAGCTACGCCGCCCAGGTGGTCGAAGTCAGCGTCGACGATGCGACCGGTCTGGTCACCGTCGACAAGGTATGGGTGGCGCTCGACTGCGGCCACGCCATCAACCCGCTGGCGGTCGAAGGCCAGGTCGAAGGATCGGTCTGGATGGGCATGGGCCAAGCGATGTGCGAGGAGACCCGCTACCTCGAAGGGCTGCCGGCGCATGCCAGCTTTCTCGAATATCGCATGCCGACCATCGCGGAATCCCCGCCGATCGAGGTGCAGATCGTCGAAACCCACGATCCCTACGGGCCGTTCGGCGCCAAGGAAGCCAGCGAAGGCGCGCTGGCCGGCTTCCCGCCGGCTCTGGTCAATGCCATTGCCAACGCGCTGGGCCTCGACCTCAACGAGATACCGGTGACGCCGGACCGGGTCATGGAGGCGCTGACCCAGCGCCGGCGGCAGGCGCGGCTTGCCAAAAGCGTGAAGGCCGCCTCATGACCGCACCCCTGGCCGATTTCCATCTCGCCCAGCCGGGCACCGTCGACGAAGCGGTTGCGGCCTGTGCCAAGCATCCGGGCAGCCGATACGTTGCCGGCGGCACCGATCTGCTGGTCAACATGCGGCGCGGCATCACCAGCCCGGATCAGCTGGTCGATCTGTCCGGTATCGACGAACTGACCGCGCTCGCGACCGACGCCCAGGGCATGACCATCGGCGCCGGCGTCACCATCGCCGCGCTGGCCCGCAACATCCTCATTGCCGACAAATATCGCGCGCTGGCGCAAGCCGCCGCGGCGATCGCCGGCCCCTCTCACCGCACCATGGCAACGGTGGGCGGCAATCTGTGCCTCGATACCCGCTGCATCTACTACAATCAAAGCGAATGGTGGCGCAGCGCCAACGCCTATTGCCTCAAGAACCGCGGCGAGACCTGTCACGTCGCGCCGCAGGGCCAGCGCTGTCACGCCGCTTTTTCCGGCGATCTCGCGCCGGCCTTGCTCGTGCTCGGCGCCGAGATCGACATCGCGGGCTCACAAGGCCAGCGCCGCATTCCGCTCAGCGAACTCTATGTCGAGGACGGTAAGGCCCACCTCACGTTGGCCGAGGGCGAACTGATCGTGGCGGTGCATCTGCCGGCAAAGCCGCCGGCCTCGCGCTATGAAAAAGTGCGGACACGCGGCGCCATCGACTTTCCGCTCGCCGGCGTGGCGGTCGCGCTCACCGTCAAGGGCAAGACCATCGGCGCGCTGCGCATCGCGCTGACCGGCACCAATTCACGGCCGTTCCTGCTCGACGGCACCGACGCCTTCGCCGGAAAAGCGCTCGACGACAAGCTGCTACAGGCAATCGATCGGCTGGTGCAGAAACAAGTGCAGCCGATGCGGACCACGCTGGCCTCGGCCAATTACCGGCGCCTCGCCGCCGCCGCGCTGGCGCGCCGCCTGACCGCGAACCTGTTCGCGGAAGCCAGCGCTTAAACTATTGCGGGATCACCGCGGTCGCTTCCAGCTCGATCTTGGCCGGCGTGTCGAGCAGATCGGCGACAAAAATCATGCTCATCGCCGGAAAGTGATTTCCGATCAGCGATTTCCAAATGCGCCCCAGTTCGCGCCGGCCGGTGAGATAGGCCGGCTTGTCGATGCAGAACGCGGTCAGCCGGCAGATATGGCTCGGCTGGCCGCCGCCCTCGGCGAGGATGGCGAGGATATTCTTGAGCGCCTGCTCGAATTGCGGCACCAGCTCCGCGCTTTGAAATTTCTGATTGGCATCCCAGCCGACCTGCCCGGCAATGAACACGATACGGCCGGCCGGCACGCTGATGCCGTTGGCATAACCGATCGCCGGCAGCCAACCGGGTGGATGGAGAATTTGCACTGACATTGGAATATCCCTGCTGGTGATGACGTGTCGGCTGATATTAGCGCACCGGGCGCAAAGTGCCGCGCACCGCGCTACGATCGTCGGCTGCCAGCGCCCGTAGTTTGGCGACGTCTTTGACCATGACGTGGGAGGCGTCGACGACGACCCCGATCGTGCGCAAGCGCGCGAAGGCGCGCGACAGCGACTCCGGCGTCAGGCCGAGCCGGCCGGCGATCAGAATCTTGTCGTAAGGCAGCGCCACCGAGCAGTGGCCCTGCTCCGCCGGCGACAGCGAGGCCAGGAACTCGGCCACCCGCTGCACGCCGCTTTGCGCCTTGAGCTGCTCGACCTGCTGCACGAGATGATGCAGATGCTGCGAGATCGACGCCACCATCGCCAGGGCGATATCGGGACTTTGCCGGATGCATCGCACAATATGATCGGCCGGGATGCGGCCGACGCGGGCTTCGGTCACCGCTTCGGCGGTCGAGAAATACCGATTGCCGGTGAAGGCGACCGCCTCGGCGAAGCTCTCGCCCTTGGTCATGATTTCAATCACGGTGTCGTCGCCGGAGGGAGCGCTGCGATAAAGCTTCACCCAGCCGTCGATAATGATGAAAAATGCCGTGGCCGGATCGCCCTGCCGCACGATCCACTCGTGCGGCCGCAACATCATCGCGGTCGCCGGCGCAATGATCTGTTCGACGGTTTCCGCCTTCAGTCCCCGGAATACCGCGATACGCGATATGATCTGGAGATCGCCGGCTGTCAGTTTTGAGGACATGGGTGGAAAGCCTCAAGCCAAAACTACCTTACTGATGAAGGTGGTAGTCCTTGCCGCCTTGATCTTGATCAAGGATTGCCCGGCGGTCATATGCCTATTTATGCTGCAGTGCACAGTCGCTATGGCCCAGCAGCCGAAACCAAGCCTTTAACCTCGTTTTTCGCGACGGCCGGACCGCTCCAGCCCGCGTCCCGCATCAGGGCGCCAATGAGCCGCGCTGGCGCGGCCGGCCGGCCTTGGACTGCCGCCCATTGCCGGTCGCGTGGCGGTCCACCAGCTTGCGCATGGTCGCGATGGTGATCGAGCCCAGCGTCGCGCGGGCAATATCGTCGATTTCGCTCAGCACCTGCCGCAAGGCCTGGCCCTCGGGCGTTGCATCGGCAGCCCCGCCGTCCTGCTCGACGGAGTTGGCGTCTTCGAACAGTTGGACCACGTCCAGCAGCGTCGTGCGCCGCGCATTGCCGGCGAATTGATAGCCGCCGCCGGCGCCGCGCACCGAGCGCACGAGACCGGCACGGCCCATCACGTGCATGACCTTGGCCAAATGGTGACTGGAGACGCCGTATTTCTCGCCGATGTCGGCGACCGACAATTGCTGGCCTTCGCGTGCGGCCAGTTCGAGCACCGCGAAGATGGCAAGCTGGGTCGATATCTGCAGTCTCATGACGTCGCCATCGTTGTGCCGGCCAAATCGTCGCCGTGTTGCCTGTTCAATCGAGATCCTTCTCGAGCTGGATATAGGGCCCGGCCATCATGCCTTCGCTGCGGAAGAACAGCAGCGGCAGTCGGGCATCGCGCGCGACCATGGTACGCATTTTGCTGACGCCGGCTTTCTTGAATTCGGCCGACATCGCCTCCAGCAACGCGTTGCCGGCGCCATGCAAGCGCATCTCCGGATCGACCGACAACGCAAACACCCAGCCGCAGGGCGTCGAGCCGAATTCCCAGACGCGCACCTCGCCGATGATGAAGCCGAGCAGGCGCGGCTTGGTCCGGTCGGCGCGATTCTCGGCCACCAGAAAGAAGCGCTCGTGCAGCCGTTGCTTGCCGTAACGGCGGAAGACGTCGTCCCAATAGTCCGGCTTGGGCAGCTTGGTGACATGGGCGTCGAGCGCGATCACGTTCGCCATGTCGGACGCCCGCACGCGCCGCACCCGCAGGGCGTCGGCCTTCGCTGCGCGCGCTTTTGTCGCTGTCGGCACGTCGGGTGCTCTTTCGATTCCGCAGAAGAAATCAATAGCATATAATTACGCATTGTGGTACCGATTTATGAGCCTGACGGCCAAATGGGGGCCTGCCTTGCACCATCATCACAACCTCGCGCCACCGACGGATGGCTCCCGCATCTGGCGGAGCGAAGACGGCGTGCATATCGACCTGCGCGGCCTCGCCGAGCCGTCCGCAACGGTTCTCAGCACCATCGAAAGCGGCGACATCGACGCGGCGCTGGTCGGCCATTTCGACCAGGAACCGATCTTCCTTTATCCCGAGCTCGAAGAGCGCGGCTGGAGCCATGAAGTCGTCGAGTCGCACTGTGGCGACTGCGAGGGCGGCTTCATGCTGCGCATGGTGCGCTGGGGCTAAATATATTGGCCGGCGTCGACGCGCAGCACTTCACCGGTGATGGCGCGTGCCGCATTCGACAGCAGAAACAGCACCGCGCTGCTGATGTCTTCGGGATGCGCCAGCTCGGCGAGCGCCGCCTCGTCGACCGCGCGCTTGAGTATCTCCGCCGGCAGCACCTTGGCCATGTCGGTCATCACCATGCCGGGCGCCACGGCGTTGACGGTGACGCCTTTCTTGCCGAACTCGCGTGCCGCCGTCTTGGTCAGCCCGATGAGGCCGGCTTTGGCGGCGGCGTAATTGGCCTGACCGAATTTTCCGCGCAACCCGTTGATCGAGGTGATGTTCACGATCCGGCCGAATCCCGCGGCGGTCATGGGCGGGGCGACGGCGCGCATCATATTGAACGCGCCGGTCAGATTGACGCCGAGCACGCTCGCCCAATCTGGGTCGCTCATCTTCATGATCGAGCGATCGCGGGTGATGCCGGCATTGTTGACCAAGAGGCTCGCCGGCGTCGGCAGGCCGGCGACCGCCTGAGCGACGGCGGCAGGATCAGTGACACTGACGCGCACGAAGCGATGCGGAAATTCGTCGCCGCTCCGCGGTTCGTCGACGTCGAAGACGTCGACCTCCGCGCCGGCGTCGGCTAGCGCGTCGGCAATGGCACGGCCGATGCCGCGGCAACCGCCGGTGACAATGGCGCGATGCCCGGCGAAATTGAACCGTGGCTGGCTGTCACTTGGTTGCAAGTTCAAGGCACAGTCGTTGCGAGGGACGGAAACCGCAGCGGTCGAAGAACGTGACAAGTTGATCGTCAGACCATCCGATCACCGTTCGTATGCCCTCAACCCGCAGCGTCATCAAATTCATGAACAGCTGCGAAATCAACGCGCGGCCGATACCCCGCTTGCGATATTCGGGATCGACGCCGATCGTGTCCAGCACCGCGATCGGCTCGACGCGGCCAAACTCGCCGAAATCGACACGCGCCATGATAAAGCCAACCGGCTTGCCATCCAGCTCGGCAACCAGAGAAACGCGCACATCCGACTCGTAGAGAGCTTCCTCGAGCTTGCGGTTGAAATAATCGGAGCGATTACGCCCAGTGATCCGGCGGTCGATATCGACAAGGGCGCGCAGGTCGACCTCTTTCATCGCTCGCACCGGAATCCGGTCGCGCGCCAAGGGGCCGAAATCGGCCGGCGGAGCCTTGCCGTAGTTGATTTCGGCGTCATCGCCTACACGCGCCGGAATTGACATGCGCGCCTGGGGAGGCGTCGTCCGCGACGTGTCGGTCATGATTCTTCTTCCTCGTCTTCGCGCAATTCGGTCATCGGGCGCTCCAAGGCCAGCCGCGGCGCAAGCTCGAAGTGCGAGGTCTTGAAAAACCGCAACAGATCCTCGTTCTTCCAGCTCACCTGCGATTGGACGGAACGTGCCCCGCGTTGGCGCGCCATCTCGACCAGCCCTTCCATGAGGCTCTGGCCAAACCCATGCTCACGATTTTCCGACTCGACGCCGAGCGCGTCCACGACCGCAATGGCGTCCTTTATGCCAAACTCGCCGTGCATGATGCGGGCGATGGCGAAGCCGCGCAGCGCATTGTCGGCGACCACGCCGACATGCACAAAATCGGACGGCCGCGCCTTGGCGGCTGCGAAGCGTTTCTCGAAGAAATGCCGCCGGCTGTGGCCGGTGTTCACCTTATCGATCGCAATGACCCGCTCCAGGTCGGCGACGGTGATCGGGCGCGTGCTACTGGCCATGACCCCTCAGGCGTGTTGGAGGACGTATTTCTCGTAGAGCGCGGCTTCCTTGTCGACGTCCATCATGTCTTCGAGCATCGGCAGCAGCGCCATGTCTTCCTTGTGAGCATGCGGCCCCAGGCTCATGCTCAATTGCTGACCGAGGTTGCGGAACTCGGCCCAGCGCGCCGCATCGAAGCCCTGCGCGCGCGCCTCGCCAATCAGCTTGACCAGCGCGGCGCCGATCGGGCGGATGATCCCGTGCTCATAGGTCAGATGCTGGCCGATGCCCGCGTTGCCCGCCTCCGCGAGATAGGAGAACAGCTCCTCCTCCTCGAAGGTGAAATGGCGATCGACCTCACCCGGCAATTCGCTGGCGAGGTCGTTCATGAGCTTGCCCATCACCGAGTCTTTGGCGTCCGGCACGTCGTTGCGGTGACGGGCGATAGTTTGCTCGACCCGCTGCAGCAGCGCCTGGACGGCGGCGTGCTCCTCGTACAGCTTCTGACAAACGCGGTTCTGGAACTGCATGGCTTAACCGTGCAACTGTTGATACTTGGTCATCAGATCGTCCTGGCTTTCGGCCCAGTCGGGGTTGGGGACGATGCAATCGGCCGGACACACCAGCTTGCATTGCGGCTCGTCCTCGGCGCCGACGCATTCGGTGCATTTCAGCGGATCGATGACGTACATCGGATTCCCGGCGGTGATCGCCTTGTTCGGGCATACCGGCTCGCACGCATCGCAAGCCGTGCAGGTATCGATGATCAGCAGTGCCATATTTTGCTCCTAGTTCAGGCCGCTCGCGGCAGGTTACCCTGCGCGGCAAGTTTGTCGTACCGATAGGCGCCCCACAGCGCCGCGCCGATGGCGCCAGCGTAGATGGAGTCCGGGTGGCTGCGCACCACCGTGGTGGTCATATCCTTGATATGGCCGATATCCTCTTCAAGCGCGGCAACCAGGCCCTTGTCCAGTGCCAGGCCGCCGGTGACCATGACCACGCCTTTTACCATGCCAATCGATTTCAGCAGCTTGGATAACCGTGCCGCCATCGACAGATGGATGCCCTTCAGGATGTTGGGGGCGCTGATGCCGCGCGACACCATGTTGATCACGTCGGTTTCCGCCAGCACGGCGCAGATGCTGGACACGACTTCCGGATTGTCGGCCTGCGAGGACAAAGAGCCGATCTCTTCCTGCGCGATGCCGAGATAGCGGGCGATGTTCTCCAGAAACTGCCCGGAGCCAGATGCGCATTGGCTGGTCATCTTGTAGTTCAGCACTTTTCCGCGCTCGTCGGTGCTGATCGCGCGGCCGTGCAGCGCGCCGATGTCGAGCGCGGCGCGCGCTTGCGGGTCGAGATAGATGGCGCCGCGCGCATGCGTCGTCATCGAATAGAAATGGCCGGTATGGAACGGCACGCTTTCGGCCTCGCCCGTGGTCGCGACGTAATTCACGTCCTCGGGCTTAAGCTTGGCGTCTTCCAGCACGGCGTCATAGGCGACGCGCGCGAGTTCCATGGGATCGCGCTGCCGGATGCGCAACGAATAGCGCGCCAGCCATTCCTCTTTGCCGTTCTCGACCTTGAACAGTGCCGCCTTGATGGTGGAGGTGCCGATGTCGATGCCTGCTGCGATGGTCATTGTGCACTCCCGTCGGCCTGGCCCAAATGCGCCCGGCGCGCGAATTCGGCCGCGCCGAGTGCGCCGGTATAGATCGATTCCGGATCGATGTTGATCACCACGTCGCCGTAGTTCTCCTTGATGAGCTTGCGCAGCTCACGCACGGCGGCTTCGTTCTTGGCGACGCCGCCGGTGAAGGTGAACTCGTTGGTGACTCCGCCGGAGCGCGAGATGATCGAGATCGCGCGCAGGATGATGGCGCGGTGCAGACCGGCCAGGATGTCCTCGCGTTTTTCTCCGAGCGAGAGGCGATCGCGCAATTCGGCGCCGGCAAACACGGTGCAGGTCGAGTTGATGCGCGCCGGCTTGTCGGACTTCATGGCCATGGGGCCTAGTTCGTGCAGACCCATGTTCATTTCGTCGGCGATATAGCCGAGATAACGGCCGCAACCCGCCGCGCAGCGGTCGTTCATCTGGAAATTCTCGACGATGCCGCTGGCATCGACCTGGATGCCCTTGGTGTCCTGGCCGCCGATGTCGAGCACGGTACGCGTGTTCGGATACATCATGTGGGCGCCGAGCCCGTGGCAGAGAATTTCCGAACGGATGTGCTCCTTCGAGAACGGCAGCGTAACGCGGCCATAGCCGGTGCCGACCAGGTAGGTCTCTTCCAGATCGATCGCCAGCGTATCCTCGATGGTCTTTTGCACGACCGCCGCCGACGATTGGATCGACGGCTCAGTTTTTAACACGCGCGCCAAAGCGCGGCGGAACTTGTCGCTGAGGTCGCCTTTCGGCGGCCGGTTTTCGACCTCGATGATCGACTTGTCATAGAGGTTGATCAGCAGATCGTAGGGCAGCGTCGCGGCGCGGGCCACTTCCTCGGCGTGGATGTGATAGCGCGAGCCGGCGATGTCGCGAAAGAAATCCGACTTGCGTTTGGCCCCGGGTGCGTAGAGATCGGGAGCCTCGCTGCGCAAGCGGTTGAAAATTTCACCGACCGCGTCCTTGATGCCCGCTTCCATCGTCTTGAAGCGGTCGCCCTGGATGTAGCCGAGGCAGGTCTGTTCCAGGTCGGCGAGCTGATCGACGAACTGTTCCAGGCGGAAGGCGCGTTCGAGCGCGCCCAGGAAATCGTCAAGCTGCGTCGTGAGCTTGCCGGTGCCCCGCAACGCGCGCCGGAACAGCGTGAACTGGCCGTCGACCTTGGCTTCCTGGCCGGCGACACGGGCGGCAGTCGCGTAATTCGAGCGCGAATTGGTGATGCCGCGGCCGATGACGTTGCTGTTGTCGTCCAGCAGAACAGCCTTGGTCGTCGTAGAACCAAGATCGATACCGACGAATGTTTTCATGGGAATTCCCCTCAGGCCGCCGCGCTCGCGCCGGCGCGCTTCTGCTCGATCATCTGGAAGTAGCTCTCCAGGCGATTTTTGATATTGGCCGCCGAGAAGTAGCGCGGATCGACCAAGTCGGATTCGACGAACGCCGCCGGCTTGCCAGTGCGCTTTTCCACTTCGCGCATGATCAGCAGCTGGCCGGCCGAGAAGCTGTTGCAGCTCTTGATCGAATTGATCAGCAGGCCGTCGGCTTCGTATTCGTCGATGTAATTGGCCAGCATGTCGATGCGCTGCGGCAGGTTGCGGTTGGTGTAAACGCCGAGGCAGTACTCAGCCAAGGTCTCGAGCGGATTGTCGGGATCGTGGCGGAAGCCCAGGTCATAGACGCCGCCAACCTTGGTGTAGCTCGATGCGACTACGACGGCGCCTTCGTCGTAGAACATCTTCCAGAACTGGCGGAAGTTCGTGTAGTTGGGCGGGCCTTCGACCACCAGCCGGTATTTCTCCTTGCCCATGTCGCCGTCGGGCGTGACGGGCCCGAGGCCCTTGGCGACGCGATCCTCGACCTCGGCGCGCAGGAATTTGTAGTATTCGACCGCATCTTCGGTGCCGCGGAAGGCGCCGAACATCGGGCCGATGTAGTAGATGCCGCCGAAATAGGCGTCGATCGGCGACGGCTTGGTCTTGGCGGCTTGCAGCACCTTGACCAGATCATCTTCCGCCTTGACCGACCTCTTGAGGTATTCGCGCAGCCGGTCGATGTCGAACTTGACGCCCGAGACGCGCTCCAGCGTCGGGATCACTTCTTCCTTGAGCTGCTTGACCATGTATTGGATCATGTTCGGCGTGATCTTGCCGTCGCCCATATAGGGCGTGTGCAACATGATCGTTTCGCACTTGTACTGCTCGCGTAAGAGCTCGAACCACTTCATGAAGGTGAAGCAGCCGGTATAGGACAGCAGCAGCACGTTCGGATCCGGCATCCGCTTGCCGTTCGGGCCGATATTGCCTTTCGCCATCATGCCGATATCGGACTTCACATAGGTGCAGACGTCCTCGGAATGGCCGATCTTCTCGGCTTCCAGCACATAGGCGCCCGACTGGCGGCGCAGGCCGCTTTGAATCGCATTGACCTCGGGCAGATTGTTCAGGAGGTCGAAGCACATGATGAGTTCGTTGAGATTGCCCGGCACGAAGGTGTTGCAGACCTTGGCGCCGGTCTCACCCGAACTGGTCAGCCGATCGAAATGAGCGGCCATCATCTCCTTCTGCTTGAGCATCGAATCGTCTTTGGCGACCGACTTGGCCGGCGCGGCTTTAGGCGCAACGATGACCGTCATGTTCCGCTCCACAGTTTGATTGAATCGGCAAAGGTACCGGCCTGTTCGCGGATCGGCTGCATCTGTCCGGAATTTTCCGCGTATTTGAAAGCGATGAACGGGATATTGGCGTCCTTGAGCACGTGCTGCAGCATCGGCCGATCGAGCAACGCGGGATCGCAGAAGCTCGGGCAGGCGAAAATCACGCCTTCCGCATCGGTCCGCTTCACGGCGCGCACCAGATGCTGGCCCTTTTCCGCGAGATTGGGCTCGTACTTGGCCGCCGTCGATTCGGAGTGATGCAGGAAGGCGAGCGCCAGGTTCTTCAGCGGGTCGCCCTCGATCGGGCAATCGGACGTGAGCCAGCGCGTCACCAGCTGCAGATCGTCATCGACCACATAGCAGCCGGCGAGCTCGAGCGACTTGATCAGATTGAGCGGCGGCTGCTCGCAGAACACGCCGGTGAGCACGACGCGGCAATTGTCGCGGCGCGGCCGCTCCTCTTTGGCCACCGCGGCGAGATACTCGCGCAGCATCACGGTATGCTCTTCGACCGGCAGCACCAGCCCGGCCCGCATCAGCAGATAGACTTCCGAGGCCGGGGTCTGCCACGGCTTTTGCGCGCGGAAAGCGTAAAGGTCGCGAACTAGGCGGCGATTTTCGTTGTAGACGGTAATCGAGTGGCGCAGTTCGTCATCGGTAACCGGCTTGCCGCGCAACTCCGCAAGCGCGTCCCTCAACTCGACCAGCTCCTGGGTGTAGTAATTGCCGCCGATCTCATCCTTGTAGTTCTGCGGCACGTCGAAATAGCGCACGTACACCTTGGGAAACATCATCTTCCACATGCCGGACAGATTCCGGATCACGTCGCAGATCGACGGGAACAGCATGCCGTCGACGAAATCGAGCCGGCCGGTCACACCAAGCTCGATGGTCGAGCGCGGAATGCGGCAGATGTAGCTCTGATAGTAGGCGTCGCCGTGAATGACTTCGAGCTGGTCGCCGCCGCCGACGATCCCGAGCGGGAGCATGCCGGCGGCGTGAATGAGTTCGCGCGGCACGTAGATCGGCAGATAGCCGATGACCTTGCGGTCGGGCGATGCCGCTTTCCATGCGCGCGCCGTGGTGAACGAAAGATCGTCAAACAAGGCCTGCGCCCGTCCGACGATCGCGGACACGGTCGAACCCGAACCGTTTACCGATGTTGCCATTGCGCTGCCCTCTTTCCGACAAAGGCCTCAAGGCCCTCAACCGCGTCGTGCGACTTCATCAGTTCCTCGAGATACATGCGTTCGACGCGCTCGATCTTGGCATGCACGCGCGCGGCATAATCTAAGCGCGCCGCTTTGACGGCGAAGCGCAGCGAACTCGCGCTCTTCGTCTTCAGATGCTCGGTAAAATAAGCGAGTGCCGCCGCTTCCGGATCGGCCGCGACCTGGGCCATACCCATGACGCCAGCGTCGGCGCCGCTGATGCTGCGGCCGGACAACAGCAGATCGATCGCGCGTTGCGGGCCGATGAGTTCCGGCAGCAGACAGGACGCGGCCGGCGCGAACACGCCGATCTTGATCTCGGGCTGGCCGAGGCTGGCATCGGGCGCAACGAACATCATGTGGCCGGCGAGCGCGACTTCGAGCCCGCCGCCCAGACACTGCCCGCGTACGGCGACCAGCACCGGCACGTCCGAGTCGACCAGTTGCAGCACCAGCGCGTGAATGCTCTTGAGCATCGCCGCGCACTGCGCCGGCAGATGCTCTTCGACGCTGGCGCCAAAGCTGAAATGCGGTCCCTCGGCATCGAGCAGAATGGCGCCGAGGCTGGCATTCTTGAGATGCTCGCTGAGCGCGTCCCGCAGCGCGCCGATCATCGCGGCGTCGACGATATTCGCCTTCGGCCGGCTCAACCGCAGGCGCAGCAAGCGCCCTTCCGCTTCGAACCAGACCTTGAGCGGCGATGTCATGACTTTTTCGCCCGCGGCTGGATGCTGTCGGTGAGTTCGTTCGACCAGGGCGTGTTGGCGGCAAGCGCGCGGCGCAGCGCGACGAAATCGACCTCGCGGCCGGTTTCCTTGGTGCCCTCGTTGAAGGCGCGGAAGCCGGCGCGGGCTTCGGTCATCATGTTGAGCGCGAGCCAGGCCCTGGAATTTTCCTTGTTGCGATTCCAGATGTCGAGCTTCGGCTTGCGCAGCTCTTCGATGGTCTTGGTCGTGCAGTCGGGGAAGGTATACAGCAGCTTGCTGCACAGGCCCTCGACATAGTCATCGAGCAGGCTGAGATCGACCGTACCGCGCTTCATCAGTTCCTGACCGGCCTTGAACGCATCGCCGGTCTTCGGCTTGCCGAACACAATGCGGCCGAACTCATCGGTCATCCGGCCGGTCTCGACCAGCGGGTTGGCGACGAACTTGCCGTCGAGCTTCAACGCCGGAACGATGCCGGCGAGAATGCCCATCTGATAGGCTTCATGCGCGGAGAACGGCTCGCACAGCACGCAAGCGACCATCGCCCGTTCGGCGCCGACCATGACGGGGAGGAAGTCGGTGGCGCCGCCGATCGGGGCGGAGCCGTGCTTGGGGCCGGCCTGGCCGAAGCGCGCGAGATCCTGCGCGACCGAGAAATCGCAGGCCATGCCGATTTCCTGGCCGCCGCCGATGCGCATGCCGTTGACGCGGCAGATCACCGGCTTGTCGCAGACCAGGATCGCCGATACCATGTCGTTGAACAGCCGCATATAGCCGCGATATTCCTGCGGATTGCCGGCGTAATATTCGGCGTATTCCTTGGTATTGCCGCCGGTGCAGAACGCCTTGTCGCCGGCGCCGGTGAACACGACCGCGACCACGTCGCGCGCCGCGCTCGCCTCGCGGAAGGCGAAGATCACGCTCTTCACCATTTCGGTGGTGTAGGAATTGAACTGGCTCGGATTGTCGAGCGTGATCCAGGCATTGTAGAGCCCGGCGACCGGCTTGCCGTCTTCGCCTTTGACCGGGCGCTTTTCGTAACGCACGCCCTTGTTGGCGAGCCAAACCTGCGGCGCGACCAGACCGTGATCCTTGGCGGTGGCAGCGGCGCTACGAGGGGCTTCGGCGGTCATGACCACGCTCCTTCGAGATTACGGGACAAGGACGGCACGGCGCTTGACGGTGCCGGCATGCACGTCTTCGAATACTTTGTTGATGTCTTTCAGCGGATGCTTTTCGACGAACTGACCGACCTTGACGCGACCATCGAGCACAAGCTCCAACGCGGCGGGATAAAGCTCGGGCGGGCAGCCCCAGTTGCCGAGCGCGCGCGCGTGGTAGGCCATCAGGTTCGACAGCCGCACCTCGACCTTGTCCATGGTGAAGCCGACGACGGCGAGCGTCGCACCGTGGTTGATCAGGCTGAAGGCGGTCTCCTGCCCGGCTTTCGAGCCGGAGCATTCGAAAATGATCCACTCGCTCTGGCGCATATTGTGCTGCTTGGCGTAGGCCTGGATCGCCGCCTTGATGTCGCGCGGCGTCAACTTCTTGGCATTCAGCGTGAGCGCGGCGCACTGCGCGCCGATCGCCGCGAGTTTTTCGTCGCTCACGTCGATCGCGATGACGACGCCGCCCAAGGCGGCCGCGATCTGGGCGCAATAGCCGCCGACGCCGCCGATGCCGTTGACGACGACGAGGTCGCCTTTCGAGACGCCGGCCTGCACGACCGCCTGGTAGGGCGTGGTCACCGCATCGGCGATCACGGAAAGGTCGGCGAGGTCGATTTCGGCGGCCGCCAGGCGATGCTCATCGACCACACACAGGCCGCGCGCCGGCACGATGATGTGGGTGGCGAAGCCGCCGTGAATATCGTTGCCCGGCATTTTCTGATTCGGGCAGATCGTCGACTTGCCGCGCAGGCAGGCATCGCAACGGCCGCAGGGAATGACGGCGGGAATGATGACGGCGCGGTCGGTGTACCAGAGCACATCGGCGCCGGTTTCGATGACGTGGCCGCTGATCTCATGCCCGAGGCAGAGCGGCAGCTCATGCTTGGTGCGCACGCCGTCGTAATAATAGCCGAGATCGGTGTGGCAGACGCCGCAACCGGCGATTTCGACCAGGACCTCGTCGGAACCCGGAGTGCCGATGTCGAATTCCATCGGAACCATGGGCTTACCCGCGCCCGTCATCATCCAACGAACCGCCTTGGCACCCATTTGACTGCCCTCCTATTTGGCCGATAGTTCCGTCACCAAAATGCGCGACCTTGATTTTCATTCTTCGTTCGGCGACCGCTGGCGGTCCTTGATCAAGGTCAAGGAAAAGCAAAAAAACGCATTATAGTACTTAAATACATATTGGAGCCGCCGGCCTGCCGGGCAGGCTCTAAACCGGGAGTTTTGGTCATGGGCGCTTCGCCGAGTATCTCGATCGCAATCGTGGGCAGCGGCGGCACCGGGGCGCTAACCACCGGCAATTTCCTGTTCGAAGCGGCCAGTGCCGCCGGCTGGCTGGGGGTTTTCACCCGCACCATGGGCCCCCAGATCCGCGGCGGCGAGGCGGCCGCCCTGCTCCGCCTGGCCGTCGAACCGGTCGAAAGCCTGCCCGACCAGTTCGACCTGCTAATCGGCATCGACTGGCTCAATGCCCACCGTTTCGGCGCCGAAATCAAGGTCGGCCCGCAATCTTTGGTGATCAGCGACCCGCGCGGCGGCGAACCGCCGCCGATCGTCGGCCAGTCCGGCGCCCGCGTCATCGAAATCCCGATGAAGGAACTGGCCAAGAAGATCCCGGACGGGCGCCCCAACATGATCGCGCTCGGCATCGCCGCCCGCCTGCTCGGTTTTTCCGCCGAGCAATTATTCGTGCCGGTCGAGAAACGGCTGGCCGACAAGGGGACTGCCGCCATCGAGGCCAGCCGGGCCGCCATCAAAGTCGGCTTCGACGCCGCCGCCAGCCTCAGCTTCGACAAACACCTCGCCCCGCCCAAGCCGATCACCACCCAACGCTGGTTGCTGTCGGGCAACGAAGCAACCGCGCTCGGCGCCATCCGCGGCGGCATTCGCTTTGCCGCCGCCTATCCGATCACGCCGGCGACCGAAGTGCTCGAATGGCTGGCGCCCAGCCTGGTCAAGGTCGGCGGGGTGCTATTGCAGGCCGAAGACGAGCTCGCCGCAATCAACATGATCATCGGCGCATCCTATGGCGGCACGCCGTCGCTGACGGCGACCTCCGGCCCGGGCTTGTCATTGATGATCGAAGCGCTCGGCCTCGCCACCTCGGCCGAAATCCCGATCGTGGTCGTCGACGTGATGCGCGGCGGCCCTTCGACCGGCATTCCCACCAAATCCGAGCAGGGCGACCTGAATATCGCGATCTATGGCCTGCACGGCGACGCGCCGCATCTCGTGCTGGCGCCGCAATCGGTCGCCGACTGCCTGTTCACGACGCAATGGGCGACCTATCTGGCCGAAGCGATGCAGGCCCCGGCGATCGTTCTGTCCGACCAATACATAGGACAGGCCCGCGCCGCCATCGAACGGCCGGCCGATGTCGCCTTCATCGGCGCGCGCGCGGTCGCGGCCGAAATCTCGGGCCCCTATAAACGCTACGCCGTGGCGGCCAACGGCGTGTCGCCGATGGCCATTCCGGGAACCCGCGGCGGCCAATATACCGCCGACGGCCTCACGCACGCGGAAAACGCCAACCCGACCAGCGGCGCCGCCGATCATCTCAAGCAGCTCGACAAGCGCCGCGACAAGCTCGACAACTTCAACTACGGCGACCACTGGGCGGCCGTCGAAGGCAAAGGCGATCTCGTGGTCTTGACCTGGGGCTCGCTCACTACCACGGCGCGCGAAGCTATCAGCCGCGCCGCCGCCGACGGAATCAACGTCCGCCTGGTCGCGCCCCGCCTGCTGGCCCCCGTGCAGCCGGAACGGCTCAAGGCCGCTCTTGCCGGCGCCAAACGCATCCTGGTGGTCGAGCAGACCCATGGCGCCCAGTTCCAAAAATACCTGCGCGCGCATTACGACCTGCCGGCGCCGGTACGCGTGTTCAACCGGCCCGGCCCGCTGCCGATCACGGCCGGCGAAATTCACAGTGCGATCGCGGAGTGGAAATAACAATGTCAGCCATCGGCACGCCTGCCCTCGCCTGCAAGCCAGGCGACTACAAATCCGACGTGAAGCCGATCTGGTGTCCCGGCTGCGGCGACTACCACGTGCTCATGTCGTTCACGCGCGCCTTCGCACAATTGAAGCTGCCG
This sequence comes from Hyphomicrobiales bacterium, assembly GCA_016185205.1. Taxonomy (GTDB): domain Bacteria; phylum Pseudomonadota; class Alphaproteobacteria; order Rhizobiales; family Xanthobacteraceae; genus Pseudolabrys. The sequence goes on along the minus strand of JACPOA010000064.1, from coordinate 88,280 downwards.
CCGGAAGAGGTTGTCGTCGTATCCGGCATCGGCTGCTCGTCACGCATTCCGGCTTACACGAACTGCTACGGTTTTCACGGTGTGCACGGTCGTTCGCTGGCACTCGCCGCCGGCCTGAAAGTGACGCGGCCCGACCTCACGGTCGTGGTCGCCAGCGGCGACGGCGACGGCTATTCGATCGGCGGCAACCACTTCCTGCACGCGTGCCGCCGCAACATCGACATGACCTACGTCGTCATGGACAACCACATCTACGGCATGACCAAAGGACAGCCCTCGCCCACAACCGAGCCGGAATTCGACACCGCGCTGTCGCCGGGCGGCACCGGCGTGCGGCCGTTCCACCCACTGGTGGTCGCGCTCGCCTCGGGCGCCAACTTCATCGCCCGTTGCTTCTCCGGCGACCCGAACGAAACGGCGTCGGTGCTGGCGGAAGCCATCAAGCACCCCGGCTTTTCGTTCGTCGAAATTCTCAGCCCGTGCGTGACTTTCCGGCCCGACGAGTCGGCCTGGAAGGACATGGTGCACACGGCCCCAGTCCCCGAGACCAGCGATCAGGGCAAGGCGGCACGCCGGCTGATGACCGACGACGGCTTCAACCTCGGCATTCTCTACCGCGGTAGCCGCAAGCCGTATCGGCCGCCGGTCGGCACCACCAGCATCGACCTGGCGGAATTGGAAAAGGATTTCGAGCTATGAGCAAAGCACCGGACGCTCCGAAAGTCGCCAGCCTGAACGATCTGCTGGCGGTCGCATACCAGATCGAGATCGACGCGGTCGACCGCTACAAGCTGCTGGCCGACCAGATGGAAACCCACAACAATCCGGAACTGGTCAAGATCTTCCGCGATCTGGCCCGCGCCGAGGGCATCCATGGCGAGGAAATCCGCCGGCTGGCCGGCGATTTCGACGTCGTCGCGCATGCGCGCGAGATTGCAAAATTCAAGCGCAGCGAGAGCCCGGAAGAGGCCGACCTCGGCTCCGCGCACTACCTGATGACGCCCTGGCACGCCTTACAGCTCTCGCTTGGCGGCGAAAAGCGCGCGCTCGCCTATTTCACGTCGATCGTGGAGACGGCCAAGGATCCCAAGGTCAAGGCGATGGCGGCCGAACTGGTCGAAGAGGAAGCCGAGCACGTCAATCTGGTGAACCGGCTGCTGCTGCGCTATCCCAAGCCGAAGGACAACTGGGCCGACGATCTCGATCCGCCGGTCTCGCAGGAATAAGATTTATCTTTGTCATGGCCGAGTTTTTCCAGCGGATCACCGGACAGGGCGGAGAAAAAGTAGCAAGCCGCCGCATCCTGGTAGCGGCCTGGTTCGACCCGGCGACTGGTGCGATCGTGACCGATGCCACCGCGCGCCTCGCGCGCCATTCGGTGGCGCTGCTGGGCGAGACGCACGACAACGCCGAGCATCATCGTTGGCAATTGCAAACCATCGCCGGCCTGCACGCCCTACGCCCAGACTTGGCGCTCGGCTTCGAGATGTTCCCCCGCAGGCTTCAGCCGGTGCTCGAGCGCTGGACGAGCGGCGCACTGACCGAGGCCGCCTTCCTCGCCGAGGTCGAATGGGAGCGCGTCTGGGGTATTGACCCGGCGCTCTATCTGCCGCTGTTCCATTTCGCCCGCACGCACCGGCTGCCCATGATCGCGCTCAACATCGAGCGCAACAGCCAGAAGCGCTTTGCCGCCGATCCGGCCGTGCCGCTCTCCGAGCGCGAGGGCGTCGGCGACCCGACGCCGGCCACCGCCGCCTATCGCGCCCGCCTGCTGCCCTGGTTCCGACAAGGCACGATGGGCGGCCCCGATCTGGACGCCAGCTCGCCGCGCTTCGCGCGATTTGTGCGCGCGCAGCAGTTCTGGGATCGCGCCATGGCCGAGGCCATTGTCGCGCGCCGCGATGGGCGGCTGGTCGTCGGTATCATGGGCAGCGGTCATGTCGCGTATCGCGACGGCGTTGCGTTCCAGCTCGCCGCGCTGGGCGTCGGGGATGTCGCCACGGCGCTGCCCTGGCCCGCGGATGCCGAGGTGCCGACGGACGATCCGGCGATCGCCGATCTGTTATTCGGGGTGACGGCGAACGACAACGACGCCGCACGAGCACCTTCTGACACGTCGGCCGACTGATAGGGCCACACCAGGCGGCGAAGGACCGCCTCACTTCCCCTTCTTGCGCTCGTCTTTCACCCGCACCGCCTTGCCCTGCGAGCGCGGCACTTCGCCCGGCGCCTTGAGCACGACCTTGCAGCTGACGCCGATCAGCGACTTGATGTGGTGCACCACCTCTTCGGCCTTGCGCTGGCAATCGCCAGTGAATTCCGGCGCCTGTTCGACCTCGACCGTCATCGTATCGAGCGCGCCTTCGCGCGTCAGCACCAGCTGGTAGTGCGGCGCCAATCCCGGGAAGCCGACCATGACCGCCTCCACTTGCGAGGGGAAGACATTGACCCCGCGAATGATGAGCATATCGTCATTGCGGCCAGTGACGCGCAGGATGCGCACATGGCTGCGCCCGCAGGCGCAGGGTTCGTCCGACAGCCGCGTGATGTCGCGGGTGCGGTAGCGCACCATCGGCAGCGCTTCCTTGGTCAGCGTGGTGATCACCAGTTCGCCCGCTTCGCCCATCGGCTTGGGCTGCATGGTGTCGGGATCGACGACCTCGAACAGGAAATGATCCTCCCAGCCGTGCAAGCCGTTCTTCATCTGCCGGCATTCGCAGGCGACGCCCGGCCCCATGATCTCCGACAGGCCGTAGATGTCGATCGCCTCGATGCCGAGCCGCGCCTCGATGTCGCGGCGCATGGCGTCGGTCCACGGCTCGGCGCCGAAAATACCGACGCGCAGCGGCAGCTTGCGGATATCGACGCCCATGTTCTCGGCGACTTCGGCGATGTTAAGCGCGTAGGACGGCGTCGCGCACAGGATCTGGGCGCCGAAGTCCTGCAGCAGCGTCACCTGCCGCTCGGTGCCGCCGCCCGACAGCGGCACCACGGTGCAGCCCAGCCGCTCGGCGCCGTAATGCGCGCCTAAGCCCCCGGTGAACAGGCCGTAGCCATAGGCATTGTGCACGATCTCGCCGGGCCGCGCGCCCATGGTGGCGAAGCAGCGCGCCATCAGATCGGCCCACATATTGAGATCGGCCTTGGTGTAGCCGACCACGGTCGGCTTGCCGGTGGTGCCGGAGGAGGCATGAACGCGCAGCAGCTGTTCGCGCGGCACCGCGAACATGCCGAACGGATAATTGTCGCGCAGATCGGTTTTCACCGTGAAGGGAAAGCGCGCCAGGTCGGCGAGCGATTTGAGATCGCCCGGCTTGACGCCAGCGGCGTCGAATTTCTTCTTGTAATGCGGAACCTTGTTATAGGCGCGATCAAGCGTGCTCTTGAGGCGGGAAAGCTGCAATGCCTTCAGCTCGTTGCGCGGCATGCACTCGGCCGCGCGATCGAACATGTATTCGGACGTTTCACGCACCGCGGTTTGCGCACTCATGGCCTGATCTCCCCCTCGAAATCGTTATGTCTAGCGCTTGATCGTCATGGCAAGGTCCATCCCGGCTTGACCGCAGGCCCTGGCAGCCCGGCCCCGCGGATCGGGGTGTGCGGCAGCGCGAAGCCCTGATTGAAGGCGGCGCGCGTGATCAGAATGAATTTGATCGCCCAGCCGGTGGCAAACACCGACAATCCGGCGAGCGCGAACAGCGCCGCATCGGCGGCGGGCAGCACCAGGCCAACAGCGACCAGTACCACCGGCAGCACCAGGCCTCCGGCAAAGAACCAGCCGCGGCAGGCCGTGAAGATTTCAAGCGTGCGGGTCGGCACGCTGTCGCTTACAAGCGAGTTGAAATATCGCCGCCAGGTCCAGGCCCGCGTCGCAGCCAATACGACCAGCGCCAAGGCCATCGGCCTGGCGACCGCGCCCAAGTCCGGCAGCAGTGCCGCCAGCAGCAGGAACAAGCCGCAGCCCTCGGCAAATCCGGTCGCCATGATCAGGGCGATGACACGCGGGTTGCGCCAGGCCGGGATACCCTTGGACTGCTCCAGGATCATGCCCTGGCAGAATAGGAACAGCAGGGCGACCAGCGCCGCCGCCAACAGGACCATCGGGTGGCCGGTCCAGAGTGCAAACAGCGCGAGCGGAAACAGCAGGCCGGCGACCCAGGCTTCGCGCGACATCCACGAGCGCTGCGGCTGGCGCAGCACGTAAATGAAGCGCAACGGCCGGCCGATCTTGAACATCAGCAGCGTCAGGCCGCAGGCAATGAGCGCAAGCGCGGCCAGGCCCGGCACCATGATCGCGCTGCCACTGAGGCCGGCGATACTGGTAAAGGCGAACAGTCCGGTGCCGGCGCCGCCGCACAGGAAATTGCCCGAGGCCTTCCAATCCCAATGTTTCTGATGCCATGGCTCGACCCCGCGGGTACGGATACGCCCGGCCTGCGCATCCGAGACCGCGGGCGGCGCATCCGGCGCCGGCGCGGCCGCCGCCTTGTCGTAGAGATAATGGAAGCCCGGAGCGGTGCCGAGCTCGGCGTGCATCTGGAAACTCTTGTGCGCACGCAGCAGCTTGGAGACGTTGCTGTTTGGGTCTTCGACATCGCCGAAATGCAAGGCGTCGGCGATGCAGGAGTTGACGCAAGCCGGCGTCGCGCGCGGATCGCTGCCCGGCGGCAAGCCGTGCTCGATGCCGAAATCGATGCGATCGGAGCAGAACGTGCATTTCTGCGCGACCCCGAGGCGCGCGGGGTCCTCGCGCTCGATCTCGTTCTGCATCGCGCCCGCGTCGTAGGCGAAGTCCTCCTTGGTGATCTTGAAGCGGGCCTGATAGGGACAGGCGACGTCGCAATAGGCGCAGCCGATGCAGATGTCGTAGTCGATGGTGACGATGCCGTCGGCGCGCTGGCGCGTCGCGGTGGTCGGACAGACATGCATGCAGGGCGGGTCGGCGCAGTGCTGGCAGCCGACCGGCACGAAGGTGCGCTTCACATTCGGGAACGAGCCGGCTTCGACATCGAGCACCTTGCGCCACTGCACCGCCGGCGAGGTGGCATTGGCATGCCGGCAGGCCGCGGTGCAGGTCTGGCAGCCGACGCAACGTTCGAGATCAGCGACCATCGCCCAGCGGGTCATGTTGCCCCCGCTAGGCGCGTGATCTTGACCTTGACCAGATCGGCGCTCGATCCGGTGGCGTCGGTCAGATCCAGCAGCATCGGCACCAAAGCGTTCATGCTCGGCGCGTTGAAGTCCTTGGCATAGGGCGTCACCCAGTGATCGAACTGGCCGATGATCAGCAGCGTGTCGGGGCGGATGCCCTCGCGCAACATGACCTTGCCCTTGGTGCTGTTGAGCGGCGAGCGCACCTCGACCTGGTCGCCGTCGGCGATGCCGAGCTTCTCGGCGGCGCTTTCGTTCATCACCACGCTGCCGTGGCCCATGACGTTGTCGGCGACTTCCTTGATCAGCTGACCGGCGACATTGTTGCCCCAGGAATATTGCATGCTGCGCGAGGTGACGAGCCAGAACGGGTAGTCGGCGATCTCGACCTTGAAGTGCTTGGCGAGCGCGTCCTCCCACAGCCCGTTCAGGTCGCGCCAATGCGGCAGCGCCTCGTATTCGGCGAGCTGCTTGTCCCACCAGGTGATGCCGTGCTCGTGCAAGCGGCGCTCGAGCTCCTTGCCGACACGCAGCAGCCGCTCCTGGTAGGGCTGCTCGAAGCGCAGGCCCTGTTCGACCAGCTTCGGGTAGAGGTACCACATCAGCCGCGAGAACGGCTTGACGCGAAAACCGTTGGCACGGAACCAGTCGAGACCCTGCGTTTCGGCGCCGTTGGTGATTTCCGCGCTCGCCGCCCGGCAGGCGGCGTCCCAGATCTCTTCAACGCTGTGCACCTTGGTTACGTCGAGCGAGAAATCGTAATTATCACCCTTGAGCTTGACGTCGGCGCCGCCGCGATTGATCGCAGTATTGTACTCTTCGAGCAGGCCGGTGCGGCGCGCGAGCTCGGTCGCGATCCAGGTGAAGTCCATCGCCTCGCCCTGCGGCGGCACCGCCGGATCGCGCAAGGCGAAGCCCTGATGATCCCAGAACTGCTCGATATATTTGGTGCCGCCGATACGCAGCAGCTGCAGACCCTCGAGATCGGTGCAGTCGGGCAGCAGCACGTCGGCGACGTGGTTGGTTTCGTCGCGCGTCAAGGCGAAGCAAACGGTGAACGGGAATTTCGCCATCGTCTCGCCGACGGCCTTGGTGTCCCAGAACGAAATCGCCGGGTTGGTGCGATAGACCAGCCAGACGTCGGGCGGCGGCGCGTGCGGGAGGTTCTTGAAATCCTCCTTCTGCATCATCCAGGCCAGATGGGTCGGCCCGAGCGCCTGGCTCCAGGCCGAATTGGCGACCAGTGGCACCAGCGTGCGATGCGCGCTGCGCGCCGTCGGGCGCGAAATCCACTCCTCCTTGCTCGTTGGGTTCATCGGATAATGCATGAACCCATCGGGGCCCGGCGTGACGCTCGACCAGCGATTGTCGGCCGGACGGTTGAGCCGCACGGTGGTGCCGAGCGTGCCGCCCGGCACGTCGAGGGCGCCGACCAGGCAGGGAATCAGCGTGCGCGCCCAGCAGCACTCATAGCCACCCCAGCCATTATTGACGGTCTTGCCGAAGGCAATGGCGACCGGCCGGAACGGCAGCGTCATGCCTTCAATCTCGATGGTCTCGCCAACACAGGCGTGCGCGAGGAACTCGTTGGTGACGCGGCGGATGTCGGCGGCCGGAACATCGCAGATCGCCGCCGCCCATTCCGGCGTATAGGTCTTCACGTGGGCGACCAGATGGGCGAAGGCCGGACGGGCCGCGACCGCCTTGTGCGTGATGGTGTCCTGATCGGCGCCGACCTCGATGCCGTCGACCGTGAACGTGCCTTCGAGCGCCGGATCGATATCCGGCGTGTCGAACGGCAGCGCGCGCTGGCTCTTGAGATCGATCACCAGCGGCTTTTGGCTCGCTGGGTCGCGCAGGAAAAATCCGCCGGGACCGATGAGATAGGGCGACGAGGTGCGCAGCTTGAGAAACGGAAGGTCGAGTTTTTCGCGCGCGTGTTCATGCAGCAGCACGTGGATCATGGCGAACAGGAAGGCGGAGTCGGTCTTCGGCTTGATCGCGATCCACTCGGCCGAGCAGGCGCCGGTCACCGACAGATGCGGTTCGATCTGCACGCGCTTCATGCCGCGGTTGCGCGCGTCGGCGTGGCGCTTGACCCCGCACACGCCGCCCGAAGCCTCGACATTGGCACCGAACGACAGGACGTAATCGCAGAGCGGGGTATCGGGACAGACGGTGAAGGCGCGGTGCCAGAGTTCACCGTATAAATGCTCAGAGTGCGTGCATTTAACGCCCTGCCCGGAACCGAAACTCAAATCGACCGGGCCCCAGGCCGAGAGGAAAGCCGGCAGCGTACCCATATAGGCGGTGGGCGTACCGCCGCCGCCAAAGCTCGCGGCCAGCCGCGGAAATCCGCCGGCGTCGGTCAAGCCCGCCGCGCGCGCGGCCTTGAGCTTGTCGGCGACCAGGTCGAGCGCTTCGTCCCAGGAGATGCGCACAAAGCCCGGATCCTCGTGCCGGCCCTTTTTCGGGTTGGTGCGCTTCATCGGGTAGAGCACGCGGTTCGGGCTGTAAGATTTTTGCACCAGCCCAAAGGCCTTGACGCAGGCCTTGCCGCCGCCAGGATGAATCGCGGCGGCGGCAAAATTCGGGTTGATCTCGGTCGCCACCCCGTCCTGGATGCGCACGGTCAACAGGTCCGGCCCCGCTACGCATTGGTAGCAGTAGGTCGAAACGACGCGTTCGTTCGGCGGCTTGCTTCCCGGCATAGCCTCACCTTCATGCTGGGCAGGCGGCACGCGTCGCGACAACGGCCGTCGCATTGACGCGCCGCCGGTCATCGCAACCCGTTCATGCCGCCTTGCTCAGCCTTTCCCTATGACAGGAAACATGGAGACAGTTTGGAACCCATTTGGGCGAAAGCTAGTCCCCATTGCAGCCGAAGGCAATCGCGCGCGGCACACTGATTGCAACGCAAACACAGGTTTCAAACGGGTTGCGCACTATGACGCGACCGCAGCGACAGGCGCGGCAGCGACCGAATAGCCGGCCTTGAGCGCATCCATGTTGAGATCGAGAAAACCGCGCGGCGTCTCCGCGCGCACCGCCTGTTCGATCCGTTTGCGGTCGCAGATTCCGCTCAGCGCGACCAGGGCGCCGAGCGCGACGATGTTGGTCACCCGCTCGCTGCCGAGCTGCAAAGCGGTGCGGCTGAGCGGCAGGTGATAGCGCCGGTAATCGCCCACCGGGAGTTCCGGGCACAGCCGCGTGTCGGCGATGACCAGCGCGCCCGGCTTGAGCAGCGGCCAGGATGGCTTGATGGCGAGCCGGTCGAGCAGCACCAGATGATCGAGCGCGGTCGTGATGGGAAAATCCACCTCGGTGTCGGAGATCACCAGGTCGGCATTGCAGTAGCCGCCGCGCGAGGTCGGCTCATAGGTTTGCGACTGCGCCACCCGCTGGCCGCCAGCGGCCAGCGCATCGGCCAGGATCTTGGCGCTCAGGATCAGGCCCTGCCCGCCGGTGCCGCCGAGGCGAAGTTCGATGCGCGTGTTCATGACGATGTTCCCGCGCGCGCCGAAGCCGCCTGCCGATAGGCGGCGCCGTATTCGGGACGATCGTTCCGGGTCAGGACGCCGGTCGGCAGTGCATTCGAGCGGAACGGCGTGTCGACCGTGTCGAGATAGGCGCTCGGGCGGATCTCGCTCTTCTGCCGCATCATCATATCCGACGACGAGCCCATGTCGTTCTTGCGCCCGAAGATTTCCGTGCAGTCGGACAGCACCTCGACAAAGGCGAAGCCCGGATGCTCGAGCCCGGCCTTGATCAGTTCCTTGAGCTTGGGGACATGGTGCGTCACTTCGCGGCCGACGAAGCCGGCGCCGGCCGCGGTGGCGAGCGCGCAGGCGTCGAAATGCGGCTCCTGGTTGCCGAGCGGCGTGGTCGTGGTCAGCCGGGTTTCCGACGTGGTCGGCGACACCTGACCACCGGTCATGCCGTAGACCTCGTTGTTGAGCATCAGGCAGGTCAGCTTGAGATTGCGCCGGCAGGCGTGGATCAAGTGATTGCCGCCGATGGCGAGACAATCGCCGTCGCCGGTGATGACCACGACATGCAGATCGGGACGCGCCAGCGCCAAGCCGGTGGCATAGGCGAGCGGCCGGCCATGCGTGACATGGAAGGTGTTGGCGTCGATATAGGCCGACAGGCGCCCGGCGCAGCCGATGCCGGAGACCACCGCAAGCTTGTCCCTGTCGAGGCCGAGATCGTGGATCGCCCACAACAAGGCCCGCAACGCGATGCCATGGCCGCAGCCCGGACATAGGAAGTGCGGCATCATCTCCTTGCGGAGATAGTCGGTGACGTCGAAATCGGCGGCCGTTTCGATATACATCACGCCCCCCTCGCGAGCGCCGTGGCGCGCGCGGCGATGTCGCTAGGCGCAATGGCCTCGCCGCTGAAAAGATGAATGCCTTCGACCGGCATGCCGGCGAGCACGCGCTCGACCACCAGCCGGAGCTGGCCGGTGTTCATTTCGGGAACCAGTACGGCGCGTGCGTTGGCCGTGGCCTGGCGCAGCTGCATTTCCGGGAACGGCCAGAACGTGATCGGACGGAACAGCCCGACGCGGGCGCCTTGCGCGCGGCACTGCTCGACCGCGCGCGTGGCGGCGCGGGCGCTGATGCCGATGGCGACGATGACCACGTCGGCGTCGTCGCAGTGCAGCGCTTCGGATGAGTCGATCAGGTCGCGATGGCGCTCCAGCTTGGAAAAGAGCCGCGACAGATTGCGGGTGACCGCTTCCGGGTTCTGCGTCGGGAAGCCGTCTTCGCCATGGGTCAGGCCGGTGGTGTGGGTGCGATAGCCGTCGCCCGGCTTGGCCATGGCGGGGATGGCGTCGCTGCCGCCGTCATAGGGCTTGTAGTCGGCGCGCGGCCCGCTCGCCCATTTGCGTGTCGCGCTCGCGTGCCCGGCGCCGTCGAGCGCGACGGTTTCGGACAGTTGCGCGATCACCTGATCGTACAACAGCACCACCGGCGTGCGGCATTGCTCGGCCAGATCGAAGGCGCGGATGGTCTCGCTGTAGATTTCGCTCACCGAAGCGGGCGTCAGCACGATGATCGGATAATCGCCATGGCTGCCCCAGCGCGCCTGCATGATGTCGGCCTGCGAGGGCCGCGTCGGCATGCCGGTGGACGGGCCACCGCGCATGACATTGACGATGACGCACGGGATTTCGGCGCCGGCGGCGTAGCCGATATTCTCCTGCTTGAGCGAAAATCCCGGGCCGCTGGTCGCGGTCATCGCTTTGACGCCGCCCATCGAGGCGCCGATCACGGCCGCGATCGAGGCGATTTCGTCTTCCATCTGCACGAACACGCCGTCGACCTCGGGCAAACTGCGCGCCAGCCGTTCGGCGATTTCCGACGAGGGCGTGATCGGGTAGCCGGCGAAAAAACGGCAGCCGGCGGCGATAGCGCCGAGCGCGCAGGCGTGGTTGCCGGAGATCAGCTTCACCGCATTCTTGCCGGTGAGCGTGGGATCGATGGCATTCATCGGGCCAGCGCCTCCGGCGCGTCGAGGTTCACGCGGATGGCAAAATCCGGGCACAGCCATTCGCACAGCCGGCAACCGGTGCATTTATCCGGCGCGGCCAGTTCTGCGATGCGTTCCGCATTGAGAATCAGACAGCGCTCCGGGCACATCTTCACGCAGATGTCGCAACTCTTGCACCAGGCGGGATTGATATCGAGGCGGATGCGATAAGGCGCAGCCGTCGCCGGAGTCGGCGCCGGCACATCGACCGCCGGCGTTGAGGTGCGCGCATCCTCGATCCAGCCGCGGCCGCGGCGGAACGCTTCCAGATTGACCGGGATCGTCTTCTTCGGCACGAATTCGGCGACCGTGCGCTCCCAATCCGTGCTCGAGAAATCCAAGGCCGTCGACAGCGCGCCAAGCAGCACGACGTTGGCCGCGCGCTCATTGCCGAGCTGCTCGGCCATGTCGGTGGCGTCGATGGCGTAGGCTTCGCCGACATGGGCGACCACTTCGGCCGGCGTCTCTTTCGAATAGCGCATCGGCGCGCCCGGCTTGCGGTTGAGACAGGCGAAGGGCGGCACGATGCGTTTGGTGTCGCAGATGAAGATGCCGCTGCCGGCTTTCAGGAACGGCAGCCAGCGCAGGCCTTCGGCCCATTCCAGCGCGACCAGGATATCGACATCGCCTTTTGGAATGGTCGGCGACCAGACCCGTTTGCCGAAGCGCACATGGCTGAACACGGAGCCGCCGCGCTTGGCCATGCCGTGCACTTCGCTCTGCTTGACTTCGAAGCCCTGGCTCTGCGCCAGCAGCGCCAGCACCTTGGACACCATGATGACGCCCTGCCCGCCGACGCCGACGATCAGGACGTTGCAGGCATCATCCGCGGGACCGACCTTCAGCGCCGGGGTTTTCGGCCAGGCGGCGGGACGCACGGTGGTGACTGGATCTCTCATTGCATCACCGGCGCCACGATCTTGATGCAGTCGACGGCACAGACTTGAGCGCACAGCGTGCAGCCGATGCAAAGCGACTGGTCGATCTGCACCTTGTGGCGGCCTTCGAACGACTGGTCGCTCCAGGTGATGGCCGGGCAGCCGATGTTCATGCAGGCCTGACAGGCGTTGCACTGCTCGGTGACGACCGTGAAGGGCGGGCCCTTGATCTTGACCGGGTCGAGCACGCAGGGGCGGTCGGCGATCAGCACGGCCACGCCGCGGTAATTGATGGCGTCGCGCAATGACTGATGCACGGCGGCAAGATCGTAGCTATCGACCTTGCGCACCCACTTGACGCCGACCGCGCGCACCAGCGCTTCGTAGTCCACCCTCGGCGCCGGCTCGTTCCGCAGCGTCTTGCCGGTGCCGGGATGCTGCTGGCCGCCGGTCATGGCGGTGATGCCGTTGTCGAGCAGCATCACCGTGATATTGGCCTGATTGTAGACCGCGTTGATGAGCTGCGGGATGCCGGCATGCAGGAAGGTGGAATCGCCGATGGTGGCGACCACCGGCTTGGTCTCGCCGGCTTTCGCCATGCCGACGGCGTTGCCGATCGAGGAGCCCATCGACACGGTGGTGTCCATGCCGCGCAACGGATCGAGGCAGGCCAAAGTGTAGCAGCCGATATCGCCGGCGACGCGCGCGCCCGAGGCGCGCACCGCCATGAAGGCCGAGGTGTGCGGACAACCGGCGCACAGCACCGGCGGACGCACCAGCGGTTCCGGCGTCCAGGTTTTTTGCTGCGGGCGCGGTTCTAAAATACCGGCCTGCTCGAAACCGGCGCGCACCAGTTCGGGCGACAATTCGCCGGTGCGCGGGAAGAAACACTTACCCTCGACCTTGAAGCCGAGCGCCTGGATTTCCTTTTCGATCACCGGCTCGAGTTCCTCGACCACGAAGATGCGCTCGACCGATTGGCAATAACGGCGCAGCAAGTCATCCGGCAGCGGCCAGGAGGCGCCGAGCTTCAACACGTTGGCGTCGGGCAGCACTTCGCGCACATACGGATAGCAAGTGCCGGCGGTGATGACGCCGAAGCCGGTGTCGCCCTTCTCCCAGCGATTGAGCGAGGACTCGGTGAAATAGGCTTTCAGCTTGGCCTCGCGCTCGATCACCACGCCATGGCGTGGCCGCGCATAGGCCGGGATCATGACGTTCTTCGACGGCTTGTCGATGAACGGGCGCGGCGGCGGCTCGTTGCGGTCGCCGATCGCCACCGGACTGCGGGTGTGCGACAGCCGCGTCGTCGAGCGCACGATCACCGGCGTGTCGAACAGCTCCGACAGATCGAAGGCCAGGCGCGTGAAATCGAGCGCCTCCTGCGCGTCGCTCGGCTCGAGGATCGGCACGGTGGCGAGCATCCCGTAGATGCGCGAGTCCTGCTCGTTCTGCGAACTGTGGATGCCGGGATCGTCGCACACGGCGATGACCAGCCCGCCATTCACGCCGATATAGGTTTGCGACATGAAGGCATCGGCGGCGACGTTGAGGCCGACATGCTTCATGGCACAGAGCGCGCGGCGCCCGGCAAAGGAAGCGCCGATGGCGACGTCGAGCGCGACCTTTTCGTTGGTCGACCACTGGGCGTGCACGTCTTCGGCCGGAAATTCGGCCATGGTCTCGAGGATTTCGGTGCTCGGGGTACCGGGATAGGCGGCGGCGACCTTGACGCCTGCCTCCCAGGCGCCGCGCGCGATCGCCTCATTGCCGGTCAACGGCCGCACATCGTTCGGCCTCACGGCCGACGGCGCGACGGCCTCCAATGTTTCGGACATCTATCCTCCCAGATGGCGGAGCCCTGCTCTCCTAGGGCGCCATCATTCTCGAAATACCGCCGGACGTAATTGAGTTAAATCAATCGAATGGCACGCGACCGCGCCCGCGCGCCTGTTTTTGTGGGCTTTTCCGCGCCCGCCGGCAGCGATTATTTCGCTTTGGCGGCGGCGACTTTGGCAGCTTTGGCCTTCAGGCGCTCGACGGTCTTGCCGACATCGACCACGAAACGGCCGTGGGTGCCGCTGCAGATCTGGTCGAGATCGTCCGTGGCCGTGACCGCGAAGGTGACCTTGCGACCTTCCACGGCGCTGACGGTGGCGGTGATCTCGGCCGTCATGCCGAGCAAAGTCGGCGCCAGATGCTTGATCGAAACGTCGGTGCCGACCGAGTCCTCGCCGGCATCGCCGTGATCGAGGATCAGCTGGCGGCAGGTCATTTCGATATCGCGCACCAGATAGGGGGTGCCGTAAACGCGGCCTTCCTCACCCATGAATCCAATGGTGCGGTCGCGATCGACTTGAACGCGGTTGACCAGCGACACGCCCGGCCGAAGGCTTTCCTTCATACTCGTAACCCTCCTCACCGTCTCAGCTATCGTCTGTTTTAATGTCAGTTGCGGCGCGCTTAGCTTGACCAACGTCAATCCCTAAGCGCTTTTCGCGCGTGATCCCTCGGGCTCGAACCGAGGGATCATGCGTAAATAAACGAGGCCGCGTAGTCATTAATCCAGGTTGCGGAGCAACAGTTGGTCGATGTCCGCTATTCGCCGTTGGCGACCAAAATGGTGCGCCGCCGCGAATGACGCTAAGTGCCAAGAGCGACCTTCACCCTTCCAACGCTCGTCACCAGCGCCAGTAATGGCACTCGCCGGCCGAGGCATTGTGCGATCTGGCAAGTTGGTGACACTTTAGAGCAGCACGACCTGCGTGGCAGGCCGTGAACTGCCAATCTCGGTCGAAGGTCGATGAAATGGCAAAATCTCCGATGTCCGCGAAAATTGCTGTTCTTGGCACCAGATATCCTTCTTCGCTCAAACAAACCGTACTGCTGTTCGACCGCATCGCAGTGCCGAAACTCGATGGGGTGATACAGGATGGCAGACGGAAGGACAAAAAATATGTTGACGATGCCGATTATCATTTGAACTTGTCGAATGATCTCGAATACCTAGCAAGCAAGGAGATCGCGTTCGATCCCGGAACGCTAGATGGGGTCGTAAAAAAAATGGTGGGTGTGTCGTCCCCCCGCGAAGAGATGGTTGAATGGGCAACCTTGTTGGTGGCCCAAGAAAGCGCAATGAAAGCGTTTGATGATTTGAGAAAGATACTCCCTGAAATCCTAAAATCATCTTTGGATGCACACGAGAAAGAGTTCGAGAAGATCATAACAAAATATGTAGAGAATGCTGTTTCTTTGGAACAGTTTAATGCCCGACTTTTGGCAAAAAAAATGCAACGTTTCGACGGATTAAATGCAAGTCCGGTGATAGAGGGTGAATTATTGATTCCGGAAGGGATTAGGCATGAATACATCGGTAAAATCCCCGAAAGCATAGTTCAAGTTGTTATCGGCAAGTTGCCTATGCCGAGCGATTTAACCCCCTGGGAACAAATTTTTGATTTTAAAAGCGATGTCGATGCGCAAGGTTATCTTGCTGGCCTCCGAACGTGGATGAATGATGTCACACGGCAGCAACTGACGGCTAAAGAAGCTGAACAAAAATTGGAATGGCTAATGTTCCAGCACGAAAAACATCTCAAAGTCCACGGTATCAATTTTCGATTGGGCGCACTTGGCGCGATTTTTGTTGCGTCAGCTGAAATGATTGAGGACCTGGTTAAAATCAGATGGGGAAAATCGGCAAAAGGCTTAGTGGAAATTGCGAATAGGCACGCCAAGCTCCTAGAGGCGGAACTCAAAAGTCCAGCTAAGGAAATAAGTTACATACTGAGAACTCAAAAGAGATTCGGGATATAGGATAATATCTCGTGCTGGATCATTTCAAGTTTACGCCGGGTCGAGTTCTGAGCTTTCTGTCCGCGCATCGTCACATTGCGATCTGGGACCCGTAAGAAGTTCGCCGCTTCGTGAGAGAAAATCCGCGTCTTGGCGAGCAACCCATCGAATGTCCGCCATGGGTCATTCACGACCGACCCATTCAACCCCGGTTCCGGCCATTGTCAGCTATGCACCGTTAGCGACCATGCGCTGCCACGAACGCAGCGATGGGCCATCAGCACTGGCATTCCCTAGATTCCCAAATAGGCGTCGCGCACGCGGGCGTCGGCCTGGATTTCGGCGGCGGTGCCGGAGAGCGTAATGCGGCCGGTTTCCAGCACATAGGCGCGATCGGCGATGGCGAGCGCGGCACGCGCGTTCTGCTCCACCAGCAGGATGGTGAGCTTATCGTCCTTGAGCGCGCGGATCACCGCCAGCACGTGGTCGACCAGATTGGGCGCCAGCCCCATGGACGGCTCGTCCAGCAGCAGCAGCCGCGGCTTGGCCATCAAGGCGCGGCCGATCGCGAGCATTTGCTGTTGACCGCCGGACAGCGTCCCGGCCGGCCGCTCCCAAAATGCTTCCAGCATCGGGAACATTTCGCGCGCACGCGCCAGCTCCGGCTCCAGATCGTCGTCGCGGCGCGACCAGGCGCCGAGTCGCAGATTGTCTTTCACCGACAGCGGCTCGAACAGCTGGCGGCCTTCCGGCACTTGCGAGATGCCGAGCCCCACCCGCGCATGCGCCGGCCGCTGCTCGATCGGATTGCCTTCAAACCGGATGGTGCCGGCCGTGATCGGCTGCACGCCGGAAATCGCGTGCAGCAGCGTGGTCTTGCCGGCGCCATTGGCGCCGATCAAAGTGACGATCTCGCCGGCCTCGACATGCAGCGTGACGCCGTGCAGCACCTCGATGCGGCCATAGGCGCTCTTGACGTTCTCAATCGAAAGCACGGCCGGCCTCCTGCGAACCGTGAACGCCGAGATAGGCTTCGATCACCGCCGGATTGGAACGCACTTCCTGGGGCGTGCCTTCGGTGAGCGTGCGGCCGCTCGCCAGCACATGCACCCGATCGGAGATATTCATCACCAGCCGCATGTCGTGCTCGACCAGCACGACGGTGATGCCGCCCTGCACGATGGAGCGGATGACGTGATCGATGTCCTGCGTCTCGATCGGATTGCAGCCGGCGGCCGGTTCATCGAGCAGCAGCACTGACGGTTCGCTGGCCAGCGCTCGCGCGATTTCGAGCCGCTTGAGCGCGCCATAGGCGAGCGAACCGGCCGGACGATCGGCCGCGTCGGCGAGACTGACGCGGGCAAGCGCGGCGAGCGCCGCTTCACGGGTCGCCCGGTTCTGGCGCGCCACCGTCGGCCAATGCAGCAGATCGGCCAGAACACCGGTGCGTTCATGACGATGGCGGCCGACCATGACGTTTTCCAGCACAGACATGCGGGAAAAAATCTGCAGATTCTGAAACGTGCGCGACAGCCCGCGCCGCGCCAGCTGGTCGGGGGCCAAGCCCGTCACCGTTTCGCCGGCAAGCCGGATGCTGCCGTCGTTCGGCTGGTAAATGCCCGACACCAGATTGAACAGCGTGGTCTTGCCGGAACCGTTCGGTCCGATGATGGAGAACACCTGGCCGGAGGCGATCGAGATGCTCACCCCATCGATGGCGCGCACGCCGCCGAAGGTGATGGCCAGCCGATCGGTTTCCAGGATCGTCATTTGCGCCATCCCTGCAGGATCGCGGCAAGCGAGGGCACGATGCCCCGGCGCAAGAAGATCATGAAAACCATCACGATCAAGCCGAGCAAGGCCTGTTCGTATTCGTGGAACACCGTGAGCACCTGCGGCAGCACGACCAGCACGATGGCGCCGACCAGCGAGCCGACGATCGATCCCATGCCGCCGAGCACGACCATGGCGACCAGTTCGATCGAGCGCAGGAATCCGGCGACATCCGGCGTGACGTGGCCGTTGAACAGCGCCAGATAGGATCCGGCCACCGAGGCATACATCGCCGAGATGATGAAGATCGTCAGCTTCTTGCTCGCCACGTCGATGCCGAGCACCAGCGACGCGATCTCGCTGTCATGAATGGCCTGCAGCGAACGCCCGGTCGGGCTCTGCATCAGATTGAGCGCGAGGATAAATCCGCCGACAAATGTCGTGCCGGCGATCCAGTACCAGGCATCCGCGCTGCGCACGCTCCAACTAAACAGCGTGAGCTTGGGCACGCTCATGCCGTCCGGTCCGCCGGTCCAGCCGGCTTCGTTGCTGAGCACGATGGCCACCAGCAAACCGAACCCGAGCGTTGCGACCGCGAGATAATGCCCTTTGAGCCGCAGGATCGGCCGCCCCACCAGGAACGCGACGAGGCCTGACAGCACCGCGCCGGCGAACAGGCTCAGCCATGACGGCATGCCGAAATAGACCGGCCCGATGGCGACGGAATAGGCGCCGATGCCGAGAAAGCCGGCGTGACCGAGGCTGACCTGACCGGCAAAGCCCATGAGCAGATTGAGGCCGACGACCGCCAGCGCGAAAATGAACACCAGCGCGCCGATGCGATAATAGAAAGCCGACGGGAAAAACCACGGCAGCACAATGACGATGGCGGCAACCGCTATCGCCGGCAGCAAGCGTGTGTCGAGCAGTGTGCGCAAGGCTACACCCGCTCGACTTTGGCCCGGCCGAACAAGCCCTGCGGAATGAAGATCAGCACGACCAGGATGATCAGGAACGCCACGGCGTCCTTGTAATTCGACGAGAAATATCCCGCGCTCATGGCCTCGATCATGCCGATCAGCAAGCCGCCGACCACGGCGCCGGGCGCGCTGCCGATGCCGCCGAGCATGGCCGCGGCAAAGCCCTTCAGCGCCAGCAAGGTGCCGGCGTCGTAACTGGTCAGCGCGATCGGCGTGATGAGAATGCCGGCGATCGCCCCGATGGCGGCCGACACCGCAAACGAGAAATCGACAATGCTGCGGGTGTCGACGCCGATCAGGCGCGCCGCCAGACGATTGGCGGCGGTCGCGATCACTGCCTTGCCGAGCATGGTGCGGTCGATGAACAACCAGAGCACCACCACGATGATGGTGGCGCTGGCCAGCACGACCAGGCTTTGCGGCAAGATGGCCGCGCCGCCGAACTTGATCGGGTCGCCGCCGAACAGCGACGGCAGGCTGTGGAAACGCTTGTCGAACACGATCTGCGCCACGCCGCGCAGAAAGATCGAGGCGCCGATGGTGATCATGATCAGCGCCACCGGGGTTGCGCCGCGCGCCGGCGCGACCGCGAAGCGGTGCAGCGCCAGGCCGACGGCGGTCGTCAAGATCACGGCGAGCAGCGCCGCCACCGGCAGAGGCAGGCCGGCCTGCGCCCCGAAAACCGTCATCATGCCGCCCAGCATGACGAACTCGCCCTGGGCGAAATTGATGATATCCGACGCCTTGTAGATCAGCGTGAAGCCAAGGGCGACCAGCGCGTAGATGGCGCCAACGGTCAGACCCGAGAAAACAAATTGCAGCAATTCGGCCATCGCGGCGAAGGCCTCGCAAGTCTAGGGTTGAAAAAACTTAGACGAGAAGCGGGCAGGCCCTGGCGGACCTGCCCGATCGTCATCGCATCAGGTGCCGGGGACCAGGGTCCAGTCGCCGCCCTTGATTTCCAGCATATGGAACGCCGACAGGTCGAGACCCATATGGTCGGTCGGCTTCATGTTCACGATGCCGCCGGTGCCGATATAGCCTTTGGTCTTCTCGATCTCGTCGCGGACCTTGGCCTTGTCGGCGCTCTTGGCACGCTGCATCGCCTGCACGAGGATCATCAGGCCGTCATAGGCGTGACCGCCGAAGGTCGAGACCGCCTGTCCGGTCTTCTGCTGGTAGGTCTTTGAATAGTTCACCACCACCGCCTTCTGCGGATCGTTGGCCGGAAGCTTGTCGGCGATCAGCAGCGCCGCTGCCGGCAATCGCACGCCTTCGGCGGCGGGGCCGGCGAGTTCGATGAACTGCTTGGAGGCCACGCCGTGGCTCTGGTAGAGCGGCAGCGTGATCGCGAGCTGGCGATAATTGCGCGTCACGATCGCCGGACCCTGGCCGAAGCCCGGATTGACCACCGCCTGAACGCCCGCCTTGTTTTTGATATTGGTGAGCTGCGGGGTCATGTCGCTGTCGCGCGGCCCGTAGCTTTCCTCGATCGCGATCGTGATGCCGGCCTTGGGCGCAACCGCGACGCACTGGTCGCGCATCGACTTGCCGAATGCATCGGTACCCGAGATCATCGCGATCGTCGTCAGCTTGCGGGTCTTGAGATCGGCGAAGATTTTCTCGCACGCCATCTTGTCGGTGTGCGGCGTCTTGAAGACCCACGAGCGGACCGGCTCGACGATCTGAATGGCGCCGGCCAGCGAGATGAACGGGATCTTGGCCTCTTCGAACGCCGGGATCATCGCCATAGTGGCGCCGGTGGTGCTGCCACCGACCATGGCAAATATCTTGTCTTCTTCGATCAGGCGGGTGGCGAAGGTGCGCGCGTTGTCGGCGCTGCCGCCGTCATCATAGACGATCAGCTGCAGCTTCTGGCCGTTTACGCCGCCTTTGGCGTTGATTTCCTCGACATAGATTTCCAGCGTTCGCTTTTCAGGATCGCCGAGAAACGACGCCGGACCTGTCACCGACAGGACGGAGCCGATTTTGATTTGCGCGGATGCTAGTTGTCCGGCACTGAGCAGGACAGCAAGGCCGATAGCAGCAGTCACGGTAACGCGTCGTAATGTCCTCATGGGACCCCCCGGGCTACGATATTTATTTTGACTATAATACATATCAGGCGGGCCAAGACCCAAACTTGATAAATCTCAAGGCGGACCCCGCACGCCCAAAGGACTAGTGACCATGCGCCGCAGGGAGAAACTGTTCACGGGAGCCAGGCGATGACCACATCGGGGGCCGTACGGCTCGCGGCCATTGGCTACCAGACTGGCTTCAAAATCGACGATTTCCTGCGCCGCGTGGTCGACCGGCTGCGCGCCGACCATGTCAGTTTGGGCGGGGCATTGCAGGAAAATACCGGCGGTGGCGAGGGCCTGTGCTCGGCAATGACCCTTGTCGACCTCGCCTCGCAGCGCCGTTTCACGATTTCACAAGACCTTGGACCGGAGTCGGCAGGCTGCCGGCTCGACGCGCACGGGCTGTCCGAAATCGGGGTGCTGCTCGACCGCACCCTCGACCAGAATATCGAGCTTCTGCTGCTCAACAGGTTTGGCACGGCGGAAGCCGAAGGCGGCGGCCTGCGCTCGGTCTTTGTGCGCGCGATCGATGCCGGCATTCCGATATTGACCGCGGTCCGGCCGCCTTACCTCGATGCCTGGGCGGAATTCCACGGCGGTCTTGCGGTCGATCTGCCACCCGATCTCGACCGCGTGCTCGCCTGGTGCAACGACGCGGTGCGCGAGCTGCGGGCCGCGCGGCAAGCCGACTTGTCGCCAGCCGGCTAATTTTGGGAACCATTCATGGCAAATAGCGAAACCGTCGCGATCGGCATCGTGACCGTGTCCGACCGGGCGAGCAGCGGCGTCTATGAGGACAACAGCGGCCCTGCCATCGAGCAGTTCCTGCAGGAGGCGGTGACGACGCCATGGCGCGCGATCAAGCGGCTGGTGCCGGACGGCGTTGAATCCGTACGC
Organism: Hyphomicrobiales bacterium; assembly: GCA_016185205.1. Lineage (GTDB taxonomy): Bacteria > Pseudomonadota > Alphaproteobacteria > Rhizobiales > Xanthobacteraceae > Pseudolabrys. The sequence goes on along the minus strand of JACPOA010000064.1, from coordinate 67,184 downwards.
GACGTCCTGATCGATCTCGCCGACCGCGAGCACTGCGCGTTGATCTTCACAACCGGCGGCACCGGACCGGCGCCGCGCGATCTCACGCCGGAAGCCACGGTCGCCGCCTGCACCCGCACGATGCCGGGATTTGGCGAATTGATGCGCATGGAAAGTTTGAAGCAGGTGCCGACCGCGATCCTCTCGCGGCAGACCGCCGGGATTCGCGGCTCAACTTTGATCGTCAATCTGCCCGGCCGGCCGACCTCGATCCGCTTCACACTGCAGGCGGTGTTTCCGGCGATCCCCTATTGTCTGGACCTGATCGGCGCCGGTCGCATCGAAACCGACCCGGCCCGCTGCAAGGCGTTCCGGCCGGCGGGCTAGCACTACTTTGGCAGATTTATTCACGCCGCTGTTCCTCGCAAATCTATTTTTAGCAATGCGGACATCGCTGCGTGGTGGTCGAGCGAAAAGTTCGAGGATGGAGTGGCGAACGGCTGGCAAAGTTGGCTGTGGCGGCGGCCGCGACGGCGGCTTTACTCGCAAAAGCGGACGCTAGTCGGATAGAAGTCAAAAAACATATCTCCCATTTTCGCCCGATGAGAGGCGAAAGATCACATATTTCCATTCATCAGTTCATGCAGCAACTTTGACGAGGAAGCGTTCAACTTGCGATTCTAAATTTAGAACAGCTTTTTCGACATTTTCCGAAGCATCCAGCACAACTCCGGCCGATCCTTGTGTGCCCGCGGTTGCGTCGGCAACTTCGCCAAGAACGGACGACACGATTCTTGTTCCCTGGGCGGCACAGGAAACGTTTCGCGAAATTTCATCCGTGGCTATGCTTTGCTGCGTTACGGATGCGAACGCGGCGGTCGCACTTTTTTTGATCTCGCGCATGCGGGCCGCGATCCGCTGAATGGTTGAGACGGCGCCCGCGGTTGAATTTTGTACATTCAGAATATGTTTGGCGATTTCCTCGGTCGCTTTAGCCGTTTGCACCGCAAGAGATTTTACTTCTGAGGCGACAACCGAAAATCCCCGACCCGCCTCGCCGGCGCGCGCCGCTTCAATTGTGGCATTGAGTGCCAGTAAGTTCGTTTGAGCCGCGATTGCTCGAATAAGCTTGATAACGTCGCCAATCTTTTCCGCCCCACTCGAAAACTCAGCGATTTCAGCATCCGTGGCATCGGCATCGAGCGCGGCAACTCTGACCATTTCGGTGGTGTCTTTCAGCTGATTGCTGATCTGCTCAATCGATGTCGACAGCTCATTCGCCGCAACCGCTACTGCATTCACGTTGGCGGCGGCCTGATCAAACGCAGCGACGGCAGTTGCTGCTCGATCGGATGTCTGATTGGAGTTTCCGAGCAACGAATTGGCCGTATCGCGCATGGCGCTGACGCTCTTTTTGACGCTGCTAATGAGAGCGGCAGCCTGTGGACGGAATTCCGCAATCGCCGAATCGATCAGGGCGCGCCGTTGCTGTTCATTCTGTATGACTGCCCTTTCTTGTTCGACCTCCGCCCGATCGGTAATGTCCTCGTGCGTCGAAACCCATCCGCCGCTCGGCCGGGCAATATTGGAGCTCGCGACCTTTCGGCTGTTCGGCAGCTCAATAATATCCTTGAAGATGGAGCCGACCTGAGTTGCAGCCTTGGCACGGCGCGCATAATCATCCGGGTCTTCATTCAGGGTCCCGGTCTCTCGCCGCTTCTGCAAAAGCTCCTCGAGCGTACAGCCAAGCTTTATCTTGCCTTGCAACGAATACATTTCGGCATAGCGCCGGTTCCACAGCACCAATCGGCTGTTCTTGTCGAACATGACGAGTCCTTGCGACATGTGGTCCAAGGCATCGTTTAGCAGCGATAATTGTTCTTTGGACGTGCGGTCTGCAAAGGCTCCGATCAGACAAATACCAAGAACGCCGATGGCAACGCTGGCAATGACAGCTGCCAGCGAAGTCGGTGAGACTGAAAGACCGCTAAACCCACGCGTCGGATCAGGGATAATTTCGACGGCACCCATTGCCGTAAAGTGATGCGATACGATGGCGAGCGTCAGCAGCAACGCGGCCAAGGCCAAAAAACGCTTAGCGTCGTACTTTGCCGCCAAAGCCATCGAGCCCATGCCGAATAGCATGCCGAGCGCGACAGATGCGGCGACCAAATTCCATGACCAATTAATGTAGCCCGGCATCTCGACGGCAGACATACCCAGATAATGCATGCTGGCGACGCCTGCACCGATCACCCCGCCGCCGAAGGGCGCGCGTCCAGCAGCCGGGCCATAGATAGCAAACCCGAATCCGAACCCCGTCACGCCGACCGCGGCCGCCAACGAAAACAACGTCAGCGGTACATCATAGGCGATCGGGACACCGGGTCCGTATGCAAGCATTGCGATAAAATGCGTCGCCCAAATGCCGCAGCCCGTAGCGCCACCTGCACCAATCACCCAGGTCAGACGAGCGCGGCCGTCTGTCGCTTGGGCACGTTTGAAGAGGGCGATCCCGGTGAAGCTCGCGACCACGCAGACCAAAGCTGCGAGCGCCACAAGACGCAAATCGTGTTCGACGGTGAGGCAGGTAAAGACTTGGAACATCGGCGCTCCCGAGATGGCCGAACGATTATTATAATACCGCCTTACCTTTTCGTTAACGTTAAGCGGATCATTAAGACAAATCAGCCGCTTGAGCCGTATGATCAGCGAGCGCCTACCGGCAACGGGCGTGTAGTTCAAGGCGGAAACACCTCCAGCGCGTTTTCGAGGTCAGCTTGGCACTGGAAGGCGGACACTTACGCGCGCTTGGGCGACTTCCGCCTCGGGGTCATTTGCGACCGACCCTTCAACGCCGGTTCCGGCCATTCCGCTCTGCACCGTAAGCGACAAAAATGGTGCCGCTTGAGTCCGCGCCCTCATCCGCCTTTCATTTCAGCCGCACTTTGCCCACATCGGTTGTCTTGATATCCATCAGGGCAGCGCGCCGCGCCGTCCGCTAGAGACACAGAATGAACACGATGGAAATGACGCAATATCTTGCGCCCGGCCGTTTCCTCGACAGCGACCACGCGAACGTAATCGCCTTCGCCAAACAAAACGCCGGCGACACCAGCGACCAGCGCGCCGCGGCCTTGCGGCTTTACGCCGCCATCCGCGACGGCATCGTCTACGACCCGTATGTCAATTTCGCCGACCCGGCCAACTACCGCGCGAGCGGGGTTCTGGCCTCCGGGCGAACCTTCTGCATCGGCAAGTCGGCGCTATTGGCCGCCAGCGCGCGCGCGATCGGCGTTCCGGGCCGTGTGGGATATGCCGACGTGCGCAACCATCTCACCTCGCCGCGGCTTTATGAAAAGATCAAAACCGATATTTTTCTCTGGCATTCATACACCGAGCTTTATTTGTCCGGCCGCTGGGTCAAGGCGACACCCGCATTCGATCGCGCGCTGTGCGAGCGGGCCGGCATCAAGCCGCTCGACTTCGACGGCGAGTCCGACTCGCTGTTCCAGCCGTTCGATCGGGCCGGGCGCCGGCATATGGAATATCTGAAGGATCGCGGCGCGTTTGCCGACGTGCCGTTCGACACCATCAAGGCTGAGTTTCTGAAGACCTATCCGGGCCTGATGAGCGGCCAAGGCTTGGCCGGCGACTTCCGTTCGGAAGCCGTCGCCCAGACCTTGGACCGACCGCAATCTTAAAGGCCGAGCGCGTTTACTTCACCAGCTTGCGGCCGGTGACGGCTTCCAGATTCTGGTAGAAGATCTTGTCGCTGGTCGCCTTGTCGAGATTGAGCTCTTCGAGGATCCGCAAGGTCTCGCGCGGATACATGGCGCCGTTTTCCGGATCGAACGGGCAGTCGGACGCGAACAATATCTTTTCGGTCGGATAGAACTCCAGGCCGCATTTGGTCGCCGGCTTGCCTCCGAACACCGCGGTATCGGCATAGAAATCCTGCTTGAAGTAGTCGAGCGGGCGCTTCTTCAAGCTCTTGCGCAGCGCCACGTAATCCTCGTCGCTGGTGCGCGAACCGAGCACGTCCCAGCCCGGCCCGATGCGGCCTTCCAGCATCGGCACGATGCCGCCGAAATGATGCGTGATGATCCTCAGGTTGGGGTGGTTGTCCATGATCTTGGAGAACACCAGCCGCGCCATCGCGGTCGCCGTCTCGTAGGACCAGCCGAAGGTCCACCAGATTTCGTACAGCGATTTCTTCTCGTCGATATAGTCCGCCATCTCGGCGCCGCGCGCCGGATGCAGCCAGATCGGCTTGCCGAGCTCGTTCATCTTTTTCCAGAACGGCAGGTATTGCGGCCGGTCGATCGGCTTGCCGTTGACGTTGGTATAGATCTGCACGCCGAGCGCACCCATCTTGATGGCGCGCTCCGCCTCGGCGACGCCGGCGTCGGCCGCGTCGAGCGAGACCTGCGCGATCCAGCCGGGGAAGTGCGCACTTTCCTTGGCGCACAGCTCCGCGAGACCGTCATTGATGATGCGGAGGAACTCGTCGATCTCCTGCGGGCTTTTCGCAATTTTTTCAATCGGTGGCTGCGGATAGGCGATGATCTGCGCGTAGTCCTTATGGGTATCGATGATCTTCTTGCGGGCGTCGAGATCGTAGAGCGGCGGGATCGAGCGCACGCGCTTGCCCATGTCCTTATATTGACCGGCAACCTCGAGCATCTTGTCGAAGAATTTTTTCGGGAAAAAGTGAGTATAGGCATCGATACGCATTGGGGTTCCTCCAGGGAGCGCGTTTATGGCACGCCGACTTATTTCTTGTCGACCGTGGGCACGTCGGCCGGCCCAACCCGACACAACAGCGCCCGCAACTGGTAGGTGCCCATCGCCGGGTCATAGGGCGGCTGGTTGTCGGTCAGCAGATTGGCGTTCGAGGTCCAGACGCCATAGTCCGGGGCCGCCTGCTCGGGAAACCACCAGCCGTGCTCGACATGGATGACGCGCGCATCGATCCCGTCGGTGAGTTTGGCCTTTTGCCGCATGCGGCCGCGCTTGGTCTCGACCCACATCCAGGCCCCTTTGACGATGCCGAAGCGCGCCGCCGTTTCGGGATGGATTTCCGCCACCGGATCGCGATGCGCCTTGCGCAGTCTGTCGATCTGGCGGTGCTCCGAATTGAAGAAGTGCGAAATCCTTCCACCGGTCGTCAGCACCAGCGGATAGTCGGCGGCGATCGCGGGCGTGCTGATCGGGCTTTCCGGCGGCTCTTCATAATAGGGCAACGGCGCATAGCCCATCTGCTCGAAGCGCGTCGAATAGAGCTCGATCTTGCCGGTCGGCGTCTTGAAGCCGCCGTTCTCATATTTACGGTACTTGAACGGGACTTTGTGGAATCCCTTCTGCTTGAGTTCGTCGAAAGTTATGTTGAGCCCGCCGGCGGCGAGCATTGCATCGAGCACGTCCTTGACCGGCTCGGTGCAACAGGGAAGCTTCATGCGGCGCGCCAGCGCCACGAACATTTCCTCGTCCGATTTGCACTCGCCGATCTGCACCGCCTTCTGCTGCGCGAGCACGACATTGGCGGCGACCGTCGGCAGGCCGACCAGTTGATCGAGTTCGGGCCAGGCCGCCGCCGGCAGCACGATGTCGGCCAGCTCGGCGGTCGGCGTCATGAACAAATCGGCGCAAACCATGAAGTCGAGCTTCATCAGCGCATCGTAGACATCGGACGTATTGGCATAGGTCGTGAGCGTGTTGTTGCCGAACACCAGGAAGGCCTTGACCGGATAGGGCTTGCCCTCGCGCATCGCCTTGAGCAGCGTCGGGATATGGGCGGCCGGCAAGTCGGCGCCCTCCCCGCCGAGCAGCTTGAAGCGGTCGGCGCCGAGCCGCTTGGCGTTGGCTTCCGGCGTGAGGTTTTCGATCAGGCTCGGGAAGCGGCCGAGCCCGTGCATGCCGAACACCCAGCCGCCCGGCACGTCGATATTACCGGTGAGGGCCGGCAGCATCGAGACGGCGCGAATAGTCTGGATGCATTTCGGCGTGTGTTCGATGGCGCAACCCCAGTCCAGCAAGGCTGGCTTGGTGTTAGCGAACAGGCGCGCGGCGGCGCGAATTTTTTCGGCGGAAACCCAGGTGATCGGCTCCGCCCATTCGGGCGTGTGCTGCTGCACGCTTTCGGCGAGCGCGTCGAAGCCATGCGTCCACTGCGTCACGAACGGTTCGTCGTACAGTTTCTCGCCGACGATGACGTTGAGCATGGCGAGCGCGAGCGCATCGTCGGCGCCCGGCCTGATCTGCAGCCAGAGGTCGGCTTTTTCGGCGAGCACGGTGCGGCGCGGATCGACCACGATGGTCCGTGGATTGTGCGCCAGCGCCTCGTGCACGTTGAAACGCGTCTCGCCATCCGGTCCCGATAGCACCGGGTTATGACCCCAAAACAGAATGCAAGCCGGCGGCACCTCGCCGGTGTAATCGCTCACCGGGAAGTCGCCGAAGGTGAGGATCGAGGTGTTCACGCGCGGATGGAAGCACTGGGCAAAACCCGGTTCGCACCAATTGGGGGTGCCGAGTGCATTGCCGAAACGCGATACCCAGCGGATATGATGGCGGCCGGTGCCGGTGCCGAGCGCGATGGCCTCCGGCCCGTACTGGTCGCGAATGGCCAGCAGCCGCTCGGCGATCTCGTCGAGCGCCTCGTCCCAGGAGATGCGCTGCCACTCGCCGGACTGGCGCTTGCCCTTGCGCCGCAGCGGATATTTCAGCCGGTCCCGGTGGTATACAAGATCGGTGGTCACCGTCCCAATCGGGCACAGGCGGCCATGATTGAGCGGAGAATCGCGGTCGCCCTCGACTTTCAGCAGCACCCCGTCCTTGACATGCAGCAATACGCCGCATCCGCCATGGCAACTGCGGCAGACGCTCTTGAGCACGGTGGCGCCCAGATCGTTGGATATCAAACTAGGCTGCTGAATGTTCATGCGATAAGCCCCGGTCGCGCCGGAAGTGGGCAGGCTACAAGCCATGGTAACAAATAGCGCGGGCCCACGGTTATTCAGATTTCGCGCTTCGTGATCGCTTATTGGGCGCAGGCGGTGGGCCGCCCGACACCGCAGCGCCACCGGTGCAAGATAGGCCCATTTCACGCCACTTTAGCTTGACTTCGATCAAGGAAATATTTGCGCCGGAGGCGGTCTAGTGCCATCTCGGACTTCGCATGCGCGAGGCCGGCGCCGTCGGCTGCAATAAACGCGGATGACTCCAGCAAACCGACTTACTAAGATATTGTACTGGCCATTATGAGCGCATGGTTGCAGCCGGCTAAAACAAGCCAGCGCAATCAAAAAAACGAAACCAGCTAAGCGGGAGGGAAACCCAATGTTGTTCAAATATGCGACCGGCGCGATTGCCGCACTCGCCCTCGGCACGTTCGCCGCGGGCGGCGCGTTCGCGCAGGATACCGTCAAGATCGGCCTTGTCGTGGCCATGACGGGGCAGCAGGCTTCGACCGGCAAGCAGATCAAAGCCGCCGTCGATCTTTATATGAAGGAGCACGGCGACACCGTCGCCGGCAAGAAGATCCAGGTCATCCTGCGCGATTCCGGCAGCGTGCCCGACAACACCAAGCGGCTGTCGCAGGAATTGATCGTCAACGACAAGGTCAGCGTGATCGCCGGATTCGAAATCACGCCGGCCGCGCTGGTCGTCGCCCCGCTCGCCACCGAAGCCAAGGTGGTCCAGCTCGTGATGGCGGCGGGCACCTCGATCATCACCGAGCGTTCGCCCTACATCGTGCGCACCAGTTTCACCGTGCCGCAGTCATGCGTCATCGTCGCCGACTGGGCCGCGAAGAATAATATCAAGAAGGTCGTCACCATCGTCTCCGACTATGCGCCGGGCTTCGACGCGGAAAAGTCGTTCACCGAACGCTTCAAGGCAGCCGGCGGTAACGTCATCGAGGCGATCAGGGTTCCGCTCGCCAATCCGGACTTCGCGCCGTTCCTGCAACGCGCCGCCGACGCCAAGCCGGACGCCATCTTCATCTTCGTCCCGTCCGGCCAGGGCGGCACCTTCATGAAGCAATTCGCCGAACGCGGCCTCGACAAGGCCGGCATCAAGCTGATCGGCCCGGGCGATGTGACCGACGACGATCTGCTTCCCACCATGGGCGATGCCGCGATCGGAACGGTGACCGCGCACTTCCATTCGGCCGATCACCCGAGCGCGAAGAACAAGGCCTATGTCGCCGCCTTCGAGAAAGCCAACAACTTCCGCCCGAACTTCATGTCGGTTGGCGGCTATGACGGCATGCACCTCATCTACGAGGCGCTCAAGAAGACCGGCGGCAAGGCCGACGGCGACTCGCTGATCGCGGCGATGAAGGGGATGGCATGGGAAAGCCCGCGCGGGCCGATCTCGATCGATCCCGAGACCCGCGATATCATCCAGAACATCTACATGCGTAAGGTCGAGAAGAAGAACGGCCAACTCTACAATGTGGAGTTTGCCACCTTCGAAGCCGTCAAGGATCCGGTAAAGGCGGCGGCGAAGAAATAGACCTATAAGTCTTACCGCGCGCGGCGGCGATGAGTCGCCGCGCGCGTTTGTTAAGCGGCGGCGGTCGGTGATCGCCGCACTCTAAACCCAAGCACCTGTCTCCGAGGACGAGCCGTTTCGCGATGCCGACATGCTGACCATTTTGTTCGATGGAATTGCCTACGGCATGCTGCTGTTCGTGCTCGCATCCGGACTGGCGGTGACGCTCGGATTGATGAATTTCGTCAATCTCGCGCATGGCTCCTTCGCCATGGCGGGCGGCTACATCACCGTCGTGCTGGTCAACTGGCTCGGCTTTCCCTTCTTCGCCTCCCTGCCGCTCGCCTTTGCGGCGAGCGCGGTCATCGGATTTATCTTCGAGCGCACGCTCTATGTTCATGTTTACCGCAAGCCCCATCTCGACCAGGTGTTGTTCACCATCGGCCTCGTCTTCATGTCGGTGGCGGCGCTCGACTACGTCATGGGCTCCAGCCAGGTCTTCGTGCAGGTCCCGGACTATTTGCAGGGCCAGTTCAACTTTTTCGGCGTCGGCATCGGCCGCTACCGGCTGCTGATCATCGTCATTTGCGGGCTGCTGACGATAGCACTGCAATTCATCCTGGCCGGCACGCGCTTTGGCAGCCGCCTGCGCGCCGCCGTCGATGACAGCCGCGTCGCGCGCGGGCTCGGCATCAACGTTAATCGGATATTCGCGTTTACCTTCGCCTTCGGGTCGGGCCTCGCCGGCCTCGGCGGCGCGCTCGGCGTCGAGATTCTGGGTCTTGACCCGACCTTCCCGCTCAAATTCATGATCTACTTCCTGATCGTGGTGACGGTCGGCGGCACCTCGAGCATCACCGGCCCGTTTCTTGCCTCGCTCTTGCTCGGCATCAGCGACGTCGCCGGCAAGTACTATGTTCCCACGCTCGGTTCCTTCGTCATCTATACCATCATGATCGTTGTCCTGATCTGGCGGCCGCAGGGACTGTTCTCCCGCGCCTCTTCACGCTGAGGCGTCCAGCATGATCCCCCCGCGCCCAACCATCCTCGCCGCCACCGAGTGGCTGTCCGCGCGCGCGCGCTGGCATCCGCTCGAATTCGTGTTCTGGATCGTCGCGTTTGCCGCGATCTGGCTGATGCCGGAGCGCCATCTCATCCTCACCGAGATTGCCTGGCTCGCACTGTTCGCGCTGTCGCTCGATCTGATCCTCGGCTACGCCGGCATCATCTCGCTTGGCCATGCCGCGTTTTTCGGCTTCGGCGGCTACATCGCCGCGCTGCTGGCCAAATACGAAATCGTCAACGAGCCGGTGCTGGCTTTGCTGATCGCCGGTGTCGGCGCAATGGCGCTCGGTTTCGTCACCAGCTTCCTGGTACTGCGCGGCTCCGACCTGACGCGGCTGATGGTGACGCTCGGGGTGGCGCTGCTGCTGCGCGAATTGGCCAACCGCTACGGCTGGCTCACCGGCGGCGCCGACGGACTGCAGGGCGCGATCATTCAGCCGCTATTCGGGACGTTCCGTTTCGATATGTTCGGTCACACCGGCTATGCCTATAGCGTGACGGTGCTGTTCATCCTGTTCCTGATTGCCCGCCGCCTGGTGAACTCGCCCTTCGGCCTGTCGTTGATGTCGGTGAAAGGCAATCCGCTGCGGTCGTCGGCGATCGGGATATCGGTCGATGCCCGCCTGGTTGCGATCTACACGATCGCGGCCGGCTATGCCGGTATCGCCGGCGCACTGCTGGCGCAGACCACGGCGTTCGCGTCGCTTGAAATGTTCTCGTTCGATCGCTCGGCCGACCTGCTGCTGGTGCTGATCATCGGCGGCGCCGGTTATCTCTACGGCGGCATGATCGGCGCCATCATCTTCAAGGTGATGCAGGACTATCTGTCGGCGCTCACCCCGCAATATTGGCCGTTCTGGATCGGTCTCGTGCTTGTGGTGATCGTTCTGGTCGGCCGCGACCGCATCACGACGTGGACGACGCCGTTCCGCCGGCTTGCCGCGCGCCTAGATTGGCGCGCTGCGCGGCGCGCGGCGGCCGCGTCGAACGAAGGTCAAAAGCCATGACCGTGGTGCTGGAAACGATCAATCTGGCGAAGCGGTTCACCGGCATCATCGCCACCAACGATGTTTCGTTGCGCATCGAAAAGGGCGCCCGCCACGCCTTGATCGGACCGAATGGCGCGGGCAAGACCACCTTGATCAATCTGCTCACCGGCGTGATGAAGCCGAGCGGCGGACGCATCCTGCTCGACGGCGAGGACATCAGCGACGTTCCCACCCACAAGCGGGTGCGGCTCGGGATTGTCCGCACCTTCCAGATCAACCAGTTGTTCGGCGACCTGACGCCGCTGGAGACCATCGGTCTGGCGGTCTCCGAACGGCGCGGCCAAGGCCTCGACTGGTGGCGCATCGTCGGCAGCCGGCCGGACCTGGTGTCCGAATCCGTCGGAATCCTCGAGCGTTTTCACCTCACCGATGTCATCGAGGAACGCACCGCGGTGCTGCCCTATGGCAAGCAGCGGCTGCTGGAGATCGCGGTCGCGATCGCCTGCCGGCCGCGCGTGCTGTTGCTCGACGAGCCGGCGGCCGGCGTGCCGGAAGACGAGCGGCACGAAATCCTGTCCGCCGTTGCCGCCCTGCCCGACGACGTCACCGTGCTGCTGATCGAGCACGACATGGACATCGTGTTCTCGTTCGCCGACCGCATTTCCGTGCTGGTCAATGGCGCTCTGTTCGTCGAGGGCACTCCCGAAGAGGTTGCCCGCGACGCCAGAGTCAAGGCCGTCTATCTCGGCGAGGAGCCGGTCGATGCCTGACATCCTGAATGTCGAACGCTTGACCGCCGGCTATGGCGAGGCGGTCGTACTCAAGGACGTCAGCTTCAAGGTCGCCGAAGGCCAGGCGCTGGCGTTGCTTGGCCGCAACGGCATGGGAAAGACCACGCTGGTCAATACGATTGTCGGCGTGACCACCCATATCGGCGGCAGCATCGGTCTCGACGGCCACGACATCACCGGGCTGCGCCCGGACCAGCGCGCGCATGCCGGTATCGGCTGGGTGCCGCAGGAACGCAATATTTTCCGCTCACTTACGGTCGAGGAAAACATGACCGCGATCGAGCGGCCGGGAAGGTGGACGCTCGACAAGGTCTATGAGGTGTTTCCGCGCCTGGCCGAACGCCGCCGCAATCTCGGCCATCAACTGTCCGGCGGCGAGCAGCAGATGCTGGCGGTGGCCCGCGCGCTCATCCTCAATCCGCGCATCATGTTGCTCGACGAGCCACTGGAAGGGCTGGCGCCGATCATCATCGAGGAACTGCTGATCGTCCTGCGCAAGATCATCCGCGAGGAAAAGCTCTCGGTGATCCTGGTGGAGCAGAACGCGCACAAGATCCTGGGCGTCACCGACCGCGCTATCATCCTCGAACGTGGCAGCATCGTGCACGAGGGCGACAGCGCCGAGCTCAAGGCCAACCCGGCGCTGCTGGAAACCTATGTCGGCGTCACCAATGCGGGCGGCGATGCCCGCAAAGCCCGCCGCGATGCGCGGCGAGCGGCAGCGGAGAACGGCGCGTAACGCGCGTCAGGCCGACGGCTTCTTCCAGATCTTCCGCTTCTGCATCATGGCGACCTGCTTGTCGATCACGTCGCGCTTATAGTCGGCGTGTTTCGGCGGCAGCTTCTTCATGTAGCGGTTCTTCGGATAGATCGGTTTCTCGTAGATGATTTGCGCCAGTTCCGACCGCACATCCTTCATCCAGTTGGTGACCTGCGACGACGCGCGGTGATGGCGCAAGGCCTCGATATTGATGACGCCGGCGACGAAGGTCGAGCCGTTGGTGTCGCGCTGCTTGCCGACCAGCTGGCCGCGATAATCGACGATCATCGACTGGCCGCCGCCGGCATCGATGCCGACCGGATGATCGATATCGAGGTGATAGCTGCCGATATTCGGCGCCACGACATACATGTTGTTTTCAAGCGCGCGGGCGCGATTGGATATCTCGAAGATGTCGTTTTCCGTGAACGGCGCCGGCATCGAGGCGCGGTACACCACTTCGGCGCCGTTCATGGCCAGACCGCGGCCGTTCTCCGGATAATTGCCCTCCATCGCCATCATGATGCCGAGCCGGCCGATCTTGGTATCGACCACCGGCCAGAACGCCTGCAGCGTGCGGCCGTATTTCTCGATCCACCAGTCATAGACATCATGCGGCGACACCGAGCGCTCGACCGGCAGCAGCGCCGAGATCTTGTAGTGCTGCAGGATGATCTTGCCGTCCGGATCGACGATGAAGCCGATGTTGAAAAACCGGTTCTTCCAATCGGGATGGCGCGCCTTGGCCTGCGCCATGATGTAGACGTTCCATTGCCGCGCCAACTTGCCGATCTCATCGGTCTCCGGACCGGGAATATCGATACAGCAGGTGCGGGCATAGTCGGCATGATCGACATCCAGCACTTCGTCGTTGAAGCCCATCAGCGCGCCCTCGGGGATCGCCAGCAGGCGCACCGGAATGTCGAGATTGGACAGCCAGAACGCCGCCTTGGTCAGGCCCTTGAGATGCTCGATATTGTGCTTGATCTCCTCGCGCCGGCGAATGCCCCAGAAACTCGGGATCAGGCCGACGGCGTTGTAGGGCTCGATCATGATGCGCCCCTTACGCCGCCACGCTCGGCAGACCGGCGAGCGCCATGGCCAGTTCCTTCTCGTCGTAGTTCTGGTCGACGAGTTTGCCTTCGAAGTAGTTGATGTAGGCCTGCATGTCGAAATGGCCGTGGCCGGAGAGGTTGAAGACGATCGTCTCCGCCTTGCCTTCCTTCTTGCAGCGCAGCGCCTCGTCGATGGCGCAGCGCACCGCGTGATTGGCCTCCGGCGCCGGCACGATGCCCTCGCAACGCGCGAACTCGACGCCGGCTTCGAAACAAGTCGTCTGATGGTAGGCGCGTGCCTCGATCAGGCCGAGCTCTTTGGCGTGCGAGACCAGCGGCGACATGCCGTGATAGCGCAAGCCGCCGGCATGGAAGCCGGGCGGGATGAAGGTCGAGCCCAGCGTGTGCATCTTGACCAGCGGCGTCAGGTGCGCCGTGTCGCCGAAATCATAGGCATACTTGCCGCGCGTGAGCGACGGGCAGGCCGCCGGCTCGACCGCAATGATGCGGCGCTTGCGTCCGCCGCGCAGCTGCAACCCGAGGAACGGGAAGGCAAGACCGGCGAAGTTCGAGCCGCCGCCGGCGCAAGCGATGATGATGTCGGGATCGTCGCCCGCCATCGCGAACTGCTCGATCGTTTCCTGCCCGACGATGGTCTGGTGCAGCAGCACGTGATTGAGCACGGAGCCGAGCGAATACTTCACCGCCGGGTCCTTGGCCGCCACCTCCACCGCCTCGGAAATGGCGATGCCGAGCGAGCCGGGACTGTCCGGATGCTGCTTCAGGATGGCGCGACCCGAGTCGGTCTCGTTCGAGGGCGACGCGATGCAACGCGCGCCGTAGGTCTCCATCAGCGCGCGCCGGTAGGGCTTCTGGTCGTAGGACACGCGCACCTGGAACACCGTCACGTCGATGCCGAACAGGCTGCCGGCGAAGGCGAGCGAGGACCCCCACTGCCCCGCTCCGGTTTCCGTGCTGAGCCGCTTGATCCCCGCCTGCTGGTTGTACCAAGCCTGCGCCACCGCGGTGTTGGGCTTGTGCGAGCCGGCCGGCGACACGCCTTCGTACTTGAAGTAGATCTTGGCCGGCGTGCCGAGCTTTTGTTCGAGGCGGCGCGCGCGGATCAGGGGCGAGGGCCGCCACATCCGGTAGACGTCGCGGATCGGTTGCGGAATGTCGATGTAACGCTCGCCCGTGACCTCCTGCATGATCAATTCCATCGGAAACAGCGGCTCGAGGTCGGCGGGGCCGACCGGCTGCTTGGTGCCCGGATGCAGGACGGGCGGCGGCGGCTTCGGCAGGTCGGCCGTCAAATTGTACCAAGTCTTCGGAATATGGGTTTCGTCCAAGACAAATTTGACCTGGTCACTCACGCAACTCTCCCTTGATTTAACCCCGACACAAAACGAGCGGGCGGCAACATACATGAGCAGCCCGGCATTGTGAACTCAGCGGCCGGCAGCGGGCTGTTTGCCGCACGCGCGCAAGATTGCTATGACATCACCAATTAAAACGCGCGTTTTCATTGGGAGGGGGACATGTACCGAGTATTCACGCCGCTCGCGGCGATCGCGGCCTTGGCGCTGGTAACGAGCACCGTCAACGCCCAGGACAAGCTCAAGATCGGCGTCATCGCCACGCTCTCCGGCCCGCCCGCCGTGCTCGGCCAGCAGTTGCGCAACGGCTTCCAGCTGGCGGTGAAAGACCTCGGCGGCAAGCTCGGCGGCCGCGAAGTCGAAATCATCGTGCAGGACGACGAACTCAAGCCCGACATCGCGGTCACCAAGGTCAAGGCGCTGCTCGAGCGCGACAAGGTCGACTTCGTGGTCGGCCCGGTCTTTTCCAACGTGCTGCAGGCGATTTTCAAGCCGGTGACCGACGCCGGTATCGTCCTGATCAGCCCGAATGCCGGCACCTCCAATTTCGCCGGCAAGGAGTGCAATGCGAACTTCTTCGTCACGTCGTACCAGAACGACCAGGCGTTCGGCGTGGCCGGCAAATACGCGCAGGACGCAGGCCTGAAGAAGGTCTTCCTGATCGCCCCCAACTACCAGGCCGGGCGCGACGCGCTGGCCGGCTTCAAGAGTTTCTTCAAGGGCGAGATCGCCGACGAGGTGTTCGTGCCGCTCGGCCAGCTCGACTATTCGGCCGAACTGTCGAAGATCGCCACCGCCAAACCCGACGCCATCTATGTGTTCCTGCCGGGCGGCATGGGCATCAACTTCGTCAAGCAGTTCCGCCAGGCGGGCTTGGCCGACAAGCTGGTGTTCCTGTCGGCCTTCACGGTCGACGAGTCGACGCTGCCGGCGCAGCAGGATGCCGCACTCGGCTTTTTCGCCGGCGCCAACTGGGCGCCCAACCTCGACACGCCGCAGAACAAGAAATTCGTCGCCGGCTATGAAAAGGAATTCAACGCGGTGCCGGCGACCTACGCCTTCCAGGCCTATGATGCAGCGCTCTTGATCGACGGCGCCCTCAAGCTGACCAAAGGCTCGACCGCCGACAAGAAGGCTTTGCAGGCCGCGTTGCAGAAGGCGAACTTCACCTCGCTGCGCGGCGGCTTCAAGTTCAACACCAACCACTATCCGATCCAGGACTTCTATCTGGTCAAGGTCGCCAAGCGCGCCGACGGCAAGTTCCAGACCGAAATCGCCAAGAAGGTCTTCAGCAACGACGCCGATATCCATGCCAAGGACTGCCCGATGAAGTGAGCGTTGCGTGGCGGCGGAAATGCGCTAAGGCTTTCCGCCCATGTCGATGTCGCTTCTCATCGTCCAGATTCTGAACGGGCTGCAGCTCGGCGTGCTGCTGTTCCTGATCGCGGCCGGGCTGACGCTGGTATTCGGGGTGATGAATTTCATCAACCTCGCGCATGGCGTCCAGTACATGCTGGGCGCCTATCTCGCGGTGATGTTCTACGGCATGACCGGCAGCTCGTTGCTGGCCCTGGTATTCGCGCTGCTCGCCGCGCTCGCGTTCGGTCTCTTCCTTGAGTTTGTCGTCTTCCGCCATCTCTACGAGCGCGATCACCTCGACCAGGTGATCGCGACCTTCGGCATCATCCTGTTCCTGAACCAGGCCGTGAAATATATATGGGGGGCGGCGCCCTTGAGCCTGCCGATCCCGGAATATTTTTCCGGCTCGATCGTCCTGCTGCCCGGCCTGACTTATCCGATCTGGCGCCTTGTCATCATCGCGTCCGGGCTGGCTATCGCGCTGCTGCTCTATGTGCTGGTGAGCCGGACGCGGCTTGGCATGCTGGTGCGCGCCGGCGCCAATAACGCGCCGATGGTCTCGGCGCTCGGCGTCGATATCCGCCGGTTGTTCATGATCGTGTTCGGATTCGGCACCATGCTGGCGGGCTTTGCCGGCATCATGATCGCGCCGATCCTGTCGGTCGAACCCGGCATGGGCGACACTATTCTCATTCTCGCCTTCGTCGTAATCGTGATCGGCGGCATCGGATCGATCCGCGGCGCCTTCATCGCCGCGCTGCTGATCGGGCTGGCCGACACGCTCGGTCGCTCATTCTCGGTCGATATCCTGCGTCTGGTCATGGCCCCCTCGCCGGCGCGCACGGTCGGACCGGCGATCGCGTCGATGCTGATCTACCTGATGATGGCGCTGGTGCTCTATTTCCGACCGACGGGCCTGTTTCCGCCCAAGGGGCGGTGAGATGACGCGGCTGCCGACCGCAATCTTCCTCGGATTCGCGTTGCTGCCCGCGGCCGCGGCCTTCGGAACGGAAACCTATCTGCTCGACCTGTTCATGCGGGTGATGATCTTTTCCATCGCCGCGCTCGGTCTCGATCTGCTGGTCGGCTATGGCGCGCTCGTCTCCTTCGGCCATGCCGCCTTCATTGGCATCGGCGCCTATGCGGTCGCCATCCTCGCCAGCCACGGCATCAACGAGGCGTTGATCTCGCTACCGGTCGCGCTCATCGCGGCGACCGCGTTCGCCTATCTGACCGGCACGATCTGCCTGCGCACGCGCGGCGTCTATTTCATCATGATCACGCTGGCGTTCGGACAGATGGCGTTCTTCCTGGCGAGTTCGCTGGCGCCCTATGGCGGAGATGACGGCCTCACCATGCACGCGCGCAGCACGCTGTTTGGCCTGTCGCCATTCAAAAACGAACGGCTGTTCTACTACATCGTGCTCGCCTGCCTGATCGGTTGTTATTGTCTTTGCCGTTCGCTGGTGGTCTCGCGCTTTGGCCGCGTGTTCCGCGGCGCGCGCGAGAATGCGACCCGCATGGCCACGCTCGGCTTCGATATCTACCGCTATCAGCTGGCCGCCTACGCCATCTCCGGCGCACTCGGCGGGCTGGCCGGCTTCCTGCTCGCCAATGCCACCGATTTCGTCAGTCCGGCCTACATGTCGTGGCAGCGCTCGGGCGAGTTGATCATCATGATCATTCTGGGCGGCCTCGGCACGCTGCACGGCGCCATCATCGGCACCTTGGCCTACTCGCTGCTGGGCGAATATCTGTCCGGCCTGACCGAGAATTGGAAAATGATCTTCGGCCCCCTGCTCGTGCTGGTCGTGCTGCTGGCGCGCGGCGGCCTGCTCGGTCTGGCGGGACAAGTGGCGGCGTGGTGGCGAAAGCAGCACGCGGAGCCGCAGCCATGACCGCGCCCGTGTTGCAGCTCGAAGGACTGAACAAGAATTTCGGCGGCCTTGCCGTCACCCGCAACGTGAACTTCGAGGTGGCGGCCGGCGAACTGCATGCGGTCATCGGCCCCAATGGCGCGGGCAAGACCACGCTGATCAATCAAATCTCCGGGCTGGTCGCTCCCGATTCCGGCCGAGTCCTGTTTGCCAGCCGCGATGTCACTGCATTATCGGTGCCCGAGCGCGCCGCGCTCGGCCTGGCCCGCTCGTTCCAGATCACCTCGATTCTCCCAGGCTTTTCGGCGATCGAGAATGTCGCACTGGCCGTGCAGGCGCGCATCGGCACGAGTTTCCGCTTCTTCGGATGCGCCGCGGCTGAGTCGGCGCTCAATGCGCCGGCGCTGGCCGCACTCGACGAGGTTGGCCTCACCAAGCGCGCCGACGCGCTCGCCGGCCATCTCTCGCACGGCGAGAAACGCGCGCTCGAACTGGCCATCGCTCTGGCCATGCAGCCCAAGCTGCTGCTGCTCGACGAGCCGATGGCCGGCGCCGGCCGCGACGAAAGCCGCCGCCTGATTGCCGTGCTGTCGCGGTTGAAGGGGCGCTTTCCCATTCTGCTGGTCGAGCACGACATGACGGCGGTGTTCGCGCTCGCCGATCGCATCTCGGTCCTGCTCTACGGCCAGATTCTCACCAGCGGCACGCCGGACGCGGTGCGTGCCGATCCACAAGTGGTCGCGGCCTATCTCGGCGAAGAGATGGAGTGACGCGATGCTGGTGGTCGACCGATTGCAGGCGGCCTATGGACCCTCGCCGGTACTGTTCGGCGTGAGTTTCTCGATTCAGGCCGGCGAGGTCGTCACGCTGCTCGGCCGCAACGGCATGGGCAAGACCACGACCATCCGTACGCTGATGGGATTGCTGCCGGCGACCGGCGGCACAGCGACGTTCGACGGCTGCCCGCTACTCGGCTTGCCGCCCTACCGCATCGCGCAAGCCGGGCTTGGGCTCGTGCCGGAAGGCCGCGAGGTCTTCGCGACGCTGACGGTCGAGGAGAATTTGATCGCCACCTCGGCAGCGCGCTTCGGTGCCCCGCGCTGGACGCTCGAGCGCGTCTATGCGTTTTTCCCGAAACTGGCCGAGCGCCGCGGTCACCTGGGCGACGAACTCTCCGGTGGCGAGCAGCAGATGCTGGCGATCGGCCGCGCGCTCATGACAAACCCGAGCCTCTTGATCCTCGACGAGGCGACCGAAGGCCTGGCGCCGCTCCTGCGCGCGGAGATTTGGGCGTGTCTGGCTCGTCTCAAGGCCGAAGGCCAGTCGATCCTGCTGGTCGACAAGCATCTCGACGCGCTGGTCAAACTCGCCGACCGCCATGTCGTGCTGGAAAAGGGCGAAGTGGCGTGGACCGGCAGTTCGGCGGACCTTGCCGCCGACCCGAGCGTGCGCCAGCGCTTCCTACAGGTTTGACCGCCAAGCAGTTGTTGTACGGGCTGCATCCGCTGGTGCGCTGGCAGTTTCAGGGGGGCTTACGCGAGGACGATCGCCGCGCCTTCCTGTTCAGCAACGTAGTCGATGGCTCCGGGCGCGGCTCGATCCCGAATATCCTCGTAGTCAATCCCACCGCATCACTGATTTGTCCGCTAAGTGCCACTTTGTCCAGCAAGCCGCTGACGCTAGTTGGCGCGCTGCAGCGAGATCGATGCGCGCTTCACGGCGGTTTGCGCTTCCTGCGACTGGATGACCACCGACTGCCGATCGCCGCGCGTGGTCAACGTCAAATTGGCCGAGAACGATGGCCCCTTGGCCAGAACCGCGAAACGGTCGCCGTCAGCTTTGCCGGAAATCGTTCCGGCAACGTCGCGCGTCGATTCGCTCCATGAGCCGCTGATGGCGCCGGCAGCGTGTTTGGCGCTGGCACGAAGATCGAAATTGTAACTTGCGCCGGCGCATCGAATATTGAGCTGAAGACTGTTCTGCTGCTCCAGTACGTCATAGGCCGCCCGGCACCGGATTGGCTCATGCGCGCCGTTAGATAGATCGATGGTTCCGTTCCCGGACCATTGGCCCGCCAATTTTTGGAATGGCGCGGAACCCTGCGCGTGCGCCCCGCCATAAGCTGACGGCCAAAGCGCAAGAGTAAGAGCAAGGCCCGCAATCGTCATCGTGTTGGTTGCAGACACCAGTCGCATAAACATGAACCTGCTCAAAGGCCTTGGCCGGATCATCGCATGCGACACCGAGCCGCCGATATAACAGCCTCGGCACTCAGTTGTTCCCGCCATGGAACGTGGACGAGGTCATGGCACTTATCATTGGAGCACTGACCGACGCGAAGGACAGAAAAGGACAGAAGATGCGGTCCAATTTTTGCCCCGTACTGGCAGTCATTTTGGTCCTGAGCGGGACGGCCCTGGCGGCCGAAGACCAGCCAACTCCGCCGAAGGGCCCTTTTGACTTCAAAGGCACGCCGGAGGAACAGGCGGCCTGCGCACCGGATTCGAAAAAATTCTGCAGCGATGCCATTCCCGACGCGTTTCGCGTGCTCGCATGCCTACAGGAACACCGCGAGCGCCTGCGGAAGGCATGTCGGCAGGTTCTCGAAGACCACGGTCAGTGACCGGAATGCCGCTTCGCCGCGGCAACCCACTCCCAACCGCGTTTGTACAGCGTCGTCAATAGCTTGCGCAGATGACTGGTGCGCGGCGCGATGGCCTGCAGATGCTCGGGGGTGGCCACGGTTGCGTGCCCTAAGTAGCCACGATGCTTGATGACCGCCCAGACGACCGGATTCCAGGCCCGCCAGACTTGCTCGGCCTCATCCCGGCACAGGCCGGCGATGACTTCCGGGACAGGGCCGAACGCCTCCGGCATGACATCAGCGATTTCGGTATCCCGCAGCACGTTCCATCTTGAGTACCCGCCCATGATCGGCGAGCTGATGGCATAAATGACGCGACCAATTCGTGTTTCGCGAACGGGAAAAGAACACATCGCGCATGGTTCGACATTCGAATACAACGTGCATGTCGACAGGTCTTTCCGCCCGAGAATTTTCTGGGCTTCGGAAACGGCAACCAGCTCCGCATGCCGCGTCACATCCCCGCGCTGCACGACCAGATTGGTGGTTTCGACCACCACGCAATCGCCCTCGCAAATGAGCGCGGCGAATGGAAATTCTCCCTGCTCCGCTGCGATTGCCGAAAGCCGGATACAGCGCCGCATCATCTCGGTATCGCGTATCAATGAATCCGTTTCGACCGGGTTCAATTTTGTCAGCATGGCGAATCAATCCGCTAAAAACCATGTTCAAATGGGGAGCAACACGGGCGTCCTCTCGTTAACGTGACTGGTTCATCGCTTTCGCACGAGCATCGGCAGACCACCCTGCGGCCGCAGGGTTACCTTTTGCACCGGCCAGACGGCATGACCCGGAGCCAGATGCAATGTGAAATGCCGCATGATCGTGGCCAGCACGATCGTTGCTTCCTGCAGGGAAAACGTCGCGCCAATGCAAATCCGTGGTCCGACCCCGAACGGAAGATAGGCGAAGCGGTCGATCGTCTCGCGGGCGCCATCGAGGAAGCGGTTGGGATTAAAACTGTCAGGCTTGTTCCAGAGCGCGCGGTGACGGTGCAACACATAGGGCGCGATGACGACCATGGTGCCGCGCTTGATGCTTTGGCCCGCCAATTCGTCAGGGCCCAAAGCGACACGGCTGATCGCGGTTATGGGTGGATATAGCCGATTTGCTTCATCGATCACGGCGCGGGTTTCGACCAGACGCTCAGCGATGCCGTCGATGTCGCCGATGTCGCCAGTGAGCTCGCGGTCGGCCTCCGCTTGAATCTGCTCGCGCCATAACGGCGATTGCGACAGCAGAAAAAGCGACCAGGTAATGCAGTTGGCGGTGGTCTCGTGGCCGGCGGCGATGAAGGTCAGGATATTCGCCTTGATCTCGACTTCGCTCAACACCTGGCCGGTTTCCGGGTCCTTGGCTTCGAGCAACAGCGTGAGAATGTCGCGCGGCACACCGTCCGGGTCGTTGGCGATGCGCCGCCGGCGCGTCGATATGATCGTCTCGATCGTATCTTTGAACAGATCGAGCATCGGGCGGAGCCGCCGACGGCGGGGGCGCGGGATGAGACTTGGCACACCCAGCACGTCAAACGGATCGATCCGCCCGATCTCCTCGAAATAGGCTTTCATCGCCAGACGAATGTCCTCGGGATCCCGGCCAAATCCGTCGGAAAAGATGGTCCGCTCCAGCACGTCAAGCGTGACGCTTGTCATCTGCACGGCCAAGTCAACGATCCGACCTTCGTGCAGGCTGAGCCGCTCGACCAACGCATGGGCCGCGTCGATCATGGCCGCCGAAAAATTCATCACGGTCTTGCGCGCGAACAACGGCGCCAATGCGCGACGCTGCGTCCGCCATTGATTGCCCTCGGCCGTCAGCAACCCATTGGTCAACCCCGCCGACAGGACGCGGCGCTGCAGCCAGTCTTTTTGATAGTTGCTGCAGTTCTCAAGCAGCACGCGGCGGATCGCCGCCGGATCGCTCAGCACCGCGACCCGTCCGACCGACAATCCGCCCATCACGATCGGATCTTCGAAATGAGCCTTGGTCCAGGCTTCGAGCGGATTGCTCGTGAGCACACGCAGCAGGGCCACCGGACCTAGAGGCTTCAGCCGCGGCGTGGGCGCCGGCGGATTGAGCACCGCGGTCGAATCGAGCAAGCCGGCCTCCATTCGCTACGATCGAGCAATTTTTTGTTGCCGAGTAAACCAAGGCTCAACCCACAACGGTGTTCGTCGCATCCGAGTTCCATGGCAGCGCGGATTTCGCCGCCGTTTCATCGCTTTCGCCCGAGAGCCAAAACCCTCCCGGCCAACTCCGTACTGCATCGCGGGAACGCAATCCGCATTTGTGGTGTTAGGACTTGGGACCTGAACATTCAGGCACCGCACGACGGCGGCCGAACCGGCGAATGTTAAAATGGCTCGAAAGCGATCTATTTGCGCAGCTTTAGCAGCCCTGCTGTTTGGGATGGCGGCCGCCGCAGCCGAACCAACCGGCACGGACCCGACCGGCGAATGGCTGGTCGCCAAGGCACTGGCCCGCATCCGTATCGCCGACTGTCAGGGCCGCCTGTGGGGGGTGGTGGCGTGGGAAGCCCGCCCGGGTATCGACAGCAAGAATCCGGATCCCAATCAGCGCAACCGGCCGACTTTGGGAATGCCTATCCTGCTCGGCATGCTCCGCACCAAGGCGAATCAATGGGACGGTGAGATTTACAATTCGGAAGATGGCCGTACCTATTCGGCCAATATCAGCCTGGCAAATCCCGACACGCTGCGTGTGCAGGGATGCATTCTCGGCTTTTTGTGCGGCGGAGAAGACTGGACGCGCGTTCAACCCTCCAACCTGCCGGTCGGGCCGCCAAACTCGCGGTCGACGAACGCGCGGCCTGCCGCTCCCGCCGCCAACCCGCCCGACGACGTCTGTCTACGGCTCTTCGGCCCCGCGCGGCTTCCCCATTAGCGCGGGCTGAAACAGCACCGCCGCGGCCAAAGTGCACACCAGCGACAGGGCCAGCAGCTTGCCCATGCTCGACGTCCCCGGATGTTGCGATAGCCAAAGGCTTCCGAATGCGGTTGCCGTCGTCAACGCGCTCCAAATGACCGCGCGCGTGAGGCTGGATTGCAGCAGGTCGGTCTGCCCGGTCCGCCAGGCCATGATGTAATAAATCTTGAATGCGACACCGACGCCCAAGAGCAGCGGCAGCGCGATGATATTGGCAAAATTCAGCGGCATGCCGATCAAGACGCAGATTTCGAGCGTCACGACTCCGGCGAGCAATAACGGGACCAATGTCAGCAGCACGTCGCCGAACCGGCGCAACACGATCCAGAGTATGAGGGCGATCGACAATAAGGCATAGGCGCCCGCCTCGATGAAAGCCTTTACGACGGTGTTGCCGGATTCGAGAATTGATATGGGACCGCCGATTGCATCCGGATAGACGGCCAGAATCGCGCGCGCGAAGGTCCGCAGAACCTCCGTGTCATTCGTGTCGCCTTTCGGCGCGATCTGGACTCGGGCGCGTCCGTCCTCTGTCGTCCACTGGCGCTTGAAATCTTGCGGGAGGTTGTCGGCGGTGATCAGCTGAGCTTGCAGATAGTTCCGCAAATCAGCCAGATCGCGCTCAAGCGGCACGATGAAAACCGCCTGCGCCTTGTTACGGAGCGAGGCGTCCGCCTGCGCCAGTTTTTGCGAGGTCGCGGCAAGACGTTTCGCCGCCGCAGCGCCCGCCCCTTTGTCATCGCCTGCGAGCTTATTGAGTTGATCGGCGATGCCGTTGAGGGCCGCAACGTTGTCCGCGTCGGTTGGCGGATTGCGCGACGCCGGCCGCTGTAGCATCGGGCTGAAGCGCCGGCTGAGTTCCTGGATCAAGGCCAGCTTTTTCTCCTGATCCTGCGGCACGTAGCTTTGCAGGGTGGTTGTGCGTAAGACTTGCGGCAGTTTTTCCAGTCGCGTGGCAGCCGCGTTGGCCTCGGCAAGCGAGGGCGTGACCACGTTGATTGAATTGATGCCGACCCTGGGATCGCTCCCCAGATCAAGCAGTGTCGAGATCGATTCTGTGGTCGGGCTTCGCAGGTGGATGGGGTCAAAGTCGAAGGTGAGAAAATATAGCAGCGGCAGCCCCAGCACGGCGATCGCCACCGTTCCGACGATCACCGGCACGCGGCGTCTTTGCAGGAAGCGATCGACCGGCGCCAGGGCACGATAGCCGATGCGATCAGGCTCGCCCGGAGGATTCATCACAGAGAGCATGGCCGGCAGCAGGGTGATGCTGGTCGCATATGCGATCAGCATGCCGACGCCGGCGATCTGGCCCAATTCCGAGACACCGCGGTAATCCGTGGGTAGGAACGACATGAACCCGGCCGCGACGGCTGCCGCCGCCAGCGTCAACGGCACGCCAATCTTTTTCGCCGCCAGCTCCAGCGCCTGGCGAAGCTCGGGGACGTCGTGACGTTCGGCCCGATAGCGAACCGAAAACTGAATTCCAAAATCGACGCCGAGACCGACAAACAGCACGGCGAACGCGACCGAAATCATATTCAGCGCCCCGACCATCATGAGTCCGAGTGCGGCGGTGACAGCCAGTCCAACGAAAAGATTGATGAAGACCGCCAAAATGATGCGCGCCGACTTCAATGCCAGCCACAGGATGGTCAGCACGACGATGATGGTGCCTAAAGCATTGACCAGGGCGCCCTGCTGAACGGTGGCGAATTCCTCGTCGGCCATCGGCACCGAGCCGGTCAAACGTACGCGCGCCTGATACTTCGAGGCGAGATCGAGCTCGGCCGCGGCCTGCCGGATGGCAGTGCTGGAACGCCGTCCCGGCTCCAGTGCCGAATAGTCAAGTACCGGACGGACCTCGATAAACCGCCGCAAATCGCCCGGCTCGGGATGCTTGCCAGTGAGCAATTCCTGCCAGGAAAATACGGCAGGCCGCCCGGCCAGGATGTCCTCTACAGTAGCGGCTGCCATCGACAGCGGCCGTTCGAGCGCATCAAGTGTCGTCATGCGATTTTGAATGCCGATAAACGTCAGCGACAGCGTCCGGGTGAGGCCGCGCAGGCTGGGATCGCCGGCCAGCGTCCCGATCAGCGGACCGGCCTGTCCCAGGCCCTGGGTCAGCCGCGCGACGTCGGCCGTTGGCGGAAACAGCCATCCATTGCGAGAAAAAAACTCCCTGCCGGCCATATCCTCGATCGAACGAAATAGCTCCGGCTGCGCGGCCATGCGCCTTGTCAGCGCGGCACTGGCCTGGGCGGCGAGCTCTACCGTTGGGGCGTCGACGACGACCAAAGTGGAGCCGAAGTGTCCGGGGAACAGCTTTTCGAAATCCAATTCGCGCTTACGCCAGTCCAGGTCCGGCGAGATGAGCTTGTTGATATCGGTATTGATCGCGAAATGCCTGGCCGTATAGGCCACCGAAACTGCCCCGCCGCATACCCCCAAGATAATGATAAACCAAGGAAATCTGGCACAGAACCGGACGATTGCCGTGACGGTTGAAGCGAGCATCAGGGCCCCCGCCGATAAAGCAATTTCATTTCGGTCATTGGCGCCACCTGTCCGGCTTCAAATTCAACGTTTTCCGAATGGAACCTTTGCTGCCGAATTTTATTGTCGATCATTGAGAACCTTTCGCAGCATGTGGATGAGGTTCGCATCGGGGGCTGAATCATTAAGGGACGCCGTTAGGGACACCGGATGATCCGCTAACGGAAGCTCCGTTCACGCTAATTGCCTAAGGGTATCAACGCATGACGACGCCCAGTGCAAGCCCAGTACCAAAATTAAATCCATCATTTCTCGACTCCATTCAATGTCCGACGGACTTGCGCCGTATCAACGCACGGGACCTCAAGCAGGTTGCGGACGAATTGCGCGCCGAGACCATCAATACGGTCGCCGTCACCGGCGGCCACCTCGGCGCCAGTCTGGGGGTGATCGAGCTGACGGTGGCGCTGCACTATGTTTTCGACACCCCGAACGACAAATTGATATGGGATGTCGGGCATCAGGCCTATCCACACAAGATTCTGACCGGCCGACGCGACCGGATAAGGACGTTGCGGACGGGCGGCGGCCTGTCGGGCTTCACCAAGCGCTCGGAAAGCGAATACGACTGTTTTGGAGCGGCGCATTCGTCGACCTCGATTTCCGCCGGATTAGGCATGGCGGTGGCCCGTGATCTGGCGGGCGATAGCCACAACGTCATCTGCGTCATCGGCGACGGCGCCATATCCGCGGGCATGGCCTATGAGGCCATGAACAACGCCGGCGCGATGAACCGGCGCCTGATCGTGATCCTGAACGACAACGAGATGTCGATCGCGCCGCCAGTCGGCGCGATGTCGAACTACCTGACCAGGCTCTTATCGAGCCCGGTGTACCTGTCGCTGCGTGACATCGGAAAGCAATTTGCCGACCACCTACCGCGATTCCTCAAGGACAATGCGGCCCGTGCCGAGGAATTGGCACGCGGATTCGTGACGGGCGGGACTTTGTTCGAAGAGCTCGGTTTCTACTACATCGGCATCATCGACGGCCACGATATCGATCAGCTGCTGCCTGTCCTGCAGAACGTCCGCGATGCGAATGTCGGACCGATCCTTGTGCACGTGCGCACGCAAAAAGGAAAAGGCTACGCACCGGCTGAGGCCTCGGCGGACAAGTACCATGGCGTCGTCAAGTTCGACGTCAGCACCGGCAAACAATTCAAGGCAAAATCGACGGCACCATCCTACACGAAGGTGTTCGGCGAGAGCCTGGTCAAGGAGGCGGAAAAAGACGATCGGATCGTCGCCATCACGGCGGCAATGCCGGGCGGAACCGGCGTGGACATTTTCGGCAAGTCGTTTCCGCAGCGGACGTTCGACGTCGGAATTGCCGAGCAGCATGCCGTCACCTTTGCGGCCGGTCTGGCCACCCAAAAGTTCAAGCCGTTCGTCGCGATCTATTCGACCTTCCTTCAGCGCGCCTACGATCAGGTCGTGCACGATGTGGCGATCCAACGCCTGCCGGTGCGCTTCGTATTGGATCGTGCGGGTCTGGTTGGCGCAGACGGCCCGACCCATGCCGGCTCGTTCGACCTGGCCTATCTCGGTTGCCTGCCTGGATTCGTGCTCATGGCCGCGGCCGACGAGGCCGAACTCGTCCATATGGTGGCCACCGCGGCAACGATCGACGATCGTCCGTCTGCATTGCGCTATCCGCGCGGAGACGGCACCGGAGTCGAGATGCCCGAGCGCGGCAGGCCGCTCGCCATCGGGCGCGGTCGCGTCGTCCGGCAAGGCAACACGGTTGCGCTTTTGTCGCTTGGCGCGCGCCTGGGCGAATGCCTGAAGGCGGCCGACCTTCTGGCCATGCAGGGCATTTCGACCACGGTCGCCGACGCGCGGTTTGCCAAGCCGCTCGACGCCGAGCTGATCCTGAACCTCGCCCGTCACCACGAGCTCGTTCTGACGATCGAAGAAGGCGCCATCGGCGGATTCGGCGCGCATGTCCTGCAATTCCTCGCGGAACGAGGCGCGCTCGAACAGCCCGGGTTCAAAGTGCGCAGCATGATCCTGCCCGATGTGTTCATCGATCACGACACGCCGTCGGCCATGTATGCCAAGGCCGGGCTCGATGCGAACGGCATCGTCGCCAAGGTGTTCGATATCTTCGGCTCAAAATATCACGCCCCGGAATTGCAGCCTGGCGAAATCGCCATTCTCGCGGACCGCATCCAACGCCGCCGCAATTCATTCCAGCCGGGCCGAACGAACGGCAAATTAAATGGAGGTTCGATTTGAAGGTCATCCTCGCCAAGCCACGCGGTTTCTGCGCCGGCGTCGTCCGCGCGATCGAAATTGTCGAGCGCGCGCTCGATAAATACGGTCCGCCCGTTTATGTGCGGCATGAAATCGTGCACAACAAATGGGTGGTCGATGCGCTGAAAGCGCGCGGCGCCCGCTTCGTCGAAGATCTGTCCGAAGTGCCGGCGAACGCCATCACGATCTTCAGTGCGCATGGCGTGGCGAAGACAGTCGAAGCCGAGGCGAAAGAGCGCGGCCTTCAGGTCCTGAACGCGACCTGTCCGTTGGTTTCCAAGGTCCACGCCCAGGGCCGGCATTACATTCGTCAGGGCCGAACCGTGGTTCTCGTTGGCCACGCCGGACATCCCGAAGTGGAGGGCACGTTAGGTCAAATTTCGGGACCGGTCCGGTTGGTCGAAACCGAAAAAGACGTCGAGATGCTCGATCTTCCGAACGATGCTCCGATCGCCTACGTGACGCAGACCACGCTGAGTGTCGACGATACGCGCGGCATCATTGACGCACTATATCGCCGTTTTACCGACGTGGTCGGACCGGGCACGCAGGATATTTGTTATGCCACGCAAAATCGGCAGACCGCTCTGCTCGAACTCACCAAGCTTGTGGACGTGATCTTCGTCGTCGGGGCCAAGAACAGCTCGAATTCCAACCGTCTGCGGGAGATCGGAAGCGGCGCCGGAACCCAGACGCATCTGATCGCCAAGGGCGACGAGATCAGGCCGGAATGGCTGCGTGACGTGGAAGTGGTTGGTATTACCGCGGGCGCATCGGCTCCCGAGATCATGGTTCGGGACGTGATCAACACGTTGCGTCAGTTTGCCCCGGTCGAGGTGGCGACATTGCCTGGTCAGGACGAGACCATAGAGTTCCGGGTTCCGGTCGATCTGCTCGATGTGACCGGTGCCAAGAACATCAGCAAGGATAATCATCTTGGGTATTCCCCTTCTACAGAAGCTGTTAGTTGGTAGCTACGTCGTCCGCCAGCATCTCGCTGGCCGCAGGCGTTACCCGCTCGTGCTCATGCTGGAGCCGCTGTTCCGGTGCAATCTGGCATGCGCCGGCTGCGGCAAGATCGACTACCCCGACCCGATTCTGCACCAAAACATGTCGGTCGAGGATGCACTACACGCGGTCGACGAGTGCGGCGCGCCGGTGGTGTCGATCGCCGGCGGCGAGCCGCTGCTGCACAAGAATTTGCCCGAGATCGTGCAAGGCATCGTCGCGCGGCGAAAATTCGTCTATCTCTGCACCAATGCATTGCTGATGGAAAAGAAACTGTCGCAATATAAGCCAAACATTTATTTCACATGGTCGGTGCATCTGGATGGCGACAAGGAGATGCACGACGCATCCGTTTGCCAGCCGGGAGTGTACGATCGGGCGGTTTCCGCGATCAGGCAGGCGAAAGAGCGCGGCTTCAGGGTCAACATCAATTGTACTTTATTCAACACGGCACAGGCCGATCGCGTCGCGCGCTTCTTCGACTCGGTCAAGGCGATGGGTGTCGATGGGATAACCGTGTCGCCCGGATACGCCTACGAGCGCGCGCCCGATCAGCAACATTTCCTCCATCGCGACCGCACCAAGCAGCTGTTCCGCGAAATATTCCAGCGCGGCCGCGGCGCGCGGCAATGGTCGTTCAGCCAATCCAGCCTGTTCCTCGACTTTCTTGCCGGTAATCAGCGTTACCACTGCACGCCCTGGGGCAATCCGACGCGTACGATCTTCGGCTGGCAGAAGCCCTGTTACCTGCTTGGCGAGGGCTACACCCAGACCTTTCGGGAACTCATGGAGGACACCGATTGGGACGCCTATGGCACCGGCAATTACGAGAAGTGTGCCGATTGCATGGTGCATTGCGGCTACGAAGCATCGGCCGTCCAGGACGCCATCCGCAATCCGCTCAAGGCATTGGCCGTGAGCCTGCGCGGCGTCCGCACCGAAGGCGCCACGGTTCCCGACATCAGGCTCGACCGGCAACGGCCCGCGCAATATGTGTTCTCGCAACACGTCGAGCGAAAATTGCATGAAATTCGCCAGAATGGGCGTGAAGTCGAGATGACCGCCGCTGAATAGAGCTGGAATCCGGTCGAAAAACGCCCGGCTCGCATAACGTGACCCGGCAGGGAACTGCCGGGCGCAATTGCTCGTTATCGAGCAGCAGGGATGTCTGCCATTCGGACTGCGGCAACGACCGGAGGTCGGCTATGCGCGGGCGCACAATTCTTCTTATCGCTTTACCTGTTACCGCCCTGGGTCTGCAGCCTGATCTGGCGGACGCGCAATTGTCGCCGCAGGGCATATTGGGCGCGGTTACGAGTCCGTTCCGCCACATGTTTGGCAACTTCGGTCGACGATCGCATAGCCGCCATGAGCGCGCCATACAGCAGGACCGCCAGGCCGCGCAGGACGCCCGGGCTAGCCAAGCTGCGCAGGCTCCCAATCAAGAGCTTGCCGATATCGGCTTGATTGCATGGCCGAATGCTTTCCAGGACGTGCTCGGCTACACCTTCTGGCCGAGCACCTATGCCGCGCAGGTGCGCGGCCGCGGTTTTAACTTGATTTCAGACACTATTACGGCGGTGCCGCGCGGCGCCGAAACGGCTCGCAGCACCACCACCGGCTCCGCTCGAAGCGACAGCGACGTCAGCTCCACGCAAGCCTGCAACGCAGCCGCGGATGTGCAAGTAAGCTGGCCGGTTTCACAGATTGAACAGACGGCGCAGTTGAGCGACGCGCAACGCGACGCCCTCGGCAGACTGCGAACCGCCTTGGCTGAATCGATCAAGACAATGAAGGCCACATGCCGCGACGTCGCAACGCTGCCGCCAATCAACCGGCTTGACGCGACCGTGCAGCAGCTTTGGGCGCTGCGGGATGCCGGAATTTACGTGCGCACTCCGCTCAAGGATTTCTATGACTCGCTGACCGACGCGCAGAAAGCCCAATTTGAATGGAAGCAGCCGCAGGACGTTTCGCGGCAAGGCGCCAGAGCCGCGAATGGCGCTATGGGCAAGCAATATCAGGCCTGCGCATCGCTGAGCCTAGGAGGGTCGGAGCGTTTGATCAAACAGATCGAACAGGAAGTCCGCCCGAGCAAGGAGCAGAACGAAAGTATCGAGGCCTTACGCAAGACATCGGGCGAAATGGCGAAGCTGCTGACGGCATCCTGCGCGCAGCCGATTCCCGTCGATCCCGTCGCAAGGCTGGATTCCGCCAACGACCAGCTGACGGCCATAAGCTATGCCGCGACATCGGTCGAAATCGCGCTCGACGGCT
The DNA here is from genome assembly GCA_016185205.1 of Hyphomicrobiales bacterium. Taxonomy (GTDB): domain Bacteria; phylum Pseudomonadota; class Alphaproteobacteria; order Rhizobiales; family Xanthobacteraceae; genus Pseudolabrys. Next base: position 35,745 of record JACPOA010000064.1, on the reverse strand, counting down.
TCTATGCGCAGCTCGATGAGGCGCAGAAAGACAAATTCGATTTAATCGGCCGCTAGCGCGCCGATCACATGCCGAACGCAACGTCCGAGCGTCCGCTCTCCTTCAGGTTCCGGTAGCGCGCCAGCGCCCAGAGCGAAAAATATTTCCGGTAGCCGTGATAGCGCAGATAGAACACGCGCGGGAATCCGGTCGCAGTGAAGCGATCTTCCGCCCACAGGCCACTCTCGTCCTGCGTCCGCATGAGATAGCGAATCCCGCGCGCCACCGCCGGATGGTCGACTTCGCCGCAGGCCATGAGACCGAGTAGCGCCCAGGCGGTCTGCGATGCCGTGCTCGCTGCCGGCTCGTGGCCGCAATAGTCAAGCTTGTAGCTCGTGCCATCTTCGCCCCATCCGCCATCTGGGTTTTGAATTGCAACAAGCCACGCCGCCGCCTTGCGGATTTCCGGAGAGCCGTGGCCGATCCCACAGGCGTTGAGCGCACAGAGCACCGACCATGTGCCGTAGATGTAGTTCATGCCCCAGCGTCCATACCAACTGCCCTCTTCCAGCTGCCGGCTCAGCAAATAGTCCACCCCACGCGACAGCGCTTGGCTCTGGTCGAGTGTCTCGCCGAGTTGCGCCAGCATGGAGACGCAGCGCGCCGTCACGTCATCGGTCGGAGGATCGATCAAGGCACCGTGGTCGGCGAAAGGAATATTGTTGAGGTAGTCGTAGATATTGTCGACGTCGAAGGCCGCCCAGCCGCCATTGCCGCTTTGCAGGCCCTTGATCCATTCGGCGCCGCGTTCGATCGAGCTGTCGTAGCGGTCGCCGGCGCCCATGCGCCGCGCCCGCTCCATCGCCATGACGACAACGGCCGTGTCGTCGAGGTCCGGATAATGCGGGTTGGCATATTGGAATGCCCAGCCGCCCGGCCGCACGTGCAGCCGTTTTGCGGCCCAGTCGCCGGCAAGATCGAGCACTTGGCGCGGCAACAGCCAATCGAGGCCTTTGCCGGCATGCGCACGCGCCTCGCTACCGCCGATTTCCAGCAGCGCGTGGCAGGCGAGCGCGGTGTCCCACACCGGCGATACGCAAGGCTGGCAATAGGCCTCATCGTCATGCACGACCAGCAGCTTGTCGAGCGATGCGCGGGCGATCGCGGCCTGCGCGTCGCGGCCCAGCGCATCGAACATCATCACCGAATTGGCCATCGCCGGAAAAATCGCACCAAACCCGTCTTCACCGTTCAACCGTTCGCCGACAAAGGCCACCGCCTGCGCGATAGCGCGCTGCCGCGGCCGCTTGGGGAAAAATATGATGGCGGGACGCAGCACCGCATCGAGGCAGCGAAACAGGGCAAACCAGATCCACTTCTGGTGCGCGGCCTTGGCGGCGGGCCCGACGCTTTGCGGCGGCTCTAAAAAGAGCTCATCGATGGTCACCCCGAGCGGATTCTTCGCCCGTGGGCGCAATGCCTGCAGCACGAGTAGAGGAATCAGCACGGTCCGCGCCCAATAGGAGACCTTCGACAGGTGAAACGGGAACCAGCGCGGCAGCAACATGATTTCCACCGGCATTTCCGGCACGCTTTGCCAGCGCAGAATGCCGAACAGCGACAGCAGCACGCGCGTGAAGACATTGCAGTTGACCGCGCCGCCGCGCGCCAGAATCGCCTCGCGCGCGCGGACCATATGCGGTGCGCCGGTGGCATCGCCGATCATTTTGAGCGCGAAATACGCCTTCACGCTCGCGCTCATATCGAAGTCGCCCTGATGATACAGCGCCCAGCCGCCATGATCGCCCTGGATGCGGCGCAGATAGGCGGCAATCTTGCGCTCCAACGCCGCGTTGACCGGCTCTCCGCGATAGTGCCGCAGCAGCACGTATTCCGACGGGATCGTCGCGTCAGCCTCAAGCTCGAACACCCAATGCCCATCACCCTGCTGGGATTGCAGCAACGCGCGCATCGCGGCTTTGGTCGATGGCTCGACATCGAGCACGTGCGGCGGCAATCGTTGCTCTCTGGTCAAAGCGATCGTCATGCGGCGGCTCGTAGCGAATGACCGATCAGATCGGCCGCGCGATAGCCCGAGCGGACGGCGCTTTCGAGCGTCGCCGGCAGGCCGGTCGCGGTCCAATCGCCGGCCAGAATAAGATTGCTCCAGGCTGTCTCGGCCGCGGGACGCAGGGCATTCTGCTCGGGCGTTGCTGCAAATGTAGCACGCCGCTCGCGCACGAGCTGCCAAGGCGGCAAGGTTTCCGGAAGGCGCGCGACTGCGGCAACCTCGCGCCAAATGGTCTGCGCGAGCGCCGCCCGCGGCATGTCGAACAACCGGCCGGCATCGCTGATGGTGACCGAGATGCGGCCCGGATGCGCGAATATCCACTCGCAGGTGCCGTTGATGACGCCCAGCATCGGCGGCAATTGACTGGGCGGGTCGACGCGAAAATGCGCGTTCACAATTCCGCGGAATAGCGTTGGTGTCTGCAAGGCGGGCAGCAATGCCGCGGCCACATAGGGCGGCACCGCCAGGATGACCGCGTCATCGTGAGCAAGCGTGACGGGTCCGCTCTTGAAATCGGCCCGCGATATATGGCGGCCGGAAAAGTGCAGGCCGAGCAACTCGTCTTCAAACATGATCGAAACGCCGCGGCCTTGCAGATAGCGAACCGCAGGTTCGACGAACACGTTGCCGATACCGTCGCCCGCCAGCAATGGCCGGCAGGCCCTGCCGCCGCGGGCAAGCGTTTCGCGCACCAGCGCTCCCGCCAGTCTGGACGATCCATCGCGCGGCGCGATGTTCAGCGCCGCGCGCAGAAACGGCCCCATGAAGCGTTCGTACATCGGACCGGTACAATTCATCACCTGTCCGATCGGTTTGTCGGCGGCGGTCCATGCCAGACGCGCCAGCGGCAGATAATCGATGGCACCGGTCTGCGGCACGCGCCGGTCTTTATCGAACACCCACCAGGGGATCCGGCCCTCGCTGAACCGCAGCGTCCACCGCGCATCGGCGGCAAGATCGACAAATGGGTATTCGGCCTCGGCCGGGCCCTGCAATTGCTGCTCGGAGCCGATCGTCTTGGCAAATGACAGCGCCGCGTGATTGCCCGAAAGCACCAAATGCGTGCCGTTGTCGATCAGCATGCCTGTGGCCTGGTCGCGATACGACCGGCATCGTCCGCCGGGTTGCGTCGTCGCTTCATGAATGACGATCGAGCGCTGCGTGTCGCTCAATCGAACGGCGGCGGCAAGGCCCGCCAGGCCGGCGCCGACGATATGAACCGTCCCTGAATCAGACGAAGGCATGCCGCAACGCAATCCATAACAAATGCGATTTCGGGACGTGAACGCGGTGGCGCGGCCACGACCAGCCGCGCGTCACCATTTCCTCAAGCATCTCCCGGTACACTTCTGCCATGATTTTTGGCGCCCGCACGACATGGCGCGGGCAGCGGGACATGATCTGATCGGATTTGGCGAAGTGATCGCGCGCGCGATCGGCAACGAAAGCGCACGCCACACCGACACGCGGAAGCGATATGGCGGATTGCGGGTCGCTGGTGCCGATGTCGGCCAGGTGCAACGCTTCCCGCGGCAGATAGAGACGGCCAATGGCCGCGTCTTCGTCGATGTCGCGCAGAATATTGGTGAGTTGCAGCGCTCGCCCGAGATGATGCGCGAGCGCTTTCCCGTCGTCGTCGTTCATTCCGAAAATGCGCACGGACAGGCGCCCGACCGCGCAGGCGACGCGGTCGCAATAGAGGTCGAGCAGCGCAAAATCGGGAGCGCGGATATCCGCGGCCGCGTCCATTTCCATGCCGTCGATCAGGTCAAGGAAATCGCCCTTGCCTAGGGAAAAACGATCGATGGCTTGGGCAAGGCCCTCCAGTCCGGTCGGGATGCGTCCTGAATAAAGTGCGTCGATATCTTCCCGCCAATCGGCAAGCCGGGCCAGTCGCCAGTGGCGCAGCGCATCGCTGTCGGCGATGTCATCGACCGCGCGGCAGAATGAGTAGACCTCGAACATCGCCTCCCGTTGCTGGCGACCGAGGATCCGCATGGCGAGATAGAACGAGCTGCCGCCGGCGCGGCTGGCGGCGGCGGAATTTCTTTCCAGCAGGTGGGGCATCTGAATACTCATGGCGTTTGATACCTTTGTGCGGGCGTCGATGTTCGCAGCAGCCGGCGCAGCAGGCCGCGCGCGGCGCCATTCGCGGCGGTTGCAAAAGCTGTGGCTCTGCTCAGATGCACGGGTTCGCTTAAAGGATCGCGGACCTGCAAAATCTCGAGCAGCCGGCTGGCCAGCGCCTGGATGACGGAAATCTCGACCGCGAGCCGCGTATCGCTCACGCTCGCCGGCAATCCCCGGCTCCGTTCGAACAAACCGGCGGTACGGATCGCGAGTGTGTGCAGGCAATCGCGCAATGCCGGACCAGCCTGCTTGTCGGCGAGCGCTTCGACCGAGAGCCGCCTGGCCGCCAGCGCATCGAGCGGGATATAGACCCGATCGAGATTCCGGTAGTCGGCCGCACAGTCCTGCAGATGATTGATGATCTGCAAGGCAGCACACAGCGCGTCCGAAGCCGGCCAGGTGTTGCGCTGCTCACCATGCACATCGAGCACGAAGCGGCCGACCGGCATCGCCGAATAAGCGCAATAATCGATCAGCTCATCCCAGTTGGCATAGCGGCGTTTGCTGACGTCCTGCCGGAACGCGTACAGCAGATCCTGCGCATGCCGAGGCGACAAACCACGGCGCTCCAGCATCGCACGTAGCGCGAGCCCTTCCGCCTCATCGCCTCCACTGCCCAGCAGGCTCGCTTCGAGGCGATCGAGCCTGGCGAGCTTTTCGTCACTGCCAAGGGTCCGATGATCGGCAATATCGTCGGCGGTACGAACGAAGTCATAGAACGCGAGGATGACGGGCCGATGTTGGCGTTTGATCAGCCGGGACGCGACGGGAAAATTCTCGTCGCGAGCGCCTTTGCCTGACCGAAGCTGGGCGCTGCCGGTCATGGCAAGCTCGGCGCATTGATGTGAACGCGTCCCTTCCACTGGCCGCCGCGCCGCCGCCAATGCTGATAGGCGGACTCGAGTGTATAAAGCGCATAGAGAAAAGCGATGGCGGGGAGCGCGACGCCCCACAGCGGCGACAGTCGATAGAACCGCAACATCGGCTGCAATGACGCCGCCATCGCCAGCCATACGGCCAATCCGAGATATTGCGCCGGGCCGGATGCAAAGATCGCGAGCCATGGCGGCACCAGAAACGTGATCGCCATGCCGGCGGTGGTCGCTGCCAGCAGCAGCGGCGAATAGCCAAGCTGTGCGTAGGCGGATCGCGCGATCATCGCTTTGACATCGGCAAATGTCTCGTAGGGACGGATGCTGCGAACGCGGTCCGTCAGGCCAAGCCAGATTGGACCGACCGCCTTCAGCCTCGCAGCCAACGAACAATCGTCGATCAAGGCGGCACGAATGCTGTCGATGCCGCCGGCACTGCGCAGCGCGTCGGCCCGGATCAGCATGCAGCCGCCGGCAGCCGCCGCCGTCCTGGACTCGGGCCGGCAAACCCAGGGGAACGGGAAGAGCATCTGGAAAAAATAGACAAAGGCCGGCACATGGCTGCGCTCGGCGAGGCTGCGGCACCGCAGCTTCGCCATCAGCGAGGTCAGCACGAAACCGCCAGCCGAGGATTGCGCCACCAGCCAGGATACCGTGTCTGGCGCATGCGCGATATCGGCGTCGGTCAACATTAGGAGATCGGGCCGCGACGCCTCGGCGGCTGCAATGCCCTGTTTGAGCGCCCACAGCTTACCGGTCCAGCCGGCAGGCGGCCCATGGCTCGCCACCACCGTCATCTGGTGATTGCCGCCCGCAACCGCCGCAGCCGCCGCTACCGCCGCCGTCCCATCGCCGCTGTCGTCGTCGACCACGATGATAGCGAGCGGGCCCGGATAATCCTGCCGCAGCAGCGATTTAACGCTTTCCGCGATCACGTCGGCTTCATTTCGGGCCGGAATGACGACGGTCACGGAAGGCCAAATTGCCGGGGGCGGCAGGCTCGCACCGTCCCGCACGGGGCAGAGCCAGAATCGGCCGCGGGCGCAGATCAAATAGATCCACAGCGCCACGCCGATTGCTGCCAAGACGTTGCCCATCGGATGAAGTCTTCTGATCGCAGTTACCCCATCCCCCAACATCCGACGGGACAATTGGGTTCCACCCCAATGGAACTTTTTCCCGGGTCGGAGAATTCACCTGAAAATGCGGGAAATAGCCGAATAACCGTGGGGTCAATCCATGAGTTTGCAGTCGCAAAGCCTGATCCAGCCGGCGTTGGGCAAGCCCCGGGTGTCCCCGACCGACCCGTCCGAGGCCTTCAAACGCAGCCTCGATCAGATTGCCGCCGATACCGAGGCCCTGCTCGACCGTCTGTTGGCGGCCGATCCCGCGCCGGGCGAGCGGCAACGCCCTGCCCGGCTGCTGGACGCCATGCGCTATTCGAGCCTCGGCGGCGGCAAGCGGATTCGCCCGTTTTTGGTCGTTGAAACGGCGAAGCTGTTTGGCGTGCCGCGGCGACATGCCCTCATGGTCGCCGCCGCGCTGGAATGCGTGCACTGCTATTCGCTCGTGCACGACGATCTTCCGGCGATGGATAACGATGCCTTGCGGCGCGGACGCCCGACGGTTCACAAGGCATTCGACGAAGCGACCGCGATCCTGGCGGGCGACGGTCTATTGACTATCGCCTTCGACATCCTGTCGCGCCCGCAAGTGCACAAAGATGCTCGCATCAGGGTCCAGCTTATTTCCGCGCTTGCCAAAGCCGCAGGCGTCGGCGGCATGGCCGGCGGGCAAATGCTCGATCTCGCGGCCGAAGGCCGGTTTGGCGGAACGCCGCTCGATTTCAGCGACGTCAGGACCTTGCAGTCCATGAAAACCGGTGCGCTTCTGCAATTTGCCTGCCTGAGTGGTGCTCTGCTCGGCGAGGCCGACCGAAATGCGCGCGCGGCGCTTGAGCGCTACGGTTCGGCGATCGGCGAAGCCTTCCAACTCGCTGATGACCTGCTCGATATCGACGGCGATGCGGCGACCGTCGGCAAGGCGACCGGCAAAGACGCGGCGGCGCACAAGGCGACGTTCGTGAGCCTGTTGGGTATCGACGGTGCCCGTGCAAGGCTTAAAGCGCTTGTCGGCAAAGCCGAAAAGGCGATCGCTTCGTTTGGCGAAGACGCCGCCATATTGAAAGCGGCCGCGCGTTTCATCGCCAACCGCCGCAGTTGAAGAACGGCGCGGCACAGAGTGTCGCTGAATGACTGCGGGCTCGCGGGCCTCGTCGGTTTTCCAGTTGCAGACCTGCCTCGGCCGCGGAGCGCATTAACCGTGCAGCCCGGCTACCCGAAGCTGACCGGTCATCGCGGAACGGAGGGCTTGCTCCGCGCGTTTACTGTTTCCAACGCAGCAAGAGCGGCCCAGCTTAAGATCGATTCACTTCTTTCGCGACGAAATCACCAGGGTGACCGCATAGCCTGCGAACGCCATGATCGTGACCGGGCCGCTGATGGCGCGCATTTCAACGCGCTCGAAGAGATCGGCTGCGACGCGTAACAACACCGAAAGGTGTAGAAGGACAAGCGGTCCATAGACCGCGGCGCTGTAGCGGATCCGTAATCCTATTACCGCGGGCAGGATGATGGGGGCATGCCCGAAAATCATCGACAAGACGAAACCGATCGCGATGGCATGCACAGCGGCATCATAGGAAAAGGCGGTGGCGCCGGGTGGAGCGACAAGGAGCAGAAGACCGGCCGATCCGAGCCAAAAGTACCCTGCAAGCAGGCAAGCCGCCGAGAAGCGTGCTTGTCCGGAGAAGCGGATCGTGCGCAGCGCAATGTCATGCCTGACCAGCCACAGGGTCACGGCGAGCAGACCTACCCCGCTGAAAGACGCCGCCTCGCCGGCCAGTTCTCCGCGCACCATTCCGATGATGATCAGTGCAGCCGAAAGTATGAACGTCAGTTGGCTCGAACGCGGCGGCGACAGCAAGCGGCTGAGTTCCAGCCGTTCGGCGGCGATGGTGAGAACGAGGAATGCCAGCCACCATCCGGCGACCTCGGACGCTGGTGCGCCTTTGATCCACACAAGCGTTCCGCCCACCCAGCACGCCGCCGCGACCGTGAGTACGATCGTGAACAGCGCAGGTTGACGGACGACGACGGCGCCCGAATTGACAGTAAGGGCGATGCCGGCGAGCAGAAAGACAATGCCGACGAATGCAGGCGCACCGGCGATGAGCGCGACCGCGCCGATGGCGGACAACGCCGGCGCCGCGTAAGCCCACCATCGCCCAATTGCCACCGCGCGTTCGAGACTGATCACGGTGCCGAGAAACCCGCTGATCATCAGGGCACCGTGGAACTCGGCCAACGCGAGTTCGCTGCCAGGCAGCATCAGCCCAAGCCGCGCCAGGCCGAACCATAGCCCGGCAAGCATCGACCCCGCGCCGGCCGCGAGCGGAATCAGGCGCAGCCGGCGCCATTTTTCGGATGGCTCCGGTGCACGGATCGGACCACCCGGTTTAGGCGGTGCGGCTGATGCGGACGCGCCAGACATCGGGGCCTTGGTCGAGATAATCCCACGTGAAGGTGCCGTCGTACTCGGCCTTGAAATGATAATAGAGCGGCTTCGGGTCGTGATCGTTGACCAGCACGAAGTCCTGCCCCGGCGCGAGCTCGTGGAACGTGTTGAAGATCAGGGGATGCCGTTCGCGCGGGACGATCGTGCGGACATCGATGACCGAGCCGGAGTGTTGTACGCTGCTCATTGCTTGCCTTCTTTGTACACAACGAAAGACTATTCAGGTGCGGCCGCGATTACATGCCGAGTTGCCGTCGCGATTCCTCGCTCATCAGGTCGGGCGACCACGGCGGATCCCAGACGATTTCGACCCGCACGTCCGGCAGGTCGGGAAAACGATCGCGCAGCACCAGCTTGATTTCCTCGCTCATCATCTCACCGAGCGGACAGGCGGGCGTGGTCATGGTCAGCGCGATATCGATGCCGTTCGTATTACGCACGGCGGCATAAACGAGCCCTAGATCGACGATATTAATGCCGAGCTCGGGATCAATGACCGATTTCAGCGCAGCCAGGATGTCGTCGTCCATGGGACGGTCTCGCGAGCAATTCCGATCGTGAGACTTTAGGCGATTGCTTCTGAAAAGCAATATGCTAAATACATGTTCTGGCTCTCAGCAGCCATGCAACGCAGGGAGGCCGGGGTGCGACTGACGGTCTATACGGACTTCTCGCTGCGCGTACTGATGTTCCTCGCGCTCAAAGGCGACGAGCTCGCCACCATCGCAGAGGTCGCCAAGGCCTATGGAATCTCGAAAAACCACCTGATGAAGGTGGCGTATCAACTCGGCCTTGCGGGGTACGTGGAGACGGTGCGCGGCAAGGGCGGCGGGCTGCGCCTTGCACGACGGCCGCAGGACATCGTGCTTGGCGAGGTCGTGCGGCACACCGAACCCGACATGGCGCTGGTGCCCTGCTTTGCGCCTGACGATGCATCCTGCACAATTTTTCCAAGTTGCGCGCTGCGCGGTGTGCTTTCCGGGGCGCGCGACGCGTTTCTTGCCGCGCTCGACCGGCACACCTTGGCGGACCTTGTCCGTCCGCGTGCCCCGCTGCAGAAATTGCTGTCCTTTAAACCGGACGGCAAGGCGGCGGGACAACGCCTTGCCAGACGGGCTTAGTCATGAAATTCGTCGCCGAGTTTTTTGCCTCAGAGATTCGCGCGCGGAAGAGCGAAGAGCCACTCTGGAAAGTGATCAGGGCCATGGGATTACCACCAGCGTACTGATCTTCCGCAATCCATACCGCCGCGCTCCTTACGTGCCCCACCCATGACCCCTCCCCGCAATAGACTTGGATTGCTGCTCGGCTTCATCGGCATGTGCCTGTTCGCCGGCACGCTGCCGGCGACGCGGCTCGCCGTATCCGGGTTCGACCCATGGTTCCTGACTGTCGCGCGCGCCGCGCTTGCCGGATCGGCGGGGCTCATTGTCCTCCTCGTCCTACGGCGGCGTGTGCCGCCGCGATCGCTCTGGCTCGAATTGTTCGTCGCCGCGTTGTGCACGGTGGTTGGGTTTCCACTGTTCGCAGCGCTTGCAATGATGACGGTGCCCGCCGCTCATGGCGGTGTCGTGCTCGGTATCCTGCCGCTTACAACGGCGGCCGCGGCTGCAATCTTTGCCCATGAACGGCCGAGTCTTGGTTTTTGGCTAGCCAGCGCTATCGGCGCGATGATCGTTTTGACCTTCATGCTTCGACGGAATGCAGTTGAGACATTTTCTGCAGGTGATCTGTTCCTGCTCGGGACGGTCGCCTCCGGCGCGCTCGGATACACGTTTTCAGGCCACCTCGCCGCGCGGATGCCTGGATGGGAGGTTATATCCTGGCAAGTCGTGATCTTTCTTCCGCTCGCGGCGCTGGCGACGTTTGCGCTCTGGCCGGCCAATATCGCGAGCGTGCCGGTTTCATCCTGGGCCGGTCTTGGCTATGTCGGTTTTGTAAGCCAATACACGGCGTTCTTCGTTTTCAACGCGGCGCTGGCGATCGGCGGCATTGCCCGCGTCGGGCAGGTTATGCTGCTGCAACCGTTTGCGATCGTGGCGCTCGCGCTGCCGGTGAACGGCGAGCGAATAAATGTTGAAACCATTTTATTTGCTGCCGCCGTTGTGGCAACGGTGCTGATCGGACAGCGGATGCGCGTGGCGCGGCGCTGAGCCAACACGCGTCACCTACAACTATAATTGAGTTTGAACATCCTTGACGTGGATCACCATCGCGCGAGTTCCTGCCCGTCCTAGTGGTCTGATTCATTCGGACGATTCCCAAATCGACCGAAGCAGTTCAAGCTCTCGTCATGAGAGCAGGAATTGTCGTGAACGTCACGCGAGCAGACCGCCGTCGGCTTGAGGCGATCGTCGCGGATCGCAGCGCACCGCAGAAGCATGTGTGGCGCGCCAATATCATCCTCGCCACGGCCGATGGCTGCGGCACCGTCGAGATCATGCGCCGGTCGGGCAAGTCGAAGCCCGTGGTATGGACCTGGCAGGCGCGGTTCATGGCGGAGGGTGTGGCGGGGCTTATGCGCGACAAGACGCGCAAGCCCGGCAAGCCGCCGCTTCCGCCCGACACCGTGCGGCGGGTTGTCGATCTGGCGCTCGGACCGCCGCCGGGAGAAGCAACCCACTGGACCGGCCGGATGCTGGCCAAGGCGGCGGGGGTGAGCCTGCGCTCGGTGCAACGCATCCTTGAGGCCCACCGGCTCGCGCCGCATCGCATCCGCACGTTCAAACTGTCGAACGATCCGAACTTCGCCGAGAAACTCAAGGACGTCGTCGGCCTCTATGTCGATCCGCCCGCCCATGCCGTCGTTCTCTCGGTCGACGAGAAGAGCCAAATCCAGGCGCTCGACCGCACCCAGCCGGGGTTGCCGATGAAGCCGGGCCGCGCCGGCACGATGACGCACGACTACAAACGCCATGGCACGACGACACTGTTCGCCGCCCTCAACGTGCTCGACGGCAGCGTCATCGGCCGCAACATGAAACGCCACCGGCACCAAGAGTTCCTCCGCTTCCTCAACACCATCGAGGTGCAAGTCCCAAAGCGGAAAGCGATCCATGCCATCGTCGACAACTACGCCACGCACAAGCATCCGAAGGTGCGCCAATGGCTCGCCCGGCATCCCCGCTGGACCTTCCACTTCACGCCCACTTCGGCGTCCTGGCTTAACGCCGTCGAGGGCTTCTTCGCCAAGCTCACGCGCCGTCGCCTCAAGCGCGGCGTCTTCCGATCAGTCGACGACCTCAAGGCCGCCATCGACCGCTTCGTCGCCGAGACCAACGCCGATCCTAAACCCTTCGTCTGGACCGCCAATCCCAAACGTATCCTCGCCGCTGTCAAACGAGGGAAGGAAAAGTTAGAGTCGATCCACTAGAGTATCGCGTTATTGCCGAAGCTGTAGATCAGAGTCAGGCGCGGCACCAACCCAGAATAAGCAGTGAGTATATTTCGGTCGCTCTTTCAATGCGCGATACCAGGCAATATTCGTCCGTCTGGTGGGCAAGCGCCAACTCGCCAGGTCCAATAATCACGGTAGGCGGCGATCCGAGTGCTGGCGTCAGCGCGGAAGCATCCGTGAAATAAGGTGCGGCTCCGAGACCATTATCGACACCCTCAACGTCCCGTGCGACTTGCAACACTTCACCGATCCAAGGATGATGCGGATCGGTCCAGATGCTTTTGGCGTCCAGCAGCGTTTTCAACGCCACGTCGGGACCCAGATAGCTGGTCATCTGCTCGCGGATTTGCGCGTGGCTTTGTGCGGGAATGGTGCGGATATCGATGCCGATCGTGGCCCGGTCGGGAACCGAGTTGATGTTGATTCCGCCGTGGATCGTGCCGACATTGAGCGTTGCGCCGCCGAGCATATCGTGGCGTGCCACGTTGAAGTCGAACTCCTGCAAAGCCGCGACGGCGCGCGCCGCCTTGTAGACGGCGTTAATCCCTTTCTCCGGCATGGAGCCGTGCGCGGTCACGCCTTTGGTTTCCGCCTCCAACCAGAGCGCGCCCTTGTGGCCGACCAGCGGCTTGTTGCCGGTGGGTTCCGCCACGACCAGTGCGCCGACCTTTCCGAGTTGGCGGTGTTCGCTGACCAGCGCGTCGGCGCCGGTGCAGCCGGTTTCTTCGCCGGCGGTGATCACCAGTAGAACGCCCGGCGTATTCGCCAGCCGATCGGCGTGGGCAATGCAAGCCGTAACGAAAGCCGCCACACCGCTTTTCATATCCGACGATCCACGGCCGTAAAGCTTGCCATCCGCGATATCGGCCGCAAAGGGATCGACCGACCAGGGCTGCGCACCGAGCGGCACGGTATCGATATGGCCGGTAAAGCCGAGCGGCAACTTGGTCTCCGTACCGCCCAGACGCGCAAGGATCTGCGCCCGTCCCTCGCCGAACGGAACGAGCTCGACGGCGAAACCGGCACCCTCCAACAAGTCCGCCAGCCGCGCCGCGCAAGGCCGTTCGGCCCCAGGCGGATTGATGGTGTTGAAGCGAACCAGTTCCTGCGTCAGTTCGATCGATGATGGCATGGTCTACCCAAAATAAGCATCACGCACCTCACTGCGATCCGCAAGCTCCGACGGCGTCCCGCTGGTCGCGACACGGCCTTTCGATATGACAAAACCGAAATGCGAGATGGCAAGCGTCTGATGCACGTTTTGCTCGACCAGCAGCACGGTGATGCCGCGTTCGTTAATTTTGCGGATAATATTGAAATTCTCCTTCACCAGCCGCGGCGATAGGCCGAGCGACGGTTCGTCGATCAAAAGCAGCTTCGGCGCGCACATCAGGCCGCGCCCGATCGACACCATCGCCTGCTCGCCGCCAGACATGGTGCCGGCAAGCTGCATACGACGCTCGGCGAGGCGCGGAAAGATGCGAAAGATGTCGGCCATGCGCGATTGCGTGATCTTGTCCGAAGGTTCCTGATAGGCGCCGACGCGCAAATTCTCCTCGACCGTCAGCTTCGGAAAGACTTTCCGCCCCTCGGGGATGCAGGCGATGCCTGCGGCGACAACCTTGTGGGTCGCAAGCCGCGTGATGTCGGTGCCGTTGAAGATGATGCGTCCGGCGCGCGCCGGCGTAAGCCCCAGGATCGAGCGCACAAGCGTCGTCTTGCCGGAGCCGTTGGAGCCGAGCAGACAGGTAATATTGCCCGGTTGCACCGACAGCGAGACGCCCTGCAGCACATCGGCCTTGTCGTAGGCCGTGTAGACACCATCGATCTCGAGCATGCCGGACATTAGGCGACCCCGAGATAAGCTTCTTGCACCTGGGCATCTGCGGCCACGTCGCGGTAAGGCCCCTCCGCGATCTTGCGGCCGAAATTGAGCACCACGCAGCGGTTGGTGATGCGTTCGATCACTCCCATCTCGTGCTCGACGATAATGATCGTCAGATCCTTGTTGCGTTCGCGTACGATCAGAATGTCGTTCATCAATTCGGCCGTTTCGTCGTGCGTCATGCCGGCCGAGGGCTCGTCGAGCAGCAGCAGTTTCGGCTCGCTGATGAGGGCGCGGCAAATCTCGATGCGGCGGCGGTCGATCATCGGCAGGCCGGCGACCGGCTCAAACATCCGGTTCGCGAGCGCCGGTTCGAAGACTTCGACCAGCGCACGCGCGGCGCGGTAGCTCGCCTCGAATTCGTGCTTGAAGTCGCCACGTTTCACGAGATTGAACCAAAGCCCCTGATTGAGCCGCTTGTGATTGCCGATCATGATGTTGTCGAAGATCGACAAGGGCAGCGACAGGCGCGAACGTTGGAAGGTACGGGAAACCCCCGCCCGATAGATCGCGCGGGCCGGAACTCTTGTGATGTCGGCGCCATCGAACATCACGCAGCCTGCGTTGGCAGCGTAGATTCCCGTGGCGACGTTGAAGAATGTCGTCTTGCCGGAACCGTTGGGGCCGATGAGCCCGATGATTTCGCCGGCGGTAACGGCGAGATCGAGCCCATCGAGCGCGACCACGCCGCCGAATCGCTTCACGACGCCGCGGGCTTCCAGCAGCGCGGTCATGGCTGCCATCCCGGGAAATAACGGCGCACGGGGCGCGGCAGCAGCCCCTCGGGACGGAACAGCAGCACGCCAATCACCAGCAAGGCATAGAGCAGGAAGCGATATTCCTGGATGGTCTGCAGTTTTTCCGGAACCACCACGACGATGAACGTGGCGACGATGAGTCCCCAGGGATTGCCGATGCCGCCAAGCAGCAGGATCGAAACGAGAATGAGAGAGTCGGCGAAGGTGTAGTTGTTGGGGGCGACGAAGCTTCCGACCATGCCGAACATGGCGCCCGCAACGCCGATGAGGAAATTGCCGATCAGGAATGCGGTGATCTTCCAGCGCACGACGTCAAGGCCGAAACAGCTAGCGGCGGTCTCGTCGAGCCGCAACGCATCGAGATTGAGCCCGATCCAGGACCGTTCGAGCCTCCGCACCACGATAAACGCACCGATCAGCAATAAGA
The DNA here is from genome assembly GCA_016185205.1 of Hyphomicrobiales bacterium. Lineage (GTDB taxonomy): Bacteria > Pseudomonadota > Alphaproteobacteria > Rhizobiales > Xanthobacteraceae > Pseudolabrys. The sequence goes on along the minus strand of JACPOA010000064.1, from coordinate 20,650 downwards.
CGCTAATGGCGAAATAGTTTATGTAGAACGAAAGCGAGACTTTGCCGATCTCGATATTGTCATTGAATGACCAGCCCATGATGGTCATGCCTTTGACCTGCATGCCCTGCGGCCCGCCGAGCACGTCGTTGACTTCGAGAAAAGTCTTGAACAGCAGTGCAAAGGCGATGGTGACGACGGCCGCGTAGTGTCCGCGCGTGCGCAACACCGGCAGCAGCAGCAAAGAGCCAATTAATGCCGCCAGCAGGCCGCCGATCAACAGCACGATCAGATGCGGCAAGGCTGTATGCGCATTGAGCACCGCCGAGGTATAGGCACCGATGCCGAAAAACGACGCGCCGGCGAAATTCAGCACTCCGGCGTAGCCGAACTGGATGTTCAAGCCCAGCGTCGCCACGCTGTAGAGCAGGACGGTCGTGACCAGCAACAGAACGAAATGATCCTCGTGAAAGAACACTCCGACAGCGAGCAGCGCAAGGATGGCAAATCCGCCCAGCGCATCCTCGTGATCGGAAAACGCGCGGCTGACGCCGTCCAAAAGGCCAAACCCTGCGGCCGCGATCACGACAATGATCCCGACAGCCAAAAGAGAAATGATGAGAGATTGCTTCTCCACCGCCAGTAGCGCGATCAGGTATACGGCCGCAATCGCAAGTGCGATGATCCCCGGCAATACTGCCGCCTGTGACGTCTTCGCGTTCCCCGCCATCAAACCCGCTCGCTGATTTTTTCCTGGATTAGCCCGGTTGGGCGCCAGGCCATGATGGCGATGACGACGGCGAAAGCAAACACGTCCTTGTAGGCGCTGGCGAAGGGCAATAGCACGGTGCCGACCGTCTGCAGTCCGGCGAACAGGAAGCCACCGAGGATCGCCCCATAGATGCTGCCGAGCCCGCCAATGATCGCGGCGGAAAAGCCGATCACGCCGAGATAAAGACCGATGCCAAAGTTGATCTCGTTATAATAGAGCCCGTTCATCACCCCCGCGAATGCTGCAAGACCGGAGCCGATCGCAAAGGTGACGAGTACAATGGCGGTGAAATTCACGCCCATCGTGCGCGCGGTCTCCTCGTCCTGCGCGACCGCGCGAATAGCCAATCCGAGCTTCGTGCGGTTGAGCAGGAATTGCAGGCCGACGATCACCGCGGCGCCGGCCGCGAGCATCAGCACATTGTCGAGCCGCAAATTGAGGCTTCCGAGATCAATCGAGTTTTGTGGCAACAGCGCCGGAAACGGCTTCGGGTTGGCGCCCTGCGGATAGAACAGCCGTACCGCTTCGCGCAGCACCGTGCCGAGCATGAGCGTGATCAGCAGCGTATTGAGCGCCGGCGCCGAGCGCAACGGCATCACGAGGTAGCGTGCGATCAGCATGCCGAGCGCGGCCATCGCCAGCGTTGCGACGGCGAGCATAATCACGAGATCAAGCCATTGCGAATTGAAACCGGCCGCATGCAGGCCGGCGAATGTAGCAAGCGCTACGAAGGCGCCGACGGTCAGCACGTCGCCGTGCGAAAACTTGATGATGTCGAGCACGCCGAAAAACAGAGTGAAGCCGACGGCGACAAGTGCATACATCATGCCGAGCATCAGCCCGTTCATGACATATTGAGCGAACAGCCCCACATCCATGATTTCGTCTTGACTGCAGGATCAAGGGAAGTAGTGAGGCGAGACTCCAGAGAGCCTCGCCCCGATCGTTATGCTATTTCTGCCCGGGCAGCTTGCGCTTGCCGCTGGCGTATTCACTCTCGTCCCACTCGACGAATTTGCCGTCCTGGATCACGTATTTCGTGATCAAGGCCACGGTGTTCTGGCCGTGGTCGTCGAAGGTGATCTTGCCGACGATCGAATCGCGGTCCTTCACGTTGCCAAGGTCGGCGATGACTTTCTTGCGGTCGGGTCCGACCTTCTCGATGGTGTTCAGGATCATGTCCATCGCCGCATAGGCGAAGGCGCCATAGGCTTCGGGCGGGCCGTCATATTTCTGGGCGTTGTATTTTTCCAGGAAAAATTTGCCGCCTGGCAACTTCTCGGTCGGCGCGCCTTCGCGGAAGGCAAGTGTGCCTTCGGCTAGCGGACCGAGGCCTTGGATATAGGCGTCGGACACGATGCCCGAGGTGGCGTCGAACACGGCCTTGATCCCGAGCTTGTCCATTTGGGAACGGATGCGAACGCCGATCGGCGTCAACCCACCAAAATAGATGACCTCTGGGTTGAGCGCCTTGATCTGCGTAAGCTCGGCGGTGAAGTCCTGCTGCTCAGCGGTTACCCCGAACGTGCCGACGATCTTCGCTTTGCCGATCTTGGCCAGGGCCTTGCTGAAATATTCGTTATGCCCTTTGCCGTAGTCGGTGGTGTCATGGATCACCGCGACGGTCTTGTAGCCGAGCTTGGAGACCAGTTCCGCATTCGCGTCGTTCTGATTGATCATCGTGCCGTTGACGCGATGAATTTCCGCATATTTGTTGCGATAGGTAATGTCGGGCAGCACGGCGCCCCAGACGATCACCGGAAAACCAAACTTGTGATAGGTGTCGACGGTCGCGATGGCGGTCGCCGAACAATAATGCGTGGCGGCGGCAATGATGTCCTTATCGGCCGCCATCTTGGTGGCGACCTGCACCGCGACGTTCGGCTTGCACTCGTCGTCGAGCACCACGAGCTCGTATTCGTATTTTGCCTTGACGTCGGCATTACGCAGCTTCACGGCGAGATCGGCCGAGTTGCGTCCGCCGATGCCGTTGACCGAGACGCCGCCCGTCAACGGACCAATAAAGCCGACCTTCACCTTGTCCTTGGCGTCGGCGGTTGCCGCCATGAAAACGAGAATTGCGGCGGTAAGCCCAATGGCTGTCGCCTTGCTAGTTCTGATCATTAGTCCCTCCGATATGTCCGCATAGCGGCCCTTATGATGGCCTTGATGCCATCGTCGCGCGGCACGGGCCCAAGAGCAAGTCAGTATAAGTTGGCGTTATTGGGCAACCATCTGCGCCATCCAGAGTTGCATTGGCCAAGCCACCCGGCGTCCCGGTCACAACTTGAGATGCTAGTTATGGCATGCCAGAGACGCTGAATAGTGGCGTCGGCGCAGGGCGTTAGACGCAAATTCCCTACTCATCCAAACAGGAATTATTTCGACGGAGCAGGGAATTTTGGCGCAGGAACAGGGAATTTCGATCGACAAGAATAAAATTATCGCCGGATGAGGTTTTCGGTATAAACAACTTTGTCCGCGTCTCGCAACACGACGTATAGAGCTGGAATCACCAGGACGGTCAGCAAAGTCGACGAAGCGAGACCGAACAGCAGCGAGATCGCCAGTCCCTGGAAAATCGGATCGAGGAGAATGGTCGCCGCGCCGATCATGGCCGCCAGTGCGGTCAGCAGAATAGGCTTGAAGCGCACGCTGCCGGCTTCCAGCAGCACCTCGCGCAGGGTTTTGCCTTGGCCTGAGCCGTGTCGGATGAAATCGACCAGAAGAATCGAGTTGCGCACGATAATGCCGGCGAGCGCGATAAACCCGATCATCGAAGTGGCGGTGAACGGCGCACCGAACAGCCAATGTCCGAGCACAATACCGATCAAGGTGAGCGGGATCGGCGTGAGGATGACCAGCGGCAGCTTGAAGCTGCCGAACTGCGCCACCACCAGGATATAGATGCCGACAATCGCCACCATGAAGGCGGCGCCCATGTCGCGGAAGGTCACGTAGGTGATCTCCCACTCGCCGTCCCACAAGATCGTCGGCTTGCTTTCGTCTTCCGGCTGACCATGGAATCGGATGGTGGGGCTGGCGAGTGCGCCCCAATTGTGCGCCGCGATGCGCTTGTTGATGTCGAGAATCCCGTAGATCGGGGCCTCAAAGGCGCCCGCGAGTTCCGCCATCACCATGTCGGCAAAGCGTCCGTCACGACGAAAAATCGTCGGCGAGCCCAATTCCTTGGTGACGCGCACGACGTCGCCAAGCTCGACCACGGTCTTGTTGCCGGGCACGCTATTGGCGGGAACCGGTGTCGAGGCCAAGAGCTCGCTCCAGGACAAATCGCGTTTCGGCAGCCGGACGACGATCTCGATGGGATTGCGGCCTTCGCCACGGTGCGAATAGCCGACCGCGGTACCGCCGAATAACGCCGCGATCGTGTCATAGACGTCGCGCTGTTCGACGCCGAAAAACTCAAGGCGATCCTGATCGATCGAGATGCGCAGGCGCGGCCGCGGCTGTCCTATGGAATCGTCGATATCGACAATGTAAGGCACGGAAGCGAAGAGCGTTTTCAATTCGGCGATGATGGCGCGGCGTTCCGTCGAGCTTGACCCATAAACCTCGGCCAACAACGTGGCCAAAACCGGCGGCCCCGGCGGCACTTCGACCACGCGGGCGACCGTGCCTGCCGGCAGGATAAGCGTCTTCAGCCGCGCGCGCAGATCGAGCGCGATGGCGTGGCTGGCGCGCGCCCGTTCAGCGCTCGGCGCCAGGTTGAGATGCAGTTCGCCCAGTTCGGGTAATTCGCGCACATAATAGTGACGAACCAAGCCGTTGAAATTGAACGGCGCCGGCGTACCGGCATAGGTTTCGATCGAGCGGATTTCCGGCAGTTGCCTCGCTACACCGGCAATCGCGAACAGTGTGCGTTCGGTGTCTTCGAGCGTCGCGCCCTCGGGCAGGTCGACGACCACGGCCAATTCCGACTTGTTATCGAACGGCAGCAGCTTCACGGTGACGCTCTTGGTCGCGAACAACACGCACACCGCCACTGTTGCGACACCAACTCCGATGAGGAACCGCCAGGCCGACCGGCGCGAGCGCACGACCGGGTTGGCCATGCGGCGATAAAGCCGGCCAAGAATGCCCTCGCCGTGCGCCGCTTCGTGTTCGTGCAGCGCATTTCCCTGCGGATGCAGGCGAGTCATCAGCCAAGGCGCGATCACCATGGCGACAAAAAACGAGAACAACATCGCCGCCGATGCGTTGACCGGGATCGGCGCCATATAAGGCCCCATCAGGCCCGAGACGAACAGCATCGGCAGCAGCGCCGCCACCACGGTCAGCGTGGCGACAATGGTCGGATTGCCGACTTCCGCCACCGCTTCGATCGCGCCCTGCAGGCGCGAGCGGCCATCCTTCATCGCCCAATGGCGGGCGATATTCTCGACCACCACGATGGCATCGTCGACCAGGATGCCGATGGAAAAAATAAGCGCGAACAGGCTGACGCGGTTGATGGTGTAACCCATCATTTTCGAGGCGAACAAAGTGAGCAGAATGGTGGTCGGGATGACGACAAGGGTCACCAACGCCTCGCGCCAGCCGATGGCGAAGGCAATGAGCACGACGATCGACACAGTCGCGAGGCCAAGGTGGAACAACAGCTCGTTCGCCTTTTCGTTGGCGGTTTCCCCGTAATCGCGCGTCACGGTCACATTGACGTCGGCGGGAATCAGTCGCCCCTCCACACTGCGCAGCCGTGTGAGCAGTTGCTCGGCTACCACGACCGCGTTGGCGCCGGCGCGCTTGGCGAAGGCGACGCTGAGCGCCGGCACACGATCCCAATGGCCATCCTGTTTCGGCGTGTCCATCCACACGCGGTGCTCTTGCGGGCTCGGACCAAGGACGACCGCGGCGACGTCGCGCACGTAGACTGGACGGCTGTCGCGCGTGGCGACCAACAAGAGTCCGATATCGGGAATGCCGGCGAGGGTCTGCCCGGCCGCGACGTTGCGCATGATGCCGTTGTCACGCACATTGCCCGCCTGGAACGAGCGGTTGGCGTCGCGAACTTTAGCTACCAGTTGCTGCAGCGTGACGCCAAACAGCGCGAGCCTCGAAGGATCGGGTTCGACCCGGATTTGCTGCGGGTTGCCGCCGGAAATGTAGGTCAGTCCAACATTGTCGGTTTTCACCAGTTCGGAGCGTAACTGGTCGGCGAGCTCATAGAGGTCTTTGTCGGTCCAGCGCGCCGCTGCGTCTGGCTTGGGCGACAGCGTGAGTACCACGACGGCGACGTCGTTAATGCCGCGTCCGACGATCAGCGGTTCTGAAATTCCGACCGGGATGCGATCGAGGTTGGCGCGAATCTTCTCGTGCACGCGCAAGATTGCGTCGTCGGCCGAGGTGCCGACGAGGAAGCGCGCCGTCACCATGACGCGATCGTCAACCGTCTGGCTGTAGACGTGTTCGACCCCGTCGAGGGCCTTGATAATGGCTTCCAGCGGCTTGGTCACCAATTCGACCGCATCCGGCGCCTTGAGGCCGTCGGCGTTGACGCGAATGTCGACCATCGGGACGCTGATCTGCGGTTCCTCCTCGCGGGGAATGCTGAGCAGCGCAATCAACCCGACCGCGAGCGCTGCCAGCAGAAACAACGGTGTCAGCGGCGAGCGAATCGTTGCCTGAGTGAGGCGTCCCGAAAGCCCGAGCTTCACGGCCGCACCAAGACGTCGCCGGCATTGAGTCCCGATAGAATTTCCAGGGCATCCGGCATCTCAGGGCGTGGCAGTTCGCGTCCGCGCTGGACTGGCACGTCGTTCACGGTGTTGGCGTTCTTGCGGATGCGGGCATAATCGATGCCAAAGCGAGTGCTGATGAATGATCCCGGCACCATGAAACTGGTACGCTCGCCGGCCGACACCCACACCCGGATGCGCTCGCCGACGAAATAATCGCCGAGACCCGCGACCGCCGCATCGGCGACCACGCGACCATCTTCGATCTGCGGATAGACCAGACGGATGGCGCCGAACAGCGCGCCGCTTTTGCCAAGCTCTTCGCCATCGATCCGCACCGGATCGCCGGCTTTGAGAAAGCGGGCATGCCGTTCCGGCACGCGTAAGCGCAATATGAAATTCTGCTCGGCCACGCTGGCAACGGTTTCACCCGCCAACACGACGGTGCCGGTCGTTACCGACTTCTTCAAAACCCGGCCGGAGGCCGGCGCCAGCACGCTGCCTTCGGCGACCTGCTGCTGGATGACCGAGCGTTCGGCGGTGCGCGCTTTGAGCGCGTTGGATGCCACGTTGAAGGCGGTGCGCGTCTCGTCGAGCCGAACCTTCGGAATAGTGCCGCGCGCGAACAGGTCTTCGCCGCGGGTCAAATCGGCTTGCGCCTGGGCAAACTGGGCTTCGAGGCCGGCGATCTGGGCATCGAGCGACTTCATCTGCAGCGCCAGCTTCTCGTCGCCGATTGTTGCAACCACCTGGCCCTGCGTCACCGCATCGCCCTCTTTCACGGCAAGCTCAACCACCGTGCCGCCGATGCGCGTACGCGCCGGGACGACGTTGGCGCTTTCCACCGTGGCGAAGACGGCCTTTTCGTCAGCAACCGTCTTCGAGGTAACGACGAAAGTGTCCTGGGCGCGCGCCTGATGGGCGAACAACGCAAGCGCAGCCGCTACGACAATACCGGCACGCATGGGTACTTTTCCTCGATCATCTGAACATTTTATTCAGCGTGTCCCAAAGGCGGGGCACGGTCATTGATGTGACGCAAGAGGCTGGCGGCGTGCCGCGCGCTTCGCCTTGATCTGTGCGTTTGGGACGCAGGCCGGGGCGGGTGCGCAATAGACGCGATAAAGGGTATGCACGAGCTCGCGCGCCGGGGCGCTGCCGATCGAATACCAGATGGTTTGTCCGTCGCGCCGCGCCGTGACCAGCCCATCCTTGCGCAGCAGGGCGAGATGCTGCGAAACGGTCGAGCTGCGGAGCTTCAGCAAGGCGGCCAATTCACCGACCGAGCGCTCTTTCTCAATCAACTGACAAATGACGATCAGGCGGCGCCGGTTGGCGAGAGCCTTCAGCAGGGTGCTCGCCTGGTCGGCCGCGGCGAGCATGTCATTGGCTTGTATTTTCATAGTTGCGTATATACGAATTAGCGCATATATAGTCAATGCCGCCGAACCGGGATGGCCCGCCGGCGGCCAGCGCCCGCGGCCTGGGCACTGACTCAAACTTCAACCCTTTGATCAGGAGGTCCGCCCGTGAACATCGATCGCGCAGTACTCACCCTCGCCGGCAGCATGGTGCTGCTCAGCCTTGCGCTCGCTTGGCTGGTCAGCCCCTATTGGCTGCTTCTCGCCGCCTTTGTCGGAGCCAATCTGTTGCAGGCGGCTTTCACCGGTTTCTGCCCGGCCGCCATCATTTTCCGCAAGCTGGGCCTAAAACCCGGTCCGGCATTTTGCTCGCAAGCACCGCGCTGATCCGTTGCAACGGGCGCCTGCTCGTCGTCAGGAATCGGAATGGTAATCTTAGCCACGGCGAAGACCGATCTTGAAAAGCTCGAGGTCTGCGCGCCCGACATTGCGCGGAAACTCAAGCTGTTCGCAAACGAGCGGCGCGTCCGAATTCTGTACCACCTTGCAGCAAATAAAAATGAATTGTCGTTCGCAGCGTTAGCTGACGGCATCCAAAATAGCCAATCGGCACTTTCACGACACGGCACTTTCACAACACTTGATGAAATTGCGTAAGGGCGGTTTAATTGGAACGCGGCGAGCCGGGCGTGCCACGCCCGCTATCGCCGCGCTCGACAGCATGAGCACCTGGCACCATCTCAGGGATGTCTTGATGGACATCATATGGCTTTTGCGGAAAGGTTTCATCAGACATGCTGCGTTGCCCCCTGGACATTGAAATCTGTCCAGAGGGCTTTGAGCCAATACGGCTCGCTGTCACAAGACGCGAGCAGCGGCGTTAGCGGTTCCAATGCTGGTGTCGCGGGCCGCCCATGAACGCCCCGCGCATCGGACCGGGACCACTGAACGCGAGACCCGGGAGGGTCTCCTGCGCCTTGGCCTTCTGCGTGTCGTTGAGTGTGGCAAGAAGCTCCTTCGCCGCCGTCTGCACGGCCTCGAATTGCTTCTGCCCTTGCTCGCGCATCTTGCTCACGAACGCAAAGCGGTCCTGCGGGCTCATCTTGCTGACGACTTCGGGGTCAACGCCCTCGCGGGTCGTCTTCATCGTGGCCGCCGAGTCCTGGATCGCCTTGGCGTATTTAGTCCACGCTGGCTCCTGGGCCGACGTGATGCCGAGTTCTTTCTTGAGCGTCTCGATCTGCGCGGGGTCGTCAAACGTCAGGCTAGGCCCGCCATGCATCATGCCCGGACCCATTCCACGACCCATGTGCTGCATCATGCCCGGGCCCATACCGCCAGGACCCATGCCCCGCATGAACGGGGGCCCAAAGCCACCGGGACCGCTTGCTTGCGCCAAAGCCCAGCCGCCGACGAGCAAGATGGCGGCCGTGATACCGCCAATCACCAGAACCTTCTTCTTCATTTGAAACTCCAATGTCTGTGCAGCGGGGGGTCCGTTGCTTGTGCGCATTGGAGAGGTCGGAGTTCACCCAAGTTTTTCAGAAACAGGGTTTTTTGTGACAAAGTGTGTCAAGCACCGCAGCAGCCATAATCCGACACATATTTCGCAAAACACGCAGCGTGCATTGATCTATATTGCAAAAATGCAAAGTGGGCCGCACATCCTGATCGTCGATGACCATCGCGAGATCCGCGATCTCGTCTCACGCGCGCTGACGAAGGAGGGCTTCCGCGTCAGCACGGCGGCGGACGGCCACGCCATGCGCAAGGTCATGGCCGATGGCCGAATCGATCTCATCGTCCTCGATCTCATGCTGCCGGGCGAGGACGGGCTTTCGCTTTGTCGGATGCTTCGCTCCGAGTCGAATGTCCCGATCATCATGTTGACCGCGAAGGGCGAGGAGGTCGACCGGGTCATTGGCCTGGAGATGGGAGCCGACGATTACCTCCCGAAGCCCTTCGGCAGCCGCGAACTGATCGCGCGGATCAAAGCCGTTCTGCGCCGCAGCCAGGAGCAACTTTCCAAGGGGAAATCCGAGCCACGACCCAAAACTTACCATTTCGACCGCTGGGGTTTGGACACCGGCTCACGCGCTCTCCTTCGCGAGGATGGCGTGACGTTGCCGCTGAGCACAGGCGAATACGATCTATTGATTGCATTGGTCGAGCGACCGCAGCGTGTGCTCAATCGCGATCAGCTTCTCGATCTGGCGCGCGGCCGTTCCGCGGCAGGTATCGACCGCAGCATCGACACGCAGGTCAGTCGCCTCCGCAAGAAACTCGAACTCGACCCCAGTGATCCGAAGATCATCAAGACGGTGTGGGGTGGCGGTTACATGTTCATGCCTACGGTGACCCACCAATGAGCAGGCTTCTTCCCAAGAGCCTATTCGGCCAGACCCTGCTCGTTCTGGTCGCTGGATTGATCGTGTCGCTGCTCGCGGGATCGTGGATCTACTCGCTGGACCGCGAGCAGGCGGTCCGGGCCGTCGGCGGATTTGCCGCTGCGCAGCGCATTACCAATCTGACGAAGTTGGTGCAGGAGGCCCCGCACGAATGGCGCGAGCGGATCGTTGCCGGTCTCAGCGATCAGAACTTCCGCGTCGCACTCTCGGCCCAGCCCCCGGCGATCGTTCCGAACGACGACGATGTGGCGGTTGCACAGACGATAAAGGAATTTCTTGTCGATCAGCTTTCGCTCGCATCGGAGCAGCAACCGCTTGTGTCGGCATCGCCGCCCGGTGGTCCCATGTTTGGCGGCTGGCGCCCGATGATGGGGCCAGGCCCGATGATGCACGGATTCCGCGGTTTTGGCGGCTTCCGTGATCTGCAGGTCGCGGTCCCGCTGCCCGATGGCCAATGGCTCTCGTTCGCGACCGCCCTGCCCGAGAGCGGTTCGGCTTTTTCGCGCAAGTTCCTGCTTTCGATGGCAATTATGGCGATCGTCATTTTGGCCGTGTCGGTTTGGGCCGTGCGCCGCGTGACGGCGCCGCTTGCCGCGGTGTCGGTAGCGGCCGAACGGCTCGGCAATGACTTGAACGCTCCGCCAATGCCGGAAACTGGCACAATCGAGACGCGTCAGGCTTCGCGCGCCTTCAACACCATGCAGTCCCGACTGCGCAGCCTGATCGAAAACCGGACGCGCATGCTGGCGGCGATCTCGCACGATCTGCGCACACCTTTGACGCTATTACGCTTGCGCGCCGAAAACGTTGAAAATCAGCAAGAGCGCGACAAGATGCTGGCCACCATCGCCGAGATGGACTCGATGATCGGCGTTACGCTGCAGTTTGCCCGCGACGAAGCGACGACCGAGCTACGGCGTCCCACCGACATCGCGGCGCTTGTCCAAAGCATCGTCGATGACATGGCCGATGCCGGCGTGCCGGCAAAAATGCAGCCAGCCGAACCTGTTGTATACGACTGTCGGCCTGATGCCTTGAAGCGAGCGATCCGCAATCTCCTCGATAATGCGGTCAAGTATGGCAAGGCAGCGAGCGTGGCGATCCAAACGACGCCGAAAACGATTGAAATAATTATTGATGATGAAGGTTCCGGGATTGCCGAGCACGAACTCTCGCGAGTGTTCGATCCCTTCTATCGGCTTGAGGAATCACGAAGCCGGGAGACAGGTGGAGTTGGCCTCGGCTTGGCGATCGCCCAGTCGATCGTGCAGGCCCACCGCGGCGACCTCGTCCTCAGCAACAGGCCAACCGCAGGCCTTCGCGCCCAGATTTCTTTGCCTCGATGAGAGACTGATCAGGGCTGGGACCGAAAGGTATCCCATCTGAGAGTGCCGCGAATGCCGGGACTTTGACATTCACGGCTTGACCTCCCTATCATCATTTTCATTAGCGCTTCCGAGATAGGCCCGAATAACCTCCGGGTGCTTCAACACGTCAGCGGGATGCCCTTCGGCCAGTATTCGACCGTAGTCCAGGACACATATCCGGTCGGCGAGATCGGCGACCATCTGCATATCGTGCTCGATCCAGATCATCGCGATTCCGAGCTGGTGTTTGATGCGCAGGATGAAACGCGCCAGGTCCTCGCGCTCATCGCGGTTCAGTCCGGCGGAGGGCTCGTCCAGCAGCAGCAATGCCGGCTCAAGCGCGAGAGCGCGCGCAAAACCGACAAGCTTCTGGGTACCGAACGGCAAGCCGCCGACACGGGTGTGGCGATAACGCTCAAGCTCCACGAAATCGATGATTTTCTCCGCCGCCTCGCGTTGGCGCAATTCCTCGCGGCGGACGGTGGGCAAGAACAGCATTTCGGACAATGGATTGGTGCGGATGTGCGAATGCCGGCCGATCAGCAGATTCTCCAAAACCGTCATTTGCGGAAACAATTCGCCGTGCTGGAACGTGCGCGCAATCCCGAGCTGTGCGATATCATGCGGTGGGCGACCACCGATACCCTGGCCGCGGAAGCGGATGGCGCCCTCGCCGCGATAGATTCCGCTGATGCAGTTCAGCACGCTGGTCTTGCCGGCGCCGTTGGGGCCGATCAGCGCCAGCAATTCGCCCGCCTCGATCGCCAGCGATATGCCGTCGAGCACCACGAGACCACCGAACCGCAGTCGCAGCGACTCAATCGTGAGTTCAGCCATACCACCTCCGACTGCGGCGATACTGCTTGACGCTCCGATAGCTGCGGCGATCGCTGCTGGAGGTTTGTCCGAGATAAAATTCCTGGATATCGCCGTGCGCACGCAGCCGCGCGCCCTCGCCATCGAGTACGACCCGGCCGTTTTCGAGCACATAGCCGTAATCGGCGACGTTCAACGCGGCGGCGGCACTCTGTTCGACGACAACGATTGTCGTGCCGAGTTCGTGTCGGATCTGCACCAACCGCGCCATCAAATCCTGCACAACAACCGGAGCAAGGCCGAGCGATAGCTCGTCCACCAGCAATAATTCCGGCCGGCAGACCAGCGCGCTGGCGAGTGCCAGCATTTGCCGCTCGCCTCCCGACAGCAGCCCGGCGGTTCTGCTGCGCAACTCCGCAAGGCGAGGAAAGAACTGGTAGGCGAGAACTTCGTTGTCGCGACGATTGTAGTGCGCGGGCGCAAATGGCGCCGTCAGGTTTTCGATCACCGTGAGATTGGGAAACACTTTGTCGCGCTCGGGCACCAGGGCGATGCCGAGGCGGGTGATCTCGTTCGGCTGACGGTTCTCGATGCGCTTGCCGTTGAATGTGACGCTGCCGTCCGTCACCCGGGCATCGTCGATGCCAAGAAAGCCCGAAATCGCGCGCAGCGTCGTCGATTTGCCGGCGCCATTGGTGCCGAGGATGGCGACGATCTGACCCTTGCGCACTGACAGGCTGATGCCCTGCACCGCGGTGATGGCGCGATGATACACGACCTCCAGCTTTTCCACCGTCAGCAGCGCGGGCTCGCTCATTTGCCAGCCCCCGCGACCGGCCGATGCTTGAAAGGCCAGAGAAGGAAATAGTGCTGCACGCGGTGCCAGATACCGACGAGGCCGAGCGGCTCGAACAGCAGGAACAAGATCATCACGACGCCGAAGGCGGCGTAATTGACCGCGAACAGAACGCCGGCATAGCTCTGCGCGTTTGGCAACTGCTGCAGCGCGGCTTCGATCAGATACGGGAACAGCGTCACGAACACGGCACCGAGCAACGCGCCAAGCAATGAGCCCATGCCGCCGACGATGATCATCGCGACATATTGAATCGACAGAAACAGCGAGAACGCCTCGACCGAAACGAAGTGACGATAGTAAGCGAACAAGGCTCCCGCCACGGCCGCCATGGCGGATGAGATCACAAAGGCGAGCAGCTTGTAGGCCGCGATATTGATACCAAGCGCCTCGGCGACGGTTTCGTGCGCGCGAATGGCGCGCCAGGCGCGCCCGGTCCGGCTGCGCAGCAGATTGATGCAAATCAGCAATGTCGCCGCCGCCGCCACCAGCAGCACAAAGTACCACACGCGGCCATTGGTGATCGCATAGCCGCCGATGGTCGGCGCGTCGATCATGATCCCGGTCGAATAGCCGCGTTTGCTTTCGTATTCGCCACCGAGATAGACGACGACGAAGTGCAGCGCCAGCGTCGATACCGCGAGATATAACCCGCGCAGACGCAGCGACGGCAGTCCGAACACGATCCCGAGCAGTGCGCCTACGGCAGCGGCGGCCGGCAGCGTCACCCAGAACGGCGCGTTGAATTCCCGAAACAAGATGCCGGCGGTAAACGCCCCGGCGGCGAGCAAGCCGGCATGTCCGAGCGAAATCTGCCCGGCATAACCGGTGAGCAGCATCAATGAGAGTGCGCCGATCGCCGCGAGGAACACCTGGCAGGCGAGATCGAGATAGAACGCGGTGGCGAGGAAAGGAAACGCGGCCAGCATAACGGCAAATGCCAGCAGGCTCGCGCGTTCCAGCCGTGTCTGCGTCAGCGCAAGGTCCTGCGCATAATCCGTACGGAAATAGCCGCTGGCCCGGGGCATGCCTCTAGACACGGTCGAGCTCCTCGCGCGTTCCGAACAGACCCCACGGGCGCACGATCAGCATCGCGATCAGTACCAGGAACGGCACCACGTCCGACAGCAGCGGATCGATATATTGGATCGACAGCACCTCCGCCGCGCCGATGATCAGGGCGCCGACCAGCGCGCCGACCAGACTGTCGAGGCCGCCGACGAGCGCTGCGGGAAATGCCTTCAAGCCGATGACGGTCATCGAGCTGGTGAGACCGGAGTCGAGCGCAATCAACATGCCCGCCATCGAGCCGGTCAATGTCGAAAGCCCCCAGGCCAGCGCGTAAACCGCATGCAGATTGATTCCGCGTTGCGCTGCAAGCAAAGGATTTTGCCCGGCCGCCCGCATGCGGACACCCCAGCGGCCGAAGCGAAGAAACACAAAGAGACCGCCGTAAACCAGCGCGGTCGTCACCACCAGGATGGCGGCGAAGGTGGAGATGCGTCCGCCGCCCGGAAGCGCGATCGCCGGATTGGCGAAGCCGAGCGCCTGACCGGGATATTGTTGCTGCGCGGACCAGATCAGCACCATCAATCCGCGCAGCAGGGTGCCGAGCGCCACCGTGGTGAGGACGGCGGCGAGCACCATTTCGCCGGTCATCTTCCGCATCAGGAAGACATAGACCAGGATTCCGACCGCGAGGCTCAAAACGACCGCGGCTGCAATCGCCGCCACCGGATTGCCGGCAAAACTCGCCGCCGTCGCCAGCAGCAGATAGGCCCCCAGCATCATCAACTCGCCATGCGCAAGATTGAGCACGCGGCTGACCCGATAGATCAGCACGTAGCCGCAAGCGATCAACGCATAGATCGCCGAAAGCACAACGATATTGACGGCGAGCTGCACGAAATGTCCTGCGACGCGGAGAATTGAGACAGTGCACCCGGCCATCAGGCCGGGTGCTGGATCGGCGACTGCGAGTGGACGGCTACTTCACGTCGTAGGAAAACCAGTTCTTCACCAGAGCGACCTTGGAGCCGTCCCATTTGTAGACCCGGTAATACTGCTTGGTGCGGAAGTGGTTGTCCTTGGTCCACTCGATCGGACCGCCGCGCAGACCCTTGAGATCGACCTTCAGGTTCTGCATCGAGGCCTGGATCTTGGCCGGCGTCGCGGGCCAGCCGGCGCCCTTCAGCGCGGCTTCGATCACCATGCCGGCGATCCAGCCCTCGGTCATCTGCTCGGGCGGATACTTGCCGCCGGCCTTCTGCGCCGCATCGGCGATTTCCTTCTGGATCGGCAGTTTGTCTTCGAACAGCGCATTGGCGCCGACGACATACAGACGGCTATCCTTGATGCGCTTGAGTTCGCCCTCGGCTTCCAGATGCGACCAGGCGATGTAGTCGCCTTTCCAGTCCAGACGACGGAGCGCCTCGAAGGTGCGCACCTGCGTCACCCACGGCGCCCAGGAAAACACCCAGTTGGCGCCGGCATCCTTCAGCTTGGTGGCGAACGGCGTGTAGTCGGCGGTCGGCGGCGGAATGACCTCGATGGCGAGCGCCGTCATTCCGAGTCCCGGCGCCTGTTTGGCGGCAAATTCCATCTCGCCGCGCGACAAAGGAATCGCCATGGCGGCAAAGCCGATTTTCACCGGCTCCTTCGCCGTCTCCTTGACGAAGGCGAGCGCGGCACGGCTGTCATAGGTCGAGGCGAACGCCGTGGTACAGAACTGTCCTTCGTTCGCCGGCGGATAAACCTCCTTCGGACATACCGAGCTGGCGAACACCAGCGGCACGCCGGCGCCCTTGGCCTCGGCCACGACCGGCGCATAGGTCGAGGACAGGCTCGCGTCGAGCAGCAACACGACATTGTCCTGCGTCAGCAGCTTCTTGGCGTTCGCGGCAGCTTTCGACGGCTCCGCCGAGTCATCCTGGATGATAAGGTTGACCTTCTTGCCGTTGATTCCGCCCGCCGCGTTGACCCGGTCGATATAGATGCGAAGCGCATCGACAGCGGGCGCATAGGTGCTGGCCGGCGGCCCAGTGAGCGCGGCGGTGATCCCGACCACATAGGCATCTTGCGCCAGTGCCGGGCTGAATGCTCCGGTCGCTAACGCGGCAGCGGCGACGATCAGTGAACGCATGAGCTTTCCCTCCGTTAGATTTCATCGTTGGCCGAAATTCATCCGCGCGATCACGCCCGCAAGACATCCCCCACTTCGCCGGCCAGCAGACGTCCCTCGCTGTCGTCGTACATGGCCTCGACCAGCGGCTTGAACCGCTCGTACATTTGCGTGCGTTTGATCTTGCGCGTGGGGGTCACCGGCTCGCCTTCTTCTTCCGGGTCGAGCGCTTTCGGCAGAATGCGAAACGTCTTGATCTGCTCGACACGGGCAAACTCCGCATTGGCTTTGTCGAATTCGCCCTTGATCAGCCGCACCACCTGCGGCTTTTCGGCAAGATTGGTGAAACCGGTATAGGCAATATCGTTGCGGCGGGCCCAGTCGGAGACCATGTCAAAATCGATTTCGACAAGCGCCGTCAGGTATTTGCGACCGTGACCGAACACCACCGCCTCGGAAATATACGGGCTGGCGCGCAGAATATTCTCGATAAACGAAGGCGATATCGTCTTGCCGCCGGATGTCACGATGAAATCGCGCGCGCGGTCGATCAGGCGTAAGGCACCGTCCGTCCATTCGCCGATGTCGCCGGTGCGCAGCCAGCCGTCCGCGTGTTTGACGGCGCGCGTTGCGTCCTCGTTGTGCCAATAACTTTCGAACAGATCGGGGCTGCGCACCAGGACTTCGCCGTCGTCGGCGAGGCGCACGTCCCAGCCGTCCGGAGCGGTACCGACATTGCCCGGACGCGGAAACTGTCCGCGTTGTCCCGCAATGATGCCGCCCGCTTCTTCCGTTTGACCGTAAACTTCCAGAACGTTGACGCCGTACATCTGCCAAAGCGCCATCGTCTCGGGCGGCAATGGCGCGCCGCCGCAGATGACGAACTCCAGGCAATCGAAACCGAGCTTGTTGAGAATCGGGCGAAACACCGCCGCATGACAGGCGCGGTAGGCTGCCTCATCCGCTCCGGTCGCGATGCCATCCCAAAGCCTGCGCACATGACGGCGGGCCAGCCGCATCGCAAATTCATAGCTCGTGCGCTTGAGCTTCGAGGAATTTGAAATACCGACGACGATCTGCGCGGCAAATTTCTGCAGGTAACGCGGCACAGTGAACAGCACGGTCGGAGCAACCTCGAACATCGTGGTCGCCAGATCCTCCGGATCCTCTCCGAAATGCGGCACCAGCCGCGAGATCAGCGGCAGCGTGACGGCGATGTCGCGGCCGAGAATATGACAAAGCGGCAGATAGGCGACGGTGCGGTGCTGTTTCTCCGTCAATGTCGGATAGTGGTCGACGAGATTGGCGGTGGCGGCGAGATGCTTGCCATGGGTGATGAGCGCACCCTTGGGATGGCCGGTGGTGCCGGAGGTGTATACGATGATGGCCGGATCGCACGCGTTGACTCGGCCAACTTGCGCCTCCAGCCAATCGAGATCGCTTTCCGCTGGGCCGACCAGCTTTTCGTAACTCATCAGCTTGCGATGGTCGTAGTCGAACATCGCCGAATCGTCGATGACGATGACGGCCCGCATATCCGGCAAGCGGTCGATGATCGGCAGGACCTTGTCGACGTATTCCTGATCTTCCGCGATGAAGATCGCCGCGCCACCGTCGCGCAACTGATATTCGACTTCCGCTGCCGATGCGGTCGGGTAGATGCCAAAGACGATCGCGCCCAGCGACTGCGATGCCAGATCGCAGATCATCCACTCCTCGCAGGCGTCCCCCATGATGGCGACGCGTTCGCCTTTGATCAGGCCGATGCCGGCAAGCGCCTTCGCGGCCCGCGCCACCAGCAAAGCGTAATCGCGGAAATTGCGCTCGCGATAAATGCCAAGATGCTTGGAGCGGAACGCGACGCGATCCGGACTGCTGCGCGCGCGCTCGCATAGCAGCGACGGCGCCGTCCGGTTGCGCAAGGCGTCTCGTGTGATCGCTTCCTCGTCGACCATCACTCTGCCCTTTTCGAGCGTTTCCTCAAATATCCTACAGCCAAACCGACGCCGAATTCTATAGTGCTATCAAATTTAACAGAAGCCGATCAGCGGCGGCGACCAAGCCCATCGAGCACCAGGGAAACGAATTCGCTGCCGATCCGCTCCATGGATGCGTCTTCTTTGCCGTACCAGCTGGAGACGCCGTTCGCCAAACCCAGAATCGCCAGCGTTGTCAGCCTCGGGTCGAGGTCGCCGCGAAACTCTCCCTTGCGCATGCCGTCGCGAATGACGGTTTCAAAGATTTTCTCAAGCCCGCGCGACCATTTGCCCACCCGGCGGCGGCTGCGATTGGGCAGGAATTGGCGTTGCGTGAGGAATACCCGCACGAAATTGCCGCGGTCGAGAATGGGCACCATATGGGCCCGGATCAGCCCTGCCAGCCTTTCCCGGGCCTTTCCCGGTCCGGAGGCGATCGCCTGTGCCGTTTCGAAAAAACCGGCCACCCCCTGGATACAGACAAGCTCCAGGGCGGCCTCCTTGGACGGGACGTAGTAGTAAAGGCTCGCTTGCCGGATATGCAGGATGTCGGCGATATCCTGCGTGGTCGCGCCGTGATAGCCGCGCTCGGCAAAGACCTGGGCTGCCGCTTCGATGATTTCGACCGAGCGGCGATGGGTATTTCTCTTGGAAGGCGTTTCCGGACGCGCCGAAACCGCGCGCCGGCGCGGCTTGCGCCGCCGCCTGCTTGCTTTGACGGGTGGGGCCGATCTAGATTTCATCTATAAGCCTATAGACAAGGCAAGCCAGCTTACCCGGGAGGCGTCCATGATCAAGAGCCCCAAAGGCCGTCCGCCATTTCGCGCCGACCATGTCGGGAGCCTGCTGCGTCCGCCCATCCTGCGGCAAGCCTTCAAGGACTATTTCGCCAAGCGCATCGACGACGCCCATTTTGCACAAATCCAGGACCAGTGCATCCGCGACGTGGTGAAGCTGCAGGAGAACGCAGGACTGGAGGTCGTGACCGACGGCGAATTCCGCCGCGGCTCGTATTGGAGCCGCTTCGTCGAGCGGATCGACGGGTTCGTCATCAAACCGGCTGCCTTCAAGTTTCGTGACGACCACGGCCATGAAGTGGAATTCACCGCGCCCTATGCGGCTGCCAAACTCAGCCGGCGGCAGCCGTTGGCGCTCGACGAATTCAGCTTCCTGCGCGACGAGTCAAAGCTGACGCCGAAGATCACGCTACCTTCGCCTTCCACGATGCATTTCTACCGCTGCTCGGATTTTGCCGACAGCGACGCGTATTCAAGCGTGGAAGCATTCTTCGCCGATCTTGGCCGCATTTTCCGCGAGGAGATCGCCGAACTCGCGAAGGCCGGCTGCCAATATATCCAGCTCGATGAAGTGGCGATCGCGCTGTTGTGCGATCCCGCGATCCGCAAGAAGGTCGAAGACACCGGACGGAAGCCGGATCGCCTTGTCGATCTCTATATCGAAAGCCTCAACGATGCCGTCGCCGGCGCGCCGGCGGGCGTAACGCTTGGCGTGCATATGTGCCGCGGTAACTTCAAGGGGCATTATCTTGGAACCGGCGGATATGAATCCGTCGCGGAGCGGTTTTTCTCCCGCACGAAGGTGAACCATTTTCTGCTTGAATATGACACGGAGAGAGCCGGCGACTTCAAGCCGCTCCGCTTTGTCAAAAACAAGGGCGTGGTGTTGGGCCTTATCAGCAGCAAGACCCCTGTTCTTGAGGATATCGAACTTCTCAAGAGACGCGTCGGCGAGGCGACGCAATTTATCGATCTCGATCGACTGGCGGTCAGCCCGCAATGCGGCTTTGCCTCTACCGTTGCGGGCAATCCCGTCACCGAAGCGAATGAGCGGGCTAAATTGAAGCTGGTCGTCGATGCCGCGAAGGCAATCTGGCACTGACCCGAGAAATTGGCCGATGTTTGGCTTTTGGGTCTTAAGCAGACTCGAATATCGATCTATACTTACACCATCAGCTGAAAAGTAGGCGCGTTAAGACTGCGGGGCCACCTGGTAATAAATAGACGTGTCTGTCGTCAGAGTTTTTTGGATATCGAAGTGACGGAACTAAGGGAGAGTCTGGCTCACCTGGGTCGGGCTCAAGCTGCTGGTGCACCAGTTCGCCTGACGGCGCAATCAGCGCTCCATCGGCCTCAAGCCGAGCTTGTCGAGCAGTGCCATGTCGCGGTCGCGCCCGGGGTTGGGCGTGGTGAGCAGTTTCGGCCCGTAGAAGATCGAATTGGCGCCGGCGAGGAAACACAAAGCCTGCGTCTCCTCGCTCATGTCCTCGCGGCCGGCCGACAG
>JACPOA010000033.1 GCA_016185205.1 Hyphomicrobiales bacterium | reverse complement strand
GCGACTTGCACTCAATATCGCTCGCGCTCATCCCGACACAAAGATCTCTTTGCGAGGCAAACTCAAACGGGCTGCCTGGGACGACAGCTTCCTCGTCGATATGCTCCTGAACATGCGATAGCCCTGCCCACAAGGGGGAGGTAAAAAAGAAGACGAGTGCATTGATAGCTTTAAGGCGCCGGATTGTTGACCAGCACGAACGCAAACAGCGCCGCGATGCCGAGGATCATCCCGTAGATCAAGGTGCGCAACGCGCGCCAGCGCCGGCGCCGCCGCTCGCTGCGCAAAGTCTGCTGCGCGGCGTACCGTCCGAGCGCGACGTCATCGCTCAAGGCGCGCTCGCGCTCGACCAGCCGGCGCGCCACGTATCGCGTGACCGCCTGCGCGATCTCGGGCACCTCGTAGCTCTCCGCCAGCACCGTGCGGCCGTAACGGGTGTCCTGCACGAAGCGGTATTGCCGCTTGTCGCGGCCCATCTCGATATGCGCGATCACGTCGATCCACAGCCGCGGCGCGTCGCCCCGGCTCACCCCGCGGTCGAACAGTTCGATGTCGTCGGGAATATCCTTGAACAGCGGATCGAGTTCTTCGTTGAGCAGCTCGAGCCGGGCCAGCTCGGCATTGCGCAGGTCGACCACCACGCCGGAGCGCTCGGCCGCCTCGATGCGCGCCTCGCGTACGGCGTCCTTTAGCGGTTTCGGCGCCACAGGCGCAGCAGCCTCGGCTTTGTTGCGGCGACCCCACATAGCCTCGAATTTAGCAACGTACGGGTCGCGCGCAAAGTGGAAAAGCGTGGGTTTTCAACGCGATTGACGGTTAATCCCCGGTTAACGGGCGGGAATCACGCCGTATTTGCCTAGCCACCCCAAGCCGTCCTCGGTGCGGGCGCGCGGGCGGTATTCGGCTCCGATCCAGCCGCCATAGCCGAGCCGGTCCACCGCCTCGAACACATACGGGTAATTGATCTCGCCCTCGTCCGGCTCGTGGCGGGAAGGCACCGAGGCGCATTGCAGATGGCCGATGACGGACAGGTACTGTTCCAGCCGGTGCAGCAGATCGCCGCCGACGATCTGCACATGATAGAAATCGAACTGCACGCGGATATTCGGTTTGCCGGCCTTGGCGATGATGTCGGCGGCGTGCTCGACGCGGTTGAGGAAATAATTCGGCCGGTCGCGTGCATTGATCGGCTCGATCAGCAGCGTGACGTTCTTTGCGGCCGCGAGATCGGCGGCGCGCTGCAGATTGCCGATGAACACGCGCTCGGCCGCCGGGCGTTGCTCGGGCGCTACCTTGCCGGCCAGGCAATGCACCGCGCTGCCGCCGATTTCAGAGATATAGTCGAGCGCGCGGGTAAACAGCGCGTCGAAGTCCTGCTCGCGGCCGGGCACCGCGGCCAGCCCGAATTCGCCCTCGCGCCCGCCCGGCGGCGTGTTGACGCCGAGCATGGTGAGCTTATTGCGCGCGATCGCGGCCTTCACCTGGGAGGCCGGCACGTCGTAGGGGAATTGCAGCTCGATCGCCTTGAAACCGGCGGCGGCTGCCGCATCGATGCGCTCGAGCAGTGCGCGCTCAGTGAACAGGTAACCCAGATTAGCGGCGAAGCGGGGCATGGCGGACCTCAAGCATCGTCCCTTGCGCGCGAGCGCGCGGATGTATTGATTACCCATTCCACGCCCGCAACGCCATTCCCGGAAACGCCGCATGTCCGCCAACACCGCCTTCCACATCGCCGTGCTGCCCGGCGACGGCATCGGCATCGAGGTGATGACGCCGACACTTGAGATTCTGGCACACATCCAGAAGACCACGCCGGGTCTGGCATTTCGCTTCGTCGAGGGGGCGGCCGGCGCCGAGCATTATCGCGCGACCGACAAGTCGATGCCGGACTCCACCATCAAGCTGTGCGAGGAAGCCGACGCCATCTTGCTCGGCGCCTGCGGCCTGCCCTCGGTGCGCTATCCCGACAACACCGAGATCATGCCGCAGGTCGAGCTGCGCTTTATCTTCGACCTCTATGCCGGCGTGCGGCCGGCCCGTCTCATCCCCGGCGTGCCGAGCCCGATCGTCGGCGCGCAAGAGCACGGCATCGATTTCGTGCTGATCCGCGAGTCGACCGAAGGCCTGTTCGCCTCCATGGGCAAGGGCGTCACCACCGAGACGGAAGCGCGCGAGACACTGGTCGTGACGCGCAAGACCACCGAGCGGCTGTTCGACTTCTCGCTGCATCTGGCCGAGCGGCGCAAGGCGCGCGGCCATCCCAGCCGCCTCACGCTGGTCGACAAGGCCAATGTGTTCAAGGCCTTCAACTGGCAGCGCGAGATATTCGCCGAACGCAAAGCGAAATTCCCCGCTGTGACAACCGACCTGCTTTATGTCGACGCCTGCGCCGCCATGATGGTGCGCAAGCCCTGGGACTTCGACGTGATGGTGATGGAGAACATGTTCGGCGACATTCTCTCCGATCTCGCCGCCGGCCTGATCGGGGGCTTAGGGATCGCGCCCTCGGCCGATATCGGCGACCGGCACGCCGTGTTCCAACCCTGCCACGGCACCGCGCCCGACATCATGGGCCAGGGCAAGGCCAATCCGACCGCGATGATCTTGTCCGCCGCGATGATGCTCGACTGGCTGGCCGACAAGCACGACCATCCGCCGGCGGCGGAAGCGGCGCTGCGCATCGAGCGCGCGGTCGACAAGGCTTATGCCGGCGGCATCAAGCCGATGGAATACGGCGGCAAGGATGGCACCGCGGCGATCGCCAATGCGGTGATGAAGGCGCTCGGCTAAAGCCCCACAAACCCCTTGATCGCCGCGATGAACTGCTCAGGCTGTTCGAGCGGCGGACAATGGCCGCAGCCGGGCAATTCGACATAGCGCGCGCCTGGCACCATGTCGGCGATCGCCTTGTTGAGAGGCGGCGGCGTCGCCTGGTCGAACTCGCCGCACACCACCAGCGTCGGCACCTTGAGGCGATGCAGCAGCGGCGTCAGGTCGGCCTCCTGCAAAATCTTGCAAGCGGCCTGGAAGGCTTTCGGATCGATCGCCAGCAGCACGGCTTTGCGCTCCTCGATTTTCTCCGGATGCGCGGCGAGATAGGCCGGCGAGAACACCCGCTTGGCGGCGATCTCCGCGATGGAGCCGAGCCCGCTATCTGCGACCTTCTCGGCCATCACCGCGAAGGCCTTGCGCCCTTCCGGCGGGAAGCTGGCGGCGGCATCGCTGAGCAACAGCTTGGAAATGCGTTCGGGATGGGCGAGCGCGAAGGCGAGCGCGACCGTGCCGCCGAAGCCGTTGCCGATCAGCACGGCGTCATTGGCGATGCCGAATTCCTGAAAGCCGTCCTCGATCGTGGCCACATAGGCGTCCATCAGCGCGAGCAGCGGCGGCTGCGAGCCGTGGAAGCCCGGCAGATTGATCAGCGTGACGCGATGCGAGGCGGCGAACGCCGGCAGCACCGGATCGAAGGCATGCCGGTCGGCGAGCAGCGAGTGCAGCACCACCAGGTCGCGGCCGGTCCCCGTGCGCACGGCGGTGAGCGCGCCGTGGCCGGCGGTTAGTTGTTCAATCGGCATCGAATGCTCCAATGCACCGGTCTATTCCATTCGCCGCGCAAGAATCTCGATGGGCAGGGTCCCGCACTTCAACGGCATTTTACAACGCCCAGCCTCGCCTTGGTTTCCGTCCTGTGCAAAATTAGCGGTAGAATAAGAAAAAAGGCGGTTGCGGTTCGCAAAGCCCGGACAACGGGTTCGGACCGGTCAATATATAAACCAGAATGACCAGGGAGGAATATCGCATGTCGATCCTTAAATCTGGGCGAAGATTCCACAGCCTGCCGTCGGTGGTGACCGGCCTCGCCGCGCTCGCGCTCGCTGCCGGCGTGGCCGAGGCGCAGACCTACGGCATCGCCACCATGCAGCCGGGTACGCTCAATCACACCTCGGCCTCGGCCGTCGCCAAGGTGCTCAAGGAAAAGGCCGGCCTGAACGTCGTCGTTCAGCCGACCGCCGGAGAATCCGTGCTGATTCCACTGGTCGGCCGCGGCGAGGCCGAATTCGGCATCGCCAACATTTTCGAAGTGGAAGCGGCCAAGGCGGGCAATGCCGATCTTCGCCTGATCGGCTCGCTGCATCCGCTGCGCGGCGCGTTCTGGGTGCGCAAGGACACCCCGATGAAGACCATGGCCGATCTCAAGGGCAAGAAAGTCGGCATGGGCTACTCCGCCATGCGCACCATCGATCCGCTCGTGAAAGCGATCCTGGCGACCGGCGGATTGACCGAAAAAGATGTGACGCCGGTGCTGATCCCCAATGTTATCCGCGGCGCCGACGACTTCACGGCGGGTGCGGCCGACATGTTCTTCTTCGCGTTCGGCGCACCGAAGGTGCGCGAGGTCGACGCCACCGTCGGCGGCATCCGCGCCCTGGAAATTCCCGAAAGCGGAATGGCGGCCGCCAAGAAAATCGTGCCGCAGGGCTATCTCACGCCCGCCGTTCCCAATCCCTTCTTCATCGGCGTCGAAAAGCCGATGGGTGTCTACAGCTGGGACAACATGATCTTCACCAACGCCAAGGTGAGCGATGACGCCGTCTACAAACTCATCGACACGCTGGAAAAGAACAAGCCGGATCTGGTCGCGATCCAGCCGGCGCTGCGGGATTTCTCGGCCGCCGCGCTCTACAAGAGCTATGACATTCCCTACCATCCCGGCGCCTTGAAGTATTTCAAGGAACACAACATTCAGGCCAAGGCCGCTCAGTGAGCGAAGAGCGCATCATTCCCGATGCGGCGGAGTTTGCCTCCGCCGCATCAAAGGCCACCGTTTTCTGGACCAATGTCTTCCAGTCGCTGCTGGTGGCAACGGTCGTGCTCTGGGTGCTCGATATCCCCAGGCAAGTCTTCAACGTGGCGTTCTACACCGAGCAACTTTTGACCATCTGCCTCGGTCTGACCTTGGCGCTCGCCTACATCGCCGACACGTCGCGGCCCCGGCACTGGTTCGATTGGGTTGCTGTTGTACTTTCGATCTTGCTCTGCGGCTACATTACCGCCCGCTACGCCACGCTCACCGACGAGGCGGCGCTTATTCCTCCTAGTGCTTTAATCGTCAGCGGCCTGCTGATCCTGCTCATCATGGAAGCGAGCCGCCGCACCAATGGCTGGGGCTTCGTCAGCATGATCGCGGCGATGGCCGTCTACATCTACATCAGTCCGCATTTATCCGGCGATTTCCAGACCCGCTACGTCTCCCCGGAACGGCTGACGGTCTATCTCGGCCTCGATATCAACGGCGCGATCGGCTCGATCCTGCAGGTGGCGGTGCTGGTGGTGATCCCGTTCACCATCCTCGGCCAGGTCCTGGCACGCACCGGCGGGGCGGATTTCTTCGCCGACATTTCGATGTCGGCCATGGGCCATTTTCGCGGCGGCGCCGCCAAGATCGCCGTGGTGGGCTCGGCGCTGTTCGGCATGATCTCCGGCAGCGCGGTCAGCAACGTGCTCGCCGTCGGCATCGTCACCATTCCGACCATGGTCAAGTCCGGCTTCACGCCTTATCGCGCGGCGGCCATCGAATCGGTCGGCTCCACCGGCGGCCAGCTGATGCCACCGGTGATGGGCGCCGCCGCCTTCATCATGGCCGAATTCCTGCAGGTGCCGTACGGCTCGGTCTGCGTCGCCGCCGCCATTCCGGCGATCCTGTATTACGCCTGCCTGTTCTTCCACGTCGACCTGGAAGCCGCCAAGCACAAGATCGGCGCGGCGCAGATCGTCGATACGCCGCACATCTTGGAGGTCCTGAAATCGGGCTGGCATTTCGTCATCCCGATCGTGTTTCTGGTCGTCGCCTTGATCTATCCGGAAGTCTTTCGGCTGACGCCGGAAAAGGCCGCCGTCGTGTCGACCGTCCTGCTGATGGTGCTGTCGCTGATCTTCGGCTACCGCGGCAAGCGGCTGAGCATTCTCGACATGCTCAAAGCCGTCATGGAAACCGGGCGGGTCTCACTCGACATTATTTTGATCGGGGCGGCGGCCGGCCTCATGGTCGGCATCATGAGCATTTCCGGCCTGTCATTCAGCATGACGATCCAGCTGCTGGCGCTCGCCGGCGGCAACGTGTTCCTGCTGCTGCTGTTGATCGCAATTCTCGCCTTCGTGCTCGGCATCGGCCTGCCGACGGTGAGCGTCTACATTCTGACCGCGACGCTGCTGGCGCCGGCGCTGATCAAGCTCGGCGTCACACCGATGGCCGCGCACATGTTCGTTATGTACAACGGCATCCTGTCGATGATCACGCCGCCGGTGGCGTTCGCGGCCTATGCTGCCGCCAACATCGCGCGCACCGACGGCTGGACCACCGGCTGGATCGCCTGCGTGGTCGGTTGGAGCACGTTCATCCTGCCGTTCCTGTTCGTGCTCACGCCCAGCCTTCTGATGAACGGGAGCTGGACCGAGATTGTGCTCAATTTCAGCCGCGTCACGTTCGGCATCTGGCTCGGCACCATGGCCGCAGTCGGTTTTGCGTTTATGCCGCTCAAGTGGAGCGGCCGCACGATCTATGCCGCGGTGTCACTGGCGGTCGTGTTGCCGCCGGAGACGTTCACGGGCGCGATCTGGATCAACGCGGGCGGCGTCACCGCCGCGGCCGCGGTGCTGGCGATCGATTGGCTGCGCCAGCGCGCCTTGCGCAAGAGCGGCGCGGCCGAGGCCCCGGTCACGCCGTATTGACTGCCGTCATGCGCGGGCTTGACCCGCGCATCCATCTTTTTTCTTCGAAAAAGCGATGGATTGCCGGGTCTCGCCGCATTGCGGCGGCCCGGCAATGACGTGGATTTTCAGTCCCCCTCCCGCCAGAGGCCAAGCGCTTCCTGCGCCGGCCGGTCGGAGATCGAGAACAGCACCGCCTCGCTCGCAGCAACGTGCGTGTAGCGCTGCCATGGCGGCACCACGAACACGTCGTTGACGCTCCATTCGATCGGCTTGCCGTCGACGGTGGTGGTGCCGTGACCCTCGGCGACCGCGAAGATGGTGCCGTCGGTGGAGCGGTAGGGCGCGCCGGCAAAGCCTTTCGGCAGCAGCGACAGATAAGCGCCCATGGTGGGCAGCACCGGCCCGCCATTGATCGGATTGGCGTAGCGCACGCGCGCGCCGTGGCGCTTGTCGATGTCGCCGGTGGTCTTCAGCCGCTCCAGGATCGGCCGCATCTTGGCATAGGGGTAGTTGATGACAGGGCTGCGGTTCATCGTGGCCGGCGCGCCGTCCGGCAGCACGCCGGAGGCGTAGCGTTCGAACGAGTCGCCGTCGGCGTGATTGGTCTTCTGCATCTTCTCGTCGAAATGCTCGGCGAACGACGTCTCGAAATGGATAATCGTCGGCAGATCGAGCACGTCGAGCCACATCACCGGCTGCTGGCCGGGATTGCCGTGATCGTGCGGCGCCCAGTTGGCGGTGATGATGAAGTCGCCGTGCTTCATCATGGTCTTCTCGCCCTCGACCGCGGTATAGGCGCCCTCGCCTTCCAGTACGAAACGGATGGCGGAAGCGGAATGGCGGTGCACGTCGGCGATCTCGCCCGGCAGGATCAACTGGATGCCGGCGAACAGCGAATTGGTGACGCGCGACTTGCCCGGCATGCCGGGATTTTCCAGCACCAGCACGCGGCGCTCGGCCTCCTCGGTGCCGATCACGTCGCCGGCTTCCAGCATCAGCCGCTTGACGTCGGAAAATTTCCAGGCCGCCGGCTGGCACTGGGTCTTCGGCTCCGGCGTCACCAGGTCCTTGAGCACCTCCCAGAGCGGCGCCATGTGGAACTTGGAGATCTTGTCGTAATAGGCCCGCCGTGCCGCCTGCACATTGTGCTTGGCGCCGGGCTGGGGCTGTTCACTCGCGGTTGCGACCGCCATATCGATGCTCCCTGAAAACCGATTGTTGTATTTGTAACTACTATACCGCAACTCGATGGCAACCGGAATAGCCCGGAAAATGCCTGCCGGACATGGCTGGTAGCTAATTATTGACCGAGCCGCCGTCCACCACGAGCGACTGGCCGGTGACAAAATCGCTGTCGCTACTGGCCAGGAACACCAGCGCACCGAGCAGGTCTTCCGGATAGGCATCGCGCTTGAAGGCGCGGCTGTTGCGCACCGGAATACGCTCGTCCTCCACATGCGCGGCGTTCGCCAGCCCGGTGTCGCTCAGGATATAGCCGGGCGACAGCGAGTTGACCGCGATGCCGTATTGCCCCAGCTCGCGCGACAGCGCGCGCGTGAAGGCGAGGATCGCGCCCTTGGAGGTGACGTAAGGCAGCATGCGCGGCACGCCCTTGTAGGGCGCGCCCGAGGCGATGTTGATGATCTTGCCGCTGCGCCGTTCCATCATATGCGGCGCGACATGGCGGACCATGAGATACGATCCACGCACATTCACGGCCATGACCTTGTCCCACAGGTCGGCATCCCATTCGTTGAAACTTCGCGGCGTGAGCGTGGAATAGACCGCCGCGTTGTTGACCAGCACGTCGATCTGCCCGAAGCGTTCGATGGTCTGCGCCACTAGGCCCTTGACCGCCTTCTCGTCGCTGACGTCGAACTTCACGCTCGCTATCGCTTCGGCGCCGTGACGGCGGGCGATTTCCTCGGCCAGTTCCTTGCCGTCGGCGATGTCGGCGATCATCACGCGCGCGCCTTCGGCGGCGAGCGCCTGCGAATAGTGCCGGCCGATACCCTTGGCGCCGCCGGTGACGATCGCGACCTTGCCCGCAAGTCTAGCCATGCGTTTCTCCGTGCGTGACGGCCAATTTCATATCAGCTATGAAGCACAAAACCGAGGGGACGATAAATGCCGCGTGACACCGCCGACCGCCTGGAGATCCGCACGCTGATCGAGAACTGGGTGTTGTGGCGCGACGCCCGCCTGTGGGACCGCTTCCGCACCGTCTGGCACAGTGACGGCCAGATGTGGGCGACCTGGTTCCAGGGCTCCTACGAGGAATTCATCAAGGTCAGCCAGGAGGGCTACGACAAGGGCGTGCGCATCATGCACATGCTGGGCGGCATGAGCATCGACATCAAGGGCAAACGCGCCATCGCGCAGACCAAGATGACGATCTCGCAGCGCGCCAAGGTTGAGGACGTGCTGTGCGACGTGGTCTGCACCGGGCGCTTCTACGACTTCCTGGAGAAGCGCAAGGGCAAATGGGGCCTCGTGCTGCGACGCCTCGCCTACGAGAAGGACCGCATCGATCCGGTCGACCCGGCGGCCAAGCTCACGCTCGACCGGAAGCATCTGGCGAAATTCCCGGAAGGCTACCGCCACCTCGCCTATCTGCAGAGCAAGATCGGCTACCCGATCAAGCTCAATTTGCCCGGTCTCGACGGGCCGGACCTCGATGCGCTTTATGCCAAAGGCGAGGCCTGGCTGAAGGGCAAGAAGCTGTAAGCGGCTGTGCGGCGGCGTGTCGCGCGCCCGGGAATGACAAAAATCAACCGCACCGGCGAGGGGTTGGCGTACACGCGCAGAAGTGCGACTTTGGCCGTTAAAGTCGGGGATCAAACCATTCGGGGGGCGTCATGTCTTCTTTGGCTGCCAATTTCAACCTGTTCAACGAATTCAACATCCTGCGCCTCATCTGCGGCCTGTTCCTGATCCCGCATCTCTACGCCAAGTTCTACGTACCGGCAGCCCTCGGCTTCTTCGTCGCCGCCGGCTTCAAACCACCCAAGTTCTGGATGTATCTGGCCGGCGTCATCGAGGCCTTTCTGGCGATCGGCCTGATCTTCGGCATCTTCGTGACCATCTCGGGCGCGGTCGCCGCCATCCACCTTGCAGTCGCCGCCGTCGGCGTCTATCGCGTTACCGGCAAATATCTGTGGAATATCGGCGGCTACGAATTCTGCCTGTTCTGGGCGATCTGCTGCTGGATCGTGGCGATGCACGCCTATTACGCCGGCGGCATCTGGAATTGAGATAAACCTGCCTCACGTGAATTCTACTCGAAAGGAAGTCCCACCAATGGCTAGCGTCCTGTTTTCTCCGCTCACTTTGCGCGGTCTCACTCTGCCGAACCGCGTCGTGGTGTCTCCGATGTGCCAGTACAATTCCAACGACGGCTCGGCCAATGATTGGCACCTCATGCATCTCGGCAGCTTCTCGCTCGGCGCCGCCGGGCTGGTTATGTGCGAGATGACCAACGTCAACCGCCAAGGCCGCATTTCGCCGAAATGCGCCGGCATGTATTCCGACGAGAACGAGGCCGCGCTCAAGCGCGTGCACGACTTCTGCCGCCAATACGGCGTGGCCAAGCTCGGCGTGCAGCTCGCCCATGCCGGGCGCAAGGCGCCGACCACGCCGCCGGGCGCCGGCGGCAAGCCGATCCTGGAAGGGCCGGACGCCTGGACGCCGGAAGCGCCATCGGCGATCCCCTACGACACCGGCTGGGCGGTGCCGCACGCCATGACCAAGGACGACATCAAGCGCTGCATCGGCGAATTCGCCGCCGCGGCCAAGCGTGTCGAGCGCATCGGCTATGACGTGATCGAGCTGCACGGCGCGCACGGTTATCTGGCCCATCAATTCCTGTCGCCGCTCTCCAATAAGCGAACCGACGAATATGGCGGCTCGCTCGAAAATCGCATGCGCTTTGCCATCGAGATGTATGAGGCCGTGCGCGCGGTGTGGCCGGAGAGCAAGCCGATCGGCATGCGCGTCTCCGCCACCGACTGGGTGGATGGCGGCTGGACGCCGGAGGAAACCGTCGTGCTCGCCAAGGAACTCAAGAAGCGCGGCATGGACTACATGGACGTGTCGTCCGGCGGGCTCTCGCCGGCGCAGAAGATTCCGCTGGCGCCCGGCTACCAGGTGCCGTTCGCCGAGAAGGTAAAAAAGGAAAGCGGCATCGCCACCATGACGGTCGGGCTGATCGCCGGTTACCAGCAGGCGGAAGACATCGTCGCCTCCGGCAAGGCCGACCTGGTCTGCCTGGCACGCGCGGCGATGTGGGACCCACGCTGGGCCTGGCACGCGGCCGAGGAACTCGGCGCCGAGGCGCCCTATGCGCCCAAGACCATGGCGGCTCACCCGAAACTGCGGCCGCAGCTGTTCCCCAAGCGGGCGCAGCCGGCGGGCTGAAGCTTAAGCCGGCACGCGGCCTTTGATCGCGTTGGCGCGGGCGCTGAAGGTGATACGTCCCGTCGTGTCACCGGGCAGGCGCTCGCGCACGCGCGCCTTGATCGCATCGATTTGGGCGGCTGTCAGCGTCTTGAGCACCGCGACGATGCTCGGGCTCAGGAGAACGATCGACCAGAAATCTTCGAAATTGTCGAAGCTGCGCTGTACCGTGATTTCGCGCGTCTCGACTTGCTCGATGCCGGCGCCTTGCCACAGGCCGCGCAGCACATCCATGCGCGATGCATCCATGCTGGGCGGTCGCGCCACCGGGTGACCCATGTCGCGCATCTCCGCCTGCACCGGCTCCATCGGAAAGCCGCCGCCCAGCATGTCCCACAGATAAGCAGCGACGATGCCGCCCGGCCGCACCACCCGCACCATTTCGGCGACGCCTTTTGCCGGATCGGGCACAAAGAACAACACCAGCGCCATCGCCGCCACGTCGAAGCGGTTCGCCGCAAACGGTAGCGCCATGGCGTCGCCCTGCTGGAATTTCGCCAGGCGCGCGGCCGGGCGTTGCCGCGCAAAGGCGAGCTGCCCTTCCGATGGATCGATGCCCTCAACTTCGGCGGGCGCAAAGCGATCGACGATCAGCTCGGTGAAGGCGCCGTTGCCGCAACCGACATCGATCCAGCGCAGGCCGGCAGCGGGCTTCATCCAGTCGAGAAAAATCTCGCCCGCCATCCGGCTCCAGACGCCCATCATCCGCTCATAGGCGGCGCCGTCGTCGAACCGGATTTGGAATTCGGCCATAGTTCCCACCGGCGCGATCAGCGCTTCGTCTTGGCGACAAACTTCACGAAGGCCGCGAGCTGCTGCTTGATCATGTCCTTGGTCGGCTCATCTGTCAGCTCGCCGGTCTTCTCGTCGATCTTCTTGGCGGCGTAGTTGACGAACACTTCCGGCTTGCCGAACATCTGCGCTTCGATCGCGGTCAGCGCCATGCGCAGGTGATACTGCATGCGCCCGCCGCCGAGCAGTCCGGGCGCGGCCGACATCAGCACCACCGGCTTGTCCTTGAAGGCGATGTCTTTTTCGCGCGACGCCCAGTCGATGGCGTTCTTCAAGCCCCCGGGAATCGACCAGTTGTATTCCGGGGAGACGATGATGACTCCGTCGGCGGCGCGAATGGCATCGCACCAGGCTTTCACGTCGGCCGGAATCCCGGTCGCGGTCTGATCGTCGGCATTGTAGATCGGGAACTTGGCAAACGAAGCCGCTGGAGTGAGCGCGAGCTCGGGCGGCGCCAGCGCCGGCAATGCGCGCGCCACCGAGGCATTGTACGAGCCCTTGCGCAAGGAGCCGCAGATCACCAGCACGTTTAACTTGTCAGCCATTTCATTCCTCGCATTGCGCTTCGATTGGTTAATGGGAAAGCAGGGTCAATACCATGGGGCAGCGACCGAGGCGCTATTTGGCTTCGAGCCCCGCCGTCTTGGCGACCTCTTTGAAAGCCTTGATGTCGGACTGAATAACTTTGACGAATTCCGCGGGCGACGACAAATTGGCGACGGCGCCTACTCCCTCAAGCCGTTTCTTGACGGCATCTTTGGCCAACACGTCCTGCAGCGCCTTGTGCAGCTTGTCGACGATCGGTTGCGGCGTGCCGGCCGGAAACACCAGCCCATACCAGCCGAGATAGCCAATACCTGCGACGCCGCCTTCCGCCAACGTCGGCACATTCGGAATTGCCGGCCAACGCTTCGGCGTGGCCACCGCGATTAATCGCAGATCGCCCGAATCCACTTGGCCGCGAATGGAGTGATAGAGTTCAATGGCGAAAGCCGCGTCGCCTCGCAGCAGCGCACTGACCACCTCGCCGGTCGTGCGATAGGACACCGCTTGCGCGTTCATGGAGGTGCGTTGGCGCAAATCCTCGGCGATCAGATGCTGGGTCGAGCCCAGCCCGACCGTGGAATAGTTCAGTTTGCCGGGTTGCTTATTGACGTACGCGATAAGGCTCTTGATGTCGGTCGCCGGAGAATCTTTTGGCACCGCGACAACGAAGGCGGAATTGGTGAATATTCCGACCGTCGCAAAATCGTTCACCGGGTCGTAGGGCACCTGTTTGACCATGACCGCGGACACCGAGTGGCCCATGCTGATGGCGAGCGCGGTGTAACCGTCCTTCGGCGCCTTGGCGACCATACCGCCGGCAATGGTGCCGCCGGCGCCGGGCCGATTTTCGACGACAAATTGCTGGCCCAAGGATTCCGACAGCCCGTCGGCAAGGATGCGGGTGGCCACGTCGGTTCCGCCGCCGGCGCCGAACCCAATCAGAATACGGACCGGCTTGTCGGCCGGCCATTCCGCCGCTGCCGGCAAGGCCGCCGTCAGTATGATGCCCGCGGCAAACGCCACCGCAATTGTTGCGCGTTTCATGATCGTCCTCCCCAGGTCCGGCACACCTCCCCACGGGGTGCGCCTGCTTTTATGACCCAAGGGAACGCGGGTAGGCAGCGACTGTCAACCTGGATAAATCAGACTTTTTCATCCTCGATCGGATTGCGCAGCACGCCGACGCCCTCGACCTCGATTTCGCAGACGTCGCCAGGCTTCATCCAGACCGGATCGGGCTTGCGCGCATGGCCCACGCCGGACGGCGTGCCGGTAAGCAAGATGTCGCCCGGCTCCAGTGTCATGCCCTCGGTCAAATAGACCAGCGACTCCGCTACCGGAAACATAAAGTGATCGGTGTTGGAAGATTGCATGGTGTTGCCGTTGAGCCGGCTCATGATCTTGAGGCCCTTGCCGCCGCGCGGCAGTTCGTCGGCGGTCACCATCCACGGGCCGATGCTGCCGGTGCGGTCGAAATTCTTGCCCATGCCCCATTGGGTCGTGTGACGCTGATATTCGCGCACCGAGCCTTCGTTGGCGCAGGAATAGCCTGCAATGCAGTCGGTCGCGTTTTCCATGGTCAGATGCTTGACGCGCTTGCCGATGATCACAACCATCTCGGCTTCATAGTCGAGTTGGATGGATTTGACGGGCCGCATCAGCGGCTGCAGATGCGGCACCATCGACGTCAGCACGCGGAAGAAGATGCTGATGAATTTCGGGATGTTGTCGCGCTGCGGACCTTCCTTGACGTGATCGAGATAATTCAGCCCGAGGCAGATGATCTTGCCGGGGCGCGCCACCGGCAGCGCATATTTCAGGCCGGCGAGCGGCAGGCGCGCGGACGCCGGCGCCTTCTTGGCGAGATCCGCGAGCGGCGTGAGATCGCCTTGGCCGCGGCGCAGGACTTCGCCGAGATCGCCCGGGACAGAGGCGTCCACCGCCTGCAAGTCGATGACGCTGTCGCCCTCGACCACGCCCAGCCGCACGCCCTTGTTCGTTTCAAAACCGACGATCTTCATGAATGCCCTGCCTTGCCGTTATGCGTTGCGGCGCATGGCTTAGCGCAGGCGGCTCAATTCGGAAAGGTCACTCGCCCATCAGCCTGAACGCCTGGATCGAGAAATAGTCGCGCGGGTCAGTCCACACGCCCACGGGCACCCAGCCGACGCCGCGCGCCAACGCGCTCAGCGACTCGACGCTGTATTTGTAGCTGTTCTCGGTGTGGATGGTCTCGCCGGCGCGGAACTCGAACGTGCCGCCGGCCACCTTCACCTTCTGCCGCTGCAGGCTGGCGAGGTGCATTTCGATGCGGTGGCGCTCGCGATTGTAGAAGGCGTGGTGCTCGAACGTGTCGAGCTTGAATGTGCCGCCGAGCTCGCGATTGATGCGCACCAGCAGATTGAGATTGAACTTGGCGGTGACACCGGCGTCGTCGTTATAGGCGGCGTTGAGCACCTCGATCGGCTTGATCAAGTCGGCGCCGATGATGAGCTTGGCACCGGGCCCCAGGATGAGGGCCGCATTGCGCAGGAACGCCGCCGCCTCGTGCGGCTCGAAATTGCCGATGGTGGAGCCGGGGAAGAATCCGACGCGCGCGGGCGCGGCCTTGGCTTCGACCGGCAGTTCGAACGGAAAACAGATATCGGCGGTCACCGGCAGCACCTTGAGGCCGGGGAAATCCGGCCGCAGATCGGCCGCTTCCTGCTCGATCATCTCGCCGCAGATATCGACCGGCACGTAAGCCGCGAGCTTGGGCGCCGCGCGCAACATGATGCGCGCTTTCTTGCTCGAGCCGCTGCCGAATTCCACCAGCGCGGCGCCCGCCGGAATGAGCTTGGCGATATCACGAGCGTGATCGCGCAAGATGCGCAGCTCGCAGCGGGTCGGGTAGTATTCCGGCAGCTCGGTGATGCGCTCGAACAATTGCGAGCCGGCGCCGTCGTAGAAATATTTCGCCGGCACGCGCTTCGGGGTCGCGCTCAGGCCTTCGATGATGTCGGCCGCGAAATCGGAGGCTTGCGGCTGCGGAATACGCTTGCGTGCGGCTGCGTCCATGATTGCCTCTTAAATGAACTCAGCCAGCCGCAGACCGGAGAACTGCCAACGCGCCGGCGGATAGAAGAAATTGCGATAGCTCATGCGCTCGTGACCTTCCGGCGTTGCGATGGACGAGCCGCGCAGCACCATCTGGCTGACCATGAACTTGCCGTTGTATTCGCCGAGCGCACCTTCGGCCGCCCGGTAACCCGGATAGGGCAGATAGGCGCTGCGCGTCCATTGCCAAGCGCTGCCGAAGGCGTCCGCCAGCAGCCCTGCGCGCGCCGCCACCTCCCATTCCGCCTCGCTCGGCAAATGCTTGCCGGCAAAGCGCGCGAAGGCCTCGGCCTCGTAGTAGCTGACATGCAGCACCGGCGCGGATGGATCGACCGGCTTGAGGCCCGCCAGTGTCATCACGTGCCAGGCTTCGTCCTGCTGCCGCCAGTAGCTAGGCGCCTGCCAGCCTTCGGCCTGCACCGCCGCCCAGCCGTCGGACAGCCAGAGCGCGGGCGTCGCGTAGCCGCCGGCCGCGATGAATGCGAGCCACTCGGCATTGCTCACCAGATGGCGGGCGATACGCGCATGCGGGATCAGCTCGTCATGCCGCGGCGTCTCGTTGTCGAAGCAGAAGCCCCGCCCTTCATGACCGATGGCGTGGATACCCGTGTGTATCTCAATGAACCCGTGCGGACCGAGTCCGGCACGCGGCGGCTGCCAATCGGCATCGTAAACCGGGTCGGTCGGGTTCTGCGCGAAGGCGTGCAGGATGTCGGTCAGCAGCAGCTCCTGGTGCTGCTGCTCGTGATGCAGGCCAATCTCGAGGATCGCGAACACGCGCGGCGCATTAGCCGCTGGCACATTCGCGATCAGCCGCTCGACCGCGGCATCGACATGGGCGCGGAAGCCGGCGACCTCCTCGCCATTCGGCCGCGTGATCAGGCCGCGGTTGGGGCGCGCGTGACGCGGACCGGCGGCGACATAATAGGAGTTGAACAGGAAGGCAAAGCGCTCGTCGAAAATTTCGTAACTCGGATCGTGCGGCTTGAGCAGAAACTGCTCGAAGAACCAAGTGACATGGGCGCGATGCCATTTGGTCGGACTGGCGTCGGCCATCGACTGCACGATCTGGTCCTCGGCCGACAGATGCGATGCGCGCCGTTCGGTTTCCGCGCGCACGCGCCGGAAGGCCTGCAGCCTGGCGCCGCGCGCTTCGTCCAATGAAGGTTGTTTCGGTGCATCCGCCGCCCTGCCGGCGTCCGCGCGCGGTGCGTGCGAAATTGCGGGACGCGGCATGGCTCGGCTCCGTGGCGGTATGAATAGGGCTATCGCAGTCGATGTCCGTACAAATACGAATGATGGCCACGATTGTTCCATCCATGGCGCGCTGGAGCAACCTCGAACCGGCGCGTTCGCCTGACCTGACGGGCTTGTGATAACGCCGTGATTTCATGAACGCGCCCGCGCAGCTTTGGCGCGAGCCGGCATCCGGGTCGATCAGGCTGGACACGGGAAATTTGGTAGCGGGGGAGGGATTTGAACCCCCGACCTCCGGATTATGATTCCGCTGCTCTAACCAACTGAGCTACCCCGCCACCGTATTCCGGCAGCGCGCCGGAATGGCCGCGATATAGGAAGCGGCAGTAAAGACTGTCAAGCAAACTGGCCAAAAAACCGTTCTGGGACGGTCACTTCGGCCGCACCGACGGGTCGCCGCCCGGGCTGCCCGGCGGCGGGATCACCGGCATCGCGCCGCCCGGCGGGGCCGGCTGCCTGATTTCGGGATCGACATGCGCCGGCGGGCAGATGACGCCGTCGGAGCGTGCCAGCCGCTCGCTCAAAGACTTGCCGTTGGGCCGCTGCAGGTCGGGGCTGCCGCCCTGCCCCACCATATCCTGCTGATCGGCGCAGGCCTTGGGGTCGAGCTGTTCGCTCTTGGGCGCCACCGGCATTTTGGACGTGGGCGGCGCCTGTGCACCGGCGAGCGTGGAGTTAAGGATCGCGGCCGCCAGCGCCGCCAAGCCGAGCAGGCGAATGTCCCGGTCCATGGCTGTGCTCCCTTCGCACGCGTGGCTGCACGCGGCGTATGGGATAACGGCTGAGCGGGAACGCGGGTTCCTGCATACAAACGTTGTTGCGCGGCGGCGTCGCCATCCAGCGTTGCGCAAACACAAGATTTTTCGCGACACCAATCACTTGGCGTTGCGATCATCGCAACATTCGCGGCGGTTCCGATGCGCATAATCGCGGGGTGACGAACTATTCGCGATGGATCGATCAGGGGCTGAAAAAGCCCGGCAAGTCCGGCTCCGAACTGGGCCGGCTGTTGAATCTGACGCGCGATAAGATTTCAAAAATGCGGTCGGGGGCGCGGCAACCGCGCGCCGACGAAATCCCGCTGATCGAGCAATATCTGGACGAGCCGGCGCCGCATCGCAAGCGCATCGCCGACGCGCCCTCCTCTGCGCGCGCGAAATCCAAAGCGATGCGCGCGCTCGAGGAGCTCGACGCGCCGAAGGCCAGCGCCGGGTTTTCCGAAGAGGTGGTCGCGCTCAAGGCCGACGAGGACTTCGGCGGCCTCAAAGCGGGCACCAATCAGGGCCTTTGGCGGGTGTGGTCGCGCGCGCTCGAACTGGCCGGCTACTTGCCGGGCGACGCGGTCTTGGTCGATTCGACCGTGGCGCCCACCACCGGCGACGTCGTTTGCGTGCAGATCTTCGACGACAAGACTGGCGCCTATCGCACGCGGCTCCGGCTCTACCAGCCGCCGCACGTTGTGACATCGACGATGGATCGCAAGGTGCAAGCGGAGCCCGTGGTGGTCGATAACGATCGTGTATGGATATGGGGAACCGTGATCCGATCCGTCCGCAAGCGGCGCGGGTAAGCGCGGCACTTTTTTAGCCGACCGGCTTTGATCTCAACTCCCGAAACAGGCGGGGCGGGCAGCGTTATTCCTTGACAGCGATGTTGCGATTATCGCAACATACAACCGAGACTCTTTCAGATTGCACGCGCAGGCATCCTGATGATGTCGAAGCTCCTTGACTATGTCGACTTTCTCATCATCGCACTCTTGATCGCCCTTTGCATCTACGTGGGCTGGACAGCCTTTGCGTCGCGTCCGCGCGTTCAAACGCAGGCAGCGGCTTTCGAATTTGCGATAGCGAATGCCGCGCCGACAACAACAGAGCTTCTAGCTGTCACGCCGCATTGCGGCGCTCGTCGTCAGCCAACCGCTCGAAGCGGATAAGCGAGAAATGTCCGAGCGGCGGCATCGGGCGGCGTTCGATCACGCGTACGCCGCCGTGGCGCTTGGCCCAGTCGGCCAGGCGGGCGAAACGGAATTCCGGCCGCCAGCCCAGCCGGCGCGCCAGCGGCGCGAAGCACAGCTCGAACAGCCGGCGTGGCCCGTCCTCGGCGCCGATATGATTGACCAGCACGATCTCGCCGCCCGGCTTGATGACGCGGGCGAATTCGTCGAGCGTGGCTTCCGGATTGGGCACCGCGGTGATGACGAACTGCGCCACCACCACGTCGAAGGATTGGTCGGGCAGCGCCATGCGCTCGGCGTCCATCACCGCCAGCGCCTCGACATTGCTTAAGCCCAGCGCGGCCACCTTCTCCTGCGCCTTGCGCAGCATCGGCTCCGACAGATCGACGCCGACGATCCGATGCGAACGCGCATAGTCGGGCAGCGATATCCCGGTGCCGACGCCGACTTCCAGAATGCGTCCGCCCTTGGGCCCGCAAGCCTGCTCGGCACTGGCGATGGAGGCGCGCCGGCCGGCTTCGAACACCGCGCCGAACACGAAATCGTAGATCGGCGCCCATAGCGCATAGGCGCGCGCGACGCTGTGCTTGTCGATGTCCGCCCCCATGACACCCTTTAACTTCCACGCATGATCTAATCCGAAAACCGGTTCCCACTCTTCGGGATCATGCGCCGAATCTACCCGCGCGCGGCTGCCGCCACGCCTTCATGCCCCGGCGCAACGTCGGCGGCCTTGATCGCGCTCTTGATGAAGCCGCCGCCGAGCACGCGCGCCTGGCCCTCGCCGGCATCGTAGAATACGCAGGCTTGTCCGGGCGACACGCCATGCTCGCCATCCACCAGTTCGACCTCGTAGCCGGTCTCGCCAGTGCTTGTCCTAGAATGGCGCAGCCAGGCCGCCTGCGGCGGCCGCGTCGAGCGCACCTTCACGAACACGTCGCGGCGGTCGTCGGCGAGCGCTTCGCCGATGTCGGCGTCGCCGATCCAATTGACGTCGCGCAGCACGATGCGGCCGGTGCGCAATGCCTCGCGCGGTCCGACCACGACGTTACGGGCGTCGGCATCGAGCCGCACCACATAGAGCGGCGCGCCAGTGGCGATGCCCAGCCCGCGGCGCTGACCGACGGTGTAATGGATGATGCCGGAATGCGCGCCCAGCACCCTGCCGTCGAGATCGACGATCGATCCCGGCTCGGCCGCGCCCGGCTTGAGCCGTTCAATGATGTCGGCGTAATGGCCGGACGGCACGAAGCAGATGTCCTGACTGTCGTGCTTGTCGGCAACGGCCAGCCCGAACGTGCGCGCCAGTTCGCGCGTCTCGGCCTTGGCGCGCTCGCCGAGCGGAAAGCGCAAGATATCGAGCTGCTCGCGCGTGGTGCCGAACAGGAAATAGCTCTGGTCGCGTTCTTCTTCGCGCGCCCGGAACAGCCCACGCCCGCCCGACGGCAGCGCCCGTGAGGCGACATAGTGGCCGGTGGCCAGCACCTTGGCGCCGAGTTCGCGCGCGGTGATCAAGAGGTCGTGGAATTTGATCGACATGTTGCAGTCGACGCAGGGCACGGGCGTTTCGCCGTCGATGTAGCTTTGCGCGAAGCGGTCGATCACCGCTTCCTTGAAGCGGCTCTCGTAATCGAGCACGTAATGCGGAATGCCGATGCGCTCGGCCACGCTGCGCGCGTCGTAGATGTCCTGCCCGGCGCAGCATGCCCCTTTTCGATGGGTGGCCTTGCCATGGTCGTAGAGTTGTAGCGTCACGCCCACCACGTCATAGCCCTCGGCCTTGAGCAGCGCGGCGGTCACCGAGGAATCGACGCCGCCGGACATGGCGACGACGACGCGGGTGTCCTGCGGACGGCTGTCGAGATCGAGCGAGTTTCGCATGGCTCTTATTACTATAGGTGGCAGGTGATCCATAGGTGGCGATTGCCGGCGCACAATGAAAGCCACCGCCCGGCAAATCTTGCCGCGATCCGCGCAGCCGCTGCCGGGCTCGACCGCCGGCCGCAGCCCGCCATTCGCCGCCAAACCATTGATATAACGTAATGAATTGACAGTTCCTGGGCTGGCCTACCGATTGCAGATCAAGCGGCGGATCCAGGAGTACCCCGCCCGTGCCGCACGTCGCGTCCGCACTGAAAAACCATGGCCCCAATCGCCCGCTGGCCGCCCGGCCGGCGCCCGACCGCGCCCCGCCCGCGTCATTCGCCAGCCTGTTCGACGACAAGGCGCCAGCCCCCGAGCGGCCCCCACGATCGGCCGCTGCCGATAAGGGCGGACGCGCTGCGCGTTCGGACCAAGCCCAGCAGCCGGCCAAAAGCACGGACAGCAAAACCGCCAAAGCCACAGACGACGTCAAATCCGCCGACGCCGGCAAAGACGCCAAGACTGGCAAGGCTGACAAGACCGACCAGGCCGCCGGCGATGGCAAGATGGACGCCGACGCCAAAATCGCCGACGCCAAGACACCCGATAAGACCGGCCAGCCGACCGACGGCAAAGACGCCATGCCGGCGAGCGACGGCAAGGCGGCCGACGCCCTCGTCGCCGCCGATGTCGCCACCGCGCCGCCGAGCGATCCCATGCCGACGATCACGATTGCCGAGGCGACCGTCACCGTGCTGGCTCCGACGACCGGCACCGTTCCGCCGGCCGCAGCGGCCGCCGACAATGCCGCGACGGTCGCGACGCCGGCCGAGGCGGACGCGCTCGCAGCCCTGCAAGCCGGCACTGCCAAGGCCGACAACGACGCGGCGCTCACGGCCAAGGCCGCGGCGCAGCCGCATGGCGAGGCCAAGCCGCAAGGTCCCGCCGGCCTTGCCGCCGACAAGGACGCCATCGCGCAGGCCCGCGGCGAGGCGCCTCTCGGCGAGCATGCCAACACCGCCTATCGCGCCACGCCCGCGCAAGCGAATGCCGCGCTCACCGCCGACGCCATGACTGCCGCGCCCAAGGCGGGTACCGACGCCGCGTCGCCGATCG
The DNA here is from genome assembly GCA_016185205.1 of Hyphomicrobiales bacterium. Lineage (GTDB taxonomy): Bacteria > Pseudomonadota > Alphaproteobacteria > Rhizobiales > Xanthobacteraceae > Pseudolabrys. The sequence goes on along the minus strand of JACPOA010000033.1, from coordinate 13,714 downwards.
CCCTCACCGCGCCGTTGCAAACGACCGCGCCCGCCGGGCCGACCACGGCCGCCAGCGCTCCGATGCCGCTGCCGGCCGCCATTCCGCTCGCCGGCGTTGCCATCGAGATCGCCGGCAAGGCGCTCGCCGGCAAGAATTATTTCGAGATCCGCCTCGATCCGCCCGAGCTCGGCCGCATCGAGGTCCGCCTCGACGTCGACCGCGACGGCAACGTGACCTCGCGCATAATCGCCGACCGCGCCGACACGCTCGATCTGCTGCGCCGCGACGTCAGCGGCCTCGAGCGCGCCTTGCAGGACGCCGGCTTGAAGACCTCCGACAACGGCCTGCAATTCTCGCTGCGCGACCAGTCGGCGCAGCAGCAACAAGCCGGCCGCGCCAGCGACATCGCGCGGCTGGTGGTGCAAGACGAAGCGCTTCCGGCCAACGACACGACGCCACGCAGTTACAGCCGCCTCGCCGGGTTAGGCAGCGGCGTCGACATACATGTCTAAGGATCAATCATGAGCTTAATCACCCCGAGCGCCATCAACACCACCGCGAGCGGCGCTGCCGCGACCTCCGGCGCGGTCGACAACACCATGATCGCCAGCAATTTCACGACGTTCCTGCAATTGCTGACCACGCAGCTGAAGAACCAGAATCCGCTCGATCCGCTCGACACCAACCAGTTCACCCAGCAACTGGTGCAGTTCGCGCAGGTCGAACAGCAGATGAAATCGAACGACCAGTTGTCGACCCTGGTGGCGCTCGACAAAACCGCGCAATCGACCGCCGCGCTCGCCTATGTCGGGGCTACCGTCGTGGTGGATGGCTCGACCGCGCCGCTCGCCAATGGCAGCGCCAGTTGGACCCTCAACACCTCCAAGCCCGCGACCGCCACCGTCACCATCACGGATTCGACCGGCCAGACCGTCTATTCCGGCACCTTCTCGATCAACCCGGGCAACCAGGCCTTCGTCTGGGACGGCCGCGGCAACGACGGCAGACAGTGGCCGGAGGGCAGTTACAAGCTCACCGTCACCGGCGTCGACGCCAACAAGCAGCCGGTCGCCATTTCGACCGAAGTGCAGGCGGTGGTGGATTCGGTCGACCTCACGCAGAACCCGCCGCTGCTGTCGATCAACGGCCAGAACTACACCATGGACAAGATCAAGCGGATCGAGCGTCCCGGCTACAAGACGACGAATTAGTGTTGTCTTCGCGCATAAAACGAAATCATTAAGCGGGATTATTCGTCGCGATCGCTTGGCAGCCGCGGATCGTTGGCTGCAGTTGCCGCGATCTTGTCGGCCAAGTCGTACCAAGCTTGCGCCATTTGAAGCAGGCGCGCCTTGTCATCCGGGTCCGAGGCGTCGTGCGCGAGCCGCAAACACTCCATCGCATACCGGCGATAATCGTCCGCGAACGTCATCCTGCTCGACCCTTACCGAGTTCTAGACCGCAACACGCGACCGCGCGGTTGGTTCCTCCCTCACGGCCAATCACATGATTGTGGCGCTCCGAACCTGAGTTCCCGCGCGGACGTTTACTTGCGCGAAAGGAGCGGCTGAGGAGGGCGACATGCAGGAAGCAAAAACATACAGACAATATGCGGCCGAATGCGTCCGCATGGCGCAAAAGCTGAGCGCGAAGGACAAAGACGTTCTGTTGCAGATGGCGGAAGCCTGGGAGCTTCCGCGCGCAGGAGGCCGAACGTCAGCTCGAGAACGGCAAGAAAAAATAATTACCGCTTTGTCCAACCAATGCGGATTTTGGCGAAATTTATCCCGGACGCCTTCAATAATTTTGTCGATCAGACGCGCGAACTACCTTCAAGTAAAACCGGCGAAGCGGCTCTAGCGCAAGCCGGCGCGTCGCTGTCCCCGCTCGCGGCCGCGCCCGACCACCTGCTCGATGGCGCGTTCGAGCGCGGATAGCTCGAACGGCTTGCGCAGGATATCGAAGCGCCCGTCGGCGGCCTGCGCCGCGTCGGAATAGCCGCTGGTCAACAGTACCGGGATGTCGGGAAAGCGCTCGCGGCAGATTTCCGCCAGCCCGAGGCCGTCGACCGAGCCCGGCATCACGATATCGGACAGCAGCAAATCGAATTCGATGCCCTGCTGCAGATGGCGCAGCGCCTCGGCGGCGTTCTCGGCCCGCACCACGCGATAGCCGAGCTGTTCGAGCAGCGCCGAGGTCACGTCGGCGACTTCGCGGCTGTCCTCCACCACCAGCACGGTGCCCTGCGCCTGCCCGCTGGCCGGCGTCGCCGTTTCGCCAACGCCCGCCGCCGCCTCGGCGCGGGCGCGCGGCAGATAGAGGGTGACCACGGTGCCGCGGCCGACCTCGCTCGATACCGTCACCGCGCCGCCCGACTGGGCGGCAAAGCCGTGCACCTGCGACAGGCCCAGGCCGGTGCCCTTGCCCACCGGCTTGGTGGTGAAGAACGGCTCGAACACCCGCTGCACAGTCTCCGCCGGCATGCCGGTGCCGGTATCGATGATGGCGAGCGCAACGAAATCGCCGGCGAACTGGCCTGCGGCGGAGCCCGGCTTGAGCACCATATTGCGCGCCGACAGCGTGATGCTGCCGCCCTCGGGCATGGCGTCGCGCGCATTGACCGCGACATTGACCAGCGCCAGCTCGAGTTCGCCGAGATCGACCTCGACCGGCCAGATATTGTCCTCGATGTCGGAGACGAATTCGATATTGCCGCCCAGCGAAGGCGCCAGCATGTCGCGTACCGCGTCGATGCGCGTGTGCAGATCGACCACCACCGGCGTCAATTTCTGGAGGCGCGAGAAGGTCAGCAGTTGCCGGGTCAGCCGTTCGCCGCGGCTGGCGGCGGCGCGGATCGCTTCGATCGCCTGCCTGTCCTTGGCCTCGCTCAAGCGGCGCTGCAGAAGCTGGGCATAGCCGGAAACGATCATCAGCAGGTTATTGAAGTCGTGCGCGATGCCGCCGGTGAGCTGGCCAAGCGCCTCCATCTTCTGCGACTGGGCGAGCTGCTCGCGGGTCTGCTCGAGCGCGAGCTGCGCCTCTTGCTGGACGGTGATGTCGCGGGTGATCTTGGCGAACCCGATCAGGTCCCCTGCCTCGTTGCGGATCGCGTCGATCACCGTGCTGGCGAAGAAACGACTGCCGTCCTTGCGCAGGCGCCAGCCCTGCGCTTCGTATTTGCCCTCGGCCGCCGCCACCGCGAGCGCGCGCGCCGGCTCGCCCTTGGCGCGGTCCTCTTCGGTGTAGAACTGGCTGAAATTCCGGCCGACGATCTCCTCGGCGCTGTAACCCTTGATGCGCGCGGCGCCGTCGTTCCAGGTGCGCACGCGGCCGTTGGGGTCGAGCATGTAGATCGCGTAGTCGCGCACGCCCTTGAGCAGCAGCCGGTAGCCCTCCTCGGAATCGCGCAGCGCGCTTTCCGCCTGCTTGCGCTCGGTCACATCGAGGCAGACGCCGAGCATGCGGATGGGCGCGCCGTTCTCGTCGCGGACCACTTGGCCGACGCTCTGCAGATGGCGAATGCTGCCGTCCGGACGCAGGATTCGCTCTTCATGGGTGAAATCTTGGCCCGATTTGAGCGCGTCGCCGACGCTCGCCCGCAGCCGTGCGCGGTCGTCGGGATGCACGAAGCCGATGAATTCGTCGAGCGTGCCCTGGAACTGCGCCGGCGTGCGCCCGTAGATGGCATACAGCTGCTCCGACCAGTCGATACGGTTCTGCACGGTGTCCCACGACCAGCTTCCGAGATTGGCCAGGCGCTGGGCCTCGTGCAGATGCATATTGGCATCGGCCAGCGCGGCTGTACGCTCGCGCACGCGGCTATCGAGCTCGCTCTTGATCTGCCGCAGGCTCTCCTCTGTGGCGCGGCGCACCGCCACGTCGGCGCTCAGCGCCAAGCTCGGCACCGAGACGCTGATCATGAAGGTGAGCAGCAGCAGGAAGGCTTCGTTCATGCCCATCTGGCCGAACGGGCCGGTATGCCGGATCGTCGCCCAGATCGCGAAGGCGCCGAGGATCAGCCCGACGGTCGCGGTATCGCGCGGCCCGCGCCGCAAGGCCGCCCAGACCAGCGGCAGGATCGCCAGGAAGCCGAGCGGGCTGGTGTATTCGGAACGCGGCAGCAGCGGACTGAAGCCGATCAGGCCCACGGCCACGGCGCAGCCGAGCACCGCGCCGGCCTCGCGCAGCTCGCGCTCGTAGAACGCGCGCCAGTCGGTTTGCGCCCACAGTACGATCACCGGCGTCACCGTCAGCGCGCCGGCGGCATCGCCCAGCCACCAGGTGATCCAGATCGGGGTGAAATTATGCCAGTCCGCAAAGCCCGCCACGCACAGCGTCAGCACGCCGATCGTGGCGCTGGTGACGGTCGCCGGCCCGGCGCTGACCAGGACGAATTTCGCCACCTGCACCGGGGTGGCAAAGGTATCGCTGCCGCCCGACCAGCGCTGGATCAGATAGCCGCCGAGCACGCCTTCCAGCGTGTTGCCGAGCGCGATGACGGCGGAGGTCGTCAGGGTTCCGGCGGTGGTGGCATTGGCGGCGAAGGCGCCGATGAAGATCGCCGGCCATAGACGCGGGCCGCCGAGCAGCACGGCGGCGAGCGCGACGCCGCTGGGCGGCCAGATCGGGCTGGCGCTCGGATTGATCGAGGCGAGCGTCAAACCCAGCTTGGCCAGCACGAAATAGGCGAGTGCGACCGCCAGCAGCGCGGCGGCATAGCGGCCCCACACACCCCACTCCAATACCGAATCAGCCGGGAACTTTTTCACGGCCCCATCCATGAATCTCGTTCAGGACTATCTTACCCGAGTGCCGTGGCCTTGGATCGCCCAAAAAGGATGCCGGTCACAGGTTCCAACCGTAACCAAAAGGTTAGCAAAATCAGGGCAAACATTTCCCGTTCGTCGCACCATGCTTAGGCAAATTTTAAGTCGCGGCGCGTAGCTTCCCCTCTAGTCACTGTCAGTCGAGTCCTGTTGCTTGTGAGTATTCCTATGACCGAACCCCACCGCCCGAGGGTCAAGTATGTCATCGGGCCCGATGGCAGTCCGCTCACGATTGCGGATTTGCCGCCGCCGACGACCAAGCGCTGGGTCATCCGCCGCAAGGCCGAGGTGGTCGCAGCGGTCCGCGGCGGCCTGTTATCGCTCGAGGAAGCCTGCGCCCGCTACACTTTGACGGTCGAGGAATTCCTGTCCTGGCAGTACTCCATCGACCAGCACGGCCTCGCCGGCCTGCGCACCACGCGCATCCAGCAATACCGGCAATAGGCAACGCCCCCACGGATTTCGAACGCCGGCCCCTCGCGGCCGGCGTTTTCGTTTTGGGCCCTCGTCATTCCGGGGCGCCGCGAAGCGGCGGACCCGGAATGACTGATTGGTTATTAACCGGACGCTAACCATAAACTGGGCAAATCTTGCCGGGTGAAGCGCACAACGCGCGCCCACGTGGGACGGAACGCCAGTGCAAGGTTTCCTCGATTTCGTGAAGTCGTTGGGTGCGGCGCGAATGGCGGCGATGGCCGCGGTGACGCTGACCCTGATCGGCTTCTTCGCATTCCTCATGATCCGGATGACGACGCCGCAACTGGTGCCGTTGTTCACCGATCTGTCGGTCGAGGACTCAAGCGCAATCGTCAAGGACCTGGAGCGCCAGGCGATCGCCTACGAGCTCAAGAACGACGGCACCATCGTGCTGGTACCCAAGGACAAGGTCGCCCGCCTGCGCATGAAGCTCGCCGAGAGCGGCCTGCCCAAGGGCGGCGGCGTCGGTTATGAGATTTTCGACAAGTCGGACGCGCTCGGCGCCACCAGCTTCATCCAGAACATCAATCATCTGCGTGCGCTCGAAGGCGAGCTTGCCCGCACCATTCGCGGTATCGATCGCGTGCAAAGCGCGCGCGTGCATCTGGTGCTGCCGGAGCGCGCGTTGTTCTCGCGCGACAAGGCGGAAGCCTCGGCCTCGATTGTACTCAAGGTGCGCGGCAGCCTGGAGGCGCAGCAGGTGCGCGCCATCCGCCACCTAGTGGCGAGCGCGGTCAACGGCATGAAGCCCGAGCGCGTGTCGGTGATCGACGAGACCGGCAAGCTGCTCGCCGACGGCGCCTCACAGGACAACGCCATGGGCGGCGCCGACGAGCGCAAGACGGCGTTCGAGAATCGCCTGCGCAGTCAGGTCGAAGGTATCGTCTCCTCGGTGGTCGGGCCCGGACGCGCCCGCGTGCAGCTGACCGCCGATTTCGACCTCAACCGCATCACGCAGACCTCCGACAAGTTCGATCCCGACGGCCGCGTGCTGCGCTCGAGCCAGACCCGCGAAGAGAACTCCTCGATGGGCGACCAGGCCGGCGGCGCGGTCTCGGTCGGCAATGAAATGCCCGGCCACAACCAGCCCGCCGGTGGCGCCAACCGCGACCAGAACCGCAAGACCGAGGAAATTGCCAATTACGAAATCTCCCGCACCACCAAGACGGAAGTGACCGAAGCCGGCCGGATCAACCGCATCTCGGCCGCCGTGCTGGTGGACGGCACCTACACCAAGAACGACAAGGGCGAGGTCGTCTATCAGCCGCGCGCCAAGGACGAGATCGACCGCATCGCGGCGCTGGTGCGCTCGGCGATCGGCTTCGACGCCAAGCGCGGCGACCAGGTCGAGGTCGTCAACCTGCGCTTCGCCGATGCCTCGCCGGTCGCGGGGAACGAGCCGGCCGGCTGGATGAGCTACTTTGCCTTCAGCAAGGAAGACATCATGCGCGGCGCCGAGATCGGCGTGATGGCGCTGCTCGGCCTGATCGTGCTGTTCCTGGTGGTGCGCCCGCTGGTGCGCCGAATCGTGACGCCGGAAGGCATGGAAGCCGGCGGCGCGGCGGGCGCGGCCGGCATGGCGGGTGTCGCCGGCGCGATGGGCATCGCGGGCAGCACCGTCATTCAGGGTGCCGGCAACATGACCATTTCCGGCGGCGGCAACGGCAGCATCACCAGCAGCGGCGGCGCCAATATCTCGATCGGCGGCGGCGAGGAATCGGTCACCATCTCCAACCGCACCTCCGCCATGATCGACGTCGCCAAGGTGCAGGGACAAGTGCACGCCGTGTCGGTACAGAAGGTCGGCGAACTGGCCGAGAAGAATCCGCACGAGGCGGTCTCCATCATCCGCAACTGGCTCCACGAGGACGCGGCCTAAACATGCCGTCAGCATACGCCGTACAGAAGAACGACAAGACAACCGCGGTCCGCGAGGACATCGGCGGCCTGATGGCCGAGCTCGCCAGCCGTCAGCAGGTCAATGTCGGGCGGCGCAAGCTCTCCGGCCCGGAACGCGCGGCGGTGCTGATGCTGGCGCTCGGCGAGCAATACGGCGGCAAGATCTTCAGCATGCTCGACGACGACGAACTGAGGGGAATTTCCGTCGTGATGTCGTCGCTCGGACCGGTCGAAGCCGACGTCGTCGAGCAATTGCTGCTGGAATTCGTCGGCCGCATGTCGGCCTCGGGCGCCCTGCTCGGCAATTACGACGCCACCGAGCGCCTGCTACAGCAATATCTGCCGCCCGAGCGCGTGCTCGGCATCATGGACGAGCTGCGCGGACCGGCCGGCCGCAACATGTGGGAGAAGCTCGGCAACGTCCAGGAAGAGGTGCTGGCGAACTATCTCAAGAACGAATACCCGCAGACCGTGGCGGTGGTACTGTCCAAACTGCGGCCCGAACACACCGCCCGCGTGCTGACGATCCTGCCCGAGGATCTCGCCCTCGACGTGGTCAACCGCATGCTGAAAATGGAGTCGGTGCAGAAGGAAGTGATCGAGCGCGTCGAACAGACGCTACGCACCGAATTTATGTCCAACCTGTCGCAGACCCGCCGCCGCGACCTGCATGAGGTAATGGCCGAGATTTTCAACAATTTCGACCGACAGACCGAAACGCGATTCATCAGCGCGCTGGAAGAGGACAACCGCGACGCCGCCGAGCGCATCAAGGCGCTGATGTTCACCTTCGACGACCTGATCAAGCTCGACACCGGCTCGGCGCAAACGCTGATGCGCAATATCGACAAGGACAAGCTGGCGATCGCGCTCAAGGGCGCCTCCGAAGCCGTGCGTCAGTTCTTCTTCAGCAGCATGTCCACGCGCGCCGCCAAGATGCTGGTCGACGATATGCAGGCGAAGGGTCCGGTGCGCCTGCGCGACGTCGACGAGGCGCAGACGCTGCTGGTCAATATCGCCAAGGATCTGGCCAGCAAGGGCGAAATCCTGATCACCAAGAGCCGTGGCGACGAAGAACTCATCTACTGAGAGACCAATGAAATCGACCGCGAAATACATGTTCGACGAGGATTTCGCCACCGGCGAGAAGCCGACCATGACCGTGGTCGAGGCCGAACGCCGCCGCGCGGATGCCGAGGCGCAAGCCCATCGCAAGGGCTTTGCCGCCGGCCTGGCGCAGGCGCAGGGCGAGGCCGCCCAGCGCGCCACCGCCGCCCTGGCGCGCATCGCCGACGGCCTGGAACGGCTCGATCGCGCGCTTACCGGCATCGAGACGCGGCTGGAAACCGAAGCGGTGGAAGTGGCGGTCGCGGTCGCCGCCAAGCTCGCCCCGCAGTTGATCGCGCGCGAGCCGTTCGCCGAGATTTCCGCGCTCGCCACCGAATGCTTCCATCAGCTGGTGACGACGCCGCATATCGTGGTGCGCATCGGCGCCGACATCTACGAGACCGCCAAGGACAGACTCGAGGAGATCGCGCGCGCGCGCGGCTTCGAGGGCCGGCTGATGGTGACGCCCGACACCGCCATGGCGCCCGGCGACTGCCGCATCGAATGGGCCGACGGCGGCGTCACCCGCGATCATGCCGCGACTTTATCAGCCATCGATGACGTGGTCGGCCGCTATGTGGCGGCGCGCACCGCCAGCGTGAATTAGCGCATGAAAAAGCGAATTGGGAATTCTGGAGACCGCCGCAATGAGTGATGACGACAGCAAGGTGCCGCTCCCCGATCTCGAAGGCAGCGGCGGGATGCAGACGGTCGAGGACGCCGGTTTGCTGGCGCCGTCGGACTCCGACACGATCAACCGCGGCGCCGCCGATCTGGAGGCGGTGTTCGATGTGCCGGTGCAGGTCTCGGCGGTGCTCGGCCGCGCCCGCATGGACGTCGGCGCCCTGCTCAGGCTCGGCCCTGGCGCGGTGCTCGAGCTCGACCGCAAGGTCGGCGAGGCGATCGATATCTACGTCAACAACCGCCTGGTCGCGCGCGGCGAAGTCGTGCTGGTCGAGGACAAGCTCGGCGTGACCATGACGGAAATCATCAAGGCGGAACACAATTGATGCGAAGCGTCGCAAGAGGACCTATACCATGCGCCTATTAATTGTCGGCACGCTGGGCGGCCAGCTCACCCTCGCGACCAAGTTCGCGATGGACAAGGGCGCATCCGTCACCCATGCCGAAAGCAACGAGCAGGCGCTCGCCGTGCTGCGCTCCGGCCGCGGTGCCGACCTGCTGATGGTCGATGTCAGCCTCGACATCCGCGACCTGGTCAACCGGCTCGATGCCGAGCGCATCCATGTGCCGATCGTGGCCTGCGGCGTCACCAACGACGCCCGTGCGGCGGTCAAGGCCATTCATGCCGGCGCCAAGGAGTACATCCCGCTGCCGCCCGATCCCGACCTGATCGCGGCGGTCCTTGCCGCCGTAGCCGACGACAGCCGCGAAATGATCTATCGCGACGATGCCATGGCCAAGGTGGTCAAGCTCGCCCAGCAGATCGCCGGCTCCGACGCCTCGGTGCTGATCACCGGCGAAAGCGGCACCGGCAAGGAAGTGCTGGCGCGCTATCTGCATGCGCGCTCGCTACGCGCCAAGCGGCCGTTCATCACCGTCAATTGCGCCGCGATCCCAGAAAACCTGCTGGAATCCGAGCTGTTCGGCCACGAGAAGGGCGCCTTCACCGGCGCGCTCGCCCGCCGCATCGGCAAGTTCGAGGAAGCCAATGGCGGCACGCTGCTGCTCGACGAAATTTCCGAAATGGAGGTGCGGCTGCAGGCCAAGCTGCTGCGCGCCATCCAGGAGCGGGTGATCGACCGCGTCGGCGGCGGCAAGCCGGTGCCGGTCGACATTCGCATCGTCGCCACCTCCAATCGCAATCTCACCGACGCCGTGCGCGAGGGCAAGTTCCGCGAGGACCTCTGGTTCCGCCTCAACGTGGTGAACCTGAATATCCCGCCGTTGCGCGAGCGGCCGGCCGACATCGGCGAACTGGCGCAATATTTCGTCAAAAAATATTCGGAAGGCAACGGCCTCGCCGTGCGCCCGCTGTCGGCGGAAGCGCGCCGCGCGCTCAACATCAATCGCTGGCCGGGCAATGTGCGCGAACTGGAGAACACGCTGCATCGCGCCGTGCTGCTGTCGACCGGGCCGGAGATCGGCATCGACGGAATTCTCTCGCCCGACGGCGGACGGCTTGACGCGGTGCGCTCGACCGGCGCCGCCGCGCAGGCAGCGCTCGCCGCCGAGCAGGTCACGCGCAATCTGGTCGGCCGCACGGTTGCCGAGGTCGAGCGCGACCTGATCCTGGAGACGCTCAAGCATTGCCTGGGCAACCGCACGCATGCCGCCAATATCCTCGGTATTTCCATTCGTACCTTACGAAACAAGCTCAACGAATATTCGGCCGGCGGCACGCCGATCCCGCCGCCGCACGGCGGCGAGCAGATGCGAGGGGCGGCGTAGCCACCGACCTGTCATGTCCCGCGAAAGCGGGGCATCCAGTAATCACAAACAGCGCCGTGGGTACTGGATCGTCCGCTTTCGCGGACGATGACAGTGGGTGTATAAGCGCCGCCCCATGCCCACCCTCTACAAAATCCTCCCCGCATCGCTCTGGCGCGAGGCTGAAGCCGCCGGCCGCTTCGCCGGCTCGCCGGTCGATCGCAAGGACGGCTTCATCCATTTCTCCACCGCCGCGCAGGTGGAGGAGACCACCGCCAAGCATTTCGCCGGCCAGGACAACCTGCTGTTGGTGCGCGTGGACGCCGGCACGTTCGGCGCCGCGCTGAGGTGGGAGCCCTCGCGCGGCGGCGCCTTGTTTCCGCATCTCTACGGCGAGCTCGATCTCAAGGCGGTGCGCAAGGTCGAGCCCCTGCCGCTGGGGCCGGACGGCCGCCACGTGTTCCCGCCGCTCGAGCCTTGAGCTAAGCTCGCAGCATTGCCGGCGCGGCCTCGCGCCGGCTCGCAGCCGAGAATTGGGGGAGACTGCCATGCGTCATCTGTTCGCCGTCGGCGCCGCTGCCCTGCTGTGGAGCGCCGCCACCGCCTATGCCGCCGATCCGGTCGGCCGCTATACGGTCGAGGGCTCCAATCCCGGCGGCGGCGGCAAATATGCCGGCACCGTCTCGGTGGAAAAAACCGGCGAGACTTACCGCGTGGTCTGGGTCGTCGGCAGCACGCGCTATATTGGCACCGGCATCGGCGACAAGAACTTCATCGCGGTGTCTTACAAATCCGGCAGCGATACCGGCTTGGCACTCTACGGCGCCGACGGCGGCAACTGGACCGGCGTGTGGACCTATGCCGGCGGCCGCACCATCGGGGCCGAAATCTGGCGGCGCGAATAGCGCAAGATTTGATGGACGCCGACGCCAACCGCAGCCTGATTGTCACCGCCCTCGCGCGCATCCCGGGCGGCGACCGCGCGGCGCTGCAAACCGTCTATCGCCTGACCTCGGCGAAGCTTTTCGGCGTTGCCTTACGTATCTTGGGCGAACGCAGCGAGGCCGAGGACGTGCTGCAGGAGGTCTATGTGACGGTGTGGCGCAAAGCCGCCGATTTCGATGCAAGCCGGGCAAGCCCGATGACATGGCTGATCGCAATCGCGCGCAACCGCGCCATCGACCGGCTGCGCGCCACGCGGGCGAGCCGGCACATGGAACCGATCGATGCCGCGGCCGAGGTGGCCGACAGCGGTCCGATTGCCGACAGCGCGCTGGAACTGACGCAAGATCATGTGCGGCTGCACGGTTGCCTCGACGGCCTCGCCGCGCACGAGCGCGCCGCCCTGCGCGGAGCATTCTTCGATGGCAATACTTACGATGACCTGGCGGCGCGCATGAGCGTGCCGCTCGGCACCATGAAAAGCTGGATCCGGCGGGCGATGATCAAATTGAAGAGCTGCCTGGAACAATGAGCGACGCAACCGACCATAACCTCCCAGAGGACGAGCTGCTCGCCGCCGAATATGCGCTCGGCGTGCTGGCGGGGCCGCAACGTGCCGCTGCCCAGCGCCTGCTCGAGCGCGACCGCAATTTCGCGGAGCTGGTCGCCGCCTGGGAAGCGCGGCTGGCGCCCTGGGCCGGCGAGATCGCGGAGGTCGCAGCCCCACCGGCCGTGTGGGAGCGTATCGCAGGCGCCCTGCCCGCGCCGCAGCCGCAAGGCGGCGGGCTTTGGCAGAATCTGGCGTTCTGGCGCGGGCTTTCGTTGGCGAGCGGCGCGCTGGCCGCCGCCTGTCTCGGCGCGCTGATCTATCTCGGCAGCGTTGCGCCGAAGGCGCCGCTGATCGCCGCGCTCGATGGCGACGGCAAGCATGCCTTTGTCGCCACCATCGATTTGCGGCGCGGCGCAATCCTGGTGGTGCCGGCGGCCTATGCGGTCGCCGCCGACCGCGTGCCGGAGCTCTGGCTGATCGCGCCCGGCGACAAACCGCGCTCGCTCGGCCTGATCCATGCGGACAAGGCGGTAGCGCTCACTATCCCGGCCGGGCTGCTGGCGCAGGCCACCACGCAGGCCGTGCTGGCGGTGTCGCTGGAGCCGCCCGGCGGCTCGCCCACCGGGCAACCGACCGGGCCGGTGATCGCCAGCGGCAAGCTCACAAATCTGTGAGCGCCCGCCCGCATCCCTAAGACGCACGCCTCCGTAGCTCTCGATGTCTCCGCCAAATTCAAGGTTTTGGGGACGTCAAACAGAGAGCAAACGGAGAGAACTATGAAGCGCATGACCAACATCGCCTTGGCCGGTTTCGCCGCCATCGCGATCGCCGCCAGTATGGGCGCAGGCCCGGCTTTCGCGCAGATAAAAGAGAAGACCGTCACCGTCGGCGGCGCGCCGATGTATCCGTCCAAGAACATCGTGCAGAACGCCGTCAATTCGAAGGACCACACCACGCTGGTCGCCGCGGTGAAGGCCGCCGGACTGGTCGACACGCTGTCGAGCGCCGGCCCGTTCACGGTGTTCGCGCCGACCAACGAAGCCTTCGCCAAGCTGCCGGCCGGCACGGTGGAAACTCTGCTCAAGCCCGAGAACAAGACTCAGCTCACCAAGATCCTCACCTGTCACGTGGTCGCGGCCAATGCCATGTCCTCGGCGATCAAGAAGATGATCAACGACGACGGCGGCATGCATCCGGTCAAGACCGTCGGCGGCTGTACGTTCACCGCCAAGCTGAAGGGCGACAAGCTCATCCTGGTCGATGGCAAGGGCCACGAGGCCGCGGTCACCATCGCCAACGTGAAACAGTCGAACGGCGTCATCCACGTGATCGACACCGTGCTGCTGCCGGGCTGATTTGTCCTTTATCGGCCAGGCTCAGGTCCTCTCCCCCGTCCCCGGGCTATCCGATTCACACATCTTGGCCGCCCAGCGTGGCGCCGTATCTGATCTGCCGGAAGTCATGCAGACCTCGTCGCATGACGCGGGGACCGGGTTTGCCGTAGTAGCCATCCCATCCGCCGAGGCGGCCGATCACCCAG
>JACPOA010000054.1 GCA_016185205.1 Hyphomicrobiales bacterium | reverse complement strand
TCGTCCTCGTTCATGTCGGCGAGCCAATTCACCAAATTCTTTTCTTGCTCGTTCATGTCAGCCATCTCAATCCTCCCGGATCACATGTCCATGTTACGCCGCGCGCGTGCTGACGCGGCGGCGAATTCCCGATTCCGCGATTGCTTCCGCCAGTACCTCATCGTTGCGGTATCCCATCAGATGCACGCCGGCGACGCCCTCGATGTCGCCGACCGCCCGCATCGTCTCGACCAGAACCGCCTTGGCCTCGGCTTTTTGATTGTCCGCGCCGGCGATCCGCAGCAAAACAGATTCCGGAATGTGCACGCCCGGCACATGCTGGACCATGCGGCGCAGCGACCTGGCGCTGCTCAGCGTGCCGACGCCGACGATGATGGCGCAGCGCTTGTGCAGCTCGCGTGTGCGCACCTCAGTCATGAAATCGGCCAGCATCGGCACGTCGAAACAGAACTGAGTCTGGATAAACTGCGCGCCGGCGTCGACCTTCTTTTCCAGATTGGCGATGCGATCGCGGTAGGGCGGCACGAACGGATTGGCGGTGGCGCCGATAAACAGGTTGGGCGCGACACCCAGTTTGCGGCCCGAGGCAAAAGTGCCGGCGTCGCGCATGCGCCCGGTGATGCGCAACAGCGAAATCGAATCGAGATCGAACACCGGCTTGGCGTCGGGATGGTCGCCTTGGCTGACATCGTCGCCGGTGAGACAAAGAATATTGCGCACGCCCAGGGCGGCCGCGCCCAGAATGTCGCCTTGCAACGCGATGCGGTTACGGTCGCGACAGGAAAACTGTGCGACCGGAGAAAATCCATTGGCGACCAGGATGGCGGCGGCGGCGGCGCTCGACATATGACAGTTCGCGCCAGCGCCGTCGGTGATATTGATGGCGTCGACCAGATCGCGGAAGCGCAAGGCGCGTGCGATCAGCTCGGCGGGATCGGAGGAGTCGGGCGGCGAGACCTCGACGGTCACGACAAACCGTCCGGACTTGCAGGCCTGTTCGAAGCCGAAGATTTCCCGTGCCGGCGCGGGGAGCGGGCGGATAGGCGTCGGGGACGAATGCGTGCCGTCGATCACCCGCAGCCAGGACGAGCTGTTCCACAGGCGGTGATCGATCGGTTCGAGGAACGTCTTGCTTTGCGGCGGGCCGATCCGCTTCAGACCGCCGGTCGCCTCGACCCAGACGCATCGCATCGCCGCATTGACCTCGCAGCTGCCGTCGGCGCGCACGCCACCGCACGGTCCGTTACGCATCAGCTTGGCGCAGTTGCTCGGACACGCCATGCCGGTCGAGGACAGCACGCATTGGCCGCACATCTTGCAATCGAACAGCAGTTGCTTGGACGCGCGTTCGAGCGGACGCAGCACGCGTTCCATGCGCCGCGTCCCGGCCCAGCGCAAGGGACAGCTCAGATACGGAGCAAATCGTGCAAAGGCGTCATAGAAACGCTTGAGCGCGGATGCGTGCCGCACACTCCAATGTCGCAACGTCTGCAAGGCGCGCTGCCCCCGTGCCACTCGTTGACATGTCAACATCAATATGGCACGTGAGGCCGACCGGACGTTTTGACTTAGGTCAAGGTTGCTGATGGCTGGCGTTTCAAAAGGATGCGGGTGGGCGGCACGGGCGTCATCCCACCGGCGACGCCAACGGAGCGATCCATGAGCCTGCGTTCCAAGGCGCGGCGCCCCGGCCCGCACGCTCCCGACAGCACACGCATCTCGGCGCACGCGCTTGATCTCGACAATTATGTGCCGGCCTACCTGACATATCTTGTGGGCAAGATTTCAAACTCGGCGTCGGCGACCTACCGTCCGAAATTCGGCGTCGGCATCACCGATTGGCGGATCATGGCGCTGCTCGCCACCGAGCCGTGGGTCAGCGCCGGCCGCGTTTGCGACGTGATCGGTCTCGACAAGGCGGCGGTCAGCCGCAGCGTGCGCGAGATGAAGAAACTCGGCATCGTCGAGGCCGATGAAGACCAGTACCGGCAATTGATCGCTTTGACCCGCAAGGGGCTCAGCCTGCACGACCGCATCGTCAAGGTGTCGCTGGAGCGCGAACAGCAACTGCTCAAGAATTTTTCAGCGGCCGAGCGAAAATTGCTGATCAATTTTCTCTCGCGCATGCACGCGCAGGTCGTCGACCCGACCTGACCGGGGCACCGCGCGTCATGGCGTGGAAGCGTCAAAAGGCCGTCGAATTGATCTCGAAGGCGGATTTGATGTGCATCAACATGCGATAATGACTTTGCCGCTTGAGTAGACAAAGCAATGTCCATTCGCAATCTCGACAGGATGTTTCGGCCGCGCTCGATCGCGGTTTTTGGCGCGTCGGATAAACCGAAATCGGTCGGCTCGGCGCTGATGGCCAATCTGCTGCGGGCCGGTTTCAGCGGTCCGGTCCTGCCGGTCAATCCGCGCGCCGCCGCGGTTCACGGCATCATGGCCTACAAGGACGCGGCCAGCCTGCCGATGACGCCCGATCTCGCCGTCATCGCCACGCCTCCCGACAGCGTTCCAGGACTGCTTGCGGAACTCGGCGCCCGCGGCACGCGTGCCGCCGTCGTGCTGACCGCCGGATTTGCCGAAGGCGAGATCGCCGCCGGCAAGGAGCGCGCCGCCAAGCTGCTCGCCGCCGCGCGCCCGCATCTGCTGCGCGTTGTGGGGCCGAACTGCTTAGGGCTTGCCATGCCGGCTATCGGGCTCAACGCCACCTTTGCACCCGCCAATATGCTGCCCGGCCATATCGCGTTCCTGACGCAGTCGGGCGCCATGGCGACGACCGTGCTCGATTGGGCGCTGCCGCGCGGCATCGGCTTCTCGGCCATCGTCTCCATGGGCGACATGAGCGATGTCGATTTCGGCGACCTGCTCGATTACTTCGCGCTCGATGAGGCCACCCACGCGATCTTGATTTATGCCGAGGGCATCACGCAGGCGCGCAAGTTCATGTCGGCCGCGCGCCGTGCCGCCCGCGTCAAGCCGGTCATCGTGGTCAAAGGCGGGCGGGCGGAAGAGGGCGCGCGCGCCGCGACCTCGCATACCGGCGCGCTGGCCGGCGCCGATGTCGTCTATGACGCGGCGTTCCGGCGTGCCGGCATGCTGCGCGTCGGCGAAGTCGAGGAGCTGTTCGACGCGGCGGCGACGCTCGCGCGCATGACACCGCCAGCCGGCGATCGCCTCGCCATCGTCACCAATGGCGGCGGCGCCGGCGTGCTCGCCACCGATCGCCTGATCGAGGAAGGCGGCCATCTGGCGACGCTGAGCGACGACACCATTGCCAAGCTCAATACCGTGCTGCCATCGACCTGGAGCCACGCCAATCCGATCGACATCATCGGCGACGCCGATGCCGAGCGTTATGGCAATACCGTCACCGTGCTCATGCAGGACGCCAATGTCGACGGCCTGTTGGTGATGTATTGCCCGACGGCCATCGCGTCTTCGGCGGAAGCTGCGCAAGGACTGATCGGCGCGCTGGCGCGTCCGGATTTGGCGGCCAAAAAGAACGTGTTCGCCTGCTGGATGGGCGAGGCGAGTGTCGCGGAGGGCCGCGCGCGCTTCGTCGTCGCTCAGGTGCCGGACTTCGAGACGCCGGAACGCGCCGTGCGCGCCTTCATGTATCTGGTGCGTTATCGCCAGAGCCAACAGCTGCTGCTGGAGACCCCGTCCTCGGTCGCGCGAAGCGCGCTTGCCGATGTCGAGCGGGCGCGCGTGATCGTGCGCCAAGTGCTCGCCGACGGGCGCGAATGGCTCGACGCGGCCGAAGCCAGCGCATTCCTGACCTGTTACGGCATTTCCGCGGCGCGCACCGAGGCGGTGGCCGATCCTGCGGCGGCCGCTGCCGTGGCGGCGCAAATCAAGGGGCCGGTGGCGTTGAAGATCCGCTCGCGCGACGTCCTGCATAAATCCGACGTCGGCGGCGTGACGCTCAATCTGACCGGCGCGGCCGAAGTGGAAGTTGCCGCGCGCGCAATGATCGAGAAGATTTCGTGCAAGCTGCCGAAAGCACGGCTAGAAGGCTTTTTCGTGCAGGAGATGATCAATCGCGCCAGCGCCTTCGAGCTGATCACCGGCATTTCGAGCGATGCCACGTTCGGTCCGGTGATCCTGTTCGGTCACGGCGGCACCGCTGTGGAGGTGCTGCGCGACAAGTCGCTCGAATTGCCGCCGCTCAACACCGCGCTGGCGCGCGCCCAGATCGAACGCACCCGCATCGCCAGGCTGCTCAAGGGCTATCGCGACCGGCCGGCTGCCGATATCGACGGCGTCGTGAACGTGCTGATTCAGTTGAGCCGGATCACCGCCGATCACGCCGAAATCACCGAGCTGGATATCAACCCGCTGCTGTGCGACCCGGCCGGCGTGATCGCGGTCGATAGCCGCATTCGCGTGCGCGCCAACGGCTCCGCGCAATCCCGCCTGGCGATCCGGCCTTATCCGCAGGCGCTGGAAAGCGAAATCCATACGACGGAGGGGCAAGCCTTCGCCGTGCGTCCGATCAAGCCGGAAGACGAGCCGGCGCTGCGGCGCTTCGCCGACGAAGTCGACACGCGCGATCTCTGGCATTCGTTCTTCGCGCCGCTGCGCGAGCGCACGCACGAGACCGCGGCGCGCCTGAGCCAGATCGACTACGACCGCGAGATGACGTTAGTCGCCTGGGACGGCGGCCGTGTCGCCGGACTGGCGCGCTCGACCGCCGATCCGAACTTCGAGACTAGCGAGTGCGCGGTGATCATCCGCGCCGATCTGCGCGAAAAAGGCTTGGCGCGGCAGTTATTGCAGGCGCTGCTGCGCGCGATCGCCGGCCAAAGTGTGCGCCGGGCCGTGCTGGTGTTTCCCGCCGATCAGACGCGCATGCTCGCGTTGGCCGACGAGCTTGGCTTCGAATGTGCCGCGTCGCCGGCCGACGCGTCGCAGGTGCGCGCGAGCAAGGCCTTGCAGGCTTAGTACGATGTCGCGGGGCGCTCCGGCTCGGACAGCCAATGCGCAATCCGCTGCCAGGTCTCGTTGAGCGTTTGTTGCCCGACGAACAGACCGAGGTGATGGCCGCCCACCATCTCCTTGTGGATGTCGTGCGCGGATGTGCCGACAAGTTGCTCGGTGGCGAACAGCTGCGCCGGCGCGACCAGCTCATCGTCGCGCGCCGCCAGCAGAAAATGCGGCACGTGCACGGCGGCGAGGTCAATCCTTTGCCCGAGCGCCACGAAATGCCCGCTGGCGAGCTCATTGCGCTTATACAGCTTGTCGATGACCTCGAGATAATAGGTGCCGGGCAGATCGACGGTCCATGCGTACCAAGCGCGAAATTGCTGCAGCAGCCGCGCGAAGGCACTCGAATCGATCGCCTCGTGTGTTTGCAACAGCTGATGAATCTCATCGTCTTCGAGCGTTTCCGGTCCCCAGAACCTTTGCACCGCGAGGCCGATCACGCGTCCGCCGCCAAGCATCACCAGTTCCTGGAACAGCGACAGCGGGCTGGCGTCGGTGAGCGCGGACAGTCCCGATGGTGCGGCGGCGATGTCGATGGGAGCACCGGCGAGCACCAGCTTGCGCACCTTGGCGGGAAACCGCGCGGCATAGAGCAGCGACAGCCAGCCGCCTTGGCAAAGTCCGATGAGATCGATGCGGCCGCCAAGATGGTCGACCAGCACGTTGAGATCGGCGAGATAGTCGTCGATGGAAAGGAAGCGCATGTCCGCGTCGGCCGAGCGCCAATGCGTCACGAACAATCGGCCCAGCCCGGCCGCGCGCAGGGCCGCGACCAGGCTATGCCCGGGCGCAAGGTCGACAATGCCGGCGCCGTGCAGCGCGTAAGGCGCGCACAGCAAGGTCGCCACGCCCTCGCGGGCGGTGGAGAAATCGCGCAGGCGCACGGTCTTCAAGTCGAGCGCGACCGTATTCGGCGTGGCCCACACCGGCTCGTGCGCGGCGGCGTCGTCCTCAGTCGTGCCGGTGAGGCCGATGAATTGCTTGGCGATCGAGCCGGCGATTTCGCTCGCGGACGCGGCGGCAAGCGCCGGCCAGAGGAACGCCAGATGGGGAAGTTGCCGTCCCGTCGGCTCGTACATGGTGAAACTAGACGCTCAAACTGGCCGAAATGCGTTGCGCCAGGTCAAACGGCCGTGCGTCCCGCCTTGCGGCGGACGCTTGAAAAATCTAAGGAATATGCGGGTCGGGCGTACCAAGCGGGTGCGGCCATTTGTCCCTAGGGACCCCAAGCGCCGGTAGCTCAGCTGGATAGAGCACCAGACTTCGAATCTGGGGGTCAGGGGTTCGAATCCCTTCCGGCGCGCCAATAAATAAATTTTACGAACCGGGGCGCAATGCCTCCGCACGGACCGAAGGTAGAACGGATATTAATATTATCTGTGGGCCGTCAGCACTTGTCGGACAGAACGAGCTGATTGCGTAAGAGAGGATTTCCGGCTCATCGTAGCCCCGTTGAGGAGCGAACGATGAAACAAGCGAGCAAGCGTATACCGGACAGCGCAAAGAAGACCGTCCGGGATATCTGTAGAGCCACCCGTCGGCATCACTCGGCCGAAGAAAAGATCCGCATCGTGCTGGAAGGGTTGCGCGGTGAGGTCAGCATCGCCGAGCTCTGTCGCAAGGAAGGAATCAACCAGAACCTTATTACCGTTGGTCGAAAGAGTTCCTGGAGGCGAGCAAGAAGAGGCTCGCCGGCGACACCGCGTGGGAAGCGACTTCGGACGAGGTCAAGGATCTAAAGGCCGAGGCCCGGCAGCTCAAAGAGACGCTGGCCGAGGTCCTGATTGAAAACCGCTTGCTTAAAAAAAGCGTTCTCGGGGATGGGGAGAACGCTTCATGAGATACTCAGCATCCGAGAAGTTCGAGATCATCGAGCTGGTCGAACAATCGACCTTGTCGGTCGGCCGGACCTTGGCGCCGATCGGGATTCCGAGATCGACCTTCTACGACGGTATAACCGATACCAGGAAGACGGGATCGAGGCCCTGGAGGACGGCAAGCCAGGCTACCTATAGTCATGAGCCCACCCCCTCACGCTCATGCATACACACCGGTGCCACAAGCGAATCATGAGATTCCGTAGGATCTCCGAACTCGTCCTCAACGGCGTCATATGCAGAATTACCGCCATAGACGAGCGCAAAGCTTTCCAATATAAAGTTTTTCCACTTATCCTGCCTGGTCTTTAATCTGGATTAATCAAGCTCGGCAGCTTCTTGGATAAGCTTGCATAACGGCAAAAAGCGTGAGATCCAGAATGTCCGTCAGTCAATCGGGCCGCACCAAAATCATCAAATACGGTATTCTCGCTGGCGTTGCTGGAGGAAGTGCAGAAGTCATCTGGATCGCGGCCTTCGGCATCTTGGCCAATATTTCGGCTGTGAATGTCGCGTATGGGGTCGTCGCTGTCGTAGGTCTTGAAATTTCATCTGCTACATTGGGTGTTCTGGCGGGCGTGGCTATTCACATGGCTGCCGCAATCACCGCTTGGCATCGCCGTTGCGCCCGGTTGCCATGCGCTAATGGGCCCCTCGCTTCAAGGCATCCGCCTCTATGCAGTGGTAGTGACGGCACTTGTCGGCGACTGGGCATTCAATTTTCTCTTGCTGCTACCTCTGATCAACCCAGACTTCGTCCAGATCGTTCCATATCCAGTCAGCTTCTTGTCGAAACTGTTCTTCGGCTTGGCGCCTGCAGAAGTGCTTCGACGCGCCGCTGCCAATGAGACCCGATAACTACCAGGAGCACGCTTTCCTGCAGATGTGACTTCGCTAACAACCGGAATCATACGACGCTTCCATGAGCCATAGTCCAGCAATGAGTGCGTTGGTACCAAAAGGACGGTTAGTCCGCTCTTTAATCGTAAGTGCCAGCGTGGCGATGACGTTGGGCCTCGCCGGTTGTGTTCTCGCACCGCAAGGCGCGTCCGAGGAGGAGGCGAAGCTCAATTCGGTTTCGCCGGTCTTTGAGCCGCCCGTTGAAACACGTCAGTTGCCGGCGTTGCGGGCGCATGTGCATTGGCGCGACGTTTTGCGGCGCGCATTTCTTGCCAACGGCGAATTGGAATCGGCCTACTTCGAGTGGAAGGCGGCATTTGCTCGGATCGATCAAGCCGCAACGTGGCCCAACAGTAACATCGCCGTCAGCTTCAGTTATATGTTCTCGCCCGAAAATATAAAGTCTTGGGACCGAACGACGGTGGGCGTCGGCTTCGATCCATCCATGAATCTGTCGCTACCAATCAAAGTGCAGACAGCCGGCGAAATCGCGCTGGAAGCGGCCAGGCAAGCCGGCGAAAAACTTCGCGCGGTCAAATTCGACCTTCAGCGGCGGGTACTATCCACGTATTTGGATTTGGCTCTGAGCGAAGAGAAAGTTCGCATCGAGCGCGACAATTTGCGGCTGCTCAAGCTCGTAAGCGATTCCGCCGCCAGCCGTGCGCAGGCTGGCGGTCCGCTGCAGGACTTGCTGAAAGCTCAGATCGAGTCGCAGATCGCGGAGAACGAATTGGCAAACTTGGAAGCAGAAGCCAATTCAATGCGCGGTATGCTCAATGGCATGCTCGCGCGCGACGCCAAGGCGCCGTTGAGACTTCCGCCAACTCTGCCCTCACCACGCCCTGTCGCCGCCGGTGATGCGCAGCTTATTGCCGTCGCCGTTGAACAAAACCCGGAACTGGCCGGGCTTGCCCGGCAGGTGGCGGGACGGAAGAATGCGATAGAACTCGCAAGGCTGGCCTATCTGCCTGATTTTGTTCCCTCCGGAAGCGTTACCGGTAATGTTTCGCAGGTTATCTCGACAATGGTGATGCTGCCGACAAAGCTGCCGGCGATCCGCGGGGCAATCAGGGAGGCGGAGGCCATGACGCGGTCGTCAGAAGCCATGCTCCGGCAAACTGAGAAAGACCGCGCCGCGAGCTTTGTGGCGAACTTGTACATCATGCGGAACGCGGAGCGGCAAACGGCATTGTATCGTCAGCGTGTCGTGCCGGCCGCCGAACAGTTGATCAACAGCTCCCGCAACGACTATGCGTCGGGAAAGGTGGCCTTCGCGGATCTCATCGATAGCCAGCGGATGTTGATCGCAGTCCGTCGAACGGTTGCCCAAGTCCGAATAGAACGGGAGAAGCGGTTGGCGGAAATCGAGGCGCTTGCGGGTGTGGACATCGAGATGCTCGGCCGACCGGCGTCGCCGGTCGCACCCGCGCGATAGCAAAACCGCACGGACCATCGCGAGGAAGTCCCATGTCAAGGAAGAGATACGCACGTCTGGCCGGACCGGCATTGGCAACGCTGTTGATCTTCAGCATCGTCCATTCTGTTCACGGGCAACAAGGGGCAGCGCCGGGCGGGACGATGCCTGGCATGGAAATGCCAAAGCCGGCCGACGCCCCCACGGCGAAGAGCCCGCTGGCGGGATACGCCGAAGTCGGCATCGGCCAAGAGGTCCAACAACGGATCGGGGTCGTGCTGGGAAGCGTGGAGGAGACGCCGCTGACAATGACTGTCCGCACCGTGGGCATCGTGCGTCCCAATGAAACCAAGGTTGCCCACATTCACTTGAAAACGGAAGGCTGGGTCGAAAAGCTGTTCGTCTCGTTCACCGGCCAACAGGTGAAGGCTGGCGACCCGATGCTCTCGATCTACAGTCCGGCGTTCTATACGGCACAGCGTGAGCTCCTATCGGCGTTACGATCCGCCGGAGCCGGAATAGGGGATCAACAAACGGTGGTGGAGACCGCTCGCCAGCGTCTGGATCTGTGGGACGTACCTCGGGACGAGATCGAGGCGTTGGTGAAAACCGGGAAACCGGGAAAGACGCTGATTTTGCGAAGTCCCATTTCCGGCACGGTATTGGAGAAGAAGGCGTTTGAAGGCCAGTATGTCATGCCCCAGGGCGAACTTTACGTGGTAGCCGACCTTTCGACGGTATGGTTGCAGGCCAAGATCTTTGAATATGAATTGCCGCACATCAACGTCGGAATGCCGGCGACGGTGTCATTTCCAGCACTGCCAACGCGAAAGTTCACCGGGAAAGTCGTGTTCATTGATCCGGTTGTGGATGAGATGTCCCGGTCGGTGCAAGTGCGTGTTGAATTGCTCAATCCCGATGGCGAATTCAAGCCGGGCATGTTTGGCAATATCTTGATTACCGATGCGATGGGCAGCGGCTTGACCGTCCCAATATCCGCCGTCATCCGCACCGGAGAGCGTGACATCGCCTTTCGCGCCGTTTCCGAAGACCGCTTCGTTCCGGTGCAAGTAAAGATCAGCTCTTTGCAGTTCGGGGATCGCTTCCAGATTCTCGATGGCCTGAAAGCCGGGGATAAAGTGGTCACTTCCGCCAACTTCCTGATCGATTCCGAAAGCCGGTTGCAAGCTGGCGGCGGGAGCATGGCGGGCATGCCCGGCATGGGCGGTAGCGGTACAGCCGGCGACAAGAAGCCTGCCGCGAAACAGGAGGACAAGGATGGAACGGCCGCCAAGCAAGGCGGGGACCACTCCGGAGCGAAGCACTGACGCCATCTCGCAAATCCACGCAAACACCACTGAGAGCAACTCATGATCGCCCGGATCATTGAATTCAGCGCCCGCAATACGTTCCTCATGGTGCTGATGGTCGTTGGCATTGTCGGTGGCGGACTATGGGCCGTCTTTAATACACCGCTCGATGCGATTCCCGACCTCTCGGAGGTGCAGGTGATCGTCTCCACCGGCTGGGAAGACCGCAGTCCAAATATCATCGAAGACCAAATCACATATCCTATCGTAACGCAGCTTCTCTCCGCCCCCAAGGTCAAGGCGGTGCGTGCCAGCAGCTTCTACGGCGAGTCTCTGGTTTACGTCATCTTCGAGGATGGCACGGACCTCTATTGGGCGCGCAGCCGTGTGTTGGAGTACCTCAGCGGCATGTCCGGCAAGCTGCCACAAGGTGTCTCACCCAAGCTGGGGCCGGACGCGTCAGGGGTGGGATGGGCAATGGAATACGTGCTCATCGATAAGACGGGAAAGCACTCGCTGGCGGATCTTCGGACGCTTCAGGATTGGCAGGTGCAATACCAAATTCGCACCGTTCCAGGCGTGGCGGAAGTGGCTCCCGTCGGAGGCTTCGTCAAGCAGTATCAAGTCATAATCGACCCGGACAAGCTGCTGGCATACAAGATCCCTATCAATAAGGTGGTCGAACAAATTCGCCGGGGCAATCAAGAGGTAGGCGGACGAGTATTGGAGTTCACCGGCAAAGAGTACATGGTACGCGGTAGAGGCTATATTCAAAAGCCCGCCGACATCGAGAATGTGGCGGTAGGGGCGCAGTCCGACGGAACTCCCATTCTCGTCCGCAATATCGGTTCCGTCCAGATCGGCCCGGACATCCGTCGCGGCGTGGTGGACTTCAATGGAATGGGCGACGCTGCCGGAGGCATTGTCGTCGTTCGCTTCGGCGAGAGCGTCTATGACGTGTTGAATCGCGTCAAGGAACTCATCAAGGAAAAGGTCCAGCCTTCGCTGCCCGAAGGGGTGGAACTGGTCGTTACCTACGACCGTTCGACGCTTATAAAGCATTCGGTGGAGACGCTGAGCGAGAAGCTTATCGAAGAAAGTATCATCGTCAGCCTGGTCTGCATCGTGTTCTTGTTCCACGTCCGCAGCGCTCTGGTCGCCATCATCACACTGCCTTTGGCGGTCCTGATGGCGATGGCAGCCATGCAGTGGATCGGGCTGACGAGCAACATCATGAGCTTAGGCGGCATTGCCATCGCCGTCGGGGCGATGGTGGATGCGGCCATAGTGATGATCGAAAATGCACACAAACACCTTGAGCACGAGCAGGGCAAGCCACCGGAGCAGCGCCGCTCCCGCCTGGAAGTTCTCATTGAAGCCAGCAGCGAGGTGGGACCATCGCTATTCTTCTCGCTTTTGATCATCACTGTCAGTTTTCTGCCGGTGTTTGCCCTTCAGGACCAGGAGGGCCGGCTGTTCAAGCCGCTCGCGTACACCAAGTCGTTCAGCATGGCCTTCGCGGCACTCCTGTCGATCACTGTAACGCAGCTCCTCATGATGCTGCTGATCCGGGGCAAAATTTCTGCCGAAGGGAAGAATCCAGTCAACCGTTTCTTAATCTGGATCTATCTCCCGGTTGCCAAGCTGGTGTTGAAACAGCGTTACGTGATGGTCGCCCTCGCCGTTTTAGCCACTGCCGCCATCGTGCCGATTTACTCCCGCTTGGGCAGCGAATTCATGCCGCCGCTTTGGGAGGAAACGATTCTTTACATGCCCGCGACGCTGCCCGGGTCTTCTATCCAGACGATGAAGCAGTTGATCCAGGAGCAGAACAAGATTTTGATGGACTTTCCCGAAGTCGCCAGCGTCTTCGCCAAATCAGGACGGGCCGAGAGCGCCACCGACCCCGCGCCGCTGGAAATGGTCGAAACGGTCATCAACCTCAAGCCGCCGGATCAGTGGCGGAAAGGCATGACTCCCGACAAGCTGATCGGGGAGATGGACCGGACGCTGAAAACAAAACTGATTGGATCATCCAACAGTTGGACGATGCCGATCAAAGCGCGCATAGACATGCTCTCCACCGGCATACGGACTCCTATTGGAGTAAAGGTATTCGGACCGGATCTTGCAGAAATTGGGAAGATCCTGTCGCAAGTGGAAGATGCCGTGGGCACAGTTCGCGGTACGCGAAGTGCCTTCGCCGAACGCGTGAGCCAGGGCTACTACCTGGACTTCGACATCAACCGCGAAGCCATTGCCCGTTATGGGCTGTCGGTCATGGACGTGCAGGAAGTTATCCAGGCGGCGGTGGGCGGCGCCAACGTTACGCAGACGATCGAAGGCCGCCAGCGCTTTCCGGTGAACGTCCGTTACGGGCGTGAGCTGCGGGATAGTACCGACAAGTTGAAGCGGGTGCTGGTCGCCACGCCCACTGGCGCTCAAGTGCCCTTGGGGGAACTCGCCGAGCTGCGTTTCGTAGACGGCCCTACCTTGATCAAGAGCGAAGCGGCGCAACTCGTGGGCTACGTCTATGTGGACGTGGCCGATCGGGACACCGGCAGTTATATGGACGACGCTCGCAAGGTAGTTGCCGATATGGTGAAGCTGCCGGCGGGCTACAGGCTGGAATGGAGCGGCTCGTTCGAGGGAATGCAGCGCGCCGGGCGCCGCCTGATGTACGTCATTCCCATCACGCTCGCTCTCATCACTGTGCTGCTCTACTTCAATGCGCGTTCGCTGGCCAAAGTGCTGATCGTGCTGGTTTCCGTTCCTTTTTCTCTGGTCGGTGCGTTCCTGCTGTTGTGGCTGCTGGGCTATAATCTCAGCGTGGGCGTCTGGGTGGGGATCATCGCGTTGGCAGGCGTGGATGCCGAGATCGGCATAGTGATGCTCCTGTACTTGGATTTAGCCTATGAACGCTGGAAGCGGGAAGGCCGAATGAACAGCATTGGCGATCTGGAGGCCGCTGTCATAGAAGGTGCCGTCCAGCGCGTTCGGCCTCAGATAATGACGGTTCTCGCGATCCTCATGGGACTTCTACCTATCATGTGGTCGAGCGGAACCGGCTCTGACGTGATGAAACGCATCGCTGCGCCAATGGTGGGCGGGATTATCACGACCTTCATCTTGGGGCTGCTGATTTATCCGGCCATCTATGTCATCTGGAAATGGTGGAGCGAGGTGAGGCACAGTCACAAGATCAAAGGAGCGGTTTGAAATACGAATCCGCTGCGAATTTTAGATGGCCTAATCTGCAGCGCAACGGTCAGGAACCGCCGGTCGAACGCTCAGCAGCGAAAGTATCGCTTGGTGTGGATGTGGAGATACCGACGATTGTATGAGCCGGCTGCCGCCGTGCACTGCGCGCGACGTGGATAGAGCCCTCACCAAGAAAGGTCTGGTGCTCGCACACCAGAAAGGGAGTCACCGCTACTACGCCGATGCCGTTACCGGACATATCGTGACGACCGTGCCGATGCATCCCGGCGATCTGCCGCGATGGTTGTTAAAGAAAATAATCAAGGATGTTGGATTGAGTGAGGAGGAGTTTCGCTCGCTTCTATAAGGCGTGAGCTTGTTGCGCTGATAAATGAAAGGAACCTGGTTGGACCCAGGCCCCTCACCCTTTAAGAAGGATTTGATTGAGCGCGGTTGGCGATCCTCTCCTCATCCAGGCTTCCACCTCTTCCGCGATCCACGCCACCCTGCAAGCTCCGAGCCGTACCCGTGGAGGGAATTGGCCGGCGACTTCGAGTCGCGCGATGTGCGCAAAACAGTATGGCACGCCGTAGATCGATTTGAGTTCCTTCTTCGATACGAGCTTCCGTGTCATCGCAAGTCCCTCGTGAAAGGGAGCTTGCAAGCCCCGGTTAGCCCTGGGCGACGACAAACATACCATTAAATATGGAACGCCTCAACGTGCGCATATGTGCACATAGCTGCTCACGCCGCGCGCGAAATCGACTGTTGTTTCCTAAAGTCTTCAAGCAGGTCAGCCCAGTCCTGCATCAGCTTCTTTCGCTCCGGCAGATACAAAGCGCGATTGTAGATGCGGCGTATTTCGTTCTCGTCTTGATGGGCGAGGGCCGCTTCGATCACGTTGGGGCTGTAGCCTCGCTCGTTCAGGATTGTGCTCGCCGTGGAACGGAAGCCGTGGGATGTCGCTTGATCCTTCCGGTAGCCCATGCCTCGCAACACAGAATTGAAGGCATTCTCCGAGAGCGGCTTCTTGTGCGCGCGAAGCGACGGAAAGACCAGTTCGTGGCCTTCATTGAGGGGCCAAACAGATTTCAGTATCTCAAGTGACTGCCGAGAGAGGGGCACGTTGTGCGCTCTGCGCATCTTCATGCGCTCCGCCGGGATGCGCCACAGCCGTTTCTCAAAATCAACCTCGTTTCTCTTCATGTGCCGAACGTCACCGGGTCGAGACATGGTGAGGATGAGGAATTGAAATGCCGATTGCAGGATCGGCCAGCCGTCGTATCCATCGAGCGCGACGAGCAGCCGGCCAAGCTCGCGCTCGTCCGTTATCGCGGCTCGATGTTTGACTTTTACTTTAAGGAGCGCACCCCGGAGCGCATAAGTCGGATCATTGGTCGCACGCAGGGTCGCCACCGCGAGCCGGAAGACCGATCCCATAACCGATCGGAGTCGGTGAGCCGTATCGCGTCGTCCGCTGCCTTCGATCTTCTTCAAAATATCGAGGAGTTCGGCCGGAAGAATTTCGTTCACCGGACGATTGCGAATGGGCGCGGCGAGGTCTTCGAGAAACCAGCGGTTCTTGCTGATTGTGATGGTTGCTGCGTCGTTGGCTTTGAGGTTCGCGATGTACTCGTCAGCGATGGCGCCAAACGTGTTTGGCGAAGCTGCGTTGATCCGGTCAAGCTTCTTGCGCAGGGACGGATTGATGCCGGCCGCGAGCTGCTTCTTGAGTTCATCGCGCTTGTCGCGGGCATCCTTGAGTGACACCGCTGGGTAGGATCCGAGCGACATCATGTTGGCTTTTCCACCGAAGCGAAAACGCATGCGCCAGAGTTTGCTCCCCGACGTGTCGATCTGGAGATGCAATCCGCCGCCGTCGGACAGCATGTACGGCTTGTCCTTGGGCTTGGCTTTGTTGATGGCAAGCTGCGACAGCGCCATGTGAGTAGACCGCCGTTTGGGGCATTTCCTACTCACATTTCTACTCCTAATGTGAGTAGATTGCTATGCTTCCTATGGTCAGTATACTACCTTAGAATTTATTAAGTAATTGAATATTCTGCCGAATATTCACCTATGTTTTTCTATGTGGAGGTATCCTGGTGCCCCTGGCCGGACTCGAACCAGCACGATTTTCATCACCTGATTTTGAGTCAGGCGCGTCTACCAATTCCGCCACAGGGGCACTTTTGCGCGTTGGCGCGCGGACTATAGCGGCGCAAAAGCAAGGGTCAACGGCCACCCCCAGCGACTTTTTGCGCCCGGATATGGCGCTTTCGAGGCCGCCCCGGCGCGCCTATGATTCGCGCTCGAAGATTTACCGTTCTATAGGAGCCCTAAGATGAACGAAGAGGCCCTCAACATGTCGCTGCGCAAATTCCTCAAGGTCGTGGGCGTGACCTCGCAGCAGGAAATCGAAAAAGCCGTGCGCGCCGCGGTGGCCGACGGCCGGCTGAAGGGCGTCGCGACGCTCGACGCGCAGATGGTGCTCACCATCGGCAAGATCGCCCTCACCCACAAGGTCGATGGCACCATCGAGCTCGACTAGCCGGCCGGTTATGAAACCGGCTCGGCGCCGGCATTGCGGCGGCCGAAAGCCAATTCCATTTCGCGGCGGACCTTCACGGCCGAATCGTTCGGGTCGTAGGCCACGTCCGACCATTTGAGCGCGCCGCCGTCCGGGATATCGCGCTTGAGCTTGACGTTGTGGGCGAGACCGAGCGGCAGCAATTCCCGCTCCAGCGAAACGTCGGCCGGTGTCTGTTTGCCCCAGACGCAGAAGCCGCCTTCGCCGTCGAGCATCTCACCGGCCTTGAGCGCGCGCTTGGCGGTTGCCACCACGTCGGAGCGGAAGCCGGTGGGCGCGCCGGTCGGCTCGTGGCACAGCGCGCAGCTTGCCACCGAAATGCCGAGCTCGAGGCCGATCATGTGAATCGGCCGGTACAGCGCGGCGTATTTGCCGGTCTTGTCCGGCAGCATGGCGTATTCATTGAAGCAGCGGCGCGCGTACTCGGTCTCGCCCTCGAACACCACATAGGTGCCGAGCGCGAGATGATGCGGCACGTCGCGGCCGTCGCGATAGACCGACGATGTCACCTCGGTGACGCCGGCCTTCTCCAGCGTGCCGCCGTCGGCTTTCGGCTTGCAGATGTCGGCGAGCTCGAAGCGCGTCGCCGGCGGGAAGCCCAAGCCATCGCTCTGCGGCTTGAGGCCGGTGGCATTGCAGACCGCGGTCATCTCGATGCCGGACTTGGTGCCGTCGATGAAGGAATTGAACATCTTCGGATTGATCGAATTGCGATCCTTGATCTGCAGATATTGATCGAGGATGTCCCACAGCGTGTCGGGCGTGGACTTGTGATAGGTCGGGTGATAGCGCGTGCCCTTGCCGGCGCAGATCACCTTGAAGCCGGCGGCGCGCGCCCAGTCGACCTGCTCGCAGATCAGCGCCGGCTGATCGCCCCAGGCCAGGCTGTAGACCACGCCGGCCGCCTTGGCGCGGCGCGCCAGCAGCGGCCCCGCCACCGCATCGGCTTCGACGTTCACCATGACAATGTGCTTGCCCGATGCGATCGCACGCAGCGCGTGATCGATGCCGGCGCCCGGCACGCCGGTCGCCTCCACGATCACCTCGATCTGCGGATCGGCGATCAGCACCTCGGCACTGTCGGTCACCAGCGTGGCGCGCTTCTTATGCGCATCGGCGAGCGAGGCGGCGGCATAAGCTTCCGCCGGCCAGCCGGCGGTCTTGAGCTGGCTGCGCGCCCGCGTCACGTCGAGATCGGCGACGCCGGCGACATGCATACCCTGCGTCAGACGCGCCTGCGACAGGAACATGGTGCCGAACTTGCCGGCCCCGATCAGGCCGACGGTCACCGGCCGCCCGGCGCCCTGGCGTTCGAGAAGTTTGGTGTGGAGGTTCACGGCGTGCGCACTCCATTGCGAGCACGCGACGGAAACACAGGCGCGGCAGCGACACAAGCGCCCCGCCAGAGTCACGTCGGGTTCAATACTTTATTGGCAGAGGGCGCGGGAC
This sequence comes from Hyphomicrobiales bacterium, assembly GCA_016185205.1. Lineage (GTDB taxonomy): Bacteria > Pseudomonadota > Alphaproteobacteria > Rhizobiales > Xanthobacteraceae > Pseudolabrys. The sequence goes on along the minus strand of JACPOA010000054.1, from coordinate 24,601 downwards.
ACGAAGGTTTCGTCCCGGCATTCGGGCCCGCTGTTGCGGCCCGACAGCAGGACCTTGGGCGGGCAGACCAGCGCGGTGGTCATGTCCATGCTCTTGCCGGAGTCGAAGCCTTTGGTCTTGCACATGGTAACGGCAGCGGCCACGCAATCGGGCGCGCCGTTCGGCGCATTGACGCATTTCTCATGGCCTGTGACGACGCGGGCACTCGGAATGCGCGCTACCGCGTCGGCCGCGTCCTTGGCGCCTGCGGCCGTCGACTTGGCGGCGACACCGGCTTCGTGACCAAAATTCTCGATTTTCTTGCGCGCGTCGCCGAACGACGAATTCATTTTGTCGGCCTGTTGGTCGAACCAACGGCCGATGGCCCCGAAAAAGCCGGTGTCCTCGTTCGGTCTCGGCGCAGGCGCGCCCTCCTGCGCGGCGGCCAGCGCCGCCATCAGGACCATGGCGCCCGCGAATAGGCATGTGACCACGGACTGGGCCGCAGTTTGTTTACGATGGCAGGTTAAAGCCCGTTTGGTGTCCATAGCCGATCAGACTGACGTTTCGTCAGTCGCCTAACGGCAAGCAGTTGCCTCGCGGCATTCGCGCCGCGCAACCCTCTAGTTCCGCCAGGTGGCGAAAATGAGGAATGCCGATTCGGTCAAATGATATATACCGCAATCACGATGCCGATGACGACTACGGCCGCACCCAAGAACACCCACAGACCCAGCCGTTTTTCGATGAAATAGCGCGCCCGCACGCCGTAGCGGTGCAGCAGGAATGCCAGGAAGAAGAAGCGGATACCGCGCGCGATAATCGAAAAAATCACAAACAGGAAGAGATTGTAGCCGGCAAAGCCTGAGGTAATGGTCACGATCTTATAGGGGATCGGAGTCACCCCCTTGAGCAGGATGATCCAGGCGCCCCATTCCGCGTAAGCGGCGCGGAAGGATTCGACCTTGTCGGTATAGCCGTAGATTTGCATCAGCCAGGCGCCGACCGAGTCATAAAGCAGCGCGCCGATCGCGTAGCCGGCGACGCCGCCGGCGACCGAGGTCGCCGTGCACCAGGCCGCCATCGCGTAAGCCCGCTCCGGGCGCGCCAGCGCCATCGGGATCAGCATCACGTCGGGCGGGATTGGAAAGAACGAGCTTTCCGCAAACGAAATCGCCCCCATGGTCCACATGGCGTGCGGCTTATGGGCGGCGGCCATGGCCCAGTCATAGAGACGGCGAACGATAGAACGCGGCTCGGCAGCCTGTACGGTCATCGGAACTCTCGCGGGAAGGGAAAACGGATCAGCGGCGCTTGCGCACGCGCCTTGCTTCTAGCGCGACGACCTTACGCCGCGAAGAGCCCTGTACCAGATCTTTTGGCACTTTTTCGGCAATGCCAAACATTTCCTCGCGCCGGCGCATCTCGGCCCAGACATCGTCGGGATGGACCCCGGCATGCACCCAGAGCACCACGAGGTTATAGAGCAAATCGGCGCTTTCCCGCACCACCGCCTCAGGCTGGCCGCGCATGGCGTCGATCACGACCTCGACGGCTTCCTCGGCAAGCTTCTTGGCCATTTTGTCGCCGCCGGCACGCAATAGCCTAGCCGTTCGCGACTTCGTCGGGTCAGTGCCCCGAACGGCGATCACGGCGTCATAGAGCCGGGCAACCGAATCAGACATGCCGCCACCATATCCGATCCGCCCGCCAAACCGGTTAACGCTGGGGCCGGCCTGCGAATTTGGTCAATGGTGGTGGTGGTGGCCACCACGGTGGCCACCGCCAAATGCGTGCCCGCCGTAATAACCACCGCCATAATACGGCCCGCCGCCGTAATAATAGGGTCCGGGACCGTAATAGTAGGGCTCGCCGTAGTAGTAATTGCCATGACGATAGCGCTCGGCCGCGGCAATGGCCGCAATGGCGCCGAATACGCCGATGGCTGCTCCGAGCGCGGCCCTATTGCCGCGGTGCCAGCGCCGGCGGGCGCTGAAATCGATGCCGGTGTTTTCGGTAGCCTGCTGGCCGGAGGCCTTGGGCGCGACCGCCTGGGCGGGCGCCAGATTGAGCGAGGTCAACGTCACCGCCGCTGCCACCGCTATGGCCATGGAACGATCAAAACGCATGGGTCTCTCCCTTCCTGGGGTCGTCATGGATTTAACGGAGCGTCGGCGGCTTTCCTGCGCCTAATACCGTCTCATTTTCATCCTCGGACAGCAGCGCGGCATTGCCGCCGGTGGCGGCGGTGTTCACCGTCACCACCTGCTCCATCACGAAGCGCTGCAGATAATTCGGCCCGCCGGCTTTCGGCCCGGTTCCCGACAGGTTGCTGCCGCCGAACGGCTGACTGCCCACGACCGCGCCGATCATGTTGCGGTTGACATAAACGTTGCCGTGCGGGAGCCGCGCGGCGATGTGCGCGACGGTGGCATCGATGCGCGAATGAATGCCGAGGGTGAGCGCGGTGCCGTTGCCGGCGATGTCGGCCAAGAGCTGATCGAGTTCGGAGGCTGACCAGCGTACGACGTGCAGGACCGGACCGAAGATTTCTTCTTTCAGTTCGCGCGCGCGGTCGAGTTCGACGATGGTCGGCGCGACATAAGTGCCGCGAGACGGCAGCGGCCCTTCCCAGCGGAAGCGCACTGCGCCGCGCGCGTCCATGTCCACGATCCAGCGATCGAGTCTGTCCTTGGCCCCAGTGTCGATCACCGGCCCGATCTGGATTTCCGGATCGCGCGGATCGCCGAGCGCTAGCTCGTTTGCCGCGCCGCTCACCATCTCGAGCACGCGGTCGGCGATGTCGTCCTGCACGCACAGCAGCCGCAATGCCGAACAGCGCTGGCCGGCGGAACGGAAGGCCGACGTCATCACGTCGTCGCAAACCTGCTCGGGCAGCGCGGTGGCATCGACAAGCATGGCGTTGATGCCGCCGGTCTCGGCGATCAGCGGTGCAATCGGTTCGTCCTTTGCCGCCAGCGTCCGGTTGATAATGCGGGCGACTTCGGTCGAGCCGGTGAAGGCGACACCGGCAACATGAGTATGGCTGACAAGCAACGCGCCGATCCTGCCGTCGCCCGGCACCAGATGCAGCGCCGACGCCGGCACGCCGGCGGCATGCAGCAACTTCACCGCCTCGTAGGCGATGAGCGGCGTCTGCTCGGCGGGTTTCGCCACCACCGCATTGCCGGCGGCGAGCGCGCCCGCGATCTGGCCGATGAAAATCGCCAGCGAAAAATTCCACGGGCTGATGCAGACGAACACACCGCGGCCGCGATAGCGCAGCTCATTACTTTCGCCGGTCGGCCCCGGCAGCGTTTGCGGCATGAGCGTGCGGTGCGCCAGCGATGCATAATAGCGGCAGAAATCCACCGCCTCGCGCACTTCCGACACGCAGTCGTCGATGGTCTTGCCACCCTCGCCTTGCAGCAGCGCGATCAGGCGGCCGCGATTTTGCTCGATCAACTCACCGGCGCGTTCGAGCGTGGCGGCTCGCACCGCTACACCGCTGGCGTTCCAGGATGGAAAGCCGGCCTGCGCCGCCGCCATCGCCGACGCCACGATGGCCGCGTCGCCCTCCTGCACGCTGCCGATGACCTTGCCATCGATTGGCGAGAAGACATTGCGTTCGCGGCTGGAAATCGCGACCCCGTCGATCAGCGGCACCGCGCTCGCGGTTTGCGACATAGCGCGAATGGCGGCCAGCAGCGCGTCGAGCGCGGTCTTATCGCCGAATTCGATCCCGCTCGAATTGCGCCGCGCCGGCGCAAACATGTCGCGCGGTAGCGGAATGTGCGGATGGCGGGCGTGGGACGGATCGGTGACCCAGCTCTGCGGCCGCCGCAGGATGGTTTCGATCGGCACATTCGGATCGGCCGCCACCGACACGAAGGACGAATTGGCGCCGTTCTCCAGCAGACGGCGCACTAGATAAGCCAACAGATCGGCATGGCCGCCGACCGGCGCATAGACGCGGCAGGTCAGATCCGAAAATTCGCCGAGCAGCGCCTGATAGAGTGCCTCGCCCATGCCATGCAGGCGCTGAAATTCATAAGCGCCGACGCCGCCGGCATCCTCAATCACGCTCGCCACCGTGAGCGCATTGTGGGTGGCGAATTGCGGATAGAGCCGCGGGCGCGCGGCCAGGAGCTTGCGCACGCAATCGAGATAGCAAAGGTCGGTCATCGCCTTGCGAGTGAACACCGGGTAGTCGGCAAGCCCGCGCTCCTGCGCGCGCTTGATCTCGGTGTCCCAATAGGCGCCCTTGACCAGACGCACCATCAGGCGACGGTCGAGCGCCTCAGCGGCCTGCGCGATCCAGTCGATCACCGCGGCGGCGCGCTTCTGATAGGCCTGCACGGCGAGCCCAAAGCCGTCCCAGCCGATGAGCGACGAATCGCGCAGAACCGCGGCGATCACATCGAGCGACAATTCCAGCCGGTCGGCTTCCTCGGCGTCGACCGTGAAATTGAGCTCATGATTTTTCGCCAGCCGCGCCAGTTCGAGCAGCTTTGGCACCAACTCCTTGAACACGCGGGTGCGCGAGAGCGGCTCGTAACGCGGGTGCAAGGCCGACAGCTTCACCGAAATGCCCGGCCGCTTCGGCAGCGCGGCATTGCCCGCCGTTTTGCCGATCGCGTCGATGGCTTCGGCATAGGCGGCGAAGTGGCGCCCGGCGTCGGCACGCGTGCGCGCGCCCTCGCCCAGCATATCGAAGGAATACAAATATTCGTGATGCGAGCGCGCGCGCGCCAGCGCCTCCTGAATCGTCTGGCCGAGGACGAAATGCGAGCCGAGCAGCCGCATGGCCTGGCGCGTGGCGGCGCGTACCGCCGGCAGGCCGAGGCGCTTCACCAGCGTATCGACGATGCCCTCCGGGGTCTCGCCCGGGTAAATGACTTTGGCCGTCAGGCCGAGCGTCCAGGCCGAGGCCGATACCAATAGCCCGGCTGAGCGGGCATCGTGGTGGGTCCAGTCGCCGGCTTTCAGCTTGTCCTCGATCAGGCGGTCGGCAGTGTCGGCATCGGGCACGCGCAACAGCGCCTCGGCCAGCACCATCAGCGCCAGGCCCTCTTTGGTGGAGAGCGCATAAGCGTGCAGGAAATCTTCCACGCCACCGACGCCGCCGACGCGGGCGCGGATCGCCTCGACCAGGCGTGCGGCCCGGGCGTCGATGTGCGCTTCCGCCGAAGACGACCGGCCGGCGGAGGCCAGCAAGGCGGCGGCTAGCCCATCGTCCGCCGACGCATAGGGCGCCTGGAAGGACGGCAGATCGCGCGTAGCATTGGCGGATTTGGCCGCCGTCATGGGTCGAACTCCGAAGCGGGTGCGCCAGATTATCGCAACCCCATGCGCGCCGATATCTTGCGCTTTGCAACGACATGTTCTTTGCTGAACCGAGATGCAAATTCAGCCACCGCCGGACCGCGCATCACCGGATGCGCGCGACCGACAGTGAAGGATTGCCCTCATGCGCGCCGTTAATGCCGGCCGGCCGGCAATGCTAGGAATTCGGGCGGCAATTCTGCTGGCCGCGGTTCTTTCGACCGGCGCCGCGGTGGCGGAAATCAGCGTTAAGTTCAGCCTCGACTTCAGATTCGAAGGGCCGTCGGCGCCGTTCCTGCTGTCGCTCGACAAGGGCTACTACAGGGCGGAAGGCCTCGATGTCAGCATCGATGCGGCGACCGGCTCGCTTGAGCCGATCAACCGCGTGGCATCGGGCGCCTATGACATGGGCTTCGGTGACATTAATGCGCTGATCAAGTTCCGCGACGCCAATCCGGCCATGCCGGTCAAGGCGGTGTTCATGCTCTACAACAAGCCGCCCTTCGCGATCATCGGCCGCAAAAGCCGCGGCATCGGCAAGCCGACCGATCTGGAAGGCAGGAAACTGGGCGCGCCGGCCGCCGACAGCGCCTACGCGCAGTGGCCGATCTTCGTGCAGGCCAATAGTATCGATGCCGGCAAGGTGATGATCGAGAATGTCAGTTTTCCGGTGCGCGAACCGATGCTGGCCGCCGGCCAGGTCGACGCCATCACCGGATTTTCGTTCTCCTCATTCATCAATCTCAAGGACAAAGGCGTTCCGCTCGACGACATCGTCGTGCTGCTGATGGCCGATTACGGCGTCAACCTCTACGGCAATGCGATCATCGTGAATCCGAAATTCGCCGCCGAGCACCCCGACGCGGTGAATGGCTTCCTGCGCGCCTTCCTGAAGGGCTTGAAGGAGACGGTGAAGCAACCGGCGAGCGCGATCGATTCGGTGCTCAAACGCAACGACGTGGCGCGCAAGGACATCGAGCTTGAGCGGCTGAGCATGGCGATCCGCGACAACATCGTCACGCCGGAGGTGAAGACCAACGGCTATGGCGGTATCGACAGCGCACGTCTGGCCCGCGCCATCGATCAGATCGGATTGACCTACAAGTTCAAGGGCGAGAAGCCGAAGCCGGACGACATCTTCGACGCGTCCTATCTGCCGCCGGCCGCCAGCCGCAAGGTCAACTAGCGCAAATCGCGCAACTAGGCCGCAGAGTCCGTCTTCAGCGCCTTGTCGGCCACGCCGACGATCTTGCGGGCCCCCGGCCGCGCGGCACTGATGGCTTCGGCAATCTCGTCGGCCAGCTGCTCGTAGGCGGCGCGGGCGCCGCCCTCGCGCACATAGATCCCGCTATAGAGATCCGGCAGTTTCGGCAGCGGCGCGTCATCCCAGATGAGCATTCCGACATCGTTCGCCCGCCGCCGGGTGACCGCCATGACGCCGAGCCCGGCCGCGACCGCACCGTTGAGGCTGTTCATGCTCGGGCCGGTGAAAACGTCTTCCCACTCCAGCCCAGCCGCTTTCAGCGCCGTCACCGCAAGCCGATGATAGACGCTGCGCTCGCCGTGCGAGACCAGCGGCACCGGCCGGTCGATATCGAGCTGACTGGCGGCGCCGCGCACCCAGACCACTTCTTCCGCCCAGCTATGGCGCGCATCGGGCGGCTGGCTCATCGACAGGCCGACATAGAGATCGACTTCGCCGCTGCGAAGATCGCGCAGCAACGAATCGTGGAAGTCGGTGCGCACGATGAACCGCACGTCGGGCCAGCGCTCGCGGAAGCGCGCCAAGATGTTCGGCAATATCGACGCGATGAAATCGCTCGGGGTCCCAACCCTGATCACCAGTTCCGGCCGCGGGCCGGCCTCGCCCAGATGCACGATCTGGTCGTTGATCGAGAGCAGACGGCGCGCATAGCTCACCACCATTTCGCCCTGCGGCGTCAGGCTGATGCCTTGGCTGCTGCGGTCGAACAGTTCGCCGCCGAGCAGGAACTGCAGCCGCTTGATCTGGGCGCTGACCGCCGGCTGGGTCACCCCAAGCGAGGCGGCCGCCTTGGTAAAGCTACGCAAATCGACGACTGCGACAAGCGTACGCAGCAGATCGGTTGGAATATTGGTCATGCGCAACTGTTGAACCCCCCAACGCAGAATAGGCTTATGTTTACAATGTTTACACGAACATCTACCAGTAACACCACGAAACCGTAACACGTCCCGCCCCGGCTAATTTTGCGAAAGGTCAACTTGTTGGTACGCAAACAATCGGTGGCTGCATTTACCGAATCCGTTCGAGAATACTCACGTAATTTGCCACCGCCGTTCCACCCATATTGAAAATCCCGCCAAGACGGGCGTTTTTCACCTGCAGGTCGCCGGCCGAACCGATGAGCTGCATTGCGGTCAACGCATGCATCGAGACGCCGGTAGCGCCGATCGGATGGCCTTTAGCCTTCAGGCCGCCGGACGGATTGACCGGCAATTTGCCGTCCTTCTGCGTCCAGCCTTCCAAGATGGCGCGGGCGCCCTGCCCCTCGGCAGTCAGCCCCATCGCTTCGTATTCGATCAACTCGGCGACGGTGAAGCAGTCATGCGTCTCCACGAATGACAGATCGTCGAGCGACAGGCCGGATTTACCCAGCGCGCGCTGCCAGGCCAGAGCGCAGCCTTCGAATTTTAGGATGTCGCGCTTCGACATCGGCAGGAAGTCCTGCACGTGCTCGGCGGCGCGGAAAGCGACCGCCTTGTTGAGCTTGAGCGCGGTCTCCACGTCGGCCAACACGACCGCGGCGGCGCCGTCCGACACCAGCGAGCAATCGGTGCGCTTGAGCGGGCCCGCGACGTAGGGATTCTTCTCGCTCTCGGTGCGGCAGAAATCGTAGCCTAAGTCCTTGCGCATCTGCGCATAAGGGTTGCCGACGCCGTTCTTGTGATTCTTGGCCGCGATCATGGCGAGCGCGTCGGACTGGTCGCCCCATTTCTGGAAATAGAGGCCGGCGATCTTGCCGAAGATGCCGGCGAAGCCGCCGTCGATGTCGGCCTCCTCGCGCACATAGGATGCCTTCAGCAGGTTCCGTCCGACCTCGGGGCCGGGCGTCGTCGTCATCTGCTCGACGCCGATGGCCAGCACGATGCGCGCGGCCCGCGCCTCGATCGCCTTGAGCCCCTGATGCACGGCGGCCGAGCCGGTCGCGCAGGCGTTTTCGACCCGCGTCGCGCGCTTGAAGCGCAGATCGGGCGAGGCCTGCAACACCAGCGAGGCGGTGAAATCCTGTGCGGAAAAGCCGGCATTGAAGTGGCCGAGCACGATCTCGTCCACGTCCTTGGCCGCGATCCCGGCATCCTCAAGCGCCTCACCGGCCACCCGCACGATTAGGCTTTCGACGGTCTCCTCGCTAAGCCTCCCGAAGGGGGTATGGGCCCAGCCGACGATGCAGGCGGTCATCGATGTCTCCTTTGCCGAACTTTGGTCGCAATAATCGGCGATTGACGCTAGTGTCCCGATTCCGAAGTTCGCACGTCCCTGCAGCACCCTCTGATGCGAACTTCGGAATCAAAGGGACACTAGCAAGTTTATGATTCTAGTGTGGTTTAGGATTTGAAGTTCCTCTTCGAACTTGCCGCGATGATTGGAGGAACTTCAAATCCACCACACTAGTCGAGTCACCATAAATCGAGCCGGGGGCGTGCTGGCTTTGCCTCCGGGCCTGAGCTTAGATAGCCTAGCGCCACCGCCTATGGAACTATCTCGTTTCCATGGGCTTTTCCTTTGGCCTGAGCAACCTGACCGGACCGCGAACCTTGACCTTTAGTTCGAGCTCCCGCGCCTTGTTCATCGGCCTCGCCGCCTTAGGCGGGCTCTCGATCGTCCCGGCGACCCGCGCCCACGCCGAAGCGCAATTATTGATCGAGGCCTCCACCGGCAAGGTGCTGCACGCCGAGAACGCCACCTATCCCTGGTATCCGGCTTCCGTCACCAAAATAATGACCGCCTACACCACCCTGCGCGCGGTCAAGGAAGGCAAGGTCTCGTTCGACACGCTGCTCACGGTATCGAGAAACGCGGCAGCGCAGCAGCCGACCAGGATGGGCTTCAAGGTCGGCACCCGCGTCACCGTCGACAACGCGCTCAAGATGCTGATGGTCAAGTCCGCCAATGACGTGGCGGTGACCCTTGCCGAAGGCGTCGGCGGCTCGCTTGAGGGCTTCGCCGACCTGATGAATGCCAATGCGCGTCGGCTCGGCATGTCGCAGAGCAATTTCGTCAATCCGAACGGGCTGCCGGCGGAAAACCACGTCAGCTCGGCGCGCGATCTCGGCATCCTGGCGCGCGCTGTGATCCGCGAGTTCCCGGACGCCGAATCCTACTGGCATATTTCCGCGATCCGCTACGGCAACCGGGTGATGCGCAACTACAATTCGCTGATCGATCGCTATCCCGGCGCCGATGGCATGAAGACCGGCTTCATCTGCGCCTCCGGCTATAACGTGGTGGCCTCGGCTACGCGCAATGGCCGCCGGCTGATCGCGGTGGTGCTCGGCTCGTATTCCGGCGCGGTACGCGCGCAGAAGGCCGCCCAACTGCTCGAGCGCGGCTTCAACAGCGGCGGCCTCACCTGGCTGACGCCCTCGCTCGGCACCGTCGATGCGCTGGCGCCGATCGATGCGCAGCCGCCGAACCTGCGCGAGGAGATGTGCGGCGGTCACCGGCGCAAGCCGGCGTCCGAGGACAACGAGGAAGAAGAGCCAGCCGCCGACAACACCACGTCCGCCAACGGCGAAGGCGAGTCCGGCCAGGCCTTCATGCTGTCGAGCCTGAAGCCGGCGAACGGCAAGTTTGTGCTCGGGCCGCCGGTCGAGACCAGCGCGCCGGTCGTGGTGTTCACCGGACCGGCCGATCATCCCGACACCGCGGTGCAGACCGCCAGCGCCTCGCCGAAGAAGAAAAAGAAATCCGCCGCCAAGGCGGGGGCGGCCGGCAAACAGGCCAACGCCGCCAAACCGGCAAAATCCACCAAGCCGAAAGTCAGTTCGGCCGGCCAATGAGCGAGGCCGCGCCAGGCGGGGAAACCAGCGCCGACCGGCGCCAGCCGGCGACGCCAATTCCGCTCACCGTGCTCACCGGCTTCCTCGGCGCCGGCAAGACAACCTTGCTCAACCGGCTGCTCAAGGAGCCGGCGCTCGCCGAGACCGCCGTCATCATCAACGAGTTCGGCGAAGTCTCGCTCGACCATCTGCTGGTGGAATATGTCGGCGACAGCATGGTGCTGCTGCAAAGCGGCTGCCTGTGCTGCACCATGCGCGGCGACCTGGTCGACGCGCTGGAGACGCTGCTGCGCGATCTCGACAACCGGCGCTGCACATTCCGCCGCGTGCTGTTGGAAACCACCGGGCTGGCCGATCCGGCGCCGCTGCTGCACACCGCCATGGCGCATCCCTATCTCGTCTTGCGCTACCGGCTCGACGGCGTGGTGACGGTGGTCGACGCGGTGAACGGCGAGGCCACGCTCGATGCGCACGCGGAGGCGGTGAAGCAGGCGGCGGTCGCCGACCGCACCGTGCTGACCAAGACCGATCTGGCGGACGCAAACCAGCACGACCGTATCGTCGCGCGCCTGCACGCCCTCAATCCGGCAGCAAGCATTCTCGACGCCGCCAAGGGCGAGGCGACGGCTGAGAGAATTCTCAATTGCGGACTGTACGATCCGGACAAGAAGATTCCAGACGTGAAGAAGTGGCTCGCCGCCGAGGCCTATGCCGACGCGCACGCGCATCACCACGTGCATCACCACGATGTAAACCGGCACGACGAGCATATCGGCAGCTTCGTGCTGACCAGCGATGCCGCGATTCCGGCCGGTACGCTGGAAATGTTCCTCGAACTGCTGCGCGCGAGTCATGGCTCTAAACTCTTGCGTATCAAGGGTATCGTGAAGCTGGCCGAGATGCCGGACACGCCGGTGGTTGTGCACGGTGTGCAGCACGTCTTCCACCCGACCGCCCGGCTGGAACGCTGGCCGGACGACGATCACCGCACCCGGCTGGTCTTCATCACCCGCGATCTGCCCGAGCGCACCGTGCGCGAGCTGTTCGAGGCCTTTACCGGCGCCGCCGCGCTCGACCGGCCCGACCGCGCCGCCTTGACCGACAACCCCCTGGTACCGTTCGGCGGCGTCGATAGGTAGCGCCCGATCGAGCCGGACCGCTCTTGCGCGGCATCCCGGTTCGTTTGATGCTGATGCCTGACCGCCGGCCATGCCGGAACGAAGCTGGCGGCATGGGGGAGACATCATGAATCGGCCTTGGCTGCAGCATTATCCACCGGGCGTCGCCGCCGAAATCGACACGACGCTTTATCCTTCGCTGGTGGCGATGTTCGAGGAAAGTTTCCAGTCCCATCGTGGCAAGGACGCCTTCGCCTTCATGGGCAAGTCGATAACCTATGGCGAGCTCGACGAGGCCTCGCGCGCCTTCGCCGCCTGGCTGCAAAGCAAGGGCCTCAAGCGCGGCGACCGTGTCGCCATCATGATGCCGAATGTGCTGCAATATCCGGTGGCGATTACCGCCATCCTGCGCGCCGGCTTCACGGTGGTGAGCGTCAATCCGCTGTACACGCCGCGCGAGCTGGAACACCAGCTCAACGATGCCGGCGCCGAGGCCATCCTGGTGCTGGAAAATTTCGCGCATGTTCTGCAAGAGGCGCTGCCGCGCACCAAGGTGAAACACGTGGTGATCGCCAGCATGGGCGACATGCTGGGCGCGCTGAAGGGCACGATTGTCAATTTGGTGGTGCGACGCGTGAAGAAAATGGTCCCGGCCTATTCATTGCCGGGCGCGACCGCGTTCAACGATGCGATTGCCGCCGGAAAAAAGCTGCCGTTGACGAAACCCGTGCTCGGACCGGACGATGTCGCCTTCTTGCAGTACACCGGCGGAACCACCGGCGTCTCCAAGGGCGCGACCCTGTTGCACCGCAATCTGGTCGCCAACATGTTGCAGGTGGAAGCCTGGCAGCGCCCGATCATCGACCAGCCGCCCAAGGTCGACCAAATGATCATCGTGACCGCGCTGCCGCTTTACCACATCTTCGCGCTCACCGCCTGTTTCCTGTTCGGCATGCGCTGCGGCGGGCTTTGCCTGCTGATTCCAAATCCGCGCGACTTTCCGGCGCTGATCAAGGAAATCGCCAAATACAAGGTGAACTCGTTTCCGGCCGTGAACACGCTCTATAACGCGCTGCTCAATCATCCCGATTTTTCCAAGATCGACTGGAGCATGCTCAAATGCGCGATCGGCGGCGGTATGGCGGTGCAGCGCACGGTCGCCGACGCCTGGTTCAAGGCCACCGGCCGCCCCATCATCGAAGGCTACGGCCTGTCGGAGACGTCGCCGGTGCTCACCTGCAACCGCGGCGACATCGCCGAATGGACCGGCACCATCGGGCTGCCGGTCCCATCGACCGATATTTCCATTCGCGATGACGACAACAAAGAGGTGCCGAACGGCGAGCGCGGCGAGATTTGCGCGCGCGGACCGCAGGTGATGCCGGGCTACTGGCAGCGCCCGGACGAAACCGCCAAGGTCATGACCAAGGATGGATTTTTCTGCACCGGCGACATCGGCGTGATGGACGACCAAGGTCGTGTCAAGATCGTCGACCGCAAGAAGGACATGATCTCGGTATCTGGCTTCAAGGTTTTCCCCAACGAGGTGGAGGACGTCGCCATGTCGCAAGGCGGCCTGCTCGAATGCGCCGTCGTCGGCGTGCCGGATAAGGATTGCGGCGAGGCGGTCAAATTGTTCGCGGTGAAGAAGACGCCGGAGGTGACCGAGGAGAACCTGCGCGCCTACCTCAAAACGCAGCTCACCGGCTACAAGATGCCGAAACATATCGAGTTCCGGCAGGATCTGCCGAAGACCAATGTCGGCAAGATCCTGCGCCGCGCGCTGCGGGACGGTGCATGACCGGCGAGCCTTCGCCGGCCGAGGTGGTTGCGTTCTGGCGCGACGCCGGGCCCCAGCGCTGGTTCACCAAGGACGCGGCTTTCGACGACGATATCCGCCGGCGCTTCCTTGGCCTGCATGAAACCGCCGCCGCCGGCAAGCTCAGCCATTGGGAACAGACCGCCGAGGGCGCGCTCGCCCTCCTCATCCTGCTCGACCAGTTTCCGCGCAACATGTTCCGCGGCCAGGCGCGCGCTTTCGCCAGCGACCCGCTGGCGCGCGCGATCGCGGCGGGCGCGCTGGTGCGCGGCTTCGATGCGCAGGCGCCGGACGGCATGCGCGGATTTTTCTATCTGCCGTTCGAGCATTCGGAAAATCTCGCCGATCAGGAACGCTGCGTCGCTTTTCACAAAGCGATCGGCGACGTCGACGGCCTGAAATGGGCGGAAATTCACACCGACATCATCCGCCGTTTCGGCCGCTTTCCGCATCGCAATGCGGCGCTCGGCCGTGCCACCACACCGGACGAGCAGGCGTTTCTCGATGCCGGCGGTTTTGCCGGCTGAACATCCCCTAGGCGAGCCCGGAAGCCCTGGAGTAGCATCCCGGCCGAACGGCTGCGGGGGCGGCGCGTTAGACGGCCGTGCGATCTTTATTGAGGAGTTGCCATGCGACACATCATATCCATATCCGCCGCCATCGCCGCCGCCTTGAGCATCGGCACCGCCGCTTACGCGCAGGCCCCGCAAGGCTATCCGGCCGACTACGGCAAGCTGGTCGAGGCCGCCAAGAAGGAAGGCAGACTGGTGATCTATTCGACCACCGACTCGGTGGCCGCCAATCCGCTGGTCAAGGATTTCGAGGCGCTCTATCCGGGCATCAAGGTCGAGTATTCCGATCTCAATTCCACCGAGCTGTACAATCGCTTCATCGCCGAAGCCGCCGCCAACAACGGCACCGGCGACGTGATCTGGTCCTCCGCCATGGACCTGCAGGTCAAGCTGGTCGCCGACGGCCATGCGCTGACCTACGCCTCGCCGGAAATCAAGGCGCTGCCGAAATGGGCGGTGTGGAAGGACGCCGCCTACGGCACGACCTATGAGCCGATCGCCATCGTCTACAACAAGCGGCTGGTGCCGGCCGAGGACGTGCCGAAGGATCACGGCGATCTGTTGAAGCTGCTCAACGCCAAGCCGGATTTCTACAAGGGCAAAGTCACCGCCTATGATCCCGAGCGCTCGGGCGTCGGCTTTCTGTTCTGCACCGAGGACATCAAGAACTTCCCGGCGGCCTGGGACCTGTTCAAGGCCTTCGGCAAGACCGGCGCGAAACTCTACACCAGCGCCGGCGCCATGATGGAGCGCGTCACCTCCGGCGAGCATTTGATCGCCTACGGCATTTTCGGCTCCTACGCGCTCGGCCGCTCGAAGAAGGACCCCAACCTCGGCGTCATCCTGCCGAAGGACTACACCATGGTGACCTCGCGCGTGGCCTTCGTCTCCAAGCAGGCGAAGAACCCGAACGCCGGCAAGCTGTTCCTCGACTATCTGCTGTCCAAGCGCGGCCAGGAAATCGTCGCCAACAAGGCCGACCTCTATTCGCTGCGCTCCGACGTGGAGGGCGAAGCCACGCTGAAGCGGGTGACGCAAATGGTCGGCGACAAGGCGCGGCCGGTTCCCATCGACCAGACGCTGCTGGAAAATCTCGACCAGACCAAGCGGCTCGCCTTCCTGTCCAAGTGGCAAGCGGCGAAGAAGGGGCAGTAATTTGACTTTGTCATTCCGGGACGGCGCGCAGCGCCGGACCCGGAATCCATACTCCGCAGCGCTGGGGCTATGGATTCCGGGTTCGCTCGCTTTGCTCGCGCCCCGGAATGACAGGGGATAGCGATGCCCATCATCGTGTACCGCTTGCTCGTGCTCGGCATCACTACGCTGGCCGTAGTGGCGCCGCTCTCGCTGGTGGTCTATCAGAGCTTTCTCACCGCGCCATTCTTTGATCACTCGGCGCGCCTGAGCATTTCCGCCTATTCCTTCGTGTTCGCGGAGGATGATTTCTGGCAGGCGTTATGGACCACCGCCGCCATCGCCGGCGGCATGGCGGCGATCGCGGTACCGCTCGGCGCCCTGCTCGCCTTCCTGATGGTGCGCACCGACGTGCCGGGCCGCCAATATCTCGAACCGTTGATCCTGATCCCGATCTTCGTCTCGGCGGTGGTGATCGCCTTCGGCTACGTGGTGGCGATCGGGCCGGTCGGAATTTTCTCCACGCTCGCCAAGGACGTGCTCGGCTTCGTACCGTGGAACGTTTATTCGCTGTTCTCGCTGATCGCGATCGCAGGCTTGACGCACGTGCCGCACGTTTATCTCTACAGCGCCGCCGCCTTGCGGGGGCTGAGCACCGACATGGAGGAAGCCGCGCGCGTGTCCGGCGCCAATCCGTTGCAGGTCGCGCTCAATGTCAGCCTGCCGATGATCATGCCGGCGATCCTGTTCGCCGGCGTGCTGGTGTTTTTTCTCGGTTTCGAACTGTTCGGCCTGCCGCTGGTGCTGGGCGATCCGCAGGACGTGCTGGTGCTGTCGACCTATCTGTTCAAGCTCACCAACAAACTGGGCGTGCCGTCCTATCAATTGATGGCCGTGGTGGTGGTGGTGATCATCGCGATCACCGCGCCGCTGGTGTTCATGCAGCGGCAGTTGCTGCGCCAGGCGCAGCGTTTTGTCTCGGTGCGCGGCAAGGGCCTGAAGACGCAAGCCTTGCGGCTCGGCCCCTGGCGCTGGGTGGCGTTCGGGACAATCGTGTTCTGGCTGTTCATCACGGTGGTGGTGCCGCTCACCGGCATCACGCTGCGCTCGTTCGTGGTGAGCTGGGGCGAAGGCGTCGATCTCCTGGACGTGCTGACGCTCGATCACTACCGCGAGCTGCTCGATTATCCGAATGTCGTGCGCGGCATCACCAATACGCTCGGCATCGGCGTGATCGGCGGTGCTATATCGGTCGTCTGTTACACGGCCATCGCGCTGGCGGTGCACCGCTGGAATTCGGGCTGGACCCGGCTGGTCGACTACATGGTGATGGTGCCGCGCGCCATGCCCGGCCTGGTCGCCGGCCTGGCGCTGCTGTGGGTGTTCCTGTTCGTGCCGTTTCTGTCGCCGCTCAGATCGACCATGTTCTCGATCTGGCTGGCCTATTCGATCGTCTGGCTCGCCTATGGCATGCGGCTGGTGTCCGGCACGCTGCTGCAGGTCGCGCCTGAGCTGGAGGAGGCCGCGCGCGTCTCCGGCGCCAACGATCTGCGCGTCAAGCGCGACGTCACCGTGCCGCTGATCAAATACGGCATGCTGGCGAGCTGGCTGCTGGTGTTCCTGATCTTCGTGCGCGAATATTCCACCGGCATCTATCTGCTCGGGCCCGGCACCGAGGTGATCGGCTCGCTGCTGGTGTCGCTGTGGGGCACCGGCGCGATCGATCTGGTGTCCGCTTTGTCCGTCGTCAATGTGGTGATGATCGGCGTCGGCCTCGCCGTCGCGGTCCGGCTCGGAGTGCGCCTGCATGGCTGATCTCGTGGTCAAGGATCTCCGTCTGCGTCTCGGCGACAATGAGATTCTCAAAGGCATCTCGCTCAACGTCACGCCCGGCCAGGTGGTGGCGCTGCTGGGACCCTCGGGCAGCGGCTAGACCACGCTGTTACGGGCGATCGCCGGGCTCGAAATACCGCATGACGGCTCGAGTGCGATCGGCGACAACGTGTTCTACGACGCCGCGCGCAAAATCGAATTGCCGGCGGAAAAACGCGGGCTCGGCCTAGTGTTCCAGTCCTACGCCTTGTGGCCGCACCGCAGCGTATTCGACAACGTGGCCTACGGCCTGAAATTGCGCGGCACGCCTACCGCCGAGATCAAGGCGCGCGTCGACAAGACGCTGGCGCAGATCGGCTTGGGCGCGCTGGCCGAGCGCTATCCGCATCAGCTCTCCGGCGGCCAGCAGCAGCGCGTCGCCATTGCCCGCGCGCTGGTCTACGAGCCGCCGGTGATCCTGCTCGACGAGCCGCTGTCCAATCTCGACGCCAAGCTGCGCGAGGAGGCGCGCGCCTGGCTGCGCACGCTGATCGTCACCCTCGGCCTGTCGGCGATCCACGTCACCCACGACCAGGTGGAGGCGATGGCCATCGCCGACAAGATCGTATTGCTCGATGCCGGCACGGTTGCGCAGGAAGGCAAGCCGACCGCGCTCTATAACGAGCCGGCAACATTGTTCGCGGCGGAATTCATGGGCAGCAACAACCGGCTCGACGGTACGCTGCTGGAAATCTCCGGCGCAAACGCGACCATGCAGGTATTTGGCGAGCGCATCACCGGCCTCCCACGCAGCAAGGCCGCGGTCGGCAGCAAGGCGGTCGGCATCATCCGGCTCGAGCACGTGCGCTGCGCCTCAGTGCCGGGCCCGAACCGGCTGAAGATGGAACTGAAGGCGCCGATGTATCTGGGCGAGCGCTGGGAGCTGGCGTTCGCGCGCGAGCATCTCACCGTGCGCGCCTATGCCGCGGCGCCGCTCGCGCCCGGCGAGCATTACGTCGAATTCCCACCCGAGGCGCTGTGGGTGTTTTAGAAAACGCGTGCTACGAAGATCGCATGACAGATTTCCACGGCGTTTTCCCTTACCTCGTTTCGCCGATCGACGCGTCCGGCCGCATCCTGGCCGACGTCCTCGGCAAGTTGTCGTTTGACCTGATCAAGGCCGGCGTGCATGGGCTCACCCCGCTCGGCTCGACTGGCGAGTTCGCCTATCTCAACCGCGAGCAGCGCACGACGGTGGTCAAGGCCACCATCGAGGCGGCGAACAAGCGCGTGCCGGTGATCGCCGGAGTGGCGTCAACCTCCACCGCCGATGCCGTGGAGCAGGCGAAGAACTACCAGAAGCTCGGCGCCGACGGCATTCTCGCCATTCTCGAAACCTACTTCTCGCTCAAGGACGCGCAGATCGAAGCCTACTTCCGCGCCATCGCCGACGCGGTCGACATTCCGGTCGTGCTCTACACCAACCCGCAATTCCAGCGCAGCGACTTGACTCTCGACGTGATCGCGCGGCTCTCGAGCCATCCGCGCATCCGCTACATCAAGGATGCCTCCACCAATACCGGGCGGCTGCTGTCGATCATGAACCGCGCGCCGGCGATGAAAGTATTTTCGGCGTCGGCGCATATTCCGGCGGCGGTGATGCTGATCGGTGGCGTCGGCTGGATGGCCGGCCCCGCCAACATCATCCCACGCCAGAGCGTGCGGCTGTACGACCTGTGCCGCGCCGGCCAATGGCCGCAAGCGATGAAATTGCAGCGCGAGCTCTGGCGCATCAACGAGGCCTTCGCGCGCTTCAACCTCGCCGCCTGCGTCAAGGCCGGCTTGCAGATCCAGGGCTATGAAGTTGGCGATCCGGTGCCGCCGCAGGCAGCGTTAAGCGCGGACGATCGCAAGGCGGTCGAGGGCATTTTGGCCGACGTGGCCAAGCTCGAAACTGCCTGATTTTGCTGCACAAAAGACCCCATCCAACCGAATCTTAACGCTTCCTTGCTAAATGGACGCGATGGCCCCGCCGTCGCTCGCATCCCGGCCGTCGCCGGAATTGACGGAACCCGTTCCGTCCATGATGCCCGCGCCGCGTTCGGCGCTGGCGGATGCGCTCGCGCGCATCAAATCCATCCTCGCCGACAAGAGCGACAGCCGGCTGGCGCAACTGGTCGCCGGCAAAGTCTTCCTGATGCGCGTCGCCAACGCGTTGCTCGCGCTCGGCACGCAGGTGCTGCTGGCGCGCTGGATGGGCAGCTTCGAATTCGGCGTCTACATCTACGTGTGGACCTGGGTGCTGATGATCGGCGCGCTCTCCGACGTCGGGCTGTCGTCGGCGGCGCGGCGTTTCATCCCGGAATACACCGAGCTGCGCGCCTTCGACAGCTTGCGCGGATTTCTCGCAGGCTCGCGCTGGCTCGCCTTCGGCATCGCCACCATCATCGGCGCGCTCGGCGCGCTCGGCGTGACGCTGCTCGAACCCTATCTCGATCGCTATGCCATCATTCCGCTTTATCTCGCCTGCGGCATCATCCCGGTCTACGGGCTCGTGCAGGTCCAGGCCGGCGTTGCGCAATCCTACGACTGGCCCAATCTGGCGCTGATGCCGTTCTTCATCATCCGCCAGCTCGCCATCATCGCCTTGATGGGCGCGGCCTACCTGTTCGGTGCGCCGACCGACGCGGTGACGGCGATGGTGATCGCCGTCGTCACCACCTGGGCGGTGACCATCGGCCAGATGGTCGTGCTCGATCGCCGCCTGAAGGTGAAAGTGCCGACCGGTCCGAGGCATTACGAGCCCAAGACCTGGATCGCCACCTCGATCCCGATCTTCATCGTCGAAGGCTTCTACCTGTTGCTGACTTACGTCGACATCCTGGCGCTCGAGCATTTCCGCTCGCCCGACGAGGTCGCGGTCTACTATGCCGGCGCGCGCCTGCTGGCGATCGTCGCCTTCGTCTATTTCGCCATCGCCGGCGCCACCACGCACAAGTTCACCGAATATCACGTCGCCGGCGACAAGGAGCGGCTGGCCTCGTTCTTCCGCGAGACCATCAAGTGGACGTTCTGGCCCTCGCTGGCGTGCTGCGCGCTGATCCTCGCCTTCGGACGGCCGCTGCTCGGCCTGTTCGGCGCCGATTTCACCAGCGGCTATCTCGTGATGTTCATCCTCTCGGTCGGCATGCTGGCGCGCGCCGCGGTCGGCCCGGCCGAACGCCTGCTCAACATGCTGGGCGAGCGCAAACATTGCGCCGTCGTCTATGCCATCGCCTTCGCCATCAACCTCGTGCTCTGCGTGATCCTGATCCCGCGCCTCGGCATCGAGGGCGCGGCACTGGCGACCTCGAGCGCGATCGTGGCCGAGTCGATCATGCTCTATGTCGTGGCCAAGCGGCGGCTGGGCTTCCACGTGTTCATCATGGGCGGCGGGCAGAGCAGCTAAATCATTGCCGGCGAGCACTTGCCCTTCCGTTCCCTACCCCTGAAAGGGGAGGGTCAGGGAGGGGGTCATTGCGTTGAAGTGACCCCCACCCGCCCGCCTTCACTTCGTTTCGGCGGGCGACCTGCCCTTGCAGGGGGAGGTGAGAGAAAGCCTCACACCTTCTCCCTGAGCAGCCGCCGGATCACCTTGCCCGTCGTGGTCATCGGCATGTCGTCGATGAAGGCGACTTCGCGCGGATATTCGTGCGCCGACAGCCGCGTCTTGACGAAGCCCTGGATATCGGCGGCGAGCGCGTCGGACGGCGCCTGGCCCTGCTTGAGCACGATGAACGCTTTCACGATCTCGGTGCGCAACGCATCCGGCTTGCCGACCACGGCGGCGAGCGCCACCGCCGGATGGCGGATCAGGCAATCCTCGATCTCGCCCGGCCCGATGCGGAAGCCGGCCGAGGTGATGACGTCGTCGTCGCGGCCGATGAAGCTGACATAGCCCTCTTCGTCCATCACGCCCTGATCGCCGGTGGTCATCCAGTCGCCGATGAACTTGTCGCGCGTCGCCTGCGGGCTGCCCCAGTATTGTAGGAACATCACCGGATCGGGCCGCTGGACCGCGATCTGGCCGATCTCGCCGGCTTTCAGCGGATGGCCGGCGCGGTCGATCACCGCGACGGTATGGCCGGGAACCGGCTTGCCGATGGCGCCGGCTTTGGAGACGCCGAGCGCGTTGCAGGCCGACAGCACAAGATTGCATTCGGTCTGGCCATAGAATTCGTTGATCGTGAGGCCGAAGGCGGACTTGCCCCACTCGTAGGTTTCCGCGCCGAGCGTCTCGCCGCCCGAGCCGATCGAGCGCAGCCTTATGTCGTGGCGGCCTTGCGGATTGGGCGCCGCGCGCAACATGCGCAACGCGGTCGGCGGGATGAAGGTGTTGCGAACTTGCGTGCGCGCCATTAGCGCGAAGGCTTCCTCCGGGTCGAATTTCTCGAAGCGGCGCGCCACCACCGGCACGCCGTAATGCAAACTCGGCAGCAGCACATCGAGCAGCCCGCCGGCCCAGGCCCAGTCGGCCGGCGTCCAGATGCGATCGCCCGGCTGCGGGAAGAAATCGTGATGCGTCTCGATGCCGGGGAAATGTCCTATCAACACGCGATGCGCGTGCAGCGCGCCTTTCGGCTGCCCGGTGGTGCCGGAGGTGAAAATCATCATGGCCGGATCGGAGGATTCGGTGTCGACCGCTGTGAAGTCGGACGAGGCGCGCGCCAAGGTCGCCGCGAAATCGAGCGCGCCGTCGCTCGCACCATCGATCGACAGCACCAGCTTGAGCGCGGGCACGTCGTTCCTGATTGCGGCGATGCGCGCGACGCCCTGCGCGTTGGTGATCAGCGCCGCCGCGCCGGAATTCTGCAGCCGGTAGCTGAGCGCCTCGATGCCGAACAAGGTTGCTAGCGGCAGCGCGACGGCGCCGAGCTTGTAGATCGCGATATGGCTGGCCGCCACTTCCGGCGCCTGCGGCAGCAAAATGGCGACGCGGTCGCCGCGCTTGACGCCCTGCGCACGCAGCGCATTGGCCAGCCGGTTGGAGGTGTCGCGCAGCGCGCCGTAGCTGACGGCGTCTTCGCGCCCATCCGGATGCACGTGCAGAATCGCCAGCCGATCCGGCTCGCGCGCGGCCCAGCGGTCGCAGACGTCGACGCCAATATTGTAGCGCGCTGCTACCCGCCAGCGGAATTGGGCGTAGACGTCGTCGTAATTATTGAGGCGAGGCAGCACCGGCATGCGGCGTGAGGCTAGTCAGCAGATGGCGTGAGGTCCATCTTTCTTATCCCTTCCCGCTTCGCGGGCAGGGTGCCGCGAGCGCTTGCGAGCGGCGGGTGGGGTGTGGTGTTGGAATACGGAGAGCCAACCCCACCCGGCTCGCTTTCGCTCGCCACCCTCCCTTTTCAGGGGAGGGATAAGAGCACGCACGCCCCGACTACCCCTTCTTCTCCTCCGGCTCCGCCAGGATCAGCGCCCAGTACACCTTGTATTTCGAGCTCGGCGTGTAGACCGCCGCGATGCCCATGCGGGTGGCGCCCTTGAGCAGCATGTTGGCGCGGTGCGGCGGGGAATCGCGCCAGCCGGAGAACGCCTCGGCCAGCGTGTGATAGCCGGCGCTGATGTTCTCGGACGCCGTCTTGGCGTCGTAGCCCGACGCCTTCAGCCGCGCCACGAACGGCTTTCCGGCGCCGTGGTCGAGTTTGTCGCGCTGCGCCATGACGCCGGCCTGCACCGCGGCCAGCCGCATCAGCTCGGGATCCAGCGTTACCGCGCCCAGCCCGTTATTGGCGCGATAGCCGGAGATCATCGAGGCGGCGACGGCGCCGTCGAGCTCGGCGTCCGGCTGCGCCAGATTGCGGTAGAAGCTTGGCTCGCTCTTCGGCACGGTGGTGTCGCCGGCGCAGGCGGCGAGCGCCAACAATGCGAGGATCGGCAGCGCCCAACGCAGCAACGGCAAGATTCCTCTCCGAATCGGATGACCGCCCGCATGGCGATACAGGCCCGCATCTACTGGCGCAGGTACAAACGGTCAACTAACATTCCCCCAAAATAAGCCGTTGGAAGATTTCAGGGGGAGACACGTCCATGTCCGATGCTCCAACCGCACGCACGCCGGGCGCCACGCGCGCCGGCCCGGGCGAATATCTGTTCGACCTCGGCACGGTCGCTAAGATCATGGGCGGGCCGGCCTATTCGACCGCGCACGGGCCGTGCGTCGAAGGCGACCGCATGATCGTCGGCCTGATGCGCATGAAAGCCGGCACCGGCGCCGAGCCGCATTCGCATCCGAACGAGCAGTGGATCTACATCCTGGAAGGCACCTTCCGCGCCACCATCGGCGGCAAGCCGATCGACGCCAAGCCGGGCATGGTGATCTACATCCCGGCCAACACCATCCACGCCGGCAAGGCGACCGCTGACGGCGACGTGGTGTTCTTCACCTGCAAGGATGCCTCGCACAGCCTGCACGGAATCAAAGCCACGTAAGAAAAAAAGAATCACACATTTGGGAGGATATCGATGAAACGTCTCGGCCTGATGCTGCTGTCCGCCGCCTGCCTTGTGTTCAGCCTGGCAACCGCGTCGGCGCAGGACAAATACCCGAGCCGGCCGGTCAAGGTGATCGTGCCTTATGCGCCGGGCGGCGCCACCGACATCGTGGCGCGCATCGTCGGCGACGAATTCCAGAAAGCCACCGGCCAGCCCTTCGTCGTGCTCAACAAGCCGGGCGCCTTCGGCATGCTGGCGATCGAGGAAATGGTGAAGTCGGCGCCCGATGGCTACACGCTGATGCTCGGCAACGTGTCGACCAACGCCATCACGCCGATCATCTATGCCAAGAAGATGCCGGTCGACTACGCCAAGAGCGTGGTGGCGGTGACCAACCTGATCGACGTGCCGGCCTTCCTGCTGGTGACCACGGCGAACGACTTCCCACCCAAGACGGTGGCCGAACTGATCGACTACGCCAAGAAAAATCCCGGCAAGGTGAATTACGGCACCGTCGGCATCGGCTCCTATCCGCATTACGACATGGCCTATTTCGCCAAGCGCGCCGGCGACCTCGACATGCGCGGGCTGCCCAACAAGAACGGCGCCGCCGGCGTGATTCAGGACATGCTGCGCGGCGACGTGCACGCGGCCTTCCTCAACGTCGCCTCCACTGCCGGCATGGTGCAGGCGGGCAAATTCCGCCCGCTTGCCGTGGTCAGCCGCGAGCGGCTGAAGGAATATCCTAACGTTCCGACGATGAAGGAGGTCGGCTATCCGGATGTCGGCACCGTGGCGTGGAACGGCCTGTTTGCGCCGGCGGCGACGCCCCAGCCGGTGCTGGAAGCGCTGTTTGCCGCGGTGACCAAGGCGCTGAATTCGCCGGAGGCGAAAGAGAAGCTCGGCAAGCAGAATTTCAACATCGTGCCGAGCAAGTCGCTCGCCGACGCCAATGCCTGGCTGGCCGGCAAGATGAAGCACTGGGAGACGATCACCAGCGCGGTGAAGATCGACGTGGGGCAGTGAGCGTTTTCCCTCCCCCGCGAGCGCTTGCGAGCGTGGGGAGGGTCGGCGCACAGCCGAAGTCGGATATATCCGACTTCGGCCAATTCAAATTGCGCCGGGGTGGGGGCACTTCTGTTTGGTCTGTTCAACCCCACCCCCGACCCCTCCCCGCGCTTCGCGCTACCGCATTCACACATCTTGCTTGCGGGGAGTCCGGAAGACTGATTCCGTTGATCATCGGATGATTTGCGGGAGCAGGCGATGGTTGAGATGGCTTTTGGGCTGGGGCGGTTTGGCGACCGCCGCCTGGAAAAAGGGGG
>JACPOA010000002.1 GCA_016185205.1 Hyphomicrobiales bacterium | reverse complement strand
TGACGCTACGCGGCGATCAAGCCGCACCCCCGAGCGTCAATCAACTTGTAAATCCCGCAGCCAACGACAATCATCGCTCATCCGGCCGCTTCTTCTCATCTTGATTGACGCGCCGCTCTCATCCTGATTGTCGCGCCATAGAGGTGGGACTTGGTAAGAGCAGATCCCCATTCGGTGGTGTAGGGCCGCCCATACCCTGTCCCGTGAGGAAGTCGAATGGATTGCTGAAGGCATCAAGAGGGCGAGTCGCGCCAGCAACGCCTGGACCAGCACTGAGAAAGCCATTGGTGCCTTGGACGTAAGGCTGAAGCGTGAAGCTTGAAGTGTCAGGTTGGACGCCCTGCACGGTTTCAGGAGAGACGCGGATGCCCGGCAGGCCGTCCTCCGGTTGTCTGGGGCGTACGTAGAGCCACGGAGGCCGGACGTTGAACATGCGGTATCCCGGAGAAGTACGTAGTGAACGCTCTCCACATCGACCCAAAGTCAGAAGTTGAAGATCCGGGCGACTGGGATCTCGGATATACTACTTGAGTTATCGGAATTGGTCAATAACTATAGTAGTCTTTTTATAACCCCATTTACTGTCCGGCAATTGTGTGCCGCACGCCCGAGTTTGCTGCCGCGCGAGCCGCTCAGAAGCCTCCGGGTCACCCAGACGGAAATCTTGACCAAGGTCGGCGTCCCACTCGCCATGACCTATTTAGTTACTTGGCTGAGGTCGCGATCACCTTGCCTTCATTGGCGCGGTGATCCTCGAGACGACCGGCAGCGAAAACGCCATCGGCTTCCCGATGCTGTCGGCCAGCGCGCGCAACGACGAACCGATGACCTTCGCGTCCCTTTCGCCATCGCGCCGGCTCCTCGTCTAGGAGGGGCTAGTCGTAAAACTGCGGCGAGCGCTTCTGCCCCTGGCTCTGCGGCTTGTCGTGGTTGATCCACAACTGCGCCTTTGTCGGCCAACAGCGCCTCGAGCTTCTTGTACGAAGCCTGCGTCTGGTCGGCGCTGGTGTTCATCGAGGCCACGCGCTTGTTGTCCCAGTTGTCCTTGAAGTGGACGGCGTCGCCCGAAAGGATCAGCCAGCCGATCTTGGGCAGCCGTACCAGCAGTGACTGGTGGCCGGGCGTGTGGCCCGGCGTCGAGATGATGGTGACGCTGCCGTCGCCGAACACGTCGAGGTCGCCCTCGAGCTTGCGGATCGGCCGCTCGGCCTTGAACGGCGGCTTCGTGTCGGGGGCGAAGGCGAAATCGAACTCGGCCTTCTGCATCAGCAAGGTCGAATCGGAGAACATGTCGACGTTGCCGATGTGATCGCCATGATGATGCGAGACCGCGACATACTTGATGTCGGCCGGCTTGACGCCGACTTCGACCAGCTGCGCCGCCAG
Organism: Hyphomicrobiales bacterium; assembly: GCA_016185205.1. GTDB lineage: Bacteria > Pseudomonadota > Alphaproteobacteria > Rhizobiales > Xanthobacteraceae > Pseudolabrys. The sequence goes on along the minus strand of JACPOA010000002.1, from coordinate 2,651 downwards.
CGTCTTGGCGCGCGTCGCCGTGCCGACCGGACCGGTGATGGGCTTCTCGGCGATCGCGTCGGGGTAACCGGTGTCCCACAACAGCCAGTCCGAGCCGTGGCGGATCAGGTAGCAGTTGTCGGAGAGGTCGATCGGCTTGCCGACATTGACGCCGGGCGACCAGCGCGACTGGTCGGTCGCGGCATTGTGGCCGCAATCCATGACGTAGAGCCGATCGACCGTTCCTGTCTGCGCCAGAGCCGGTGCGCTGAACGCCGCCGCCAGCGCCAGGCCGACAAGTCCTGCTTTCATGTGATCCTCCTATGAAGCTGGATGATAGCGGCGCACCACCGCGACGCCGGCAACGATGAACAGGACCAGGACCAGCAACTGCGCCACGGCAAAGGGCGGCTCCGAGCCGGTGGGCGCGAACTTGTTCAGGTAGGCGAATTTCTGGAACGACTGCACGACGCCGACGAAGACGTTGAGGTAGAGCGCGAAGATGGCGGTGCCGATGTAGACCACGCGCCACCGCCCCGCGAGCTTCTTGCCGTAGATGGCGTACAGCGCCACGGCGAGCGTGATGAGCGAGATCGCACCGACGACGTGCGCCGGGGTGAGCCCCTTGATGGGAAAGAAGTAGCCGCTGACGCTGGTCAGGATGGTCGAGATCAGGAAGAAGGCGTTCCAGCCGGCGATCGGCGCGCTCTGCAGCATGAGACCGACGACGACGAAGCCGGTCATGATGCCGACCAGACTGATGACAACATGCAGGAAGGTGAACGTCTCGACCGACATACCCAGGACCATGGCGTACTCCACTGTAGTGGCTGTCAGCTTAGCGCATGGACGCTGCAGCGGATAAGCCATTCGCGCGCCACAAAGTTTGGCGATTCAGGCATTCCCCTCAAATAATGGAGAGAACATGCCTGCTTCGATTGCGCGCCGCGGTTTCCTTGCTGCTCCGCTGCTGGCCCTTCCAGCCTTCGCAAACGATGCAAAATCACAACTTGCCGAGCTCGAGCGCCGCAACGGCGGACGGTTGGGCGTGGCGGCGCTCGATACGGCGAGCGGCCATCGCGTCGGTCATCGCGCCGACGAGCTGTTCCCGCTGTGCAGTACCTTCAAGTTCCTGGCCGCGGCCTTCGTCCTGGCCTGCATCGATCGCGGTGAAGAGAAGCTCGATCGCCGCGTCGTCTTCTCCGACAAGGATCTCGTGACCTATTCGCCGGTGACCAAGGAGCATGTCGGGCCCGGCGGCATGACGATGGCGGAGATCTGCGACGCGGCCGTGACGCTCAGCGACAACACGGCGGGCAACCTGATGCTCGCGAGCTTCGGCGGCCCGGCCGGGCTCACCGCCTATGCGCGCTCGCTGGGCGATCGGGCGACGCGCCTCGATCGCATCGAGACCGAGCTCAATGAAGCCAAGCCCGGCGATCCGCGCGACACCACGACGCCGGTCGCCATGCTGGGCACCATGCAGCGCCTGCTGATCGAAGACGCCTTGTCGGCGCCATCGCGCGATCGGCTGATCAGCTGGCTGCTGGCCAGCAAGACCGGCGGCAAGCGCCTGCGCGCCGGCCTGCCGGCGGACTGGCGGGTCGGCGACAAGACCGGCAGCGGCAACAACGGAACCGCCAACGACGTCGCCATCGCCTTTCCGCCCGGCCGCGCGCCGATCCTGATCGCGGCCTACTACACGGAGGCGGCGGCGCTCTCGGACGACGCCCGCAACACGGTCATCGCCGAGGCCGGGCGTCTCGCCGTCGCGGGGCTGGGTTAGCCGTTCACGTCCTGGCTGGCTGCGCGGCTCCCACTTTGCGCAGCCGCGCCACTTCCTCGACGATGCCGGTCTGGCCGGTCTGCTTGCCGAGGTCCTCGGCGCGTTTCAGCAACGGCGTGGCCGTTGCCGTGTCCCCTTGCAGCAGGGCGCTGCGTCCGGCGCGCAGAAAGAGATCGGCCGCGTCAGCGGCGCGTCCGGATCGCAGGGCCGCGTCGCCCGCCAGCGACAACGCCCGGGCCATGCCGCGATAATCGAGCGCCTGCTGGCGGTTGCTGGCGGACTGCTCGAACAGACCGAGCGCCCCGGCGGAGTCGCCGGCCAGCAGGGCGGCGCGGCCCTGCAGCTCCTGGCGATCGGCTTCGAGGTCTGCCTGCTTGGTCGGCGGAAGGGCCGCGATCGCCTGGGCGAGGCCCGCGGTGTCGCTGCGATCCGCGGAGACCAGGCCGCGGATGAACCAAGCGCGCCGCACGGCATCCTGGTCCTTGGCGCCGCTGTCGAGCACTTCCTGGGCAGCGCTGGCGGCACCACCAAGGTCGCCGCTGCGATAGGACGCAGCCGCCTGCACCAGGATCAGCTCCGGCGGCACCGGAGCGCGCCGCCGGACAAGCTCGCCTCGCGCCTCGCGCGCCGTGGCGACGGCGCCCTTGGGGTCGCCGGCCTTCATCTGCGCGAGCGCCAGGTTGTAGGCGACGTCGCCGATGGCGCCGGCGTCGTCGCGTTCGTAGGCGCGCGACAGCGCCACCTTGTACTGGCGCACGGCCAGGCTCGGCAGGTCCATCGACAAGGCCTGCGTGCCGGCCTTGTTGGCCTGGTCGAGCTTGACGTCAGGCGGCGGACCGGTGTCGACCGGCCCACCGCCACCGCAGGCGGCGAGAACCAACAGCGA
>JACPOA010000032.1 GCA_016185205.1 Hyphomicrobiales bacterium | reverse complement strand
GTGCGGCGGGCTCCATTATTAAAGCCTCCGGCGTTGGCGCGAAAGATCGCCAACGCTTAATCCAGCGAACCGCCGTATACGGACCCGTATGTACGGTGGTGTGGGAGGGGAGGAGCCGCGAGGCTCCCCCCTATCCCGATTTGATGTCGTCAGGACGGTTGGATTAGAAATCCATCCCGCCGCCGCCCATGCCGCCCATTCCGCCGGGCATACCGCCGCCGGCGGCACCCTTCTTCTGCGGAATTTCGGCGACCATCGCCTCGGTGGTGATCAAGAGGCCGGCAACCGATGCCGCGCCCTGGATCGCCGAACGCACGACCTTGGTCGGGTCGATGACGCCCTTGGAGACGAGATTGCCGTACTCGCCGGCCTGCGCGTCGAAGCCCCAGTTGTACTGGTCCTTCTCCAGGATCTTGCCGACAATGACCGAGCCGTCTTCGCCGGCATTGGTGGCGATCTGGCGCGCCGGAGCCTGGATCGCCTTGCGGACGATCTCGACGCCGTGCTTCTGGTCCTCGTTGGCAACGCGCACCCGCTTAAGCGCTTCGGTGGCGCGCAACAGCGCGACGCCGCCGCCCGGCAGGATGCCTTCCTCGACCGCGGCGCGGGTGGCATGCATCGCGTCATCGACGCGATCCTTGCGCTCCTTCACCTCGATCTCGGTGGCGCCGCCGACGCGGATCACCGCGACGCCGCCGGCGAGCTTGGCCAGACGTTCCTGCAGCTTCTCCTTGTCGTAGTCCGAGGTGGTTTCCTCGATCTGCGCCTTGATCTGCGCGACGCGCGACTCGATGTCGGCCTTCTTGCCGGCGCCGTTGATGATGGTGGTGTTTTCCTTGTCGATCATCACCTTCTTGGTGCGGCCCAGCATGTTGATGGTGACGTTCTCGAGCTTGATGCCGAGATCTTCCGAGATCGCCTGACCGCCGGTCAGGATCGCGATGTCCTGCAGCATGGCCTTGCGGCGATCGCCGAAGCCAGGAGCCTTGACGGCCGCGACCTTCAGTCCACCACGCAGCTTGTTGACGACGAGGGTGGCGAGCGCTTCGCATTCCACGTCCTCCGCCAGGATCAGCAGCGGCTTGCCGGTCTGCACCACGGCTTCGAGCAGCGGCAGCAGTTCCTGCAGGCCGGACAGCTTCTTCTCGTAGATCAGGATGTAGGGGTCTTCCATCTCAACGCGCATCTTGTCGGCGTTGGTGATGAAATAGGGCGAGATATAGCCGCGATCGAACTGCATACCTTCGACCACATCGAGCTCGGTTTCAAGGGACTTGGCTTCCTCGACCGTGATCACGCCCTCGTTGCCGACTTTCTTCATGGCGTCGGCGAGGAACTTGCCGATCTCGGCGTCGCCGTTGGCGGAGATGGTGCCGACCTGGGCGATTTCCTCGTTCGAGGTGACCTTCTTCGAGTTGGCCTTGAGGTGCTCGACGATGGCTTCGACCGCGAGATCGACGCCGCGCTTGAGGTCCATCGGGTTCATGCCGGCGGCCACGGCCTTGCAGCCTTCGCGGACGATCGCCGCGGCCAGCACGGTCGCGGTGGTGGTGCCGTCGCCGGCCTGGTCGGAGGTGCGCGATGCGACTTCACGCACCATCTGCGCGCCCATGTTCTCGAACTTGTCCTCGAGTTCGATTTCCTTCGCCACCGTGACACCGTCCTTGGTGATGCGCGGGGCGCCGAATGATTTGTCGAGCACGACGTTGCGGCCTTTCGGGCCGAGTGTGACCTTCACCGCATTGTTGAGAATGTCGACGCCGTGCAACATGCGGTCGCGCGCGTCGACGGAAAATTTGACGTCTTTTGCAGCCATAGTTCGAATTCCTTCGGTTTGATGTCGGCTAAGCGCTTAGGCGGCTTTTTTCTTGGCGGCGGCGCCGCCTTCGATCACGCCCATGATGTCGCTTTCCTTCATGATCAGGAGATCCTGACCGTCAATTTTCACTTCGGTGCCCGACCATTTGCCGAACAGCACGACGTCGCCGACCTTGAGATCGATCGGGATCAGCTTGCCGCTTTCGTCGCGGCCACCGGGGCCGACGGCGATGATTTCGCCCTGGCTCGGCTTCTCTTTGGCGGTGTCGGGAATGATGATGCCACCGGCGGTCTTTTCCTCGGCATCGATGCGCTTGACGACGACGCGGTCGTGAAGCGGGCGGAACTTCATGGCAGTCCTCCAAGGTGATTGAACGGGTAAGTTTTGCTAGCTGGGCTGGCCCCCTTGCCAGCACCTGGGTTGCAGGTGGGTGCAGGCATTTTGGCCCGCAAGGGGCATCCGAAAATTCTTTAGCACTCATTCGCGGCGAGTGCCAACAAATACTGAAAAGCCTGTAGCATCAAGGGTTAACGAGCGCGCTCGGAACCGGGCGATAGCTTGTGAGTTAATAAGGCCCGCGCTGGCAGACAGCTTGAGAAACGGTGGCCGCCGGGCTGTTAGCAGGCCGTCATGTTTGCTGCTAACGCCTTGATTTTAAACAGTTTGTTTACCTTTTCGGCTTGCAATGGAGGGTGCCGGAATTGGAAACTTGCTGTCCGACCAGATGGAGGGCGCTATGGTTTCGCAGGGCTTTGTGTCTGAAGACTTCCGCAAACAAGTCAGTGGTTTTGGCCTGACGACCGCGCACATCCTGTACCGCCGTCCCGATCATCGCTGGCTGCTGCAATCCTACGTCTGGCAGAATTACGACCTGTTCCCGAAGTTTCCCGAGCTGCAGCGCTTCCTGGCGTTCTGGCAGGAGAAGCTGGAGGGCCCGCTGCATTCGGTGCAGGTGGCGCATTGCAAGCTGATCAAGCCGGCCGAGCTCAAGGCGATCGACGGCGAGTTTCGGCTGCATTGAGGACCTTATCCCTCCCCCGAAGGGGGAAGGTGGCGAGCGAAGCGAGCCGGGTGGGGTCGCTTTCATTCAGTCTCATGCGAACCCCACCCCCGGCGCTTCGCGCCGAACCCTCCCCTTTCAGGGGAGGGATAAGAAAGCACTCGCACTCGCGCGTTACCGATTCAATTTTCAAACAGCCCGCCTTCGCTGCGCTTCGGCGCGGCAAGCCAACGCTCCGCCGCCCGTATTATTTGCGGCCCCGGGTAGGCCGTCTCCTTTCCTCCTCCCTCGAAACAATCGAGGGGATGGCGCGCCGATCGGCGCGTCATTCAGTCAATGGCACGCACCGTTGCCGATGCGTGGCGCCTCTCGGCGCGCCATGGCGGTGTTCTCCTTCGGCGCCGGGCCGCGCTTAGGGCTCACCGCTTCGTCCCGCCTCCGGCGCGCGATCCGCAGCCCCTTTTGGGCGGCCGCTTAGCGCGCGCCTCGGGCAGGCCTCCACGGCCCACCGAGAGCCAGCTCCTGGCAGGCGGCTCGTAGTGGCCGCCGGGCGGAGCCCCGACGCCGCCCGGGAGGGGGAGGAGCGTTCTTCTCCCCCGCGCGGGCGCCGCATCCGGCTCCACCATCAAGACGCCTCTAGATGGCGCCCTCGATGAGCCGGACAAATGTAGGATTGCATACCTTGGGAATTAAGTCAATAGCAAATTCATCAGCGGATGGCCTAATTCAACACCCCCACCATCGCGCCCATCAGGCAGGTGGTGAGCGTGCCGGAGACGATCGACTTAGCCCCGAGCGATAGGATGTCGACGCGCCGCTCCGGCGCCATCACCGACAGCCCCGCGATCATGATGCCGAGGCTTCCGAAATTGGCAAAGCCGCACATGGCATAGAGCATGATCAGGCGCGAGCGCGCATCGAGCGCGTCGGCCGGCAATTTCGCCAGCTCCAGATAGGCGATCAGCTCGTTGAGCACGGTCTTGATGCCCATCAGCGAGCCGGCGGTGAGCGCCTGATCCCACGGTACGCCCATTAGCCAGCACACCGGCGCCATGAAGAGGCCGAGCAGGCGTTGCAGCGTGATGGCGCCGCCCGCGACGTCCGGCAGCAGACCCAGGATAGCATTGGCGAGGTGCACCAGCGCCACCAGCACGATCAACATGGCGACGATGTTCAACAGCAATTCAAGCCCGGCGGCGGTGCCCTTGCAGATCGCATCCATGCTGCTGTCTGCGACGCGACCGATTTCGATGCGGCCGACCTCGCTACCCGCGCCCGCGCTTTCCGGCACCATCAACTGGCTGATCAGCAGCGCCGCCGGCGCGCTCAGGATCGAGGCCACCAGAATATGCCCGGCGACGTCGGGAATGGCGCCGCGCAGGATCGTGGCATAGAGCACGAACACGGTGCCGGCGATGCCGGCCATGCCGCCGGTCATCACCATGAACAGCTCGCTGCGCGTGAGGCGGGCAAGATAAGGCCGGATGAACAGCGGGGCTTCCACCATGCCGAGGAAGATATTGGCGGCGGTGGAGAGACCCACGGCGCCGCTCACGCCCATGGTCCGCTCCAGCAGCCAGGAGAAGCCGCGCACGATCGGCGGCAGAATACGCCAATAAAACAGCAGTGTGGTGAGCACGCTCATCACCAGCACGATCGGCAGCGCCTGCAACGCCAGCACGAATTCGGCGCCCGGCGTTTTCAGCTCGAAGGGCAGGGTGCCGCCGCCGAGATAGCCGAACACGAAGGATGTGCCGGCCTGCGTCGCGGCGCTGACCGCATCGACCGCGCGATTGATGCCGGCAAACACGCTTCTGATCTGCGGCACCTTGAGCAGCAGCAGGGCTGTGACAAACGTCACCAGCAGCGCGACGCCGGCGCTTTTCCAGGCGACCTCGCGCCGCTGCTCGCTGATCGCCCAACTGAGGCCGAGCAGGGCGACCACACCGAGCGCGGATTGCAACTGCTGCATGTCATAGTCCCCCAACACGGCAGTGGTTAAGTCGCACCTTCTGCGCTAGGTCAACTTGACCAGACAAATCAGCGTTAGGAAAGACGATGGCCAGCGACGATAAGAAAGCTAAAACCAGTCCCGCGCCAAAAAGCGAGGCCGTTGCGACGAAAAAAGACGCGAGCCAGCCGGCGAGCAAAAGTCCTCCCGCCGCGGACGCCCCCAAGGCTGCGGCAGCCGAGAAAACCGCCGACGTATCCGCAGGCTATAGCCGGGGCGAAGGGCAGAAACCGGTTTCGCAGGCCTACAAGGATAACTGGAACGCGATTTACGGGAAGAAGAAAAAGAAACGGTAGCCTAGCCGCGCCCGACGAACGGCATGGTGTTGGCCATCACCGTCATGAACAGCACATTGGTGTTGAGCGGCAGGCCGGCCATGTAGACCACGGCATTGCCGACATGCTCGGCTTCCATGCGCGGCTCGATCTTTTTCGTGAGGTCGGCCTGCAAGATGCCGTCGCCTTGCACCATGCGCTCGGTGAGCGGGGTCGCGGCATTGCCGATGTCGATCTGCCCGCAGCAGATGTCGTAGGCCCGGCAGTCGAGCGAGGTGGACTTGGTCAGGCCGGTGACCGCGTGCTTGGTCGAGGTATAGGCGACCGAGAACGGGCGCGGCGCATGCGCCGAGATCGAGCCGTTGTTGATGATGCGGCCGCCGCGCGGCGACTGGCTTTTCATGATCTTGATGGCTTCCTGCGTGCACAGGAACATGCCGGTGAAATTGGTCGCCACCACGTTCTGCCAGGTCTCGAACGGCAGGTCCTCGAGCGGCACCGGCGGCGCGCCGATGCCGGCATTGTTGAACAGCAGGTCGAGGCGGCCAAAGCTCGATTTCACCGTGGCGAACAAAGCGAGGATCGCCTCGCGCTTCGACACGTCGGTCGACACGGCGAGCGCCTGCGCGCCCACGGCGTTGATCTCGGCCGACACCTTGTCGAGCATGTCCTTGCGGCGGCCGGCCAGCACGGTGCTGTAGCCGGCCTTGGCGAGCGCGATGGCCACCGCGCGGCCGACGCCGGTGCCGGCACCGGTCACCAGCGCTATTTTTGACGACGCAGCCATCGGCTTTCCCCCCACGCATATGTTTGGAGAAACGCCATATCACAAAATCGCGCGCGCGCCATCCGGCGGCCGCGTCGCCTACGATGGCGTGGAGTTAGCTCAGCCCGCCATTGCGGCGGGCGGCTCGAGCGGCTGGAACGCTTCGGGCGCCCGCAGCCGGGCGGTGATCTCGGCGGCGGTCACCGCCTTGCCGAAGCGGTAGCCTTGCATGAAATGCACGCCGGCCGCGCGCAGGAACAGCTGCTGGTCGGCGGTCTCCACGCCCTCGGCGGTCACCTTCATGCCGAGACCGCGGCCGAGGCTCACCACCGCATGCACGATGGATGCGGCATCGGCAGCTTTTTCGATGGCGAGCACGAAGCTGCGGTCGATCTTGAGCTTGTCGAACGGCAGGCGGCGCAGATAGAGCAGGCTGGAATAGCCGGTGCCGAAATCGTCGAGCGCCAGCCGCACACCGAGCGCCTTGAGCCGCAGCATGCCGGCTTCCGCGGTGTCCACGTTGCCGATCAGCACGCTTTCGGTGAGCTCGAGTTCGAGCCGGGCCGGATCGAACGCGGTCTCCGCCAGCGTGCGCTCGATCACCTCGACGAAGTCGCTGCGGCGGAATTGCATCGGCGAGACGTTGACCGAGACGCTCAAGCCCGGCCAGGCCTTGCCGTCGGTGCAGGCGCGGCGCAGCACCCAGGCGCCAAGCTCGATGATCAGGCCCGAGTGCTCGGCGGCGGCGATGAATTCGGCCGGCTGGATTTCGCCGCGCGTGGGATGCGTCCAGCGGCAGAGCGCCTCGACGCCGACCACGAGCTCGCCGCTCTTGTTGACGATCGGCTGGTAGAGCAGCTGCAGGCGATTGTGCTCGATCGCCTCGCGCAGGTCGCCTTCCAAGAGCTTGCGGTTGGACAGGTCAGCATCCATCGCCGCGTCGTAGATGCAGGCGCGGTTGCGGCCCTCGTTCTTGGCGCGATAGAGCGCCATGTCGGCGTAGCGCATGATGTCGGCGGCGCCGGCGCAATTGCGGTCGATCACCGCGATGCCGATCGAGGCGCCGATCACGATGTTCTGGCCGCCGATGGAGTAGGGCGCGCAGATCGCGTCGATGATGCGTTGCGCGATCGTCATCATCTTCTCGTTGTCGTCGCCGATCGAGGAGATCACCGCGAATTCGTCGCCGCCGAGGCGGGCCACCAGGTCGCCGCCGCGCAGCGTGCGCGACAGCCGCAAGGTTACGTTGCGGATCAGCTCGTCGCCGACCGGGTGGCCGAGCGTGTCGTTGACGTCCTTGAAGTGGTCGAGGTCGATATAGAACACCGCGGCCGGCGAAGAGCCGGCCCCCACCTCGTCGATCACCGCTTCCAGCCGCTCGCCGAAGAAGATGCGGTTGGGCAGGCCGCAGAGCGGATCGTGCATGGCCAGATGGCGCAGCCTCGATTCGCCGGCGGCGATCGCCGCCGCGGTGCGGCGCATGTAGCGCAGCACGAAGGCGGCGAGCAGCGCGAAGCCGGCGAGCGCGACCGCGATGAACGGCACCACGTTGTGCACGATCTCGGCGCCGGGCTGTTTCGGCGTCCAGGCCAAGCGCGCGATGGTTTGGCCATCGTTATCCGCGATGCCGTGGATGTGGTCGGTCGGGGCGGCCGCGTCTGCTTTGAAGATTCGCAGATTGGGAAGCTGCAGCCGGGAGGCGATGTCGGCCAGGAATTCGGCATCGATGAACTTGACCGCGATGACGATCGCCGCCGCGGCGCTCTCGGCGGGTGCCTGTAGCCGCTCGGGCGAGGCGATCGAGATCGCCGTCACCAAGGCCGGTTTGTCGAGGAATTTCTGCAAGAGCATGACGCGATCGAACCGGCCCGGAGCCGACGATTGGTCCGGGTCGACGATGCGGGCCGCGGCTCTCGGCTCTTCCCCGATGGATCGTCGGCGCAGGTAATTGATGGCCGGCGCAAGGTCGGGAATCATGCTGTCGAGCGAGTGAAGCGCGGCGCTGGTGTCGCCGAGGCGTGAATAGACGGCGTGGTTGGATGAGTCGGCGATAAATACGTATTCGTGATCGAGCAAGGTCTTGAGAGCGGCGGTGGTCAGGCGTTGCAGGGAGACCGGATCAAAATCGGGCCGGCCGCCGCGATCGTCGTTCGCCCCGGCGACGCTCTCCAGCTTGCGCAGCGACCATTCACCGCGATAGGCGATCGCCTTGGTGAATAGACGGACTTCTTGCATGACGGCGACTTCGTCGGCGCGCTGGGCGGAGGAGAGCACCGCGACCACGATGCAGACGATCGCCACCGCCACGATCACGCCGATCGGGACCACCACGCTGAGGCGGGCGCGGTCCCAATGGGTGTATTCGCGTTGCTCGTTGGCGCGCTGGCGGGCCGCTGGCGGCACAGGCGAGGTCCCTTAAACTGTCCTAACCATTGGACTTTTCGGGACGCAACCTAGGGCAGAAAGCTTGCTTTTCACTTTCGTTCTGCCGCCCCGGCGCAGGCCATGGGCGGGCGAAGGCCAAATCGCGCGGTGCTGTTAACCGGAGGTAAAATGCCGCCCGACGGAACTTTCGATCGCGGAAATTCAGTCTGGGCTGCGGTAGGGCGGGCGTGGAATGGCGATATGGGCGGCGCGCAAGGCGGTCGACCAGCGCTCGCGCAGGTCCTGGAAATAGGGCTCGCCCGGCTCGATGCGGTAGGTCACTTCGGCATCGCAGCTATCGCGCCGCACAACGAGAATGTCGATCGGCAGCCCCACCCCCAGATTGGAGCGCATGGTGGAGTCCATCGAGATCAGCCCGATCTTGAGGCTGTCATAGAGGTCGGTGTCGAAGCCGATGGCGCGGTCGAGCACCGGCTTGCCATATTTATGCTCACCAATCTGTAAATAGGGCGTGTCGGTGGTGCATTCGATGAAGTTGCCGGCCGAGTAGATCATGAACAGGCGCAGCCGCTCGCCCTTGATCTGACCGCCGAACAGGAAGGCGACGTCGTGGTCGATCTCGGCCGCCTCCAGCGCCTTGCCTTCGGCGCTCTGGATGCCGCGGATGGCGCGGCCGATGCGCTGCGCGGCCTGGAACATGGTCGGCGCGTTCATCAAGGTTTCGCGCTCGCCGGTCTCCGGATTTTCGATGCCTTCGGTGAGCATTGAGCGCACGGTCTGGCTGAGCGACAGATTGCCGGAGGAGGCGAGCGCCATGATGCGTTCGCCCGGCTCGCTGTAGACATGCAGCTTGCGGAAGGTGGAGACGTTGTCGAGGCCGGCATTGGTGCGCGTATCGGCGATCATCACCAATCCGTCGCGCACCAGGATTCCGCAGCAATAGGTCATGGCGTATGTCTTGTTCCTACCTGTCCCGGCCGCAGTTTATAGCGAGCTAGGGTCCTGTGCGGCAATGTCACGTCTGTGCCTGCTGGCGCGCCTGTTCGACCTGCACCGCCACCTTCAATGTTTCGCCGCCGCCACCATAGCGGGTGCCGCGCACCGGCGCGGCGCCGAGATAGTCGAGCCCCATCGCCACCCGCACATGGGCGTCGGTGGTGGAAATCCCGTTGGTGGGATCGAACCCGACCCATCCGAGGTTCTCGACATAAGCTTCCGCCCAGGCGTGGCCGGCCTCCTGCGCGGTGACGCCGTCGGCGCGGTGGAAATGGCCGCCGATATAGCGCGCCGGGATGCCGAGCTCGCGCGCCGCCGCGATGAAGATATGGGTGAGGTCCTGGCAGACGCCGCGCCGCAGCTTGAAGGCTTCCGCCGCGGTGGTGGCGGTTTGCGTCGGACTGGTGTCGAAGGTGATCTCGCGATTGAGTTCGTTGAGCAAGCTGTGCAGCAGCGCCAGCCGGTCGGTGCCGGCGCTAGCCGAGCCGCGCGTGGTCGCGGCGAACTCCATGATCGCGGCGTCCGGTTGCGTGAGCGCGGTCTCGCGCAGGAACAGCGCCGGCGGAAAGCGCTCGATCGCGCCCTGCACCAAGCCATGCGTGTCCTGTGTTTCCACCACGCCGTCGACCGCGACCGACAATTCGTTGAACGGACCCTCGGCGGTGAAAGAATGGGTGATGTTGCCGAAGGCATCCTCATGCTGGTGCAACTGGCAATCCACCGACAGGTCGATGCGCCAATCGACCACGTACTGCCCTTCGTGATTGCGCGGAGTGAGCCGCAACAGCTGCGTCACGCCGGTCGGCGGCGTGTCATAGCGATAGCTGGTGGCGTGGGAAATCCGAATCCGCATGGCTGGCGTAATGCTAGCACAGGCTCATATCAGGAACTGCTCGGTGATGGCGCCGCCGAGGCCGTTGTTCTCGGTGATGAACTCGCCGATATATTCGTGCAAGCCGCGCTGGAAGATGCCGTCCATGCGGCTGTTCTGCAGCCGCGTGCGGATGCCGCGCGCCTGGCGCTGCGCCGGCCCTTGCCGGCCATAGGAGCCGGCGATCTGGTCGAGATTGCGCACGATCGCCTCGTAGCAGGAGGCGAGCGAGCGCGGCATCTCCTCCTTCAGGATCAACAGGTCGGCCACCAGCCAGGGCTTGAGGCTCTCGCGATAGACCCAGCGATAGGCGTTGAGCGCCGACACCGACCGCAGGATCGCCGCCCATTGGAAATAGTCGAGCGGCCCGCCGACGCGCTCGTCCGCCGGCAGCAGCAGATGATATTTCACGTCGAGGATGCGCGCGGTGTTGTCGGCGCGCTCGAGATAGACGCCGAGCCGCGAGAACCAGTAGGCGTCGTTGCGCAGCATGGTTCGGTAGGCCGAGCCGTCGTAGCGCAGCGAGGATTCCTGCACCCAGCGCAGGAAGCGGGAGAATTCCTCGCGCGAGGTCGGCCCGTTGCCGTAGCGCTTGAGTTCGAGCCAGGTGCCGTTGATGGCGTCCCACATCTCGACGGTGAGCGCGGTGCGAACGCTGCGCGCGTTGCTGCGCGCCATCTCGAAGCAGGCGCGGATCGAGGACGAATTGGCGGTGGAGAAGGCGAGGAAGTCGGTGACGTTCTCCTCGTTGGCCTCGTCATACTGCTTGAAGAAGGCAGTGGCGCAGCCGGCGGTGGCCACCGCCGATTCCCATTCATTGGTGGAGCCGACATAGGCGAGGGGCAGCGACGACAGCCGCTGGGTGGCGTCGAGAATGCGCGCCAGATATTCCGCGCGTTCGACGTAACGCGAGAGCCAGTACAGGTTGTCGGCGGTGCGGGAAAGCATGCGCTACCTCGTGTCCCGGGCGCAGCGCAGCGCGTAGCGAAGCCATAGCGCGTCGAAGACGCGCGTGAACGCGCTTATGGTGCCGCACTGCGCCCGGGAAACGCTGAGGGGCTGCGTGCGCGATTTCATCCGTCCAACACCCAGGTGTCCTTGGTGCCGCCGCCCTGGCTGGAATTGACCACCAGCGATCCCTGCTTGAGCGCGACGCGCGTCAGCCCGCCCGGCACGATGCGCACGCGGTCGCGCCCGGAGAGCACGAACGGGCGCAGGTCGACATGGCGCGGCGCCACGCCGGCGTCCACGCAGGTCGGGCAGGTGGAGAGCGCCAGGGTCGGCTGCGCGATGAAATTGTTCGGCGCGCTCTTGAGCTTGGCGCGGAACTGCTCGATGGCGACTTTGCTGGCGGCCGGCCCGATCAGCATGCCGTAGCCGCCGGAGCCGTGCACTTCCTTGACCACCAGCTCGGGCAGATGATCGAGCACATAGGCGAGATGCTCGGGCTCGCGGCAGCGCCAGGTCGGCACGTTCTTGAGCAGCGGCTCCCCGCCCAGATAGAACTTCACGATCGCCGGCATGAAGCTGTAGACCGCCTTGTCGTCGGCGATGCCGGTGCCGACCGCGTTGGCCAGCGTCACGTTGCCGGCCTGGTAGGCCGACATCAGGCCGGGCAGGCCGAGCACGGAATCGGGACGGAAGGTGAGCGGGTCGATGAAATCGTCGTCGATGCGGCGGTAGATCACGTCGACGCGGCGCAAGCCTTGCGTGGTGCGCATGTAGACGATCTCGTTCTTGACGATTAGGTCGCGGCCCTCGACCAGCTCGACGCCGAGCTTGTCGGCCAGGAACGAATGCTCGTAATAGGCCGAGTTGAATACGCCCGGTGTCAGCAGCACGACGGTCGGCTCGCGCTCGGCGCTGTGCGGCGCCACCGAGATGAGCGTGGCCAGCAGCTCGTCCGGATAATTCTCCACCGGCGCGATGCGGTGGCGCGCGAACAGTTCCGGAAACAGCCGGATCATGATCTCGCGGTTCTCCAGCATGTAGGAGACGCCGGAGGGCGTGCGCGCATTGTCCTCCAGCACATAGAAGGTGTCGGCGTCGACCCGCACCACGTCGATGCCGGCGATATGCACGTAGATGTCGTGCGGCACGCTCTGCCCGCTCATCTCGGGACGGAAGGCCGGATTGCGGAACACCAGATCGTCGGGCACCACGCCGGCGCGCAGGATCTCGCGCGCACCATAGACGTCCTTGAGGAACAGATTGAGCGCCTTGACGCGCTGGGTGAGGCCCTTTTCCAGCAGCCGCCACTCGGCGCCCGAAATGATGCGCGGGATGACATCGAACGGGATCAGCCGTTCCTGCGCGTCGGCCTCGCCATAGACCGCGAAGGTGATGCCGATGCGGCGGAACAACAACTCGGCTTCGCGCCGGCGATAGTCGAGCACGTCGGGCGGTATCTCGGCGAGCCAGCGCGACAGCTCGCCATAGGCCGGCCGCACGCCGCCGTCGTGGCCCTTCATCTCATCGAAGGCGGCAGTCATCCGGACACCCCCAGCAGACGGCACCACCGTCCCCAGCTATTAATCTGCAAGCTTCAGGCCAAGAAAAATCCAGGAAAATCACATATTGACGCCTAGCCGGGCCATCGATCGTTGCCTAAAATTTGGGCGAATGCGACCGCGAATATAAGTTCGGTCCAGCCGCCCTGGTTCCGTAACTTGAGTGGTGCGCAGGGTCACGCTACCTGTTTCGTCAGACCAGAAGGACACTATGACCGCCATGCCGAGTGCATCGTCCGAGATCGTCACCGCGGCAGTCCTCGTCATCGGCGACGAAATCCTCTCCGGCCGGACCAAGGACAAGAACATCGGCTACATCGCCGATTATCTCACCGCCATCGGCATCGACCTCAAGGAAGTGCGCGTGGTCTCCGACGACGAGAGCGCGATCGTCGAGGCGCTCAACGCGTTGCGCGCGAAATACACCTACGTGTTCACGACCGGCGGCATCGGCCCGACGCACGACGACATCACCGCCGACTGCATCGCCAAGGCCTTCGGCGTCGCGCTGCCGTTCCATCCGGAGGCGGTGGCGATCCTCAAGGAGCGGCTGGCCAAGACCGGCGGCGAGCTGAACGAGGCGCGCATGCGCATGGCGCGCATCCCGGAAGGCGCGGCGCTGGTCGTCAACAAGGTGTCGGGCGCGCCCGGCTTCTGGATCGGCAATGTCATCACCATGGCCGGCATCCCGACCGTGATGCAGGCAATGCTCGACGAGGTGGCGCCGAAACTCAAGACCGGCACCAAGCTCATCTCGGAAACCATCCGCGCCGACGCCAAGGAAGGCGACGTCGGCACCGAGCTGGGCGCCATCGCCAAGGCGCATCCCGACACCATCATCGGCAGCTATCCGTTCTTCGACGACAAGATCGGGCCCAACACCAATATCGTGGTGCGCGCGCGCGATGCCGGCAAACTCGCCGCAGCGAAGGCGGCTGTGGAAGGCATGCTCGCGCAAGTCAAAGCGCAATTGGCGCGTTAACAGAGAATTCGCAGTGTCGAATCCGCAAACCGACAGCGCGCCGCGCCCGGAGAAAATCTTTCCGGTCTCCTGGGATCAGTTCCATCGCGACTCGCGCGCGCTGGCCTGGCGGCTGCACGAGGCCGGCCCGTTCGATGCCATCGTCGCCATCACGCGCGGCGGGCTGGTGCCGGCGGCGATCGTGGCGCGCGAACTCAATGTGCGCATGATCGATACCGTGTGCGTGACGAGCTACCAGGATTACAAGAACCAGGGAGAGCTCACGCTGCTCAAGAGCATCGCGCCGGAGATCGTTGCGCTGCGCGAACAGGGCAAGCGCGTGCTGATCGTCGACGACCTGGTCGACACGGGCAACACCGCGCGCGTGGTGCGCGAGCTGCTGCCGGCCGCGCATTTCGCCACCGTCTATGCCAAGCCGATGGGGCGGCCGCTGGTCGACACCTTCATCACCGAGGTGTCGCAGGACACCTGGATCTATTTCCCCTGGGACACGGGGCTCGCTTTCGTGCCGCCGATCCGCGAAGGTGGCGAGTGATATAATGACAAAATCTGGGAGGACCCCATGCTGACGCGACGCCATCTGCTGGCAAGTTCAGGCGTGGCTCTGCTGGCCGCCGGAGCCGGCGAAGCCGCCGCGCAATCGACCTACGCCAATCAGCCCATCCGCATGATGGTCGGCTACGCGGCCGGCGGCGGCGTCGATCTGGTCGCGCGGCTGTTGCAGGAGCCGATGAAGGCCGCGCTCGGCCAGACCATCGTGATCGAGAACCGCACCGGCGCCAGCGCCATGCTCGCCACCAACGTGGTGGCGAAGGCGCCGCCCGACGGCTACACGCTGCTGATGTGCGCCTCGGGCGAAGTGGCGATCAATCATTTCCTGTTCAAGGAGAAGATGGCCTACGACCCGGCCAAGGAGCTGGTGCCGATCGCGCTGATCGGCATCGTGCCCTGCGTGGTGGTGGTCAAAGCCGACTCGCCGATCAAGAACCCGCAGGACTTGGTGGCGCACGCCAAGGCCAATCCCGGCAAGCTGTCGTTCTCGTCCTCCGGCGTCGGCAACCCGCAGCAGCTCGCCGGCGAATTGATGAACACCATGGCGGGCATCCAGGTGCTGCACGTGCCCTATCGCGGCTCGGCGCCGGCGGTCACCGATGTGGCGACCGGCACCGTCACCATGAGCTTCTCGAGTCTCGCGGCCGCTCTGCCGCTGATCGACGCCGGCAAGATCCGCGCCGTGGCGGTGACCTCGCGCGACCGCATGCCGCAATTGCCGAATGTCGCGCCGCTTAGCGAGGGCGCACCGGGGCTCTCCGGCTACGAGCTGCTCAACTGGTTCGCGCTGTTCGGCACCGCCGGTACGCCGCCCGAGATCGTCACCCGACTCAACGGCATCGTGAACAAGGCGCTCGGCGACAAGGCGATGTCCGACAAGCTGCTGCCGCAAGGCATCGTGCCGCGACCGATGAACGCCGCGGAGTTCAAGGCGTTTGTCGACGCCGAGCGGACGAAATTCGGCAAGATCGTGGTGGCCGCCAATATCAAATTGCGCAACTGATCCAAAATTCGGGTATTATTCGCTCAACATGTCGCAGGGAGGAGCGCAATGAACGTCAAGCCGAATACGCAAGACGCCAAAGCTATTAAAGATTTGCCCGTCGACGATCTGCGCGCGCGCGTCGTGCGGCCGCAGCAAATGCCGTGGGACAAAATGCGCTTCCCCGGCTGCGAGACCAAGACGCTGCTGTTCGATCCCAAAAGCGGGCTCGCCACCGTGCTGATCAAGATGGCGCCCGGCGCCACGCTGCCCGACCATGAACATGTGCTGATCGAGCAGACCTATGTACTGGAAGGATCGCTGGTCGACAAGGAAGGCCCCGATGCCGGGCTCGAGGTCGGCCCTGGCGAATTCGTCTGGCGGCCGGCCGGCAGCCGGCATGTGGCCTGGTGCCCGAACGGCGGCACCATGATCGCGATCTTCCAGGTGCCGAACAAATTCTTCGAGAGCGACGGCAAGGTGACCGATGCCGGCGGCAAGGATTGGGATTCGGCCTGGGGTCACGTGTTATCGACATAGTTTGAAACGCCGCCGCGTGGTGCACCCGCCGCGCGACGGCGGGTGACTAAAGCGCTACGCGGACGTGGCGGAATGGTAGACGCAAGGGACTTAAAATCCCTTGGGAGTAATCCCGTCCGGGTTCGAGTCCCGGCGTCCGCACCACTGCAACCCAACGGCATGTTCGGGATTGTCGCAGCAATGACCGATAGCGGAAAATTCCGGCCTCTCGTCGCCATCGCCCTGCTGGCGGCGACGCTCGCCGGCTGCGCCGGTTCGCCCGGCGGCGCATCGGACGAAACGGTCGGCCGCATACTGTTCGCGCCCGGCGGGTTCGCGCTTTACAGCTGCGAGGAGATCGCCGATAGGGCGACTGCGAACACCGCGCGCCAACGCGAGCTGGAACGGCTGATGGCGAAAGCCGGCGCGGATTCGGGCGGTCGGCTGGTCAGCAGCGTGGCTTATCGGCCGGAATATCTCGAACGGCGCGGCGAGATGATTGAATTGCGCCGCGTCGCCGCCGAAAAGAATTGCAAATTCGTGCCGGGCGTCGACAAACCGGGCGCAGGGGCGAGCGACAGCGCCATTCGCTGACCCCACTGGACGGCATCCCCGGCGCCGGTCAAGCTGATGGAACTTTTCGGCGGCGGTGCGATTATTGCAGCGCTTGTATCAGGCGGACAGCGCCACGCGAGTGGCATCAAACGGGGGCGGCCATGGGCCTTATCATCAGCATTCTGATTACGTTTCTTGTCATCATCCTGGTGCTTTACCTGATCAACATGTTGCCGATCGACGGCCGCGCCAAGCAGATCGTGCGCGTGATCGTCATCATCATCGGCGTCTTGTCGCTGCTGAAATATCTGGCGATCTATTAGTCTTTCCGAATCACCACCAGCGAACCGTCGCTCAGGCCGACGGCGATCATCGGCGGCCCGGCGCTGCCGGTGACCAGCGCGCTATTGGTGACGGCCTTGGCCGGCAGTGCCACGCTGGCGATCTCGTGCGCCGCCGGCCTGAACGCGACGATGCGTAGGCGGTCGCGCTCGAACGATGGCACCGCGAGGTCGGCGATGCCGTCGCCGTCGAAATCGGCGGTCGCGGCCATGTCGAGCGCGAGCGTGCCGGCGATGTGATTGGCGGCGCCGGCCAGCTCGGAAGTCTTGCGCAGGCGGTTGTCGGCCCAGGTCCACAATTCGAGCGCGCCTACCGCATGCGGCATGCGCACCAGCGCGATATCGGTTTTGCCGTCGCCGTTGAAATCGGCAATGCCGGCCGGATTGAGCCAGGCGTGCGGCCGCCCGATCGGCGGCGTCTCGGCGACGATCTCGTATTTGCCTTTGCGCAAGGCGATCACCGCCAGGCTGGAGCCGAGCTTGAGATAGGATTTCACCACGACGATTTCGTCGCGCCCGTCGCCGTCAAGATCGGCGAGCCGCGGCTCGAGATCCTCGAACACGGCATCGTCCTTGAGGCGGACCGTGTGCACTCTGCCGTCACGCGTCACGATCAAGAGGCTGCCGGCCTCGATCTTGTCGCCGAGAATGCCGTGGTCGTAACGCGTGGTCGGCTCGGCCAGCCAGGCGCGCGCGATGTCGCGGCGGCCGAGGGCAATGCGCCCGTCCGGCAGCGCGCCTTGCGGAGGGTCCGTTATTGCCGGCACATCGATGAAGGCGAGCTTGATCTTGCCCTCGGCGAACGCGATGGCGTACCAGAGCCCGCCGGCATTGACCCGCGCCTTGCCGTCGACCGTCTCGATCGCCATTACCCGCGCCGGCGTATCAATGCGCTGCGCGCGCCATTCGGCGGCCTGGCTGACGCCGGCAGTGGCCCATGCGGAGATGGCGAAACCGGCGAGAAAAATAAAGCGCATGCAGTTCAATTCCTCAAAGTCGGATCCGGCGCAGCCGCAGGGCATTGCCGACCACGCTGACCGACGACAGCGCCATCGCCGCCGCGGCGATGATCGGCGACAGCAGCAGGCCGAACATAGGATAGAGCAGGCCGGCCGCGATCGGTACGCCAGCCGAATTATAAATGAAAGCGAAGAACAGGTTCTGCTGGATATTGCGCATGACCGCGGCCGACAGCGCGCGCGCCTTGACGATACCGGTGAGGTCGCCCTTGAGCAAAGTGATGCCGGCGCTTTCGATCGCCACATCGGCGCCGGTGCCCATGGCGATGCCGACTTGCGCTGCGGCGAGCGCCGGCGCGTCGTTGACGCCGTCGCCGGCCATGGCGACGACGCGGCCCTCGCGCGTGAGCTTCTCGATCACTTGGCTCTTCTGATCGGGCAGCACCTCGGCCTCCACCTCCGTGATGCCGAGGCGTTTGGCGACCGCGAGCGCGGTGGTGCGGTTGTCGCCGGTCAGCATCACCACGCGGATATTCAAGGCCGACAGCGCCCGGAGCGCCGCCGGCGTGCTGGCCTTGACCGGATCGGCGATGGCGATGACGCCGGCGAGCTTGCCGTTCACGGCGAGGAAAATGGCGGTGGCGCCGTCGGTACGCAGCCGCTCGGCTTCCTTTGCCAGCGCTTGCGGATCGATGTTGAGCTCGCTGAGAAATTTGGCATTGCCGAGCGCGAGCCGCTTACCCTCGACCATGCCGATCACGCCCTTGCCGGCCGGTGCATCGAAACCGCGCACGGGGGCGAGTTCGATCTTGCGCTCGGCCGCGGCCTTGACGATCGCCGCCGCCAGCGGATGCGCGCTGCCGCGCTCGACGCTGGCCGCAAAGCGCAGCACCTGCGTATTGTCGAAGCCGGGCTGCGCGATCACCGCCACCACCTTCGGCTTGCCTTCGGTGAGCGTGCCGGTCTTGTCGATTACCAAGGTGTCGATCTTTTCCATCCGCTCCAGCGCCTCGGCATTCTTGATCAGCACGCCGGCTTGGGCGCCGCGGCCGACGCCGACCATGATCGACATCGGCGTGGCGAGACCCAGAGCGCAGGGGCAGGCGATGATCAGCACGCTCACCGCCGCGACCAGACCGTAGGCAAAGCGCGGTTCCGGTCCGAACGTGGCCCAAGCGGCAAACGCAATGAGCGCGACCGCGATCACCGCCGGCACGAACCAGCCGGCCACCTGATCGGCCAGCCGCTGGATCGGCGCGCGGCTGCGCTGCGCGGTGGCCACCATCTGCACGATCTGGGACAGCAGCGTGTCGCGGCCGACCTTGTCGGCGCGCATCACGAAACTGCCCGAAATGTTGAGCGTGCCGCCGATCGCGCGCGCGTCCTTGTCCTTGGTCACCGGCATGGATTCGCCGGTCACCATGGATTCGTCGAGCGAGGAATGCCCCTCCAGCACCATGCCATCGACCGGCACCTTGTCGCCGGGCTTAACGCGCAAGCGATCGCCGACCGCGATGAGGTCGAGCGAAACGTCCTCGTCGCTGCCGTCATCCTTGACGCGGCGCGCGGTCTTCGGCGCCAGATCGAGCAGCGCCTTGATCGCGCCCGAGGTGGCCTCGCGCGCCCGCAATTCGAGAACCTGACCGAGCAAGACCAAGACCGTGATGACGGCGGCGGCCTCGAAATAGACCGCGACCGCGCCTTCGGCGTCGCGGAACGCCGCCGGGAACAGGTCGGGCAGCAACACCGCGACCACGCTGTATGCATAGGCGACGCCGACGCCCATGGCGATCAGCGTGAACATGTTGAGGTTGCGCGTGAGCAGCGATTGCCAGCCGCGCACGAAAAACGGCCAGCCCGCCCATAGCACCACGGGCGTCGCCAGCGCGAACTGTATCCAGTTCGACGAACTCTTGCCGAGCAGCATGTGCAGGTTGGTCAGATGGCCGCCCATTTCCAGGGCGATGACCGGCAGAGACAGCGCGAGGCCGATCCAGAACCGGCGTGTCATGTCGGCAAGTTCGGGGTTGGGGCCGCTGTCGGCAGTGGCGATTTCCGGCTCCAGCGCCATGCCGCAGATCGGGCAGGCGCCCGGGCCGGTTTGCCGGATTTCGGGGTGCATCGGGCAGGTGTAGATGGCGCCTTCCACCACCGGCTCCGGCTCGCGCTCGCCGAGATATTTCTGCGGGTCGGCGACGAACTTGGTGCGGCAGCCTGGATTGCAGAAATAATAGGTGTGGCCGCGATAATCGGCGCGGTGCTTGGCGGTGTGCGGATCGACGCTCATGCCGCAAACGGGATCGATGACGCCGCCGTCGCTGGGCGCGTCGTGATGGTGCTCGGCGGTCATGCTCATGGCGGTCCTCTTGCGTACGATACCCAGGGGGGGTATATAGCCGTTATGGGCAAGGACAGCAAGACGGCAACGCTGAAACGTCTCAACCGCATCGAAGGCCAGGTGCGCGGCCTCGCCCGTATGGTCGAAGGCGAGCGCTACTGCATCGACATCGTGACGCAGATCGCCGCGGTGCGCGCCGCGCTGCGCCGGGTCGAGGAGGAGATCCTGCGCGACCATGTCGCCCATTGCGTCGCGCACGCCATCAGCAGCGGCGATAAGGCCGATCAGCGGCGCAAGGTCGCCGAGCTGATGGACGTCATGGGGCGAGTCGGGCGCTAGTCATATTGCGCAGCCTATTCGCGCGCTAAGGCGCGGCGTTGATCGAGATCAAGGGATTGAGATCAGCCGAACTTCTTCCGCGCCAGTGCCGCGCCTTGCCCAAGCGCCATCAGCTTGGCCTGCGCGATCTCGCGTCGCATCGGCGCCATGCCGCAATTGGTGCAGGCGACGATGCGCTCTTTGGGCACGACCTTCGCGACCTCGCCGATCATCTGCGCGACCTGCTCGGGCGTCTCGATCGCGTCGCTCGCCACGTCGATGACGCCGACCAGCACGTCCTTGCCGTCGAGCAGCGACAGCAGCCGCAACGGCACGTGCGAATTGATGCACTCCACCGAAACCTGATTGATGCGGCTCTTGGCCAGCGCCGGAAAAATCTTTTCGTATTGCTTCCACTCAGCCCCGAGCGAATTCTTCCAGTCGATATTGGCCTTGATGCCGTAGCCGTAGCAGATGTGCACGGCGGTGGTGCAGGTGAGACCATCTATTGCTCGATGCAATGCGTCGATACCCCAGCCGGACACTTCATCCATGAACACGTTGAACGCGGGCTCGTCGAACTGGATGACGTCGATGCCGTCGGCCTCCAGCGCGCGTGCTTCCTTGTTGAGCAGATCGGCGAAGGCCATGGCCATCTTGATCTTATCGCCGTAATGCGCGTCGGCGATGGTGTCGGAAATCGTCATCGGCCCCGGCAGCGTGATCTTGAGCTTGCGCGCGGTATGGGCGCGGGCATGGCGCGCCTCGGCCTGGTGTACGCGGCCTTTCAGCTTCAATTCGCCGCGCACCACCGGCACCATGGCTTTGTAGCGGTCGGCGCGGATGCCCATCTCGACTTTGTGGGCGAAGTCGATGCCGTCGACGAATTCCAGGAAGCCGTGCACGAAATGCTGGCGCGACTGCTCGCCGTCGCACACGATGTCGATGCCGGCATCTTCCTGCAGTTTGATCGCCAGCAGCGTGGCGTCGAGTTTGCCGGCCGCGAGCTCGTCGCCCTGCAGGCGCCATTGCGGCCACAACTTGTTCGGCTCGGCGAGCCATGACGGCTTCGGCAGGCTGCCGGCAACGGTCGAGGGAAACAGCATAGCGGTTGGCTCGGGCTCTTTTGGCTTATGTATCATCTTGTCCGAAAACCGGTGTCCACTTTTCCGGATCGTGCATGACGATTTCGGGCGCTCGCCAAGTATAGAGCCAGTCCTGGCGCGCGCGCAGCCTTTCTCCGCCCAAGGCGCGCATCGCGAGATTGCGGATGAGCGCTTCCGGGCCGGTCTTCCCATAGATGCGGGCCTGCCGGCGGGCGGCCTGTTGGGCGCGGCGCGTGCGATGCCAGCGCGCCCCCTCATAGCCGCGCAACGCGTCGGCCGGGTCGTCGATATATTTGCCCAGCATATCGGCGAGCACCGCGGCATCCTCGATCGCCATGCCGGCGCCTTGCGCCAAGAATGGCAACATCGGGTGGGCGGCATCCCCGATCAGCGTCACCGGACCGACGCCGCCGCGAAACGGCGTCTTGCGGTCATACAGCGCCCACTTCAGCCAGCGCTCGGGGACCGCGATCAGCGCGCGCGCGGTCTCGGCCCAGGACCATTGCGCGAAATGGCGCAGGATCTCGGAACGCTCGCCGGCCGCCGACCAGCCGGTCTGGTTCCAGTCGTCATGCACGACGGCGACGATGTTGATGAGGCGGCCGCCCTTCACCGGATAATGCACGAGATGGGCGTCGAGCCCGAGCCACAGATGCACCAGCGGCTCGCGGAATTCCGCCGCCACCGCCTCGGCGGGAACGAGCGTGCGCCAGGCGGTGCGATGCGCAAAGCGCGGCGCGCGCCGCCGGCCCAGTTGCGCGCCGATATGCGACCAGATGCCGTCGGCGCCGATCAGCGCGACGCCGCGCTCGTCCACGACCTGCTGGCCGCGGCGGCCCTGCACGCTGATGCCGTTGACATGGGCGGCGAATTCCTCGACCCGCACGCCGAGCTTGAGCACGACGTCCTGCGCGATGAGCGCGGCACCCGCCAGCGCGGCCTGCAGATCGCCGCGGTGGATGGTCCAATAGGGCGCGCCGTAGCGGCGCTCAGCGTCCTCGCCGAGCGGAATGCGCACGATCTGGCGTCCCGAACCGCCGGCCATCACGCGGATCGCCTGCGGCGCCATGACCAATGGCGCCAGCCGCTCGCGCAAGCCGAGCCCGATCAGCACGCGGCTGGCATTGGGCGAAAGCTGCAAGCCGGCGCCGGTCTCCTCGAACTTGGCCGCCTGCTCGAGCACGGTGACGCGCAGGCCCGTGCGCGCCATCGCCAACGCCGCCGTCAGTCCGGCAATGCCGGCGCCGGCGACGATGACATGACGCGCAGGCGCCAAAGCTCAACTCCTGGATGGATTCAGGCGGCCGCGCTCAGTGCCAGCGCGCATTCGGCCGGCCGCGCCGCGTGCGCGTCGAGCTTGCGATCGAGCCGGTACAGCGTCGAGCAATAGGGACAGATGATCTCGTTGGCGTCGCCCATGTCGAGGAACACGTGCGGATGGTCGTAGGGCGGCGTGCTGCCCACGCACATGAATTCCTTGGTGCCGATCTCGATCACCGGCACGCCCGGATCGTTATGGAAATGCGGGACGACGTGGTCCGACATGAGCTTGCCCTCTTGAAGTATGCGCGAAGCGCTATGCGGGCCGCACCATAGCGAGGTGACGGCGTCGTGCCTAGGGCATGCCAGACCGCTTCAGGTTATCCCCAAGACGCGGTTCCACCGGTAAAACCATGCGGCGCTGGCCGTGCGCGGGTAGACTGGCGGCATGGCAAGTTTCAAGAACGGCGAAATCGAGATCGCCTATCTCGACGATGGAGATGGCGACCCCATCGTGCTGGTGCACGGCTTTGCCTCGAATAAAGAAGTGAACTGGGTGGCGCCCGGCTGGGTGACGACGCTGACGCGCGCCGGCCGGCGCGTGATCGCGCTCGACAATCGCGGGCACGGCCAATCGAGCAAGCTGTACGATCCGGCCGCCTATCACAGCGCCACCATGGCGGAGGATGTGCGCGCGCTGCTCGATCATCTCGGCATCGCGCGCGCCGACGTGATGGGCTACTCGATGGGCGCGCGCATCGCGGCATACCTCGCGCTGAAGCATCCCGCGCGCGTGCGCGCGGCGATCATCGGCGGACTCGGCATCCGCCTGGTGGAAGGCATCGGCTTGCCGGGGAGCATCGCCGACGCGCTGGAGGCGCGCTCGCTCGCCGATGTGCGCGAACCGGTCGGCCGCATCTTTCGCGCCTTCGCCGAGCAGACCCAATCGGATCTCAAGGCGCTGGCCGCCTGCATGCGCGGCTCGCGCCAGACGTTGAGTCGCGAACAGGTGGCCGGTATCCGTGTGCCGGTGCTGGTTGCAGTCGGGACCAAGGACACGGTCGCAGGCTCCGGCCACGCCTTGGCGGCGCTGATCCCGGGGGCCCGCGCGCTCGACATCCCCGACCGCGACCACATGCTGGCGGTCGGCGATAAAGTATTCAAACAGGGCGTTCTCGAATTCCTTAACCGGCGCGCATGAGCCATGCGCTGGCATATTTCTGCCCCTCTTGGCCCCTGAAAATTTGTGATAGAAGGATTATGTAGGGGAGCCGAGAGGCGCCGGAGAATAATATTCTATGGCTCAATATCAGACACGGCCCGTCAAGGGCCTCGACAAGCTCGATCCGGTCTGGTCGCGCATCCGCATGGAAGCGGATGACGTCACGCGCGGCGAGCCCGAACTCGCCACCTTCATGTTCGAGAACATCCTGCATCACGATACGCTGGAAGCCGCGGTCATTCACCGCGTCAGCGAGCGGCTCGGCAATGCCGACGTGTCGGGCGATCTCATCCGCCAGGCCTATGGCGACGCGCTCGACGACCAGCCGGCGCTGGGCGAGGCGTTCCGCGCCGACATCGTCGCCATCGTCGACCGCGATCCGGCCACCACCCGCTTCCTCGAGCCGGTGCTCTATTACAAAGGCTTCCACGCCATTCAGACCCACCGGCTGGCGCATTGGCTGCTCGGCAAGGGGCGCAAGGATTTCGCGCTCTATCTGCAAAGCCGCTCCTCGGCGGTGTTCCAGTGCGACATCAATCCGGCCGCGAAAATCGGACGCGGCATTTTCCTCGACCACGCCACCGGCCTGGTGGTGGGCGAGACCGCGGTGATCGAGGACGACGTCTCGATCCTGCATGACGTGACGCTCGGCGGCACCGGCAAGGAACACGAGGACCGCCATCCGAAAATCCGCCATGGCGTGATGATCGGCGCCGGCGCCAAGATTCTCGGCAATATCGAAATCGGGCATTGCGCGCGCATCGCCGCCGGCTCGGTCGTCATCAAGGCGGTGCCGAACAACGTCACGGTCGCCGGCGTGCCGGCCAGGGTGGTCGGGGAGGCCGGTTGCCCGGAGCCCTCGCGCGCCATGGACCAGATGCTGTACGGCATCATGCTCGACGGCTGATGGCAGCCGTCGCGGCGCTTGCGCGGCCGCCCCTAATAAGGCAATGAGGCTTTGCCTAGAACCAGGAGCGGCCCGGTGGACGTAGCGGAAGTCAGAAAGCTCGACGCCTATCTGAAGAAGCTGTTCGGCAACACGCAAATCCGCGTGGTGCCGAAGACCTACGATTCCGCCGAGGTTTTCGTCGGCGAGGACGATCTCGGCGAACTGGTCGTCGACGACGAAGACGGCGACCGCTCGTTCAATTTCCGCATGGTCATCCAGGTCGGCAACGATCCCAGCATCCAGCCGGTGCCGACGCTCAACGCGTTTTTGCGGCGCAAATTCGACAACGAGAATATTCGCGTGGTGACGCGCCCGAAGAAAACGGATTCGCTGGAAGTTTATATCGGCGAGGAATTCATCGGCGTGCTGTTTCTGGAAGTCGAGAAGGGCCGCCGCTCCTACATTCTCGAATTGCCGATCCTCGACGTCGATCTGGTCGACGCAGGGTTTTAGCCGACGACTAGTTTGGATGCAGCCGCGCGATCAGGCGATCGATGCCGGTCGCGATGCTTTGCCAATCGCCGAGCCAGTCGCGCGGAAACCGGATGGTGATGTCGGCATTGCCGATGCGCCGTTCCAACAGGCACGAACCGGAATTGATCACGCCTTTGCGCGCGCAGCGCGCCAGGAAATGCTCCGGCGCCAGCGACTCGAATGCCAGCTCCTCGCCCGCATAGGGCGTGTCGTCGCGAAATCCGCGCAGCGTCAGCCCTAAGGGGCCTGCGACCGGCTCGGCCACCAGATAGCGCGGATAGATCGTCTGCACGCGTTCGAGCAGCGGCAGCGTGCCGTCGCCGGTCTGGATGGTGACGAACAGCCGCTCGTTGGGATCGACCGGCGCGCCGAGCGTCGGCTTGCGCGCGGGATCCGGCGGCAGCAGCGACGGCCACAGATAAGCCAGGTCGACGCGCTCCTGCGTGCCCGGGCGGCGCTGCACCGACACGCGCATCGCCGCCGGCTCGATATTGAAGGCGACGCCGGCGATCACGACCGGCAGCGACGGCGCATCGAGCGCGACCGGGGCATCCGGCCAGCGCGGCCACAGCACAAAGGCGACATAGACCGCGGCGGTGACGGTCGCGGCGGCGAACAGCAGGACCGGTGCGGTGAGCGGGCTTGGCGCCGTGCGGCGTTTGCGGGGCCGCACGGCCTGGGGCGGCTGTTGCGCGAGATAGGCCATGCCGGCTTCCTTGGGATTGAGCATGATCTTGTCCGAAAACCGGTTCCCACTTTTCAGGATCATGCTCGAATTCGAATCAACCGCGATTATGGCACGGCGCGAGCCGTGGCCTGCCGGCTGCGCCGTTAACCTTTTGTTAAGGATTAACTGGCGGTCGGCCACCGCCTTTGCAAAAGATCGTTCACGTATTGCGTACGAGGCCGACATGCCCCCGGAATCGCTGCAAATGTTGCTGGCGCTGGCGCTCGGCTTTGCCGTCGCCGGCCTGTGCAGCTCCGCCTACCAGCTCGCCACCAGCCGCCTGCCGAGCTTCAGCCTGCTCAACGGCGGACCGAGCCCCGCAGCCTTCGCGGCGGTGCCGCTGCTGATGGTGGCGGCGCCGTTCCTGATCATGCGCAACACCCTTCGCGGCCGCCAACTGGAAGGCCGCCGTTTCGAGTTCGTGTTCCTGGCCACGCTGATCGCGGGCTTCTGGAGCCTGATGTCGGGCATGGTGCTGGTCATGACCCTGCAAGCCTGCGGTCTGCTATTCGCTTAACCGGGCTTCCCTCGTCATCGTCATTCGGGCAAGGTCCCGCGCCTTAATGGAGAGCGGGAATGCCGATCTATGAGATTGACGGGCAGGCGCCGGAATTGCCGGCCGACGGACAATACTATGTCGCCGACAGCGCGGTGCTGGTTGGCCGCGTGCGACTGAAAACCGACGTCAGCATTTGGTTCAACGCGGTGCTGCGCGGCGACAACGAATGGATTGAGATTGGCGAGCGCTCCGACGTGCAGGACAACTGCACGCTGCACACCGATCCGGGCTACCCGATCGTCGTCGGCTCCAACACTTTGATCGGCCATAATGTCGTTCTGCACGGCGCTATGGTCGGCAACAACTCGCTGATCGGGATGGGCGCGGTGCTGCTCAACGGCGTGAAGATCGGAAATAACTGTCTGGTTGGCGCTGGCGCACTGGTGACTGAGGGAAAGAGCTTCCCCGATAATTCGTTGATCGTCGGTTCGCCGGCGCGCGCGATCCGTACGCTCGATCAGGCGGCCATCGATCTCATCCTCAAAGGTGCCGACATTTATGTGCGGCGTGGCCAGCGCTACCGCACCAATTTGAAGCGCATCGGCTGAGATCAGACCACGGCGGGGAGCGTCGATCTCACGTCCTGGTAGGCGAGAACGACGTGGTCGTGAATGAGGCGACCGGCGCACTCGGCGTCGCCCGCGATCATCGCCTCGAGAATGGCCTCGTGCTCCTGCCAAACCCGGCGCGACAGCTTCGGCAAGCGCAGCACTTCGCCCATCGCCCGGCGCAGGTGCTGCCAATTGAGCCGCATGGTCTGCAAGATCAACGAATTGCCTGACACGTCGTAGATGAACGAGTGGAAGTCCATGTCGGCCTGGACCAGTGCCCGGCTGTCGCTGGAGGTGGTGGCGGCGTGGCCTTGCGCGATCAGGTTGCGCCCGCGCGCGATCGATTCCGGCCGCAGCCGCGGAATCGCCAGCCGCACCGCGAGCGGCTCCACCGCGGAGCGGAACTGATAGATCGCCTCGAACAGCTTGGGATCGAGTGGCGCAACGGCGAGGCCTCGGCGGCCAATCTCACGCAAGAAGCCCTGTGCCTTGAGCGTGAGCAGCACGTTATGGATCGGCTGCCGCGAGACGTTCAGCCGCTGGGCGACGTCGTTCTGGGTGAGCCGCTCGCCGGGCTTCAGCGTGCCGGTGCAAATGGCATCCAGGATCACATCATAGGCCTGATCGACCAGAGTTTTTGGCGCTGTCAGGGATTCCATCCGACCGCTCGCGAATTGGGCTTGACCCCACCATAGCCGGTCTGCGATTAATACGGAATACTGTATACCAAAAATCTTGGGGCCCTCCATGAATTCCCCGATCCGCGTGCTGCTCGCCAAGGTCGGCCTCGACGGCCATGACCGCGGGGTGAAGGTCGTCGCTCGCGCGCTGCGCGATGCTGGCATGGACGTGATCTATTCCGGCCTGCATCGCACCCCGGACGAGGTGGTCACCGCCGCCATCCAGGAAGACGTGGATGTGCTCGGGGTGAGCCTGTTGTCCGGCGTGCAGATGACGGTTTTCCCGAAAATCCTCGACCAATTGAAGAAACAAGGCGCCGACGACATGATCGTGGTCGCCGGCGGCGTGATGCCGGACGAGGACGTGGCGGCGCTCAAGCAGATGGGCGTGAAAGAAGTCATGCTGCAGGACACCCCGCCACAGGCGATCATCGACACGCTGAAGAAACTCGTCGCCGAGCGCGGGCCGCGATGAGCGCGACGGGCGCGGCGATGGAGTCATGGTCGTTTCCGCCGGCCTATGACGACGGCTATTTTCCCGATCCCGGCAGCCGCTATTGGTTCGCGCGGCGCGAAACCATGCCGGCCGGCGAGCGCGAGCGGGCGATCCTCGAACGATTGCGCGCTGTCTGTGCCTATGCCTATGAGCGCGCGCCGTTCTATCGGCGCAAATGGGACGAGGCCGGCTTCCACCCGAGCCAGCTCAAATCGCTGGAGGATTTCGAAACCAAGGTGCCGGTAGTGCAGAAGAAGGACCTGCGCGAGGCGCAATCGCGCCTGCCGCCGTTCGGCGACTACCTGTGCATTCCCGACCAGGACGTTTTCCACATCCACGGCACCAGCGGCACCACCGGCCGGCCCACCGCCTTTGCCATCGGACGCGACGACTGGCGCGCCATCGCCAACGCGCACGCCCGCATCATGTGGGGCATGGGACTTCGCCCCGGCGACAGCATCTGCGTCGCCTCGATTTTCTCACTCTACATGGGAAGCTGGGGCACGCTCGCCGGCGCCGAGCGGCTTGGCGCCAAATGCTTTCCGTTTGGCGCCGGCGCCGCCGGCATGTCGGCGCGCTGCGTGCAATGGCTCGACATGATCAAGCCGACGGCCTTCTATGGCACGCCGACCTATGCGCTGCATCTGGCGCAGGTCGCCGCCGAGGAGCGGCTCGATCCGCGCGACTTCAAGCTCAAGATCATGTTTTTTTCCGGCGAGCCGGGCGCCTCGATCCCGGGCGTGCGCGACAAGATCGCCGAGCTTTACGGCGCGCAAGTGATTGACAGCGGCTCGATGGCGGAAATGTCGCCGTGGATGAATGTCGCCGGCTCGCGCGAAACCACCGGCATGCTGTGTTGGCAGGACGTCGTCTATACCGAAGTCTGCGATCCCAAGACCATGCGGCGCGTGCCCTATGGCGAGCGCGGCACGCCGGTCTATACCCATCTCGAGCGCACCTCGCAGCCGATGATCCGGCTCGTCTCCGGCGATCTGTCGCGCTGGACCGACGAGCCCAATCCGTGCGGGCGCACCTACCCACGGCTGCCACAGGGCATCTTCGGTCGCATCGACGACATGTTCACCATCCGCGGCGAGAACGTCTATCCGAGCGAGATCGACGCCGCGCTCAACGAACTGCCGAATTACGGCGGCGAGCACCGCATCGTCATCAGCCGCGAGGCGACCATGGACGAGCTGCTGCTGCGCGTGGAAGCCGATGCCGCCACGTTCGAGCGCGGCGAAACCGAGCGCTTCCGCGCCGAGATCGAACGCAAGCTGCAGAAGGTGCTCGGCTTGCGCACCCTGGTCGAGGTGGTCAAGGCCAATTCCATTCCGCGCACCGACTTCAAGGCCCGTCGCGTGGTCGACGATCGCGCGGTGTTCCGCGACATGCACGCGCAGATCGAGGGGGCGAAAAGTTGAGCCGCGCCGTTGCATCCGTCGCCTTGGTGGATCGCGTGCAGGCCGGCGAGCCGGCCGCGATCGCGCGGCTGATCTCGCGCGCCGAGAGCGGGGCGGCGGAAGTGCACGAGGCGCTCGCGCGCATCTACAAGCTCGCCGGAGCGGCCCACGTCATCGGCCTCACCGGCGTTCCGGGCAGCGGCAAGTCCACGCTGGTCGGCAAGCTCACCGAAAAGCTGCGCGCCAAGGGGGCGAAGGTCGGCATCGTCGCGATCGATCCTTCCAGCCCCTATTCCGGCGGCGCCATTCTCGGCGACCGCATCCGCATGAGCGACATGGCCAACGATCCTGGCGTCTATATCCGCTCGATGGCGACGCGCGGGGCCACCGGTGGCATGGCGCGTGCCGCGCTCGACGCCGTCGATATTCTCGACGTTGCCGGCTTCGACACCGTCATTCTGGAAACCGTCGGCGTCGGCCAGGATGAGGTCGAGATCGTGCGCGCCTCGCACACCACCATCGTGGTGTCGGCGCCGGGGTTGGGCGACGAGATCCAGGCGATCAAGGCCGGCATTCTCGAGATCGCCGACATTCACGTGGTGTCGAAATGCGACCGCAGCGATGCCAATCGCACGCTGATCGATCTCAAGCAGATGCTGACACTCGGGCTGCGCGCGGCGGCAAAATCCGCCTGGCAACTCCCGGTCGTTGGCACCAGCACGGTGTCGGGCCAGGGCATCGATGAACTGATCGTCGCGATCGAGCAGCATCGACGGTTTGGGTTGGAATCCGAGGCCGGGCAGCAGCGCCGCCTGGCGATCGCGCAATTCCGGCTGCGCAAGACCGCCGACAATCTGCTGCTCGATCGCTTCGGCGCCGCCATCGCCAGGGCGAGCGCGCCGCTCGCCGCAAAGCTCATGCGGCGCGAAGCCGATCCCTATAGCCTCGCCAATGAACTGTTGAATTCTTCGCTGTTGCGGGAGCCCGACCATGAACAAGATCCTCGATCAAAAATCGCTTGACCGTCTGGAGAGCGAGATCGCCGCCTGGGAGGCGAACGAGGTCGCGGCGTTTCTGAAGAAACAGGCCGAGCGCCGCGAGCAGTTCTTCACGATCGGCGATATTCCGCTCAAGCGCGTCTACACCGCGGCCGACGTCGCCGGCACGCCGATCGAGGACATCGGGCTGCCCGGCCGCTATCCGTTCACGCGCGGGCCCTATCCGACCATGTACCGCAGCCGGTTCTGGACCATGCGGCAAATCGCCGGTTTCGGCACCGGCGAGGACACCAACAAACGATTCAAGTTCTTGATTGCCCAGGGCCAGACCGGGCTGTCGACCGATTTCGATATGCCGACGCTCATGGGCTACGATTCCGATCATCCGATGAGCGAGGGCGAGGTCGGGCGCGAGGGCGTCGCCATCGATACGCTTGCCGACATGGAGGCGCTGTTCGACGGCATCGATCTGGAGAACATATCGGTGTCGATGACGATCAATCCGAGCGCATGGATTCTGCTGGCGATGTATGTGGCGCTGGCGCAGAAGCGCGGCCTTGATCTCAACAAGCTGTCGGGCACCATCCAGGCCGACATCCTCAAGGAATACATGGCGCAGAAGGAATACTGTTATCCGATCGCGCCCTCGGTGCGGATCGTGCGCGACGCCATCACCTACTGCGCCGAACACATGAAGCGCTACAATCCGATCAATATTTCCGGCTACCATATCTCGGAAGCCGGCTCCTCGCCGTTGCAGGAAGTGGCGTTCACGCTGGCCAACGGCATCGTCTATGTCGAAGAGGCGCTGAAGACCGGCATGGACGTGGACAAGTTCGCGCCGCGGCTCGCCTTCTATTTCGTGGCGCAGGGCGATTTTTTCGAGGAGATCGCCAAGTTCCGCGCCGCGCGCCGCTGCTGGGCCAAGATCATGAAAAACCGGTTCGGCGCCAAGAATCAAGATTCGATGCGGCTGCGGTTCCATTGCCAGACCGCGGCGGCGACGCTGACCAAACCGCAACATCAGATCAATATTGTGCGCACCGCCTTGCAGGCGCTCTCGGCCGTGCTCGGCGGCTGCCAATCGCTGCACACCAATGGCTACGATGAAGCTTTCGCCATCCCGACCGAGGACGCCATGCGCATGGCACTGCGCACCCAGCAGATCATCGCGGAAGAGACCAATGTCACCAATGTCGTCGATCCGCTCGGCGGCTCCTATCTGGTCGAGAGCCTGACCGACGAATACGAAAAGCGCATTTTCGAAATCCTCGATTATGTCGACGCCCACGGCGGCACCATCAAGCTGATCGAGGAAGGCTGGTTCCAGAAGCAGATCGCCGATTTCGCCTATGAAACGGCATTGCGCAAGCAGAACGGCGAGAAGTCGGTGATCGGCGTGAACAAATTCGTCATGCGCGACGAGGAGGCCGGGATCGAGACCCACCCCTACGATCCGACGACCGCCGAACGGCAGATCGCCCGCACCCGCCGTGTGCGCGCCACCCGCGACAATGCCAAGGTGAATGCGCTGCTCGAAGAACTGGTCGCGGTGGCGAAGGACGAGCGGGCCAACATCATGCCGATCACGATCGCGCTGGTCGCCAATGGCGCCACCATGGGCGATATCATCGAGAAGCTCAAAGGCCTTTGGGGCAGCTACCGCGAGACGCCAGTGTTTTGAGCGCGCGCGGGGGCCTGCCAAAATAGGGTGCGGCCGGCCCTTGGGGGAGGGCCGGCCGCTCGCGAACCCGGTCTGGGGACGGGGAGGGGTGGGGACGTGACCGGGAGCGCGAATTCCTCGTTTCAGATCAGCTCAAGCGACGACGCGGATAGAACTGTTAGCGTGCCGAGACCGTGGCCGGCGAGCGCGGTTCGCCGAGTGCGACCCAAGTATTCGGATCGGATTGCGATTGGCGTTTCACGAAGCGGTAGCCGGTCTTGTTCCAGGCCAAGACCTGCGATTCCTGGTTGTCGAGCACGAACTCGCCGCGATTGGTCTTGACCGTGAGCACGGCATGGCCGTCGCCCTTCTTGTCGCGCACCACCGTGATGAGCAGCGCCTCGCGCGGCCAGCCGGCCTGCATCAGCATGCGCCGCTTGAGCAGCACATAGTCCTCGCAGTCGCCCTTGCCGTCGTCGGGATAATTCCAGCGCTCGACCACGCCCCAATGTTCGAGGTCTGTGACCGGATGGATGCTGTCGTTGACCCAGGCGTTGACCTTGACCATGTCGGACCAGGCCTTGGGCGTGAGCACGACGTCGCGCGGTGCCGACGGCCGGGTCGCGCATTCCGGTTTGTATTCGATGCAGAACTCGACCCAGCCGATCGGCGTCTTCGTCGGCTCGCCGACGGTGGCAAACACGATGTGCTCATTCGCCGAAAAGCCGCCGAGCGAAGCGGTGCGCTCATTGGCGGCGCTGGCGCCTGCCGAGGCCGCCAGTACCGCCGCACCGGCAATGACCAGCGCGCGGCCGGTCCGCAGTGTCCGTTCGAAACGCCCGCCCATTGTTGTGGCCCCTTCTCGTCTTGTTGGGACCACATTTGTCACAAAATTTTTGCAGCGCCGCTAAATCTAGCAAGTCATTTTGAGGATAACCAAACTAAAGCAAGAGACGAATACAGTATAATTTCAAATATAACTCGATTAAAAACGTATAGAATACAATTTAGCTAAAATTTTATACGTTAATTGACTTAAGTCAACGTTGGCGCGTCTGCACGCGCGCGCGCGCGCGTCACGTTTACCTTCAGTGGGGTGGAGCTTTGTCGCGCCGATCGCCGTGGCCAGGCGCGACAGATGTGAATCGCCGCTGCCGACGCGCGCAATTGCAGGCGCGGCGTTTACGGCGCGGTGACGCTATTCGCCGGTGACGTTGTCTTCGATGGAGTCGGGATGCTGCAGGCGGGTGAATTCGATGGCGAAGCCGTCTTCGATGTGACGGACCACCCGGCCCGTCGTCTTGCCGATGGTGACGGCGGCGCCTATCGCCGGCAGCAGGTCGGGAGCGATCGCGATCGCGGCGCCCGAGGCGGACAGGTCGATCACGCGGCAGGCGACATTGGTGCCGTTCGGCAGGATCAGTCGTCCCAGCGCATTGCGCGGCGTGAAGCGGCCGTGGCGGCGGTCTTCCGGCAGATTGAGGATTTGCCGGTTGGCCAGCCAGGTGAGCTGGGCGGCGAGCTTGTCGCGCTTGCGCGAGGTCGCCGAGATGGTCATAGCGAAGCCGTTGTCGAGCAGACGTGCTATCTTGCCCT
The DNA here is from genome assembly GCA_016185205.1 of Hyphomicrobiales bacterium. Lineage (GTDB taxonomy): Bacteria > Pseudomonadota > Alphaproteobacteria > Rhizobiales > Xanthobacteraceae > Pseudolabrys. The sequence continues at coordinate 185,378 of JACPOA010000032.1, read as the reverse complement.
CGAGCCGGCCGAGATGATCGACATAGGCGATCACGCGCTCGCCCGGATTGCCGCACACCGGCGCCACCACCGCCATACCGCCCGGCGACATATCGATGACCTGGCAGGGAAACTCGCGGCGGTCGGACAGCATGTAGCGCCCGAGCAGGTTGACCTTGACGCGCTGATGCCGCCGGCGTTCCTCGGACCGGGGCACAATTCTCGTCTTGGTCATCGGCACTGCCATGGCGACTGGCATATTGGGGGCGTTTTCCTGCAGCCAATGACCCTATTGGGCTATCGTTAACGGCGCGTTAGCCGGTCCGCTCGCCCGACGACATCTCGCGGCCGCCGCTATAGACCACGAAGCCGTGACGCCGGCGGCCACCGACCGGGGTCGATGCGAATTGCGGCGCGCCCAAACGTTCGGTTTCCGGCCCGATATGGCGCAGCGTGCCGAGCACGAGCTCGACCACCGGCTTTTCCCCGAGCCAATAGGGCGGCACCACCGGCGCCAGCACGCCGAGTGCGCGAATGCGGGCATGCCCGACATGGGCAAGCGGCAACAGCAGGATTTCCAGATCGGCGTCGCTGCCGTCGGCGGTGCGGGCGGTGACGCCGGCGACCGCGCCCAGCGTCTCGTCATGGAGGATGGCAAGCAGGGCTTCGATCCGCTCGCGGCTGTCCTCGCTCCAGAGCTCGGCAAAGGCTTCGCCTTTGATCTCGTGGCAGAACAGCGCGCAGACGCGCGTGCCGGCCAGGCGGAAGCGCAGTTCATCGACGAAATCCGCCGCCAGCATGAAGGTATCGCCGAGTGCATGGCGGATGGCGGCCGGATCGATGTCGGCGCGATCGGGCGCCGCACGGTGACCCCGCTTTTCGTTCCAATAAGCGTACACCGCGCGCGTGGACGGATGCTTCATGGGCGCCACCTGTTCCGTCGCGAGACGGCGCCGGCGTCTTGCTGTCCCCGATCGGGACAGACGCGCCGGCTTTTCGCCGCGACGAAACAGGCGGAGCAGGGGGCGTGCCGGGAGCGCAGACGCGCGGCCGGCCATGCAAATTAATGTTAACATCGCAACCGAATTGCAGCCGGCGTCGAATGGCCTATTGTCGTCGCCGATCCACACAAAGCTGCCGAAGGAGGGCGAAAGCCCTCCTTTTTTTCTTGGCTTGCGGGCAAGCGGCCAAGCGGGGTAACTCAAGCCCCCACCGGAAACTCTTCGTGAAACGCGAACCGCTATTCAATATCCCCCCGGTCGTGCTCGTCGTGCTGGCGCTGCTGGCGCTCGTTCATGGCGTGCGCACGCTGCTGCTCAGCGACGATCAGGACATCGCGTTCCTGATTCGCTTTGCCTTTATCCCGGCGCGCTACGATAGCTCGGCGGTGCTCGACGGCGCGCTGCCGGGCGGCCTCGGCGCCGAGATTTGGACCTTCGTCAGCTATTCGCTGATCCATGCCGACTGGACTCATTTCGGCGTCAACGCGGTTTGGCTGCTGCCGTTCGGCAGCGCGGTGGCGCGGCGGTTCGGCGCGTTGCGCTTCATCGCGTTCTTCGCGGTGACGGCGGCGGCGGGCGCCGCCCTGCATCTGGCCACGCATGCCGGCGAGCAGTTCCCGATGATCGGCGCCTCGGCGGCGGTCTCCGGCCTGATGGCGGCGGCGATGCGGTTTGCGTTCCAGCGCGGCGGCCCGCTCAACATGCTGCGCGCCGACAACGACGAGGCCTATCGCGTGCCGGCGATCCCGCTCACACGCGTGTTGAGCGATGCGCGCGTGCTGATCTTTCTGGGCGTATGGTTCGGCATCAATCTCATATTCGGGCTCGGCTCGCTGTCGTTTACCGGCAGCGATCAGCCGGTGGCCTGGCAGGCGCATATCGGCGGCTTTCTCGCCGGCTTATTGCTGTTTTCCTGGTTCGACCCGGCGCCAAAGCAGCCGCAACATGACGATATTGGTGCAACGCGGCGTTAAGTAATGTGATCGCGGATGCCCGTCCGCGCCGCCTTTGTCCTTGACGGAACCATTGCGTCGGCGGGATCGTTGGTCTTGGCTCGGATTCGCGGGTCTCCCCGCCGCCGGGCTCAGGGAGACTGCCCATGAACGTCAAAACAATCCTGGCCGCCAAAGGCGGCGACGTCATCTGCATCGAGCCGACCGCTACGCTGGCGGCCGCCGTTCAATTGCTGTGCAAACACCGCATCGGCGCGGTGGTGATCCGCGGCGCGGGAGGGCACCTGGCCGGGATATTGTCCGAACGCGACATCGTGCGCGCGCTCTCCGAGCAAGGCGGCGAGGCGCTCGCGCTGCCGGTCGGGCAGGTGATGACGCGCAACGTCTTGACCTGCGGCGAGGACGACTCGATCGCCGAAATCATGGAGCGGATGACCGCGGGAAAATTCCGCCATCTGCCGGTGGTGACCAAGGACAGACTGGTCGGTCTCGTCTCGATCGGCGACGTGGTCAAGCAGCGTGTGGAAGAGGTCGAGCGCGAGACGGAAGCGCTGCGCGACTATATCCAAACCGCCTGATTACTTGGCGCCGCCATTGCTGACGTCGGTCGTCGACAGTGCGGCGATCGCCTCGTTGATCGCGCCCATTGATTTTTCCGTCGCGTCGGCGCCGATTGCGATCGCGTCGCTGCCGCGATGAAAATCGAACCAGCCGAGCGGCCCCAGCCGCGGGCTGATCAGCACGTCGGGCGGGTCGCCGGCGAGCCGCGCGCGGGTGATGCGGTCCTGCATCACGTTAAACGCTTCCACCATCACGGTCGGAATGCCCGGGCGGCCGCGTCGGCCGAGAAATTGCCGACGCAATGAGCGTTCGCCGCTGAACATGCCGCGCAGGCCTTGCCGCTTGGCTTGTTCGTCGGCCGCCTCGTCGGCCTCGTCGGAGCCGTGGCTGGAGATGATGGTGCCGCGGCCGAACAGATCGGAATTGAGATTGACCGCGATCACCAGCCTGGCGCCGAGCGCGCGCGCGGCCGACACCGGCACCGGGTTGACCAGCGCGCCGTCCACCAGCCAGCGCCCACCGATCAGCACCGGCGGAAAGATTCCGGGCAGCGCATAGGAGGCGCGCAGCGCTTCAGCCAGCCGGCCGCGCGTCAGCCAGATTTCATGGCCGGTGTTGAATTCGGTGGCGATCGCGGCGAAGCGGATCGGCAGGTCGTCGATGCGAGCGCCGGAGAGCGTCTCGTCAAGCTGCTTGGCGAGGTGGCTGCCGCGGATGAGGCCGGCGCCGGACAGGCTGATATCGAGGTAGCTGAGCACGCCGCGCACGCTCAGCGTGCGCGCCCAGGTCTCCAGACCGTCGAGTTGCTTGGCGGCATAGCAGCCGCCGACCACGGCGCCGATCGAGGTGCCGACGATCACGTCCGGCACGATGCCGTGCGCAGCGAGCGTGCGCATGACGCCGATATGCGCGAAGCCGCGCGCGGCGCCGCCGCCGAGCGCTAAGCCGATCACCGGCCGCGTGGCGGCCGGCGGCGTCTGCGTCGTCGCTTCGGCGGAACGGTCGCCGTTGCGCACGCGCGTGAAGAGGCCCTCGAATACCAAAAGCGATTTCTCCCCGTGCCGATCATCGAACCGGGTCAGCCCTTCGACAAGAGGCTCACACCAATATGGTGAAAACTGCTGACGGAGTCCTGTGACCGAAACGTGACAGGCCCCCAGCGCCGGCCTGCTCACATTAAGGTTAAATGCGGCGGCGCGGCTTTAGTTGCAGTGGCGCGGGATCAGGCGCTCGGCCGTATCATCGAAAACACGCTCTCGACCACGGCATACTGGTCATAGCCGCAGCGGGCGATCGGCTTCATCGCCGCGGTGTCGAGCCGGCCATCGACGATGAAACGGTCGTCGATATGCACGCCGACCACCTGGCCGAACACGACATGGCAGTCGATCGGTTCGCTGTCGGCGGTCTCCATGGCGACGATCTTGATCAGCTTGCATTCGAGCGCGCAAGGGCTGGCCGCGACGCGCGGCGGCTTGACCAGGCGCGAGGGCGCGGCCGCAAGCCCGGCGCGTTCCATTTCGTTGACGCCGCGCGGCAGCGGCGCCGAGGTGAGATTCATTTGCTCGCGCAGATCCCAGCTGGCGAGATTGCAGACGAATTCGCGGGTCTCGGCGATGAAGGTGACCGAATCCTTGCGCCCTTCGCTGGCGAACATGACCAGATTGGGACGGCTGTTGACGCCGTTAAAATACGAGTAAGGCGCCAGATTCACTTCGTTTTTCGCGCTGATCGAGGTCACCCAGCCGATCGGGCGCGGCGCCACGATGGCCTTGAACGGGTCATGCGGCAGCCGCGTCTTATCGCGCTTGTCATGCTCGTAGAACATCGATTCCTCAGCCTTTGAAGTTCGTGACGATGGTCGCGAGCGCGGGCCTCGGACGATCCTCGGGCGGCTTGGTGGGACGACCGATATGGACGAAGCCGGCGACGCGTTCGCTGTCCGCCACGCCCAGCGCCTCGAGCACGCGCCGGTCATAGGCATACCATTCGGTGATCCAGCTCGCCGCATAGCCCAGCGCATGGGCGGCCAACACCAGGCTCATGGCGGCAGCGCCGGCCGAGAGCTGCTGCTCCCATTCCGGGATTTTCACATGCGGGCCGGCGCGGCTGACCACCGCGATCACCAGCGGCGCGCGCGCCAGCCGCGTCCGCTCGAACGCGATCTGCTCGGGCGTGGCGTCCGGGTGATCGGCGCGAAAGGCGCTCGCGATGGCCTCGCCGGCGGCAAGGCGGGCGTCGCCCTCGAACACGATGAAGCGCCAGGGCGTGAGCTTGCCGTGGTCGGGCACGCGCGAGGCGATGGCGAGCAGCGTGTCGATCTCGGCCGCGCTCGGGGCGGGACCGGCCAATTCCATCGGCTTGACCGAGCGACGGGTCTTCAAGAGCTGCAAAGCGTCGGGCATTACGGCCTCGTAAGGAGGGTCGGATTGGATGATGCGCAGTTCGAGTCGCGACTCGCAAGCACCTTGCCAAGCCTGGACGAATGCGAGCCTGGGACCTGCGCCAGCCGCGTGCGAAATATCCGGACCAGGGCGTGAACTCACAAAACACGATCGCAGAGCATCGGGCCGTCGATAACCGCTTGTCCGCACAAGCCGACTCTCGTCGGCAGTCGCGGAATACCAGTTATGTGCCAGTGGAGACAATTTACGTTTGCAAAAGATAAAAGATGATGACATCGCCCCATCTTGATAGGGTAGATGCAGGTCTGCTGTAATTAAACCGAATTGCCGTTGCCATGTCACGCAGCCGTCTCATCGGAATTATCCTTATGGCCGGCGGGCTCTTGCTGGCTGGGGCGTTCTATTGGCGCTCAGCCAGCGAAATCGCGGTTCAAACAATACCCGTCCAGCGGGACGTCGAAGTGCGGGTGTTCGGCATCGGCACCGTTGAAGCTCAAATTGTCTCCAAGATTGGATTTCAGATCGCGGGCAAGATTATTGCGGTCGAGGCCGATCAGGGCGACCAGGTGAAGGCCGGCGCGTTGCTGGCGAAACTGGACGATGCCGCCCAGCGCGCCAAACTCATGAAAAGCGAGATCGCCTTGCGGCAGGCTGCCGCAAACGTGACCCGAGTCCAGGCCCAGATCGAACGCGCCCGCGCGAGCTATCAACAGAAGAAATCGGTCAATGCGCGGCGGCAAACGCTGCTCACGCGCGGTTCGGTGGCGCAAGAAGCCGCCGACGATACGCAGGCTTCGGAGGTCATTGCGCAAAGCGATCTACAGGTCGTCGAGGCTGATGCCGCCATCGCAGCCGTTCTCCAGGACGACGCGGCCGCGCAGCGCAAGATCGATGCGGTGCTCGTCGATCAGCACGAACTGCGGGCTCCCTTCGATGGCCGGGTCATTGCACGCCAGAAGGAGCTCGGCGGCATTGCCAGTCCCGGTGAATCGGTTTTCACGCTGATCGCGGCAGAGTCGATTTGGGTGCGAGCCTATGTCGATGAGGCGCTGGCGGGCGGACTTCGGGTGGGGCAGACCGCATTTGTAAAATTGCGATCCGAGGCTGCCCGTGTCGTCGAGGCTGAAGTCGTCCGCATCGACCAGGAAAACGACCGGGTGACGGAAGAACGGCGGGTCTATGTGCGCTGCCGGAGTTGCAGCCCTCTGCACCAACTTCGTTTCTTGGGCGAGCAGGCCGAAGTGGAAATCGTCAAGACAGTCGTTCCGAGCGGCCGCTTCATTCCGCTGAAATTCGTCGCGGCATTTGACGGGCATTCGGGGATTATCTGGGTGCTGGAGAACGGACGCCTCGCCAAGCGGCGCGTGCAATTCGGCGAGCGGCTGCTCGACGGCCGCATCCAGATTGCGTCGGAGCTCCCCGCCAAGGTGGAGGTCGTCGCCGACGAGCAGAGCAATCTGCGCGAGGGCCGTGCCGCCCGGCCGGCGAATGCCGGCGGGTCATGACATGAATCTTGCGCTGAAAGACATCTACCACAACCTGGGACGCTTTCTGCTGACTTGCGTCGGACTGAGCCTGCTGCTCTGCATTGTTCTCGCCATGGTCGGCATCTATCGCGGGCTGATCGTGGAAGCATTGGGACTGGTACGTGCCGCCCAGGCCCAAGTCTGGGTCGTCGAGGGCGGCACACGCGGACCGTTCGCGGAGGCATCGCGACTTCCCGGCGACACCCGCGAAGCTATCGCGGCGCAATGGGGCGTGGCGGCCGCCGGTGCCGTCGCCTACCAGAACGTCGAGGCGCATCACCAGGGGCAGTTGAAGCGCCTGCTGGTCGTCGGTGCGGAAATCTCGCGTCTCGGTGAGGCTTCTTCGATTGTCGAAGGCCGCCCGATTCTGCGCAGCCGTTACGAGGCCATCGCGGACCGGGGAGCCGGGCTCGCGCTCGGCGAACAGATCAAACTTGGACGCGACACCTTCACGGTCGTCGGTTTAACCGAAAATCTGGTGGGGTCGGGCGGCGATCCGGTGGTATTCGTGACGCTGCGCGACGCGCAGCGCCTGCAATTTTCCGTCGAGCCTGCCGCGGCGCGGCGCGATGCCGCACGCACCCCCGGAGCGACGGCGTCGAGCGACACAGTCAATGCCATTCTCGTCCGCCTCTTGCCCGGTGTCGATCCGAAGCAATTTGTGCAAGGCATAGCGCGCTGGAAGCACCTGTCGGCCCTCACGCACGAGGAGCAGGAAACGGTTCTATCGCGCTCTGTCATCGAACGCGCCCGGCGGCAGATCGGACTTTTTACCAGCCTCTTGCTTATTGTCTCGACGGTTATCATCGGGCTCATCATCTACACGATGACGCTCGATAAGAAGAAGGCGATTGCCACGCTGAAGTTGATTGGCGCACCCGACAGCCGCATTGTCGGTTTGATCATTCAGCAGGCGCTGGCGATGGGATTGATCAGCTTTTTCGTCGGTCTGGGCATTATCCATGCCATTTACGGCTATTTCCCGCGACGCTTGGTTCTTGAAACGCCTGACGCTGCAACGTTGTTCTGGGTGGTGCTGCTGGTTTGCCTGCTCGCGAGTGCGCTGGGTGTGCGTGTCGCACTCAAGATAGACCCAGCCACGGCGCTAGCGGGATAACGACCATGCAAACTGTGCCCGTCGTCGAGGTCAGTAACATCAGCAAACATTTCGGCGAAGGTTCGGCGCGTGTCGATGCATTGCGCGATGTCACGCTCGACGTTTATGCAGGCACCGTGATCGGACTGCGCGGGCCGAGCGGATCGGGCAAGAGCACGCTGCTCAACGTCATCGGGTGTATTCTCGAACCTAATTCCGGGCAACTGACGCTCAATGGTGAGAAGGTCTATAACGGACGGTGGCTGCGCCAGGACCTGCGTCGGCTCCGGCTCGAGAAAATCGGCTTCATCTTCCAGTCCCACAATCTTCTGCCGTTCCTCAATGCCTGGGAGAATGTTGCCATCGCGCATATCCTGGCCGGCGCGAGCAGGGCAAAAGCAAAAACGCGTGCGGTGGAGCTCCTGACGTATCTTCAGGTCGAGCGCCGCATGGACGCCATGCCGTCGCAGCTCTCCGGCGGCGAGGCGCAACGCGTCGCCATTGCACGGGCGCTCGCCAATGATCCACGCATTATCCTAGCGGACGAACCGACCGCCGCGCTCGATTCCCAACGTGCGGGAATCGTGATCGACATGTTGCGTAAGGTCGCCGTCGAACACCAGGCGGCAGTGATCGTCGTGACCCACGATCAAAAGATCTACGACCGCTTTGACACCATATATTCGTTGCGAGACGGGGCGCTGGAAAGCGACGTCAGCAAGGCGGCCTAGTAGCCCTATCGACCTTTGAAGGTCGCAGCTGGTCGAAAAACGGACATGTCGCCATGTCCGCGCCAAGTCCGTTCTACCCCGCAATAACGGACATTCTGCATCCAGGTCGGCATGCGGCCCGATTATTTAGCCCGCGCCCTGAATCGTGCTTCAAGCGTCGTGACAGCCTGCGTATTTTCGTGCCATGCAACGGGCAGGCAGCGGGAGGTTCACAATTGCCTGCGGCGATCACCAAGCCAGACAGTCTTGCTATGACGATCAAAGCCCCGCCCGCCGAGCATGACGCCTGGAATCCGGGCTTGGAATCGGAGTTGCCGCGCGAGTATTGGCCGCTCTCGACGATGTTCAGGCGCGAGAACGTTTCGACCAGCGTGGCGAAAGCGCTTGAACTGAGCGACTTCTGTGGGTTGCCTGTGCATGAACTGGTCGCGTTTCGCGCCGACCGCTTGATCGTGCACGAATTGCTCATTCGCGTGACCGCCGGTCTCGCGGTTCCGGACGGGATCAACTACGAGGACTTGGGAAATAACTTTCGCGCCATCGCCTCGACCATTCTCAACAAATATATCGCGCCCCATTGCGAGGAATTGGCGCAAGTTTTCGAGCAGGTGAGGCGGGCGGCCTCTGCAATGATCGTGCAGGAGCTTGCAAAAGCGTTGTCGCCAGGCCCGATACCGGCAGTCGAGGCCGATGAGGCCAGCCGGGGGCGCCGATCGTTCAATTTTGGCAAATCAAAAAAACGACCGCGCTTGTCAGTAGAGACTACCGAAGAGCGCGAACGGCGGATTGTCGCGCAATGGCGGGAAAAATCGGAAACGGCGGACAGCCGGTTGGACGAGTCCTGCTTTCACGCCTTGAGCAGGATAGCGACGGCAGTCATCAGTCGGCGAGGCCGGCTGTTCGGCGACAAAGAGTTGCTCACGGAGCTTGCCGTCACATTGGTCTGTAACGACTATGGCAGTGAAGTCATTGGCGACGCCATCGAGCCTTATTTTCAAGAAGCGGTAGCGCGCGAAGGATACCGGCCATTGCCCGCGCAGCGCAGGCCGGTCGTCATGAACGTCAAGGGTGCCTCGGCATCCGGCAAAAGCACGATGCGGCCGCTGCAGCGCAGCCTGGTGAAGAAACTCAACCTGCCATGGGAAGAGTTCGCGCTGATCAGCCCCGACATTTGGCGCAAGTTTCTTTTGGACTACGGCTCGCTCGGTAATGCCTACAAATATGCCGGCACCATGACGGGGCACGAGCTCGAAATCATCGACGAAAAGCTCGATCGCCGCATGGCGACGAGAGCCGCCAGAGGAGAGATGTCGCACCTTCTGATCGACCGCTTCCGTTTCGATAGTTTTGTGCCCGTGGCGGAAGGCAAGGAATCGATTCGGCTGCTGACGCGGTTCGGCGATCTGGTCTACATGTTTTTCATGATCACGCCGCCGGAAATGACCGTCGAGCGCGCCTGGACGCGAGGGCTGAAAGTCGGCCGCTACAAGGCGGTTGACGATCTGCTGGCGCATAATGTCGAAGCCTATACCGGCATGCCCGAATTGTTTTTCACCTGGGCGCTCAGTGTCGGAAAGCGCGTGCACTACGAATTCCTCGACAACAGCGTCGCGGAAGGTTGCCCGCCGCGGACGGTGGCATTCGGCTGCAACGGAGAGATGAGCATCCTGGACATCAAAAGCATGCTCGATATCGACCGGTTCAGGAAGATCAATATTCGCGCTCAGAAGCCTGAGGAGGTTTATGTCGATGACAACCTGGCGCCGGAGTGCAACGTCGAATTTCTCAAGCGCTGCGCGCGCCTGATCCCGATCATCAATTTCGCCGACTATGCGACGGGCCGGGTCTATGCGCGGCTGCAACACGGCAAGTGGGCATGGCGCGACGAGCAACGGTTCGCCGACGCGTGCCATGATCCCGACGCCAAGGCCGGCCTACAGGCGATCGCTGCCAACGACTACGATGCTACCGCTGGCGCGCGAGGTGAGCCGGCGAATCTGGCTGTCGCCAAAGCGCATACTTTGGGCGCCTGGGGCGAGGCAATGAGCGCCGAATAGCGGTTCCAGGGTGGCAAACTCAGGTTCCGGCTTGAAATCGCCGCGATTTGGGCCGAAAAACGGTGCATGAGCGCCGTCACAGCAATCGCCGCAGCCCGCGCCCGGCTATGGCCGGCATTCGTGCTCATGCTCGTTCTCATCATTCCCAACGCGGCATCGGCGCAGAATTCGCTGTTTTCGGCTACGCCCATGACCGGGCCGACTTCGCTGGGGCAGGGCAGCCGCGGCGATCCGTACGGCTCCGGCGGCGTGCTGGCGCCGCCGACGCAGTGGCCGCCGACCACGCCGAATTCCGCCACGCCAGTAGCGTCGATGCCGATGGTGCCGGCCGGACAGGTCGCGCTCGCGCTCAGCGCGCGCTTCGGCAAGGATGCGCCGGCCATCGCGGGCGGCCTCACCTGGCGTGTCTATGCGGCCAAAGCCGAGCCGGGCGGTGGCTTCAAGCTGCTCAAGGAAGACAAGTCGCCGGCGCCCACGCTGGTGCTGCCGGCCGGCGCCTATATCGTGCATGTCGGCTTCGGGCTCGCCACCGCGGTCAAGCCGGTAACCTTGCGCGGGCCCACCGTGCACGCGGACTTCGATCTGCCGGCCGGCGGTCTGCGCATCGAAGGCCGCGTCGGCGACGTGCGCGTCCCGGCCGGGCAGATTTCGTTCGACGTCTACAAGGGCAGCCAGTTCGAGGCCGGCGACCGCCGCCCGATCGCCGAGCACGTGATGACCGGCGACGTGGTGATGGTGCCGGAGGGCACCTATTACATCGTGTCGAACTACGGCGACGCCAATTCGGTGGTGCGCTCCGACATCCGCGTGGCGGCCGGCCGGCTCACCGATATCACCGTCAATCATCGCGCCGCCGCCATCACGCTCAAGCTGGTGGGCGAGAAGGGCGGCGAGGCGCTCGCCAATACCGCCTGGTCGGTGCTCACGCCGGGCGGCGACGTGATCAAGGAATCGATCGGCGCCTTTCCGCGCGTGATCCTGGCCGAGGGCGAGTATCGCGCCATCGCGCGCAACGAGGGCAAGGTGTTCGAGCGCGAGTTCAAAGTGGTCGCCGGCGTCGACGGCGATGTCGAGGTGACTGCACGTTGACGGCTGGAACTTTTTCCTGGTGCAATCGTTAGGATGAATATGGTGACGCAGCCCATTGCGAACGATGCGGCTATGGGCATTTTTGCAGGCCTCAATCCTACGACGATTGCAATTCTGCTCGATGTGGACGGCACCATGATCGACATCGGGCCGTCGCCGTTCGAGGTGCAGATCTCCGCAGAGTTGGGGGTCTCGCTGCAACGTCTTCTCGAATTGACCGGCGGCGCGCTCGCGCTGGTCAGCGGCCGGCCGATTGCAGATCTCGATAAGCTGTTTATGCCGCTCAAGCTGCCGACGGTCGGCGGGCATGGCGCGGAATTGCGCGTGCGCGGCAACGAAGTGATCACCTCGGCGAAGGCTTTGCCACCCGACTTGCGCCGGCAATTGGCGCGGGCCGCAATCCACGATCCCGCCATCGTGGTTGAAGACAAGGGCTATTCGCTGGCGCTACATTTCCGCAACGCGCCGCAGCACGAGGGCTGGCTGCTCCACCACATCGCGGCCTGCTGCGCGGCGTTTCCCGGCGAAGCGACCGAAGTGCTGCCGGGCAAGGCCATGTTCGAAGTCAAGCGTCCGGCGGTGAACAAAGGCGAAAGCGTGCGCCGACTGATGCGGCTTGCGCCGTTCGCCGGGCGCATGCCGGTGTTCATCGGCGACGACGTCACCGATGAATCGGTGTTTCAGGTGCTGCCGGATCTTGGCGGCATCGGCTTTTCGGTGACGCGGCAATTTCCGGGGCTCGCCGGAATCTTCGAATCTCCGGCGCATGTGCGCCAGGCGCTGCAAAAACTGGCGGCCAACGGACGGATGGAACACGCATGACCGACTACGGCCTCGATCTGGCGGTGATCGGCAACGGGCGCACCGCGGCGTTGGTCGAGCCGTCCTCGCGCATCGTGTGGTGGTGCCTGCCGCGCTATGACGGCGATCCGGTGTTTTGCCGGCTGCTGTCGGGCGATGAGGACAAAGGCTTCACCGATGTGGTGCTCGACCGCCAAGTCGACATCCGCTCGAATTATGTGCGCAACACCGCCCTCGTGGTGACCGAACTCACCGACAGTGACGGCGGCGCCGTGCGCATCACCGATTTCGCGCCGCGCTTCCAGAACTACGGCCGCACCTTTCGCCCACCGCAGCTGGTGCGCATCATCGAGCCGATCGCCGGCATGCCGCGCATCACCATCCGCTTCCGCGCCACTCACCGCTACGGCGTGCCGGTCGGCGAGCGCGCCTCCGGCAGCAATCACATCCGCTACTGGCGCGACGAGGTGCCGGTGCGGCTCACCACCGATGCGCCGCTCTCCTATGTGGAGAACGAGGCGGCGTTTGTGCTCACGCGCCCGGTGCACATGGTGTTTGGCACCGACGAGCCGTTCGAAGGTTCGCTCGCAACCACCTGCCGCGATTTTCTCGAGCGCACCCGCGACTACTGGCTGGAATGGGTGCGGCGGCTCGCCTTCTCGGTCGAGTGGCAGGATGAGATCATCCGCGCCGGCATCACGCTCAAGCTGTGCAATTTCGAGGAGACCGGCGCGGTGGTGGCGGCGCTCACCACCTCGATACCGGAGCATGCCGGATCCGGGCGCAACTGGGATTATCGCTACTGCTGGATGCGCGACGCCTTCTTCGTGGTGCGCGCGCTCAACCGCATCGGCGCCACCCGCACGATGGAAGATTTCATCTCCTATATCCTGAGCATCGCCACCGGCCGAACCGACGGCCTGCGCCCGCTCTACGGCATCGTGCATACCGACGCGCTCGACGAGCGCACCGCGCCGGCGCTCGCCGGTTATGGCGGCAACGGGCCGGTGCGCATCGGCAATGCCGCGGCCACTCAGGACCAGCACGACGTTTATGGCAGCATCATCATGGCGGCGACGCCGATGTTCTTCGACCGCCGGCTGCCGAACCCGGGCGACGTGTCGCTGTTCAATGTGATCGAGCCGCTCGGCGAGCAGGCGGCCAAGCTCGCGTTGGAGCCGGACGCCGGCATCTGGGAATACCGCGGCCGCAAGCGCGTGCACACCTATTCGGCGGCGATGTGCTGGGCCGGCTGCCAGCGGCTGGAGGCGATCGCGGGCCATCTCGGCCTGGCCGAGCGCGCGCAACATTGGGGCGCGATCTCTAAGCGGATCGGCGAGCAGGTGCTGCAAGGCGCCTGGAATCCCAAGCGGAATGCCTTCGTGGGCGCTTTTGGCAGCGACGATCTCGACGCCAGCGTGCTGCTTTTGGCCGAACTCGGGCTGCTCGTGCCCAACGATCCGCGCTTCGTATCCACCGTGGAGGTGATCGGGCGTGAACTTCGGCGCGATTTCAACGTTATGCGCTATGTCGCCGCCGACGATTTCGGCTTGCCGGAGACGGCGTTTTTGATTTGCCGCTTCTGGCTGATCGATGCAATGTGGGAGACCGGACGGCGTGACGAGGCCCGCGAGATGTTCGTCAACGCGCTGGGATTGCGAAACCGCTACGGGCTGCTGTCGGAAGACGTGCACCCGGTGACCGGCAAGCTGTGGGGAAATTTTCCGCAGACCTATTCGATGTCCGGCCTGATTTTGACCGCGATCAAGTTGTCGCGCAGCTGGGGAGATCGCTATTGGCGCGACTCGTCGTAGTCTCCAATCGCGTTGGCGTTCCCGACAGCGGGGCGCGCGCCGGCGGGCTGGAAGTCTCGATCCGCCCGGCGCTGCGGCGTCGTGGCGGCGTCTGGTTCGGCTGGAGCGGGCGCGTTGCGGACGATGACCCGGGGCCGGCCAAGACGATCGAGCGCGACAACGTCTCCTACGTCACCATCGGACTGCGCAAGGACGACTACGAGGAATTCTACAACGGCTTCGCCAATCGGGTGCTGTGGCCGATCTTGCATTACCGGCTCGATCTCGCCGAATTCACCCGCCGCGACCTCGGTGGCTATTTCCGCGTCAACGAATTCTTTGCCAGCAATCTGGAAGGGATGCTCACGCCCGACGACGTGATCTGGGTGCACGACTATCATTTGATCCCGCTGGCCAAGGCGCTGCGCGAGCGCGGCCACAAGAACAGAATCGGCTTCTTCATCCATATCCCGTGCCCGCCGCCGGAAATCCTCACCGCGCTGCCCAATCACGAGCAGCTCATTCCGGCGCTCTGCCACTACGATCTGATCGGCTTCCAGACCGAGGTCGATGCCACCAATTTCTCCCGCTATCTCGCCAATGAATGTGGGCTGTCGTGGGCGCAGGGAAACAGCTTTCATTTCGGCAGCCGTGTCGTGCAAATCGGCACCTTCCCGGTCGGGGTCGAAACGGAAGGACTAGCGCGGCTGGCGCGGCGCGCCATTGAGAGCGAGTTCGTGCGCGAAGTGCTCGACAGCCTGTCCGGCCGCGCCATGATCATCGGCGTCGATCGACTCGACTACTCCAAAGGCTTGCCGGAGCGCATGAATGCGTATGAGCGGTTCCTGACCAACTTCCCCGACTGGCGCGGCAAGGTCACTTATCTGCAGATCACGCCGCACAGCCGCGCCGAAATCCCGGAATATTCCGACATTGGGCGGCTGGTGGGGGAGACGGTCGGGCGCATCAATGGCACCTTCGGCGAGGCGTCCTGGACGCCGGTGCGCTACATCAACAAGGCGCACAGTCGCACCGCTTTGGCCGGGCTCTACCGCGGGGCGCGCGCAGCGCTGGTGACGCCGTTGCGCGATGGCATGAACTTGGTGGCCAAGGAATTCGTCGCCTCACAAAACGCCAACGATCCCGGCGTGCTGATCCTGTCGCGCTTTGCGGGCGCGGCGCACGAATGTACTTCGGCGCTGTTGGTCAACCCTTACGACTCGGAAGGTGTCGCCATCGCCATCAACCGTGCGCTGGCGATGCCGCTGGAGGAGCGGCGGGCGCGCCACGCCGCTAATTTCAAGATGCTGGCGGCGAACGATCTCAGCCATTGGGCCGAGCGCTTCCTGGCGGCGCTCGAGCATCCGCCGGGCGAGGCCGTCGTGGTGCCGCCGGTGCGCGTCGCCGGCAGCCGATAGCGCATGATCCCGAAAAGTGGGAACCGGTTTCCCGCCTTCGCAAAGCCCGCTTCGACGGGCGAAGGAAGGTCGGATAAGATCATGCGCATGCAAAAATGCTACCATTGACATAGGTCACGGCGCTACGCGGCGCTTCGGCGTATAGGATAAATCGAAAGTGAACGAAACTCTGCCATGCATCGAATTTCCGCTGCACTGCTGTCATCGTTGGCTGTCGTGACGCTTGCCAATGTCGCCTCCGCGGCCGACGCGGGCAATGGCGAAAAGTTGGCGCGACGCTGGTGCGTGTCCTGCCACGTCGTCGCCGCCGACCAGCGCCAGGGCAATACGCAAGCCGATCCATTTTCCGCCATGGCGAAGTTGCCGGGTCTGGATGCCGGCAAGCTTGCGCTCTATTTGCTGCTGCCGCATCCGAAGATGCCGGACATGAACCTGTCGCGCAGCGAGGCCGCCGACCTCGCGGCCTATATCGCCAAGCAGGGCAGGTAGCGCGCAGCCTTGTGATCTGGATCATAGCGGCGCCGCGCGTTCGCCGCTATGGAGGCGCTGCCATGATGCAGCACGCGTCCAGATATTTCGCGGTCTAGCCCTCGCAGCTGCGCTGATCGTTGCGCTCGGCAGCTCGGCGCCGGCCCAGGCGCAAACGCATCAGCCGGTCGCCGCCGCGCCGGCGGCGCAATACCACCATAGGGGCGATTATTTCCATTCGCATTATGCCGACGAGCAGCGCACCACAACCGCGCACCTCGACAACTTCGGCGTGGCGGCGGGTTCGACCTTGCTGCTGCCGAGCGCCGAATAATACCGTCAGATTCTTGAGCGAGATCAATATATCGTCTCGCCACCGGCGCACGATTGCCAATCAAAAGGCTTACGGAAAAATTCCGGGTGAGGATGCGCCGCTTGCAGCAACCGACTGGCGACAGCCGGTCGAGGGGGCTCGATTTGATTCGTAGCCAGGCGAGACGGAGCACTCCATGCGCGCAACCTTTAAGCGGACATTCACCATCCTCGCGGTCGCCTTTGCGGCGACGCTCTTCGCCGGCGGCATGAGCCGCGCCGACGAGAAGACCGAAGAAGGCGTCAAGCTCGAGTTCTGGAAAGGCCACTTCGACCGTGGCGCGCACGCGTTCCACGACTGGGACAACGTGAAGGAAGTCCCCGCCGTCTGTGCGCGCTGCCACGGCGCCAACAGCCTCCCCGAATACATCAAGGACGGCAAGACTGCGCCGGCGCCGCACGTCAAGAACGGCTTTGCCTGCACCAACTGCCATGCCGACCTGTTGACCTATGCGCGGCACACCGTCGCCAAGGTCAATTTCGCCAGCGGCGTGAGCGTCGACACCGGCAACAATGACGCCAATCTGTGCATGACCTGCCATCAGGGCCGCGAGTCGACGGTGAGCGTGAACAAGGCGATTGCTGGCCTGCCGCTCGACACGCCAGATCCCAAGATCAACTTCCTGCACGTGCATTACTTCCCGGCCGGCGCCACCATGTATGGCAGCGAGGCGAAGGTCGCCTACGAATATGACGGCAAGAAATACGCCGGCCGCTTCGCGCATATGCCGAATGTGAGCACCTGCACCGGCTGTCACCAGCCGCACGGTGGCGAGCTCAAGATCGATCGCTGCGGCGGATGTCACGAGGGCATCAAGGCGGTCGCCGATCTCGCCAAGATCCGCATGTCGACGCGTGGCGATTTCGACGGTAATGGCAAGGAGGAGGGTCTCGCGCGCGAGATCGCCGGCCTGCAGGCGCAGCTCTATGCGGCGATCCAGACCTACTCCAAGAATGTTGGTGGCACGCCGATCGCCTTCGCCAAGGCGGCGTATCCCTATTGGTATGCCGACTCGAACGGCAACGGCCGCATCGATCCGGAAGAGATTAAGATGGCCAACAAATACACCGCCTATACGCCGCGCCTGCTGCAGGCGGTGTTCAACTACACCTTCTCGCTGCGCGACCCGGGCGGCGCCTACCACAACGGCCGCTACATGCTGCAGCTCTTGTACGATTCGCTCGACAGCCTGGCAGCGAGCGGCAAGGCCGGCGTGACTATGGCCGGGAAGACGAGGCCGTAGCGCACTGCGATAGCCGCGGAGTTGGCGCGCCCCCTCTCCCCGCCCGCCTTCGCTGAAGCTTCGGCGGGCGACCTCTCCCTATGGGAGAGGTGAAGCGAGAAGGCGCGACGGATTACTTCGCCCGCCGCACATCCGGCGGCACCGCCTCATCGGCCAGCGCTTTGAGCGCCGCATCGAGCGGCATCACCTGCTGGCCTTCGCTGCCGAGACGGCGGATCGAGACCAGGCGCTCGGCGGCTTCCTTCTTGCCGACGACGAGCAGGGCAGGGACCTTGGCGAGCGAGTGCTCGCGCACCTTGTAATTGATCTTCTCGTTGCGCAAGTCGCCTTCGACGCGCAGGCTGAGCGCGCGCGCCGCCGCGATCACCTCGCGCGCATAGTCGTCGGCATCGAGCGTGATGGTGGCGACCACCGCCTGCAGCGGCGACAGCCACAGCGGCAGATGGCCGGCATAGTGCTCGATCAGAATGCCGGTGAAGCGTTCCATCGAACCGAACATGGCGCGGTGCAGCATCACCGGCGTCACCTTGTTGGAATGCTCGTCGATGTAGAACGCGCCGAGCCGGCCCGGCAGATTGAGATCGACCTGCACGGTGCCGCATTGCCATTCGCGCCCGATGGCGTCGCGCAGCACGTATTCGAGCTTCGGCCCGTAGAAGGCGCCTTCGCCCTTGTTGAGCGACCACGGCCGGCCCGACGCCTTGAGCGCCGCCATCAGGGCTGCTTCCGCCTTGTCCCAGACCGCGTCGTCGCCGATGCGCTTGTCGGGCCGGTCGGAGAACTTGATGCGCACGTCGGAAAAGCCGAAGTCTTCGTAGATCGACAGGATCTGGTTGTTGACCTTGAGCGTCTCCTCGGCGATCTGGCTTTCCATGATGAAGATGTGCGCGTCGTCCTGCGTGAAGGCGCGCACGCGCATCAGCCCGTGCAGCGCGCCCGACGGCTCAAATCGATGAACCTTGCCGAATTCGGCGATCTTGAGCGGCAGGTCGCGATACGATTTCAGGCCGTTCTTGAAAATCTGCACATGGCCGGGACAGTTCATCGGCTTGATGGCGTAGACGCGCTCGTCCTCCTCGCGTTTGGCGGTGAGGAACATCATGTCCGAGTAGGTCGGGATGTGGCCGGTGGTGACCCACAGCTCGCGGTCCATCATCTGCGGCGAGTTCACCTCGACGTAGCCGGAATCCTGCTGGCGGCGGCGGATGTAGTTCTCCAGCGCCTGGAACAGCGTCCAGCCTTTGGCATGCCAGAACACCGAGCCGGGCGCTTCCTCCTGGAAGTGGAACAGGTCCATCTCGCGGCCGAGCCGTCGATGGTCGCGCTTCTCGGCTTCCTCGATCTGCTTGAGGTAAGCGTCGAGCTCTTCCTGCTTGGCAAACGCCGTGCCGTAGATGCGGGTCAGCATCGGATTGTTGCTGTCGCCGCGCCAATAGGCGCCGGCCACCTTCATCAGCTTGAAGGCGTTGCCGACCTTGCCGGTCGAGGTCATATGCGGGCCGCGGCAGAGGTCGAACCAGTCGCCCTGCTTGTAGATTTTGATCGACTGGTCTTGCGGAATGGCGTCGACCAGTTCGACCTTGAAATTCTCGCCCTTGTCGGCGAACACTTTCTTGGCTTGGTCGCGCGACCATTCCTCCTTGGTGAAAGGTTTATCGCGCGCGATGATCTCCTTCATCTTCTTCTCAATAGCCGGCAGGTCCTCCAGCGTGAACGGCTGATTGCGCGCGAAATCGTAATAGAATCCGTTCTCGATCACCGGGCCGATGGTGACCTGCGTGCCCGGCCACAGGTTCTGCACGGCCTCGGCCATGATGTGCGCGGCGTCGTGGCGGATCAGCTCGAGCGCGCGCGGGTCGTCGCGCGAGACGAACTCGATCTTGGCATCGCGCTCGATCGGATCGGCGAGATCGGCGAGCGTGCCGTCCAGCGCCATCGCCACGGTGCGTTTGGCCAGCGAGGGCGAAATGCCCTTGGCGATGTCTAGTCCGGTGGTGCCTTGGGGGTAGTCCCGACGCGCGCCGTCGGGAAAGGTCAGCGCGACCATAAGCGTCTCCTGTTGCTCACTCGCTGCCTACGAATGCAGGTAAGCGTGATTCAATTTGGGGAGGGATATAGCAGCCGATTGGAGCGGCGCAACAGCTTTTAGCGCGCCTCCGGGCGCATCATGCCGGCCCGATAGGCGCCCGCTACCACCAGCACGCCGAGCGCGATGATGAACCCGCTCAGGTTGCCGAGGAACTGGCTGGCGGCCTCGATATTGCTGCCGACGCCGTAGCCCAGGCCCAGATAGGCCGAGGTCCAGATCAGCCGGCCGACAGCTGCGAAGCCCAGGAAACGCGCGAAGCCATAGCGGCCGACGCCGGCGAACAGGCTGATGATCGAACTGAGCGAGGAGGTCAGCGTGCGCGAGATGATGACGGTCATCCCGCCCCAGCGCCGCAGCAGCGCCTGCACGTGCGTCTTGCGCTCAGTTGTGTAGCCGATCCAGCGGCCGTGACGGGCGAGGAAGTTCTCGCTCACGGCGCGGCCGATGCCGTAGGCGACGATGTCGCCGGCAAACGAGGCGATGACCGCGACCGCCGCCGCC
The DNA here is from genome assembly GCA_016185205.1 of Hyphomicrobiales bacterium. Lineage (GTDB taxonomy): Bacteria > Pseudomonadota > Alphaproteobacteria > Rhizobiales > Xanthobacteraceae > Pseudolabrys. The sequence continues at coordinate 165,294 of JACPOA010000032.1, read as the reverse complement.
CACTCCCAGCGCAGAGTGCCGAGCGCCGCGAGCGAGCCGGCCAGCACGGTGGCGACCCCGATCGGCAGCGGCAGACCGATCGCGCCCAGCAGCAGCGTGAGCGCCAGCGCCGGATAGCCATAGACCAGCAGAGCCGACAGGATGCGATCGGTCAGTCCGCCGGAGCTTTGACTGTCGGCGGCCGTCGGTGGCGGCGCCGATTGGCCGAGCGCGCGCTGCACATCGCGCGTGAATTCGAAACGCGAGACACCGCGTCGGTCGGCGATGGTCTTGAGAGTTTCATCGCGGTGCGTGTCGCCCGGCAGGCCGAGCCGCGGCAGCAGCTCGGTCAGCGGCACGCGATAGCTCGCTGCCACATGGTCGAGCGTCATCCAGGCACGCAGGCTGCTCACCTGCGGCCGGCCCACGTCGTAAGCGGAGCGCAGCAGCAGGTACGAACCGTAGCTACGCAAGCCGAACAGGATCGAGGCCAGCGCGCTGAGCGCGATCACCGCCGCGAGTATTTTGTTGGAGCGCTTGCTCATTGCGGCGGCGTCTCGTTCGTTCCGCGCCAGCGCCCGTAGCGCCATGGCAGAAACCAGCGCGCGCGTGGCGGCAGATGCGCCGGCACGAAATCGAGCCCCGCGGTTCCGAACGGGTGGCAGCGCAGGATGCGCGCCAGCGCCATCCAGCCGCCGGCCCATAGCCCGAAGCGCGCGATCGCCTCGTCGGCATATTCCGCGCAGCCCGGCAGATGGCGGCAGCGCGGGCCGATCAGCGGCGACAGCGTGTAACGGTAAGTCGTCACCAAAGCGCGCCCGATCAGCCGCGGCAGGCGCGCGAAGCCGCACGGTGTCACGCGCTGTTGGTTCACGGGCAAAACCGGAAGTGCGAAAGTTCCATCACGAGTTCCATCGTATGGAACCTGCTCATGTTTTGAACAAAAACGATAGTCGACAGCGACTTTTTTACACTAGACCCGAATCTAACCGATCATTAAAAATGACATGGTATGATGACATACGCAAAATTCCGGGGGTTATTGGCTGCCGAAGCTTAATTAGAAGTGTGGATCACCACGCCAAGAAAGAGTTCGGCGGTTTTGAAGGGGGAAGAATGGGTCGTTCCCTTGTCGTTGCTATTGCGCTCGCATCGGCGGCGATAGTTTTTCAATTGCCTGCGCCGGCAGCCGCGTCCGAACGCACGCTGCCGATGCGCTTCGCGTTGCGCCTGCAAGGACCGGCCGAGGTCTGCGGTGCCACCTGCAAGACACTGATCTCGGCATCCGGCGCCATCACCGCCGACAGCGCGCGTGACTTCATGCTGTTCGCCCATGGCCGCGATCTCAGCAACGCCATTGTCGTTCTCGATTCCGATGGCGGCTCGGTGCACGGCGCCATCGCGCTCGGGCGCGAAATCCGCCGCCGCGCGCTCACCACCATGGTCGGCCGCGCCGTCGATCTTGCATCGCCGGCGGAGCATGAGACGGAACGTGCCGTGCTGTCGCCACGCGCCGATTGCGAATCGATGTGCGCCTTCGTGCTGCTCGGCGGCGTGCGTCGCTCTGTGCCGCAGGAAGCGCGCGTGATGGTGCACCAGATTTGGCTGGGCGACCGCCGCGACGATCCGACCGCGGCGAACTATTCGGCCGAGGACCTCGTGCTGGTGCAGCGCGACATCGGCAAGCTCGCGCAATACACCGCCGACATGGGCGCGACCACCGACCTGCTCGATCTGACGCTGCGGATTCCGCCGTGGGAGCCGATGCATGCTTTGACGCGCGACGAACTGCGCCGCACGCGGCTGGCGACCGAGGAGATCGGCGCGCCGGCGGCCGCCACCGTTGCCGCCTCGCCACCGGCGGTCTCGCAACCGGCGCCGCGCGTCACCGACGGCGCGCGCGCGACCGCGATCAGCGAGCGGCGCTGGGCCATGGTGGATCGCGCCGGGGTCGCGACGCTGGCGCGCCGCCATCCGCTCACCGTCGAAGGCGAGACCATCGGCAGCTTCGACCTCATGGTGTCCTGCGGCGCCGGCGGCGAGAGCTTCGACGTCAGTTATGTCGAGCGCCGCCATGGCGGCGACCGTACCGCGCTGCCGGGCAAGCTGTCGGCGGTCATGTTGCGGCTGGGCGCCAAGCAGGCATCGCTCAATCTGGCCTCGTCCGAGCGCCGCAGCGACCCGGACGAACTCGTCACTTACGCCGCCGGAACGGTGCCGGCCGCGCTGATCGACGGCTTCGCCGCCGCCGGCAACCACTCGGTGACGATTGAGACCCGGAGCGATTCGCAGGTCACAACGATCCGCCTCGGCAATACTGGCGCGCAGCAGAATCTGCCGCGGCTGGCGGCGAGCTGCGGCAAGGCTCCCGGCGATCGGGCCGAATTGCCGGTGCGCAAGACCGGCGGGCTGGCGGCGGCGCAGTAGCTATAATTTTTCCTGGCGCGTGATCTGTCCCGACCTTCCTTTGCCCGCCGAAGCGGGCTTCGCGAAGGCGGGAAACCGGTTCCCACTTTTCGGGATCATGCGCTCGCCTGCTTGGTGCGCTTGGCCTCGATCTGGTCGACCGCCTGCACCACGGCATCGAAGGTGAGCATGGTCGAGGCGTGGCGCGCCTTGTAGTCGCGCACCGGTTCGAGCACCGCGATGTCGGCCCATTTGCCGGTCGGCGGCGGGCCGTTTTCCTTCAGCATCTTGCGCACGGTCTCGCGCAACGCGCGCAGTTCGCCGGGATTGGAACCGATCACGTGGCGCGCCATGATCGAGGACGAGGCCTGGCCCAGCGCGCAGGCTTTCACGTCATGGGCGAAATCGGACACCACCGGGCCGTCCATCTTGACGTCGACCGTGACCGTGGAACCGCACAGCTTGGAATGGGCGGTGGCGCTGGCATGGGGCGTCGGCAGGCGCCCCAGGCGGGGAATATTGCCCGCCAGGTCCAGGATTCGCTCGTTATAAACCTCGTTGAGCATTGACGTTTTACCGATTCCGGTGGATTGGCACATTGCCTCGGCCGCGCAAACGAATATATAGGGGTCATGCCTCAGGCGCGAGAAGGGGTTCTCGGCGCTAGGCGTGGCTTTTCGAGCCATGCCGAATGGGCATGCGGCGTCCAGTCGCCCCGCATTGGACCAATGGTCGCAATCGGGTTACTGACGCGGCCACCCCGGTGACACTCCCGGCGCCGCCCCTTTAAGGCGCGTTCCGGTCGAACGGAGAAGGCCGTCATGGACGCCAAGAATACAATCGTAACGCCGTGGCCGAAGCAGGGCCTGTCCGATCATGTGCGGGCGGCGCCCACGCCGGTCGAGCCGCGCCCCTCGCGCGAGCAGGCGGAAGCCGCCGTGCGCACGCTGATCGCGTTTGCCGGCGACGATCCCGACCGCGAAGGCCTGCTGGACACGCCCAAGCGTGTGATCGGCGCCTATGAGGAACTCTACCAGGGTTATCGCGAATGCCCGGTGGAGGTGCTCGACCGCACCTTCAGCGAAACCGGCGGCTACGACGATTTCGTGCTGGTCAAGGACATCAGCTTCAACTCGCACTGCGAACACCACATGATGCCGTTCTACGGCAAGGCGCATATCGCCTATATGCCGGTGGAGCGGGTGGTCGGCCTGTCCAAGCTCGCGCGCCTGATCGACGTCTATGCGCTGCGTCTGCAGACGCAGGAGCATCTCACCTCGCAAGTGGCGACCGCGATCGACGAGATCCTGAAGCCGCGCGGCGTCGCGGTGATGATCGAGGCCGAGCACATGTGCATGTCGCTGCGCGGGGTGCAGAAGCCCGGCGCGGTGACGCTGACCACGCACTTCACCGGCACCTTCCGCGACGACGCCAGCGAGCAGGTCCGCTTCATGACCATGCTGCGCGGGGCGCAACGGTAGTTCGCCGCGATTGTTTCCATAGCGTTTCTCCGTCATCCTGAGGTGCCGTCGCGAAGCGATCGCCTCGAAGGATGGCGGCCGTTCACCCTTCGAGGCGTGCCTGCGGCGCGCACCTCAGGGTGACGGAGACATTTGGGAGTTAGCCTTGTCCTCATCCACGCGCGACATCGAAGAAGGCCTCGCCTTCGTGCCCAAATTCGACGCCGACGGGCTGATCACCGCGGTCGCCACCGATGCCACGTCGGGCGACGTGCTAATGGTCGCCCACATGAACGCCGAGGCGCTCGCCAAGACCATCGCCAGCGGCGAGGCTTGGTACTTCAGCCGCTCGCGCCAGGCGCTGTGGCGAAAGGGCGAGAGCTCCGGCCATGTCCAGCGCGTGGTCGAATTGCGCGTGGATTGCGACCAGGATGCGCTCTGGCTCAAGGTCGAGCAGCAAGGCCCGGGCGCCTGCCACACCGGTCGGCGTTCCTGCTTCTATCGCGCGGTGCCGCTCGGCAAAGAAGCCGGCAAGCCCGGGGCGGTGCGGCTGGAATTCCGTAATGCGGACAAGGCCTTCGACCCGAAAACGGTCTATGCCAAGCCTTCGGACGAGCCGCGCCGTTAACGGCAAATTCGTTTCCACGCGGCCAAGATCGCAGATAGAATAAATAACTGTGGATATTGTCGGTTAGGCAGCGGAATCGTCATGGGAACGATAACGTCGCGACCCCCCGGCGCACGCAGGCGCTTCTGCCTCGTGTTGGTGAAGCCGTCGCATTACGACGAAGACGGCTATGTCATCCAGTGGGTGCGCTCGCCGATTCCGTCGAACTCGCTCGCTTCGCTCTTTGGCCTGGCCAAGGATTGCGCCGAGCGGAGAATCCTGGGCGACGACGTCGACATCGAGATCCACGCTTTCGACGAAACCAATACCCGCATTCGTCCCGAGCGCCTGGCGGCGATGATCGAAGCGGCCGGCGCCGGCATGGTCATGCTGACCGGCGTGCAGTCGAACCAGTTTCCGCGCGCGCTTGATCTGGCCAAACCTCTGCGCGCGCGCGGCATCCAGGTCGGCATCGGCGGCTTCCACGTGTCCGGCGTGCTAGCCATGCTCGACGGCGTCGACGCCGATCTCGAGCGCGCCAAGGCGATGGGGGTGTCGCTGTTCGCGGGCGAGGCGGAGGGCCGGCTCGACGAGGTCTTGCGCGACGCGGCCGCGGCGACCCTCAAGCCGCTGTACAATTACATGGACAACCTGCCGGGCATCGAGGGCACGCCGATCCCGCTGATGGCGGTCGAGCGCGCGCAACGCACCGCCGGCGGCACCACCAGTTTCGACGCCGGCCGCGGCTGCCCCTACCAGTGCTCGTTCTGCACCATCATCAACGTGCAAGGCCGCGTATCGCGCCGGCGCTCGCCGGAGGACGTGGAAAAGATCGTGCGGGTGAATTACGCGCAAGGCCTGCGCGCCTTCTTCATCACCGACGACAATTTCGCCCGCAACAAGGACTGGGAACCGATTATCGACCGGATCATCCAGCTGCGCGAGGTGGAGAAGTTCAACATCAGCTTCGTCATCCAGGTCGATACGCTCTGCCACAAGACGCCGAATTTCGTGGAGAAATGCGCGCGCGCCGGCGTCAAGCGCGTGTTCATCGGGCTGGAGAACATCAACCCGGACAATCTGGCCGGTGCCAAGAAGAAGCAGAACAAGATCACCGAATATCGCGACATGCTGCTGGCCTGGAAACGTGCCGGCGTGATCACCTATGCCGGCTACATCCTCGGCTTCCCCAACGACACCGCCGCGTCGATCATGCACGACATCGACGTGATCAAGCGCGAACTGCCGGTCGATCTGCTGGAATTCTTCTATCTCACGCCGCTGCCGGGCTCGGAGGATCATCTCAAGCTGCATCGCGCCGGCGCCTGGCTCGATCCCGACCTGAACAAATACGACCTCAACCACATCTGCACGACGCATCCGAAAATGTCGCGCGCGGAGTGGGACCATGCCTACAAAATGGCTTGGCAGCGTTATTACACCATTGAGCATATCGAAACGGTGCTGCGGCGGGTGGCATCGACGAAGGCGAACGCCAGCAACGCGCTGTTCCTCATCACCTGGTTCATGGGCAGCATCAATATCGAGCACATTCATCCGCTCGAAGGCGGCTTCCTGCGGCTCAAGTTCCGCCGCGACCGGCGGCCGGGCTTCGCGCGCGAGCCGGCCTGGTCGTTCTATCCGAAATATTTCGTCGGTCTCGCGAGCAAGCTGGTGCGCTGGACCGCGCTCTATATCAGGCTGCGCCGCATCTATTTGCGCATCAAGCACGATCCGCAGCGCTACGCCTATACTGACATGGCGATGACGCCGGTTGCGTCCGACGAGGCCGCGACGCATGAATTATTCAATACCGGCGCGGCGCAAGCCTATATCGCGCAGGCCAAGCGCGTGAAGCAGGCGCAGGAAGGCCACGCCCCCGTCACGGAGGCGGCGGAGTAGTTATTCCCCGCCGATGCTCGCCAGCAAACGCTGTGCCCGCACCAAATGCGGGCGGTCGAACATCTTGCCGTCGATGCCGACCGCGCCGGCGCCGGGCTGCGCGGCAAAGGCCGCCACCACCACCTTGGCCTTCGCGATCTGTTCGGGGCTGGGCGTGAACACCTCGTTGATCACCGGCACCTGCGCCGGGTGAATCGCCAGCCGCCCGCTGAAGCCGTCGCGGCGCGCGTCCTGCGTATCGCGGCGCAGGCCGTCGGAATTGCGGAAATCAACATAGACCGTCTCGATCGCCGGCAGCTTGGCGGCCGCGGCGGCATAGAGGCACATCGAGCGCGCCAGCCGATAGGGCTCGGTGAGCATGCCGTGCTCGTCGCGATTGGTTTCGGCGCCGAGCTCGGCGGACAAATCCTCCGGCCCCCAGGTCATCCCGATCAGGCGCCGGCTCACGTCGCGCAAAGTGCCGGCGGCAAACAGACCGGCTGCCGACTCCACCGCCTGCGCCAGGATTTTGATGCCGCCCTCGGGCAGGCCGGCAATAGCCTCCTGCGCGGTCAGCTTGGCGTCGAGATGGACGACGCTCGAGCCGCCTTCCGCTTTCGGAAACACGATGGCGTCGGGACGGCCCGGCACGATGGCCGCGAGATCGGCATCGGTCATGCCGGTGTCGAGGCCGTTGATGCGTACCAGCAGGCGCGGGCGCTGTTTCGCCGCGTGCTGGGCTTTGAGAAATTCCAGCGCGGCGGCGCGCGCATTCTGCTTGCGCTCGGGCGTGATCGAATCCTCGAGATCGATGATGACGGCATCGGCGCCGCTCGCCATTGCCTTGTCGAGCTTGGCGCCGCCGTCGGCGGGGACGAACAGGAGAGAGCGCATAAACAGGCCCTTATTGATGAGTGGAGACCTTAGCCCAGCCGCGGCCAAGGTGCGCGCTTTTGGCGCAGGGAATGAGCGCGGCCCGGCGGGGTTCGTATTCCGGGGAGGAACTACCCATGCAACGTAAAACGCTCATAGCACTGTCGACCGCGCTTTTCACCGCCGGTTTCACCGGCGCCGCCACGGCCCAGACACCAACGCCCGCACCGGCACAACCGCCGATGTTCGCCACCACCAAGGTCGATGGGACCGACAACGTCTACGTCTTCCGCTATCAGAATCATCAGTCGATGTTCGTGGTCACGCCGGCCGGCGTGATCGTCACCGATCCCATCAGCTACGGCCGGCCGCAGGCGGCGAAAGCCTACCTGGACGAGGTCCGCAAGATCACCAAGGCGCCGATCAAATACCTGATCTACAGCCACCACCACTACGACCACATCGCCGGCGGCAAGGTGTTCAAGGAAGCCGGCGCCACCGTCATTTCGCATCGCCGCGCCAAGGAACGGCTGGCGCAGCTCAAAAGTCCCGACGTCGTGCTGCCCGACCAGGTCATGGACGGCAAGCGCACGATCAAGCTCGGCGGCACCACGCTCGAGCTGGTCTATACCGGTCGCAACCATTCCGACTCTTCGATCGTGATGCTGCTGCCGAAGGAGAAGATACTGTTCGCCGTCGACTTCAACGCGCTCGGCGCCGTGCCCTCGCGGCTGGCGGTGAACGATTCCTATCCGGTCGAATGGGAGGCCTCGTTGAAGCGCACGCTGGCGCTCGGCTGGGAGCGCCAGATTCCCGGCCATCCCGGACCGGGCGGCCGGCTCGGCACCCGCAAGGACATGGAAGACCAGCTTGCCTTCATGACCGACCTATCGGCGGAAGTGAAAAAGGCCTCCGACGCCGGCAAGTGCTTCGATCCGGCGACCAAGGAAGTGCGCGTGCCGAAATACGGGACGCTGGCAGGCTACGAACAGAATATCGAGTGGAACATCCACCGCTGGTGCGGCTACTGGGGCCGCGGTATCTGATCGACGTCCGCTACGAAATCGAAGGCCCGGCGGCGACGCCGGGCTTTCGTATCGGCCGCATCACGATGAAGGCATTGCGATGGCATTCGGCCACCAGCTTGCCGTCCTGCTTGAAGGCCTTGTGATGGAATTCGACGATGCCGGCGCCCGGCCGCGATTTCGACGCGCGCTTGCTCACCACCGTCGTGCTGCAGTTCACGGTGTCGCCCTCGAACAGCGGGTTGGGGAATTTCACGTCGGTCATGCCGAGATTGGCGATGGTGGTGCCGACCGTCATGTCGGACACCTGGATGCCGATCATCAGCCCGAGCGTGAACAGCGAGTTCATCAGCGGCTGGCCCCACTCGGTCTCGGTTTCGCAGAAATGGCGGTCGATATGCAGCGGCTGCGGATTGAGCGTCATGTTGGAGAACAACATGTTGTCCATCTGCGTCACGGTGCGGGTGTAGCGGTGCTCGTACAGCTTGCCGACCTCGAAATCCTCGAAATAAAGTCCGCCGCGTTTATGCCGCTGGATGGTGTCCGTCATTGCTTACCTCCGAACCGAAGCCGTTAACGCTTCATTTACCATAATTACCCATGGTCGACAGGGCCCGCGCGTCAAATACGGGTGCCTATAGCAGCCGAGTTATTCGCAAGGCGCAACCCGATGTCGGTCGATTCCATCCTTACGAATGCCGCGTCGCAGATCACCGGCGCCATCAAGCAGGCGGCGCGTTCGACCGGCATCAGCTTCGAATATCTGCTCACCGCCGCGAAGATCGAATCCAATCTCAACCCGTCGGCGCAAGCCTCGACCTCGTCGGCCAAGGGCCTCTATCAATTCATCGAGCAGACCTGGCTCGGCACCATCAAGGCGAGCGGGCCGGCCAACGGTTATGGAAACTATGCCGACGCCATTTCACGTTCGGCGGACGGGCGCTACGCGGTGGCCGATCCCACCATGCGGGCGGAGATCATGCGGCTGCGCGGCGATCCGGCCGCGAGCGCGATGATGGCGGGCAGCTTCACGCGCAGCAATGCCGAGCAGCTGCGTGGCGCGATCGGCCGTCAGCCTTCCGAAGGCGAGCTCTACCTCGCGCATTTTCTCGGTCCCGGCGGCGCGGCAAAAATGATCGGCGCAGCCAGCGTGCAGCCGCGCACCAATGCGGCCGACTTGTTCCCGCAGGCGGCGGCGGCCAATCCGAGCATCTTCTACGACGCCACCGGCCGTCCTCGCGGCGTCGGCGACGTCTATGGCAAGCTGACCGGCCGCTTCGAGACCGCGCGCGCATTGAGCTTTGCGCCCAGCACGCGCGTGGCCGATCAGAGCGTCTCTGCCAGGCTGCCGTCGCCCGGCACGCGCACCGTCGATCGTAGCGATGCCTCCGCGCCGCCGTCGCCCGACACCGCCGGCGTCACGCAGGCCTTTGCGCAGGCCAGCGACCTGCCGCCGTTGCCGGACACCAAGCCGCTGTTCCAGTCGATGTTCACCGACCGCGCGCGCGCGGCGGTGACGCGAACCGTCAGCAGCCTGTGGACCTCGGACAAGAGCGCGGCGCCATCCCAGCCGGCGCGGCCGCTTGATTTGTTCACCGACAGCGCGACGGACACCCAAAAGCTATTTCGTGGCAGCGTTTGAAATTGCATCGTTTTCTGTTCTCGCGTCGTTAACAGTCCATCAATATCTATGGTGAACGCTTTGTTAAGCCTCCTCGTCTAGTCTTGCGTCGAGCCGTCAGTATGGACGGCGGGTCTGTAGCGTCGGTTTGTACCATGATCGTTCGTCAGTTCCTGCAGTGGGTCCGCAATGCGCCGCCCGGCGAACGGGCCGAGGCCACCTCCGCGCTGGCGCGCGCCTATCTCCATTCCGATCTGTCTACCGACGATCTCGCCGCCGCCGAAGGCGCGATGATCATGTTGCTCGACGATCCTTCGCCGCTGGTGCGGCGCGCGCTCGCCGATGTGTTCGCCTCCGCGCAGAAGGCGCCGCCGGTGGTGGTGCATGCGCTGGCCGCCGATCAGCCGGATGTCGCGGTGCCGGTGCTGTCGCGCTCGCCGCTGCTGCTGGAAGACGATCTCGTCGACCTGATCGCCACCGGCCATCCCGAGGCGCAGACCGCGATCGCCGGCCGTCCAATGCTGTCGCGCTCGCTGGCCGCCGCGATCGCCGAAGTCGGGACGGCGGAGGCCTGTCTCGTGCTCTTGGAAAATGCCGACGCCGAAATCGCGCTGTTCTCCATCGACCGCATCGTCGAGCGCTTCGGCGATGTGGCGTCGATCCGCGAGAACCTCACGGCGCGCGACGATCTGCCGATGGCGACGCGCCAGGCGCTGCTCAGCAAGCTGTCGCAGGCGCTTGCCGGTTTCGCCTGCCAATGGTTGGGGCCGGAGCATGCGGAATATGCCGCGCGCGAGGCCTGCGAGCGTGCCACCGTCGCGCTGGCGGCCGAGACGCCCTACGAGGAAGTCGCCGAGCTGATGCGGCATTTACGCGAGAGCGGCCAGCTTACCGCCGGCATGATCCTGCGCGGGCTGCTGTCGGGCAATGTGGTGCTGTTCGAGGAGGCGCTGGCGGAATTGTCCGGCCTGCCGCTCGACCGCGTCACCAGCTATATCCATGACAAGAATATTTCCGGCTTCCGCGCGCTCTACCGCAAGGCCGGGCTGCCGGACGCGGCTTACCCGGCGTTCCGCGAAGCGATCGCGGCGACGCGCGACGGCATCCTGCTCGGCGAGCCGGGCGGGGTGGCGCGGCTCAAGCGGCGCATGGTCGAGCGCGTGCTGGCGCGTTGCGCCGGCGAGCGTGGGGAAGACATGGCCTCGCTGCTGGCCTTGCTGCGGCGCTTCGCGGTCGAGGCCGCGCGCGAGGAAGCCCGCCTGTTCTGCGACGATCTGGTCGCCGGCCATTGGGTGTTTAGCGACGAGCGGCTGGTGGCGTAGGTCAGTTAGCCTTCCGGCACGATCGACGGGCCCATGATCTGCTCGATCACGTCTGGGCGGCCGCGGTTCTCGTGGATGAGGAACTCGTCCGTCACCTCGCGCAACCGCTTGGTCAACTGGTTCGCCAGCGCGACGGCGTCGGAGCGGTCGTATTCGCGATAGATTGCGCGCGCCGCGTCGACATGCTGGTCCACCAGCTTGATCGGAATGCGGGTCGGATCGGGCGTGTGCTCGATCAGCCGGCACAGGCTGTCGGCGGCCGATGCCATCGCCGGAAAGCCAAAGGTCGCGGCTTCGCCCTTGATATCGTGGGCGGCATGGAACAGCGCTTCCTTGTTGGCCGAGGTGAAGCCGGCAACGCTGACCAGGTGGCGGGCTTTGTCGAGCCGCTCGCATTCGGAATCCATCCAGGAGGCAAACTCGCCGGACAGATCGGCCAGCGCTTTTTCCGCGCGCGCGATCGGATCGTCTTCGCCGGGCTCCAACTGCCTGTTCGACACCACTTTGCGCAGCTTGTTTTTCGGAACGATCACCTCGTGATCGCCGTAGGTCGTAAATGCTGCCGTATTCTTCGGGGAGGCCATATGTTGCTGCCTATGTCAGCCTGATGTCCGAACTTTTTCGAGCAAGGGCGACTGCTTGATGACGTCGGCTTTGCCGCCCTTGCGGCGTTCGGGGCCGACATAGTTCGGATTGACGTTGCGACGGCGGTCGGGGCCGAAATAGGTCTTGGTCTTGATGAAGGGGCGCGGGTTGGCGATCACATTGACGATGCGCTGATAGAGGCCCTTGGCCGAGATCGGCTTGGCGAGGAATTCGGTGACGCCGGCATCGCGCGCCGCCGTGACGCGCTTTTTCTCGGAATGGCCGGTGAGCATGATGATCGCCACGTAGGGATTGGCATTGGCGCCGGGCTGGCGGATCATCTGCGTAAGCTCAAGCCCGTCGAAGATCGGCATCGCCCAGTCGGTGATGACGACGTCGGGAACGTAATGCGTGAAGGCTTCCAGCCCGGCCGCGCCGTCTTCCGCCTCATGGACTTCGCGCGCGCCGAAGCCGTGCAGCAGCGTGCGCAAGATGCGCCGCATATGCGCGTTGTCGTCGATGACGAGAAAACGCAGGCGGTTGAAATCGATGCGGACCATGGTGCCCCAAGGCCTCGGGCGGCAGCCGCCCGATACCGTCCGACCAAAACTAATGGGGCAGCGTTAACGAAGGGTTGAGGATCGGGGCGGGCCGCTAATAGAGGGCCGTCCGCGTGCGCGACTATTCCTTAAGCAGGCTCGCCATGATGCGCTCGCGCGTCAGCGGCAGGTCGCGGATGCGGGTGCCCAGCGCATGCGACACCGCATTGCCGATGGCCGCGGCGGTCGGGCCGGCGGTGATTTCGCCGACGCCGAGCGGCGCTTCGTCCTTGGTGTTGATGAGCGCGATGTCGATCTCCGGCACCTCGCTGAATTTCAGCACCGGATAGGTTTCCCAATCGAACGAGGCCATGCCCGAGGCCACGCTATTGTCGAAGCGTACCTGCTCCTTGAGCACCCAGCTTGCCGACTGGATGATGCCGCCTTCGAGCTGGTTGATGACGCCGTCCGGATTGATGACGAGGCCGGCATCGGTCGCGCACCAGACATGGCGCAGGCGGACTCCCTCATCGACGTCGAGCTCGACCACGCAGGCGGCGTAGGCGGCGCGGTTCTTGTAGCGCGCGAAGGCGATGCCGCGGCCGCGCCCGGCGCCGCCCGGTTCGCCGGCCTTCCAGCCGGCCATGGCGGCGACCTTCTCGATCACCGCGCGGGCGCGTTTGTAGGCCGTGATCGACAGCCGATATTCGACCGGGTCCTGGCCGGCGCGCTCGGCCAGCTCGTCGATGCAGCATTCGAGTGCGAACACGTTCGGCATGGCGCCGAGCCCGCGCAGCGCCGAGGTGCGGATCGGTGTCTCGGTCACCAAATGATGGATGTGGCGCTTGGCCGCGATGTCGTAGAGCGGCTCCGCGTTGCGCGTGGCGCCGCCGCCGTTGGATTCCGGCACGTCGTTCGGCGGCGGCTCGGGCGGCGGATTGGGCAGCGCGAGCGCGCCCAGCAGATTGCCGCCGGCGCCCGGCCGCTGATTGTGGGTCGGGCTCCAGATTTCCTGCGTCCAGTCGGTCGGCTTGCCGGCGTCGTCGAGCAAAGCGTGCACTTTCACGATCATCGCCGGCGTTTTCGGCTCGTAGATGAATTCTTCGTCGCGCCGCCAGCGCACGCGCACCGGCACGCCCGGCTTTTGCATCGCGATGATGGCGGCGTCGGCGGCGGCGTCGTCGGCGCCGTTGTGGCCGTAGCAGCCGGAACCCTGCACATGGTGCACGGTGATGGCAGAGGCCTCGAGGCCGAGCGTCTTCGCCAGCGCCGCCCGCAGCGGGAACACGCCCTGGCAATGCGTCCACACCGTCAGATGGCCGTCGCGGAATTCCGCCAGCCCGCAGGACGGCGAGATCGAGGCATGCGCGAGATAGCCGCGCGTATAGGTTCTCTCGAAACGTTCCCGGCCTTTGGGATCGGCCGGCTCTGCGCCGAAGATGCGGTCGACCGCCGGCCGTTGCAGCAGCCAGTTGGCTTCCTGCTGGACCGCCGTCGGCGTCTCGACATTCTGCCATTTGACGTGCGTATCGGCGGCGACCGCGGCCAGATCGACGGCGGTCTCGTCGTCGCCGAGGATGGCGAGGAAGCTTCCGTTACGAACGAATGCGACCGGCGCCTTGGCGGCGCGCAGGATCGCCCGCTCGTCGATGGCGCCGATGCTGGCGCCGCGGTTGGGCTGGCGCACGACGCGGGCATGCAGCATGCCGTCAAGCCGCATGTCGTGGATGAAGGTGGCTTGCCCGAAAATCTTGCCAGGCAGGTCGAGACGGGCGCTGCTCTGGCCGATGCTCTTGAGCTGGGCGACCGGCTTGCGTTGGCCCGCGCCGGTCGCATTGGCTTTGAGATCGACCGCGCCGGCGAGTGTCCAGTAATCCTGGCCGGTGGTCACGCCATTGCGCAGGATGCTGCCGTCGCGAATTGACAGCTCGCTCACCGGGCACGCCAGCACCTTGGCCGCCTGGTCGAGAAACAGCGCGCGCACGTCGGCGCAGGCCTGCCGCATCGCCACGCCGCCGAACTGGATCGACTGGCTGCCGGCGGTGTAGCCCTCGTTCGGCGTCAACGCGGTATCGCCCGAGCGGATGGCGATGCGCGTCATCGCCACGTCGAGCTCGTCGGCGGCGATCTGCACCATCGCGGTCAGCACGCCCTGGCCGATCTCGACGCGGCCGGTGTTGATCGCCACTTGGCCGGGCGCCGGGAACGCCACCCAGCGCGCGAGACTGGGATTGTCTTTCAGCGGGCCGGGCAGGACGGGGGCATTCATGAGGGGGCCCCCGCGCGCAGCTGGGCGGCGGCTTTCTCGACCGCGCGCATGATGCGGTTATGCGAGCCGCAGCGGCAGATATTGTCGTCGAGCGCTTGGGCGATCTGCGCGCGCGTCGGCGACGGATTCTTGTCGAGCAGCGCCTTGGCCGAAACGATGATGCCGGACAGGCAGTAGCCGCATTGGCCGGCCTGTTCGTCGATGAAGGCCTGTTGCAGCGGGTGCGGGCGCTGCGGCGTGCCCAGCCCCTCGATGGTGACGACGGCCTTGCCGGCGACGCTCCACACCGGCTTGGCGCAGCACTTCTCAGGCACGCCGTCGATCAGCACCGTGCAGCAGCCGCACTGCTCGAGCCCGCAGCCGAAGCGCGTGCCCATCAGGTCAAGCTCGTTGCGCAGGACATTGAGCAGCGGCGTCTCTTCATTGTCGAGCGCGACGCTGACCGGTTTGCCGTTGACGGTGAAGTCGAATTTTTGAGTCATTTGCGGCTCACACTTCTTCCTGACGTGCTTAAAATCCGAACTGTTCGCGCACAATGCGTTCGTCGAGATTATGGCCGGGATCGTACAACATATTGAGCGAGATGCCGTGGTCCATGCTGACGTCGACGCTGCGCACCGAGCGCACCTCATCTGAATCCGCAACCGCGGCCACCGGACGCTTGTCGGGGTCTTTCACCACGATAGTGACCTTGGCCTTGTCGGGCAGCAGCGCGCCGCGCCAGCGCCGCGGCCGGAACGGGCTGATGGCGGTGAGCGCCAGCAGCGGCGCATTGATCGGAATGATCGGGCCCTGTACCGACAGGTTATAGGCGGTGGAGCCAGCCGGCGTCGCCACCAGCACGCCATCGGCGATCAGATTCTCAAGCCGCTCCTGGCCGTCGATCATGATGCGCAGATGAGCGGCCTGCGCGGTCTGGCGGAACAGCGAGACCTCGTTGATGGCGCGATGCTCCTGGATGCGGCCTTGCACATCGAGCGTGCGCATCAGCAGCGGATGCATGACCGTGATATGCGCGGCCGAAAGCCGCTCGCGCAGGCCGTCGACGGAAAAATCGTTCATCAGGAAGCCGACGGTGCCGCGATGCATGCCGTAGATCGGCTTGCCGGACGTCATGAACTTGTGCAGGGTTTGCAGCATCAGCCCGTCGCCGCCGAGCGCCACGATCACGTCGGCTTGGGCCGGGTCGGCGTTGCCGTAGCGCGCCTCAAGCTGCCCAAAGGCCTCGCGCGCCTCCAGCGTCTGGCTGGCGACGAAGGCGATATGCTGGAAACTCGGGGCCTTCTGACTCATGTACGAACTCTAAGGTCTTAAAATGGAACGCGCGGTGCTCGTCTATACGACTTGGCCCTCGATTGTCGAGGCGGACGGGTGGGGGCGGCCAGAAGCAGACATTTCGAGGATAGATGGTGTGCGCGCCGCCGGAAGTGAGAATCGTACGGTTGAGCCCTTCGCCAAACGTGAACCAGGAGCTTCAGCGCCAGCGCAATAGTCGCAAGGCATTTGCTGTGACAAGAACGGTGGCACCCGTGTCGGCCAATATTGCCATCCAGAGCGAAGTGACGCCGAACATAGTAGTGGCGAGAAAAACGGCCTTGAGGCCGAGCGCGATGGCGATGTTCTGCCAGATGTTGGAGAGCGTCGCCCGCGAGAGCATAACCAACTCAGCCACTCCGACGACGCGGTTCTTGAGCAGCGCCGCGTCGGCGGTTTCCAGAGCCACGTCCGTACCGCTGCCCATGGCCACTCCAACATTCGCGGTCGCTAGCGCCGGAGCGTCGTTGATGCCGTCGCCGATCATGGCGACAGGGCCGGCCTTCATCAGGCCGTTTATGATCGCGAGCTTGGCATCGGGCAAAAGCTCGGACTGCACTTCGAGGCCGAGCGCGCGTCCGATGGCGTCGCCGGTGCGCCGGTTGTCGCCAGTCAGCATAACCGGGCGGATGCCAAGGTCTTTCAATCGGGTGATGCCCTCGATGGCATCCTCCCGCGGTTCGTCGCGCAGCGCAATTACGCCCACAGGACGGTTTGCGAGCAGGACCAGAACGACTGTCTTGCCTTCAATCTCAAGATTCTCGATGGCGGCCATCACCTGCTCCGGCACCGGCCCCAGTCCGAGGGCATAGCGGGGCGAACCGACCGACACGAATCCCTCTTTTAGACGCGCGGTTACTGCCTTGCCCGGGAGAGCGCTGCTGCCTCCGAAGGTTTGCGGAATTGCGAGAGACCGTGCCTCTGCCGCCGCGATGATCGAAAGGCCGAGCGGATGGCTTGAGCCGCGCTCGACAGCCGCAGCCTTCGCTAGAACATCGTCCGCGGTTCCTTCGATGGCAATGATGCTAGTTATTTGCGGTTTCCCAACTGTAAGGGTCCCTGTTTTATCGAAAGCGATGGTCCTGACTTTGCCGAGGGTTTCCAAGGCTGCTCCGCCTTTAATGAGAAGCCCGCGGCGCGCGCCTGATGCAAGACCGGAGGCGATTGCCGCGGGCGTCGAGATCACAAGCGCACAGGGGCAGGCGATGAGCAGCGTCGCCAGTCCGCGATAAATCCAAGTGTACCAATCGGCTCCGGCGACAAGCGGTGGTCCGATAATGATTAGCACGGCCACCGCCATGGCGGCCGGCGTGTAATAGTCAGAGAACCGATCGATGAAACGCGCCATGGGCGCCTTCGATCCTTGCGCTTCTTCAACCAGATGAATAATGCGTGCGATCGTGTTGTCAGCGGCGGTGTGGGTGAGCCGAATGCGCAGCATGCCGTTCGCATTGATACCACCGGCATAGACTTGATCGCCGACGCCCTTCGCAACCGGGACAGACTCGCCCGTAACGGGCGCCTCGTCGACCTCGGACTGGCCCTCGATCACCTCGCCGTCGGAGGGCACCCGGTCGCCCGGACGGACCATCACAATATCACCCACGCGCAAGCGCTCAACGGGCACCTCCCGAATCTGGCCGGCCTCTTCAATCCGAGCAGTGCGCGGCACGAGATCGATCAGGGTCTTGATGCCTGCCCTGGCGTGTCCCGCTGCGACGGTCTCCAGAAGCTCACCCACCGCAAACAGGAAGATGACCACCGTTGCTTCTTCGGTAGCTCCGATTGCAATGGCGCCGGCGGCCGCCACCGTCATGAGCGTCTCGATGCTGAACTGCGTGCCGGACAGCGCTCCCGCGAACGCGCGTCGCGCGATTGGCACGAGCCCGACGAGCGCTGCTGCGCCGTAAACCCAAAGCGAGAGTTCGGGTTTGACAGTCGAAACTATGAAGGCTGCCGCAACGAGTGCTCCAAGGCCGATGACCATCTGCCCCTTACGGGTCTTCCACCAGGGCTGATTGCCGGCCGTATGCTCGTCCTCCGCCGTGGTCTCAGCCGCGCGGGGGCTCGCGTCGCTCAAGGGCCTGGGCGTGTAACCGAGTGCCCGGATTTTGGTCTCTACGATTTCTCGCGAGGTTCGGTTCTCGTCGAGCCGCACGGACAGCGTCTCGGTCGAGTAGTTCATGTTGATGTTGCTGACGCCAGGCAGCCGTTTGAGCGCGGTTTCGACTTTGACGGCGCAGGCGCCGCAATCCATGCCCTCAACGCGTATCTTCAGAGCGTTTCCGGGAACAGTTGTTTCTTCCATCGGCGTGGCTGTTGTCATAAGGGGCTCTGTCGCTCACCCGTACCGGGCAAACGCCTCCGTGGAGCCGTCTTTGCGCACGAGCAGCACATCAAAGGGATCGACATTTTTGCCACTCTCCATGCCGGGGGAACCGACCGGCATGCCGGGCACTGCGAGCCCAATCGCGTCAGGGCGATCTGCAAGCAGCTGATGGATCTCGCGCGCCGGTACGTGCCCTTCGATGATGTATCCGCTGATCTTTCCTGTATGGCAGGAGGCCTGTTCGACTTTGAGACCCGCGTCGAGCTTGAATTTCATAAGCTCGCCCATCGAGACGTTGCGGGCCTCGACTTTAAAGCCGGCTTCCTTCATCCGCTTTACCCACATCAAGCAGCAACCGCACCCCGACGTCTTGAGGACGCTTATTGTCTCGCTGGCCGGATGCACCGATGAAACTGTCCCGACAACCAGAAACCCGGTGAGGATTATGGCGTCGCGGCGGCTCAGGCCCGAATACCGGTTAATCATGATGTTCGGCCTTCCTAATTCTCGTCAGCGCGGTCACGCCGCACCCTCGAATTTCTCCACCTGACAAACTATATGGACCCTGTAGCAACTACAGGGTCAATCCCATGGCGGCCGAACAATTGACTATTGGCGATCTTGCAAAAGCGACGGATACGAAAGTGGAGACGATCCGCTACTACGAGCGCATCGCTCTTCTGCCCGCGCCTGGGCGCACCCGCGGCAATTACCGTTCCTATAGCCCCGAGCAATTAGGCCGGCTAAGTTTCATCCGCCGAGCGCGCGATCTCGGTTTTTCGCTTGCGCAGGTCCGCGAGCTGCTCAGCCTTTCCGATCAGCGGCGCCGCTCGTGCGAAGCCGTTGATGCCATTGCTCGCGAACATCTCGCGGGAGTGGACCGCAAGATCGCTGATCTCGCCGCACTGCGCCGTGAGCTCGGCAGTATCATCAGCCAATGCGGCCACGGCACCGTCGCCGAATGCCGCATCATCGAAGCACTTTCACCGATTCCAACAGTTGTGCACCGCAAGTCGGGTAAACCCGACTTGCGGTGCTGAACCCGGCGATGAGGCATTTTCAATCGGCAATATGATCGCTTAGCAGCTCGCCGTACCGTCGATCACGGCCTTGAGCCGGTTGCCCTGTTCCATCTGCCACATGCCGTAATAGGACCACGTGCGCACGTGGTTGAGATCGGCGGCGAGCGCCTGCTCGTACGAAATCTTGGACTGCTCGTAGTTGCCCATCTGGCGGTTGACGTAGCCGGTAATTGGCGACGAAACTTTTCCAACGGGGCGGCGATCGAATCCAGGATAGGGCAAGCGTGCCGAACGCATAAAAAACAATCCGTGATCGGCGCCTAGCCCCGTTTGTTACGAAGAATTTAGACGGGCCACGATCCCGCCCGCTTTCCAACACCGGGGCGTACCGCTGTTTGAACGGGCGCTAATGGCGCACTTCAGAGCCGGTTCAGCGGCTTGCTCGCATAGTCCTCGGCAACGGTCGGCTTGCTGCCGATCGGCCGAATTCAAAACCGGGTTTACGGGACCCTATTGAGCAAGAGGATAACGACCATGTTGAGGACATTCGCAGCCGCCGCTGTCGCGGTCAGCCTGATCGCCGGCCCGGTGCTGGCGCAAGGCACTCCCGCCGGCACCAGCGCGCCGATGACCACCAGCCAGCCGGCGAAAGCCGACGCCAAGAAGACCGCCACCGTCAAGCACGTGAAGAAACACCACGTCAGCAAGACGCACGCGGTCAAGGTGGTGAAGCACGTGAAGCACCCGACTGAGAAGACGCGCGGCTAAGTATCGCTGCTTTTCGGCCAAGAGGGGGCGAGCCGGCGCTGCCGGCGCATCACAACCGGCGGCGCTTGACTCGTCCTTGCGTTCAATGGGAACATTTTACTGTGCTGGTTCCCCGGGTCAGACCGGGGACGAAAGAGGGAACACGGATACCGCTTGTGTTGCGGCAATCCGTGGCTGCCCCCGCAACTGTGAGCGGCGAGCCCGCGTCATTTAGGCCACTGGGCAACTGGGAAGGCCGGACGCAACTGGGTGACGACCCGCGAGCCAGGAGACCTGCCAGCGCAGTCACCCAACCGGTGGACGGGGCGTCCATACGGAGCGGTCTTTCGCAGCGGTGACATCAATGCCGGTGCGAATGCCGTGAGAGACTAATTCTCCCACGACTTCGGACAAGTGAGCGTCGCGCGTAGCGTTGTTACGTGTTCCGTTCATGCCTCCTTCGCATCGGGTTTGGGTCCACCCGCTGCGCTCGCGCATGTCGCGAGCGCAAACGAAGGAACGTTGTGTCATGGGAATTCAGTATCGCTTAACCGGCGCCGCGCTGGCGCTTTCCACACTTCTCGCGCAAGCCGCGAGCGCGCAAGACTCCGCACAAGACAACAAGGTGATTTTGCCGCCGATCGATGTGTCGTCGAGCCGGCTCGGGGGCGGTATCGTCGGCTCATCGACCAGCGTGATCACCGCCGAGGATATAGCCCGCTCGCCGAGCGAATCGTTGCAAGACGTAATCGGGCGCGAAGTCGGCGTGCAAACCTGGAACTTGTTCGGCGGCGTGAATGGCGCCGGCTCCACCGTCGACATGCGCGGCTTTGGCGCGGCTGCCGGCTCCAACACCTTGGTGCTCATCAACGGACGGCGCCTCAACGACATCGACATGGCGAATGTCAATTTCGCCGCCATTCCGCGCAACAGCATCGAGCGCATCGAAATCACCCGCGGCAATAGCGGCGCGGTGCTTTATGGCGACAATGTCGTCGGCGGCGTGATCAATATCATCACCAAGACGGCGGTGGCGCAACCGCCGACGGCGCGGATCGAGAGTGCATTCGGCTCATTCCGCCGCGCTGAGGGAAATGCATCGGCAAGCGGGTCGTCAGGGCCGTGGTCGGCATCGCTCTATGGCAGCGCGCTATCGACGGACGGCTACCGCGTCAACAACGCGACGCGGCAGCATAGCGGCGTCGCGGATTTCCGCTACACGACGCTGGAAGGGGACGCCTATCTGAATCTTGCCGCCCACGATCAGCGGCTCGGTTTGCCGGGTGCGCGGCGTGTCGACGCGGTGACCGGTCTTAACCAGTTGGAGAACGATCGGCGCGGCGCGACGACGCCGTTCGATTACGCCAATACTCGGGGCACCAGCGTAACGGCGGGCGTGACGCGCAATCTGTGGGCGGGAACCGAGCTGATCGTGGACGGCGGACTGCGCTTCCGCAACGACACGGCGGCGGCGTTTCTCGGCGGGTTCGACAATTTTCTGACGACCGGCTTGATGACCAGTTCGGTTACACCGCGCATTACCAGCGAGCATACGCTGTTCGGCTTGCCGTCCAAAGTTATCGCCGGCGTCGACTTTTACGATTCGATTTATCAACAGGATCGCGGGTTGCATCAGGGCGATCCGCCGATCCATAGCTACCGCCTGCGACAGCGCACGCTGGCCGGTTACGGGCAGGATACGATTGCACTGCTGCCGACCACCGATCTGGCGTTCGGCGGGCGCGTGCAGCAGCACCGCCTTATCGCGTCAGACGTGTTCGACCCGACCGCGCCGACCGCGCCTTTTGCGTTTGAGCTTGGGGGGCTGCCGCTCGACAAGACCGAAACCAATCGGGCCTGGCATGTCGGCATCGAGCATCGCTTCAACGGCATGGTCGCCATCTTCGGCCGCGCCGCGCAGAGCTTCCGCACGCCGAATGTGGATGAGCGAGTCGGCATGGCCCCTTTCGCCACTGCGACGAATTTCGATCTGCGGACGCAGACCTCGCGCGATATCGAGGGCGGCGTGCGCATCACTTACGCCAAGGTCAATGCGCAGTGGAGCGTTTACGATATGGCACTGAAGGACGAGCTGCATTTCAGCCCCGATACCTTCACCAACACGAACCTTGACCCGACGCACCGCTATGGCTCTGAATTGAGTACCAAGTACCAACTCAGCGACAATGCGCGGCTGACGGGCGGGGTCAGTTACACGCGGGCGGTTTTTCGCGAGGGGGCCTTCGCCGGCAACGATGTGCCTCTGGTCTCGCGCTGGACCGGTAATATCGGCGGTTCGTGGGATTTCTGGGCGAAATATCTGACCTTCGACGGCATTGTGCGTTATGTCGGGCCACGCCGCATGGACAACGATCAGACCAATCGGCAACCCATGATTCCGGCGCATACGGTTGTCGATGTGCGACTCGGTGGCGTGGTGGACAGGTTCACCTGGTCGGTGTCGGTGCAGAACCTGTTCAACGCGCTTTATTTCGACTATGCGGCGGCGAGCGCGTTCACTCTCGGAACTTACAATGCCTATCCACTACCCGGACGCACCTTCATGGTGAAGGCCGGCGCCACGTTTTGAAAGCGGTTCGAGAATGTGCAGGGCTCGGCCGACGCGGCGTCGAAGCTGTCCTACGCTCAGGCCATCGACCTCGCCAAACTGTCAAAGATGTAACTCTTTATTGGCGCATGATCTTGTGGAAGGCCTCGACCAGCGTGCGATCGGCCGCGGCGCGGTCGAGCATGCGCTTGCGCGTTTTCACCGCCAGCGGCCCGTCCATGTCGAAGATCGGCTGCCATTCGGGATAGCGGCGAACAGATACGGATTGCGCACGGTGTCGCTCATCGCCACCGTTCCGGTCAGCAATGAGCGGCGGGACAGCGCGGACATGATCTCCTGTCGTGCGTGTTAGTTCTGGTCGGCCTTGATGTCGTTGTCCTTCACCACTTTGCCCCACACCCGCATTTGATTGGCGACGAATTCGCGCTCGACCTCGGGGCCGCCAAGGGTCAGCGACACCTGCTGGGTTTCGACCAATTGCTTGGCGATGCGCTCCTCGCGCAAGGTCTCGGCCATGGCTTTGCTGAAGCGCTCGATGATCGGCTTCGGCGTGCCGGCCGGCGCGAAGATGCCCCACCAGGCATAGGCTTCGAAGTCGGGGAAGCCGCTCTCGGCCACGGTCGGCACGCTGGTGAGGAACTGATTGCGGGTCTTCCCGGTCTGCACGACCGCGCGAATGGTACCGGCGCCGACCTGCGGCATCGACAGCGCGGTGCTGCCGACCAGGAGATCGACATGGCCGGCGACCGCGTCGTTCATCGCCGGGCCGCCGCCGCGATAGGGCACGTGCGTGAGCTTGACGCCGGCGCGCTGCGACAGCAGCGCCATCGCCAGATGGCCGACGCTGCCGCTACCGACCGAGGCATAGCTGACGCCGCCGGGCTTTGCCTTGGCGGCGGCGATCACGTCGGCCAGCGTGTTGTAGGGTTTTGCCTTCGCGGTCGTTATCAGATAGGGCGCCGTGCCGATCAGCAGCACCGGATCGAGATCCTTCTCGGTATCGTAGGGCAGGCTGGGCAGCACGAACGGATTGGCGGCATGGTTGTCGAACACGGCGAGCCAGGTGGCGCCGTCGGCCGGCGACTTGGCGACCGCGCCCGTTCCCACGCTGCCGGATGCGCCCGATCGATTCTCGATGATGACGGTGGTGCCGAGCCGCTGCTGCAGCCCCGGCTGAATGAGCCGCATCATCGCATCGGTCGATCCGCCCGGCGGGTAGGCGACGACAATCCTGATATTGCTCGGCGGCCAGGCTTGCGTCTGGGCCTGCGCCGCCAATGGCGCCGTGATGGCGCCGAGCACGAGCGTGCGTCGTGTGAGTTTCATTGGTGTCCTCCCTCGACAATTGCTTGCCGCCGGCAGCATACAATTGTTCGGTGCAACGCGCACGGCATCCCTGGCCGATCCCGCGCCAGCCGCTATGATCGCGGCCGGCTGCGTCGGCAGTCGGGTGCGGAGACGACGAATGCGATGGGTGGTGCTGTTGGCGGTACTCGCGCTGGGCGGCTGTGCCAGCGATATCGGACCGAGCGCCGCCGAACTGGGGCAAAGGTGGGAGGCGCAGAATATCGCTCCGGTGGCCTACAAGGCCGACCTGATCGCGTTCCTGCGCACTTATCTCAACGATCCGACGCATGTCCGTGGCGCGAGCGTGTCGCAACCGCAGCGCAAGACGGTCGGGCCGGGCGAGCGTTACGTGGTGTGCGTGCGCTACACCGAAGGCCGCAATGCCGGACAAAGGGAAGGCGTCGCGACCTTTGTGTCGGGCAAGCTCGATCGCTTTTTCGACGTGACGAAGGGCAAGCTCGATCGCTCTCTCGACCTGCCGGCGGAAGCCCGTGAATTGTGCAAGGACGCGGTGTTCGCGCCGTTTCCCGAACTGGAAAAGCTCACGCGATAGCGCGTCGCTGCCATAGGCCAACGCATCGCCACGCCGCCAGGCGCGCAATCAGCCCCCGGGCGTCAAGCCCGGCAGCACAGGTTCAGAAGCCGAAAGTCGCCTCGGGCCTCGAGGTCACTTGACCTTGAGGTTCTCCGCGGATGTCTTTCCGCGATTCTCGACGAGTTCGAACTGAACGGTCTGACCCTCGTTCAGCGTGCTAAGTCCGGCGCGTTCGACCGCCGAGATGTGTACGAACACATCCTTCCCGCCTTCTTGGGGCTGGATGAAGCCATAGCCCTTCGTCGGATTGAACCACTTTACGGTGCCCTGAGGCATGCTAGATCTCCGAAGTATTTCGAGTAACGTGTATAGTTTGGCACAGTCGGCAACCGGCGAACAAGGTCCCGCAAGGGCCGCCGCGCGTCCGGATTGAACTATTTTTATGGGGTCCCGATCGCTCGGTATTTGGTGCCGGGTGAGAGAATCGAACTCCCGACCAACGGTTTACAAAACCGCTGCTCTACCGCTGAGCTAACCCGGCTCGAAATGACAGCTATCAGCGTCGCCGGCCCGCCACAAGCCGCGCCGGAGCCCAGCAGTGCTGCTTATGCCCCATAAAAATGCCCCGCCTCCCGAGGGGTGCGGGGCGCTCAAAGGTGCAATGGCGGGTGGCCGGCTTCAAAACCGCCCGCCGTCCGCACACATTTGCGTAATGTCGCGATCCCTGGTTTCGGGCAGGACGATCAGCCCGCTGGTGCGGATGCGGGTCGGGAATCGCTCCACCAGCCAGCAGGCGGTCGTAGTCTGAGAAGAATCTCGCGCGTGATGTCTCGCTCAGATGATGGCCGTAATCCGTTCCAGCACGTCGATCAGCCAGGTGGCGGCCTGCAGCACCGCCAGGCGCTGCGCCAATTTCGATTTGCGATACGTGTCGTTGAGCAGTTTGAGCGCGCGCTTGTAGCCCGGATGCTGCTGTCCGTTTTCGCCGAGCCTATGCAGACGCACCACCAGAGCGGCACGTCGCGCTTCCAGCTCATCGTAGCGTTGATGAAAAGTTCCGCGCGCGGACGAGGACCCTTTGGCGCGGGTCGTTGGTGGTCGGCGATGCGGCATGCGGGGGTTAACTTTAATGATGAAGCCGCGACTACGGCAATCGGAATCAACACCTCGACAATGCGGGCTATTCCCGCGCGTTCCAAGTCCCGCGCCGATTAATGTTACCCCGCGATTGGACGCGGCCACGTAAATCATTCGTATAAAATGCGCTCGAATTTAGGCGCATCGGAGATGCTTTACATGCGCGTCCTGTTCGCGGTCGCATTTATCGCCCTCGGGTTTGCAGGTGTCGCCGCGACGAGCGCGGCGGATTTGCCGGGTGTCCAGTCAGGCTACTATAGCACTCGCCCCTCCGCAGCCGGCCAGCGCGCCGAGCAGCTTGTGATCTACGACGACCAGCCTGGCGTGCTCGTGCGCGCCTATTGGCTGGCGCCCTGGCGCCATCGCCATTATTTCCCGGCCACCGGCAAGCGGCCGCGGATCGGGCGCTACGAAAATCTTTCGGCCGTCGGCCGCCCGTCGAAGCCGGCGCAAACGTTCCAGCGCTCCTGGTCGAACGCGTGGGCCTTCGAGCACGAATTGCCGCGCACCCGCGCGTTGCCGCTGGATACTCAGCCTGTGCCGCGCGCCAAATAATATTTTTTTTGCGAGTTTGCGGGACGCGGGCGGCGGGCGGGGGCCCGCCGTTCGCATTTTCAGCGCGCATGATCCCGAAAAGTGGGAACCGGTTTTCGGACAAGATCATGCGCAAATAAAAAATTACAAGCGCCGGCTCGCGACATAGAGCCCAAGCGCGGCGGCGTTCGAGACGTTCAGGCTCTTTATCTCGCCCGGCAGCGCGATGCGCGCGACATGATCGCAAGTTTCTTTGGTGAGTTGCCGCAGGCCCTTGCCTTCGGCGCCCAGCACCAGCGCCAGCGGCGCGCGCAAGGGCAGGGCGGCGAGATCGGCATCGCCGCTCGAGTCGAGACCGACCACCAGGAAGCCGCTGTCTTTAAGCGCGGCCAGCCCGCGCGCCAGGTTCTGCACGCTGACCAGCGGCACATGTTCGAGTGCGCCCGAGGCGGCCTTGGCCAGCGCGCCGGTCGCGTCCGGGCTGTGGCGCTGCGTGGTCACGATGGCGATAGCCGCGAAGGCTGCGGCCGAGCGGAAGATGGCGCCGACATTGTGCGGATCGGTGATCTGGTCGAGCACCAGCACCACGCCTTGCGCCGGCAAGTTCTCGACCGCGGGTGAGGGCAGCGGATCGGTTTCCAGATAAAGGCCCTGATGCACCGCGTCGGGCAGCAGCCGTTCGGCGATCGCCGATGGCCGCACGATTTCCGGCGCCACAGTGGATTTGACGCCCTCGTCGGTCAGCCGCCGCGCGGCGTTCTCGGTGGCGAGCAGCTTGCGCACGCGCCGGGCGGGGTTTCGCAGCGCCGCCGTCACCGTGTGCCAGCCATACATGACGACCGGGCCGTCGCCATCAGGCCGCAGGCTCTCGCGCCGGGCGCGCTCGAAACGCTCGCGGCGCTCGACCTGCTCGCGGGTGGCGCCGGGCTTGGCGCCGGAATGGGACCGGCCGGTGGGTGGTCGTGACATCGTGGTTCTTTCTCCTGCGCCGGCACTTATATAAGAGGCGTATCCGGCCGCAGGCTGGCCGGTGCCTTAACCGATCGGCGGCGGCCGGAACAGCCTCCATTGACTTAACCCAGGGGGCTGCCCATAAAACCCGCGAATCCCAACCGGCCGGCGGACTAAGCCGTTTATCTTTCGAGATCAAAACGGTACGACGGCTTTGGGGGAGAGTGTCCCGAGCGGCAAAGGGGGCGGACTGTAAATCCGCTGGCTATGCCTTCGTAGGTTCGAGTCCTACCTCTCCCACCACGCTTCGCCCTGACGGGCTCCGCGTGGCGCAGCCACGTGGAGAACGTGAGGGCGAAGCGTGTCCGGCGAAGCTTGAGCGGAGCGAAAGCGAAGACGGACCGGGGGTTATTTCGTGTGGTACGTCTACATCATCCGTAGCGAGGCTTTTCCTGAGGAGGAATATACTGGCGCCACTGCAAATCTTAGGCAGCGCGTGGCAGATCACAACGCGGGCAAATCGAGGCATACTGCCAAATTCATTCCCTGGAAGCTCGTCTGGTATTCGGCGTTTCCTGACAAATACAAAGCTTTGGACTTCGAGAAATATCTGAAGTCGCATTCCGGAAGAGCGTTTGCGAGAAAGAGGCTGACAGAGGCCAGCAAACAAAAGGGCCTTTCGCGGGTGTAGCTCAATGGTAGAGCAACAGCCTTCCAAGCTGATGACGAGGGTTCGATTCCCTTCACCCGCTCCAGCCTTCGCTCGCGAAGCGAGTGAAGGCTGTCGCGCCGAAGCCCGATAGGGCGAAGGCGGACTGTTCCGCGAGCTACGGCTCGGCTAGCCACGCCGAAGCTTCAGCGAAGGCGGGCAAGCCAGGCCTAGAGCGGCGAAGACGGGCCAAAATCCGCCTGAATGCGGGCTTATCCGCTCTTGCATTGGCGCTCTCTATAATGCATGACATCGGCGCGGCGGGCCCTTATGGTCCGCCGCATCCGCTTCCAGCCTTCGCTCGCGAGGCAAACGAAGGCTGCCACGCCGGAGCCCAATTGGGCGAAGGCGGGCTGGCGCCGCGAGCTTCGGCTCGGCACGCTGGCTTCCGGAGGAGTGTAGCTCAATGGCTAGAGCACCGGTCTCCAAAACCGGGGGTTGCAGGTTCGAGTCCTGCCACTCCTGCCAGGCGGGGATCGGACGTTAAATTCGTGCGCCGCGGGCAAGCGAAAGCTGCCGGAAGACATTAGATTAGATTCGAAGCAAGGATTCGCTGGGTCGGGATTTGATTGATGGCAACGTCTCCGTTCAAGTTTCTGCAGGAAGTGCGCGAGGAGACCCGCAAGGTCACCTGGCCGTCGCGCAAGGAAACCATGATCACCACCGCCATGGTTTTCGTCATGGTGGCGGTCGCCTCGATTTTCTTTCTGGTCGCGGATCAATTCATCCGGATTGCCGTGACCTTCGTGCTCGGCATCGGAAGCTAGCGCGGACGAGATCGGCGCTTAAGACACATATAGCGAGATGAGATGAGCGATACTGCTGCAGCAACCACGACGACCCGTCCGAAGCGCTGGTACATCGTGCACGCCTATTCGAACTTCGAGAAGAAGGTCGCCGAATCGATCCGCGAACAGGCCAAGCAGCGTGGCCTCGAGGATCATTTCGAGCAGGTCATGGTACCGACCGAAACCGTGGTCGAGATGCGCCGCGGCCGCAAGGTGAACGCCGAGCGCAAGTTTTTCCCCGGCTATGTGCTGGTCAAGATGGATCTGACCGACGAGGTCTACCATCTCATCAAGAACACGCCGAAAGTCACCGGCTTCCTCGGCTCCGACAAGAAGCCGATGCCGATCTCGGAGGCGGAAGCCAATCGCATCCTGCATCAGGTGCAGGAAGGCATCGAGCGGCCGAAGCCCTCGGTGTCGTTCGAGGTCGGCGAGCAGGTGCGCGTGTCCGACGGACCGTTCGCCTCGTTCAACGGCGTGGTGGAGGAAGTCGACGAAGCCCGTTCGCGCGTCAAGGTGGCGGTGTCGATCTTCGGCCGCGCCACGCCGGTGGAATTGGAATTCGGTCAGGTGGAGAAGCTCTAATCTAGCGAGGTGGCGGGGAGCATCCCCGCCATAACAGATGAAAAAGGCGTGGGAGGTGAGGCGGCTGCCAACCGTCAAAATCCGCACCACTAACGGAGTTGAAAATGGCTAAAAAAGTCACTGGATTCCTCAAATTGCAGGTGCCGGCAGGCGCTGCCAATCCGTCGCCCCCGATCGGGCCGGCCTTGGGTCAGCGCGGCCTCAACATCATGGAGTTCTGCAAGGCGTTCAACGCGCAGACCCAGAAGATCGAGAAGAACACGCCGATCCCGGTGATCATCACCACCTACCAGGATCGCTCCTTCACCTTCGAGATGAAGACGCCGCCGGTGTCTTACTTCCTCAAGAAGGCGGCCAAGCTCGACAGCGGCTCCAAGACCCCCGGACGTGAGCCGGCCGGCGAGGTCACTAAGAAGCAGGTGCGCGAGATCGCCGAGCAGAAGATGAAGGACCTGAACTGCGCGACCATCGAGGCGGCCATGAAGATGATCGAAGGATCCGCCCGCTCGATGGGCATTTCGGTGACGGAGTAACGAACATGCCCATTGGAAAACGCACCAAAGCCGCTCGTGAAGGCGTCGATCGCGAAAAGTCCTATTCGATCGCGGAAGCGGTCAAGCTGGTGAAGGAACGCGCCAAGGCTAAATTCGACGAGACCATCGAGATCGCGATGAATCTCGGCGTTGATCCCAAGCATGCCGACCAGATGGTGCGCGGTGTGGTCAATCTGCCCAATGGCTCCGGTCGCACCGTTCGCGTCGGTGTATTCGCGCGCGGCGCCAAGGCCGAGGAAGCCAAGGCTGCCGGTGCCGACGTGGTCGGCGCGGAGGATCTGGTCGAGAAGGTCAATGGCGGCGCCATCGATTTCGACCGCTGCATCGCCACGCCCGACATGATGCCGCTGGTGGGGCGCCTGGGTAAGGTGCTCGGCCCGCGCGGCATGATGCCGAACCCCAAAGTGGGAACCGTGACCATGGACATCACCAATGCGGTGAAGGGCGCCAAGGGCGGTTCGGTCGAGTTCCGGGTGGAGAAGGCCGGCATCGTGCAGGCCGGGGTCGGCAAGGCCTCGTTCTCCGAGGACAAGCTGGTCGAGAACATCAAGGCGTTCGCCGACGCGGTGCAGAAGGCCAAGCCGCAAGGCGCCAAGGGCCATTACATCAACCGGGTGGCGATTTCCTCCACCATGGGGCCCGGGGTCAAGGTCGAGCCGTCGTCCCTGTTCAACTAAGGCTTTTAAGGCTTTGCCGGGGCATTTTGGCGAGAATTTTCGCGAAAAACCCTTGGCAAAGGCCGCGGGACGCTCTAAATGAAGCCTATCGGGCGTGCCGGCCCTGTTTGTCGGCACGCCTTTGCGCGTCTCTAAAACACAGGTGATCGGAACATATTCCTTTTGGGCATCCCGGCGGGAGATCTGAAAGGGAAGCACCGGTTGTCTGCGATTTGCGGCGCGCAAGGCCGGCCCGGAAACGGACCGACCACCTGTCCAAGACTGCCGGTGCCGAGGCCTGCCAAGGCCGACGCTTAATCCTGCAAAGGGCCAGCATAGACGGGGAAGAGACCCAAGTTTGCGCTTTCATGACCCTCGGTCATGAACGCGCCAGTTTGGTTCGAACCTCGGATACCCGTTTGCAGCTTCTGCTGTTTCGGGGGGCAGGCTTTCGAAACGTCGTCCTGCCCGGTTCGCTGCGCGTGAACTCTAAGGCGGGACGGCTGGGTGCAACCCGGCGGTTCCCGCGTCATGCGGCGGGCCGTCAAAACCGGAAAGAGCTTGCAGTGGATCGAGCGGCAAAAGCGGAGTCCATCGCCGAACTGAGCGGGGTCTTCAAGACCTCGAACGTTGTGGTGGTGGCTCACTATTCCGGCCTTAGCGTCGCCCAGATGCAAAATCTGCGAAAGCAGATGCGCACCGCGGGCGGTCACGTGAAGGTCGCAAAAAACCGTCTCGCCAAGATCGCACTCAAGGACACCGACGTTGCCTCCATTGCGCCCCTGCTGAAGGGGCCGACCGTGCTCGCCTATTCGGGCGACCCGGTGGCGGCACCGAAGGTGGCCGTCGACTTCGCCAAGGCGAACGAAGCGTTCGTCATTCTCGGCGGATCGATGGGCAAGACAGCTCTGGACCTGAATGGCGTCAAGGCACTCGCCTCGCTGCCGTCTCTGGATGAACTGCGTGCCAAGATCGTCGGCCTCCTGGTGGCGCCGGCGACCAAGATAGCGCAGCTCACCAACGCTCCCGCGGCCAAGGTCGCGCGCGTGATCCAGGCTTACGCATCCAAGAGCGCCGCGGCCTGACGGCAAGCAAATTCAACTGGTTCGAACCTATAGGAAGTAAACAATGGCTGACCTGCAAAAGATCGTTGACGAGTTGTCGAAGCTGACCGTCCTGGAAGCGGCGGATCTGGCGAAGTTGTTGGAAGAAAAGTGGGGCGTTTCCGCCGCGGCCGCAGTCGCGGTGGCGGCCGGTCCCGCCGGCGGCGGCGCTGCCGCGGTCGAAGAGAAGACCGAGTTCACCGTGGTCCTTGTCGCTGCCGGCGAGAAGAAGATCGAGGTGATCAAGGAAGTGCGTGCGCTCACCGGCCTCGGCCTCAAGGAAGCCAAGGACCTGGTCGAGGGCGCGCCCAAGCCGGTCAAGGAAGGCGTCAACAAGGACGAGGCTGCCAAGATCAAGGCAACCCTCGAAAAGGTCGGCGCCAAGGTTGAGCTCAAGTAAGCGGATGCTTACTTGAGCGAAACCCCCGGTCGAGCGTAGTGAGAACCGGGGGTCTCGAAGAGGCCAAAATCAAGCGAAATCCCCGGGCTTTTTGGCCCGGGGGTCTCGACCTGACGACAAGCGGCGGCCGGCCACGGTCGGACCCCGCCGGAGGCGGTCGTAACGCGGCTTAAGCCCGTTCACGATGAAGTGTGAAGTGTGCGGCGGTTCGGGCGCGGCCCGAATCACATAGAAACGGACGGCCCCGACGCCTGTCCCGATGGTCGCGATGGATTGCGGCTGTTAGGAGAGGCGCCCGCGCTGCCGCAAAAATCGAATCGAGAGAACAAACGATGGCGCAGACGTTTACCGGTCGCAAGCGCGTAAGGAAGTTTTTCGGATCAATCAAAGAAGTCGCGGAGATGCCGAACCTCATCGAGGTTCAAAAGGCGTCTTACGACCAATTCCTGCTGGTGAAGGAGCCGGTCGGCGGCCGTCCTGACGAAGGCCTGCAGGCGGTGTTCCGTTCGGTCTTTCCGATTTCCGATTTCTCCAATTCCTCGCAGCTCGAATTCGTCAAATACGAATTCGAGCCGCCGAAATACGACGTCGACGAGTGCCGCCAACGCGGCATGACCTATGCCGCGCCGCTCAAGGTGACGCTGCGGCTGATCGTGTTCGATATCGACGAGGAGACCGGCGCCCGTTCGGTCAAGGACATCAAGGAGCAGGATGTCTACATGGGCGACATTCCGCTCATGACCAACAACGGCACCTTCATCGTCAACGGCACCGAGCGCGTCATCGTTTCGCAGATGCACCGCTCGCCCGGCGTGTTCTTCGATCACGACAAGGGCAAGAGCCATTCGTCGGGCAAGCTGTTGTTTGCCGCCCGCATCATTCCCTATCGCGGCTCCTGGCTCGACATCGAGTTCGACGCCAAGGACATCGTCTATGCCCGCATCGATCGCCGCCGCAAGATTCCGGTGACGTCGCTGCTCTATGCGCTCGGCCTCGACGGCGAGGAAATCCTGCGCACCTTCTTCAAGCACGTCAGCTACAAGCGCGCCAAGGAAGGCTGGCGCGTGCCGTTCGATGCCAACCGGCTGAAGGGTTACAAGGCGGTCAACGATCTGGTTGACGCCGACACCGGCCGCGTGGTGGTGGAGGCGGGCAAGAAGCTCAGCGTCCGCCAGGCGCGCCAACTCGCCGAAAAGGGCCTCAAGGCCCTGCGCATGACCGACGAGGAACTGATCGGCCATTACGTCGCCGAGGATCTCGTCAACGCCAAGACCGGCGAGATCTATATGGAGGCCGGCGAGGAGCTGACCGAGAAGAACATCAAGGTTCTGATCGAGGCCGGCTACAAGGAATTGCCGCTGCTCGACATCGATCACGTCAATGTCGGCGCCTACATCCGCAACACGCTCACCGTCGACAAGAACATGACGCGCGAGGACGCGCTGTTCGACATCTATCGCGTCATGCGCCCGGGCGAGCCGCCGACGGTCGACACCGCCGAGGCGATGTTCCGTTCGCTGTTCTTCGACTCGGAGCGCTACGACCTGTCCGCGGTCGGCCGCGTGAAGATGAACATGCGTCTCGAGCTCGACGCGCCCGACACCATGCGCGTGCTGCGCAAGGAAGACATCATCTCCGTCATTCGTACGCTGGTCGATCTGCGCGACGGCAAGGGCGAGATCGACGACATCGATCATCTCGGCAATCGCCGGGTGCGCTCGGTCGGCGAGTTGATGGAGAACCAATACCGCATCGGCCTCTTGCGCATGGAGCGCGCGATCAAGGAGCGCATGTCGTCGGTCGATATCGACACGGTGATGCCGCAGGACCTGATCAACGCCAAGCCGGCGGCCGCCGCGGTGCGCGAGTTCTTCGGCTCCTCGCAGCTCTCGCAGTTCATGGACCAGACCAATCCGCTGTCGGAGATCACCCACAAGCGGCGCCTATCGGCGCTTGGCCCGGGCGGTCTGACCCGCGAGCGCGCCGGCTTCGAGGTGCGCGACGTGCACCCGACGCATTACGGCCGTATCTGCCCGATCGAGACGCCGGAAGGGCCGAATATCGGTCTGATCAATTCGCTCGCGACCTTCGCGCGGGTGAACAAATACGGCTTCGTCGAAACGCCCTATCGCAAGGTCAAGGACGGCCGCGTCACCGACGAGGTCATCTATCTCTCGGCGATGGAAGAGAGCCGTAACGCCGTGGCGCAAGCCAATGCGGCGATGGACTCACGCGGCCGCTTCACCGAGGACCTGATCATCTGCCGGCAGGCCGGCGACGTGCATCTGGTTCCGCGCGACAAGGTCGACTTCATGGACGTGTCGCCGAAGCAGCTGGTGTCGGTGGCGGCGGCGCTCATTCCGTTTCTCGAGAACGACGACGCCAACCGCGCGCTGATGGGCTCGAACATGCAGCGCCAGGCGGTGCCGCTGGTTCGCGCCGAGGCGCCGTTCGTCGGCACCGGCATGGAAGGCGTGGTCGCCCGCGATTCGGGCGCCTCGATTTCCGCGCGTCGCACCGGCATCGTCGACCAGGTCGACGCCACCCGTATCGTGGTGCGTGCCACCGGTGAGATGGATCCCACCAAGCCGGGCGTCGATATCTACCGGCTGATGAAATATCAGCGCTCGAACCAGAACACCTGCATCAACCAGCGTCCGCTGGTGAAGGTGGGCGATCACGTCGACAAGGCCGATATCATCGCCGACGGTCCCTCGACCGATCTCGGTGAACTCGCGCTCGGCCGCAACGTGCTGGTCGCGTTCATGCCGTGGAATGGCTACAACTTCGAGGATTCGATCCTGCTGTCCGAGCGGATCGTGAAAGACGACGTGTTCACGTCCATCCACATCGAGGAATTCGAGGTGATGGCGCGCGACACCAAGCTTGGGCCCGAGGAAATCACCCGCGACATCCCGAACGTCTCGGAAGAGGCGCTCAAGAATCTCGACGAAGCCGGCATCGTCTATATCGGCGCGGAAGTTCACGCCGGCGACATTCTGGTCGGCAAGATCACGCCCAAGGGCGAAAGCCCGATGACGCCGGAAGAAAAACTGCTGCGCGCCATCTTCGGCGAAAAGGCCTCCGACGTGCGCGACACCTCGTTGCGGGTGCCGCCGGGCGTGCAAGGCACCGTGGTCGAAGTGCGCGTGTTCAACCGGCACGGCGTCGAGAAGGACGAGCGCGCGCTCGCTATCGAGCGCGAGGAAATCGAACGGCTCGCCAAGGACCGCGACGACGAGCAGGCGATCCTCGATCGCAACGTCTATGGCCGTCTGGCCGAGTTGCTGGAAGGCCGCCAGGGCATCGCAGGCCCCAAGGGCTTCAAGAAGGACTCCAAGATCACCAAGGCGGTGCTGGATGAATATCCGCGCTCGCAATGGTGGCAGTTCGCCTCGCCCAACGACAAGCTGATGGCCGAGATCGAGGCGATCCGGAAACAGTACGACGAATCGAAGAAGCTGCTCGAGCAGCGTTTCCTCGACAAGGTCGAGAAGTTGCAGCGTGGCGACGAACTTCCGCCCGGCGTGATGAAGATGGTCAAGGTCTTCGTCGCGGTGAAGCGCAAGATCCAGCCCGGCGACAAGATGGCCGGTCGCCACGGCAACAAGGGCGTGGTGTCGCGCATCGTGCCGATCGAGGACATGCCGTTTCTCGAAGACGGCACCCATGCCGATATCGTGCTCAATCCGCTAGGTGTGCCCTCTCGTATGAACGTCGGCCAGATTCTGGAAACACATCTCGGCTGGGCTTGCGCCGGCCTGGGGATCAAGATTGGGCAGGCGGTCGATGCCTATAACCTCAAGCATGACGCGCGTCCGCTCAAGGACATGCTCAAGAAGGTCTATGGCGACGACGAGACCATCAAGTCTTTGAGCGAGGCCGAACTGGTCGAGCTCGGCGGCAACCTGCGGCACGGCGTGCCGATTGCCACGCCGGTGTTCGACGGCGCCAAGGAGGCCGACATCGAGAAGATGCTCGATCTCGCCGGCCTTGATCACTCGGGCCAGGTCAGCGTGTTCGACGGCCGCACCGGCGAGGTGTTCGATCGCAAGGTGACGGTCGGCTACATCTACATGCTCAAGCTGCACCATCTGGTGGACGACAAGATCCACGCCCGCTCGATCGGCCCGTACTCGCTGGTCACCCAGCAGCCGCTTGGCGGCAAGGCGCAGTTCGGCGGCCAGCGTTTCGGCGAAATGGAAGTGTGGGCGCTCGAAGCCTATGGCGCCGCCTACACCTTGCAGGAAATGCTCACCGTGAAGTCGGATGACGTCGCCGGCCGTACCAAGGTGTACGAGGCGATCGTGCGCGGCGACGACACGTTCGAAGCGGGCATTCCCGAAAGCTTCAACGTGCTGGTCAAGGAAATGCGCTCGCTCGGTCTCAATGTCGACTTGCACAATTCCAAGCAGCAGGGGCGCGGATCCGGCGAGACGGCGGAAGCCGCCGAGTAACAAGCGTCTTGGCCGGGCCAAAAGCGCGAAGCTAAGTCTTCACGTAAAAAGGGCCCGGCCGCCCACGCATTGAGATGAGACATATTGAATGTAGCCAGCGACGGCTGGCCTAGCGGAGATGGCGATGAATCAAGAGATCATGAATCTTTTCAGCCCGCAGGCGCCGGCTCAGGTCTTCGACCAGATCCGGATTTCGATCGCGAGCCCGGAAAAGATTTTGTCGTGGTCCTACGGCGAAATCAAAAAGCCGGAAACGATCAACTACCGGACCTTCAAGCCCGAGCGCGACGGCCTGTTCTGCGCGCGCATCTTCGGGCCGATCAAGGATTACGAGTGCTTGTGCGGCAAGTATAAGCGCATGAAATACAAGGGCATCATCTGCGAGAAGTGCTCGGTCGAGGTGACGCTGTCCCGCGTGCGGCGCGAGCGCATGGGCCATATCGAATTGGCCGCGCCGGTCGCCCATATCTGGTTCCTGAAGTCGCTGCCGAGCCGCATCGGCCTGCTGCTCGACATGACGCTGAAGGATCTCGAGCGCATCCTGTATTTCGAATACTACGTCGTGCTTGAGCCGGGCCTCACCCCGCTCAAGGACCGCCAGTTGCTATCCGAGGACGAGTATCTCAAGGCGCAGGAAGAGTTCGGTCCCGACAGCTTCACCGCCACCATCGGCGCGGAAGCGATCCGCGAGATGCTCAAGGCGCTTGACCTCGACAAGATGCAGGCCGAGTTGCGCGCGGCGCTTGGCGAGACCGACAGCGACATCAAGAAAAAGAAGTTCGCCAAGCGGCTCAAGCTGATCGAGGCATTCATCGCCTCCGGCAACAAGCCGGAATGGATGATCCTCACGGTGGTGCCGGTGATCCCGCCCGACCTGCGGCCGCTGGTGCCGCTCGACGGCGGCCGTTTCGCCACGTCCGATCTCAACGATCTCTATCGCCGCGTCATCAACCGCAACAACCGTCTGAAGCGGCTGATCGAGCTGCGCGCGCCCGACATCATCATCCGCAACGAAAAGCGCATGCTGCAGGAAGCGGTCGATGCGCTGTTCGACAACGGCCGCCGCGGCCGCGTCATTACGGGCGCCAACAAAAGACCGTTAAAGTCGCTCGCCGACATGCTCAAGGGCAAGCAGGGCCGCTTCCGCCAGAACCTGCTCGGCAAGCGCGTCGACTATTCCGGCCGCTCGGTGATCGTGGTCGGACCTGAGCTCAAGCTGCACCAGTGCGGCCTGCCGAAGAAGATGGCGCTCGAGCTGTTCAAGCCGTTCATCTATTCGCGGCTCGACGCCAAGGGTCTGTCCACCACGGTGAAGCAGGCCAAGAAGCTGGTCGAGAAGGAAAAGCCCGAGGTTTGGGACATTCTCGACGAGGTGATCCGCGAGCATCCGGTGCTGCTCAACCGCGCGCCGACGCTCCACCGCCTCGGCATCCAGGCGTTCGAGCCGGTGCTGATCGAGGGCAAGGCGATCCAGTTGCATCCGCTGGTCTGCGCCGCGTTCAACGCCGACTTCGACGGCGACCAGATGGCCGTGCACGTCCCGCTGTCGCTGGAAGCGCAGCTGGAAGCGCGCGTGCTGATGATGTCGACCAACAACATCCTGCATCCGGCGAACGGCCAGCCGATCATCGTGCCGTCGCAGGATATCGTGCTCGGCCTCTACTACCTCTCGCTGATGAGCGAGGGCATGCCCGGCGAAAACAAGGCGTTCGGCGACATGGCTTCGATCGAGCATGCGCTCGCCGAAAAGGTCATCAGCCTGCACAGCAAGATCCGCTACCGCTGGGAAGGCGTCGACGAGAAGGGCAAGCCGTATAAGAAGTGGTACGAGACCACGCCCGGCCGCGTCATCCTCGGCAACGTGCTGCCGCGCGACGTGAAAGCGCCGTTCGACATCGTCAACAAGCTGATGACGAAGCGCGAAATCTCCGGGATGATCGATCAGGTCTACCGCCACTGCGGCCAGAAGGAGACGGTCATCTTCTGCGATCGCATCATGGCGCTCGGCTTCTATCACGCCTTCAAGGCCGGGATCTCGTTCGGCAAGGACGACATGGTGGTACCAAAATCGAAGTGGGACATTGTCGAGACCACGCGCCAGCTCGCCAAGGAATTCGAGCAGCAATACAACGACGGCCTGATCACGCAGGGCGAGAAATACAACAAGGTGGTCGACGCCTGGTCGAAGTCCACCGACAAGATCGCCGAAGAAATGATGCGCGAAATCTCGTCCACCAAGAAGGACGCGAACGGTCGCGACATGCAGGTCAACTCGATCTACATGATGGCGCATTCCGGCGCGCGCGGCTCGCCGGCGCAGATGCGCCAGCTCGCCGGCATGCGCGGGCTGATGGCGAAACCGTCGGGCGAAATCATCGAGAGTCCGATCATCTCGAACTTCAAGGAAGGTCTGTCGGTTCTCGAGTACTTCAACTCGACGCACGGCGCCCGCAAGGGCCTCGCCGACACCGCCTTGAAGACCGCGAACTCAGGGTACCTGACGCGGCGTCTGGTCGACGTGGCGCAGGACTGCATCATCACGATCCCTGACTGCGGCACCAAGGCCGGCATCAAGGTGCGCGCCATCATCGACGCGGGCACCGTGGTCGCGCCGCTGGCGATCCGCATTCTCGGCCGCACCACGGCGGAGGATGTCAAGGATCCGTCCAGCAACAAGGTCGTGGTCAAGCGCGGCGCCCTGCTGACGGAGCCGGAAGTCGAAGCGATCACCAATGCCGGCGTGCAGGAGATGAAAATCCGCTCGGTGCTCACCTGCGAGTCGAAAAACGGCGTCTGCGGCGCCTG
Source organism: Hyphomicrobiales bacterium (assembly GCA_016185205.1). Taxonomy (GTDB): domain Bacteria; phylum Pseudomonadota; class Alphaproteobacteria; order Rhizobiales; family Xanthobacteraceae; genus Pseudolabrys. The sequence goes on along the minus strand of JACPOA010000032.1, from coordinate 126,185 downwards.
CTACGGGCGCGATCTCGCGCGCGGCACTCCGGTCAACATGGGCGAGGCGGTGGGCGTCATTGCCGCCCAGTCGATCGGCGAGCCGGGCACCCAACTCACCATGCGCACGTTCCATATAGGCGGCGCGGCGCAGATCTCCGAGCAGTCGTTCATCGAGTCGAACTTCGACGGCAAGATCAAGTTCAAGGGCAAAAACATCGCCAAGAACTCGGACGGCGACGTGGTGGCGATGGTGCGAAACATGGTGGTGGCGGTGATCGACCCCGACGGCACCGAGCGCGCGCATCACCGCATTCCGTATGGCGCACGCATGCGCGTCGATGACGGCGACAAGATCAAGCGCGGCCAGCGTATCGCCGAGTGGGATCCGTATACTCGGCCGATCCTCACCGAGGTCGAGGGATCGATCGCCTTCGAAGACCTGGTCGACGGTCTGTCGATGTCGGAAGCGGTCGACGAGTCGACCGGTATCGCCAAGCGCGTAGTGATCGACTGGCGCACCGGCTCGTCCCGTAACCAGGCTGACCTGCGTCCGGCGATGATCATCAAGGGCAAGGACGGCAAGATTCTCAAGCTCGCGCGCGGCGGCGAAGCCCGTTACCAGCTCGCGGTCGACGCGGTTATCTCGGTCGATCCGGGCGGCAAGGTGAAGGCGGGCGACGTGATCGCGCGTATTCCGACCGAAAGCGCCAAGACCCGTGACATCACCGGCGGTCTGCCGCGGGTGGCGGAGCTGTTCGAGGCGCGCAAGCCGAAGGACGCGGCGATCATCGCCGAGATCGGCGGCACGGTGCGGTTCGGCAAGGATTACAAGAACAAGCGCCGCATCACCATCGAGCCGACCGGCAAGGGCGACGAGCCGAAGGAGTATCTGATCCCGAAAGGCAAGCACATCCATCTGCAGGATGGCGACGTCATCGAGAAGGGCGACTATATCGTCGAGGGCAATCCAGCCCCGCACGACATTCTCGCCATCAAGGGTGTCGAGGAGCTGGCCGCCTATCTGGTGAACGAAATCCAGGAGGTCTACCGGCTGCAGGGCGTCAATATCAACGACAAGCACATCGAGGTGATCGTTCGCCAGATGTTGCAGAAGGTCGAGATCGACGACGCCGGCGATACCGAGTTGTTGCAGAGCGAGCAGATCGATCGGAGCGAGATGGACGAAATCAACGTCCGCATGGAAGCCGAGGGCAAGAAGCCGGCGAGCGGACACCCCGTATTGCTCGGCATCACCAAGGCCAGCTTGCAGACCCGCTCCTTCATCTCGGCGGCCTCGTTCCAGGAGACCACGCGTGTGCTCACCGAGGCCGCGGTCAACGGCAAGGCGGACACCCTCGACGGCCTCAAGGAAAACGTCATCGTCGGCCGCCTGATCCCGGCCGGCACCGGCGCGATGATGAACCAGTTGCGCGAGGTCGCGGTCAAACGCGACGCCCTCATCCTCGAGGAGCGCGAGAAGGATGCGGCCAAGGCCGCTTCCGCGGCCGAAGCGGCGGCGGCTCCAGCCCTGCCGGCGGCCGAATAGGCGCTTCGCCATCACGACATCGAAAGGGCCGCCTTCGGGCGGCCCTTTTACTCTGCGATTGACCCAAGATTGCCGCCGCGGTGTGAACGCGGCTAAAGGCCGCGAAACCTCGATATTTCGGCCCTTTTCGCCTTGACTTGAGAGGACGTGGCCGATACATACGCCCCACTTCACGGCAGGCGGTGAGCTTCGCTTGTTCGGAACGGCCGCACGGCTAACCCTTTGAGAGTGTTAAGTATTTCTCAGAGCTTGGCTGGCGCATCGCCTCGACGGATGAAGCTCAAACGCTGCCACTGACAGCCACTGTCAGACGATCGAGTGCATGGCCGCGATGCGCGAACCGCGTCACGGTCGTCCGAACGGAAAAGCGCCCCCGCGTCGAGCGGATGGCGCGATTTCGTTTTGCGCGCGGAAACGACGCGCAAGACAACGAGCGCGGACGCTTTCCGCGCAAAGATGCCGGGCGCTCACGCCCAAAACGAAGGTAGCGAAGGCGAACGATGCCGACGATTAACCAGTTGATTGCCAAACCGCGCAAGCCACTGCAGGCCCGCAACACGGCGCCGGCGCTGCAGTCCTCGCCGCAGAAGCGCGGCGTCTGTACCCGCGTCTATACGACCACCCCGAAGAAGCCGAACTCGGCGCTGCGCAAGGTCGCCAAGGTGCGCCTGACCAACGGCTTCGAGGTGATCGGCTACATCCCGGGCGAGGGGCACAATCTGCAGGAGCACTCGGTGGTGATGATCCGTGGCGGCCGCGTCAAGGATCTGCCGGGCGTGCGCTATCACATCCTGCGCGGCGTGCTCGACACGCAGGGCGTCAAGAACCGCAAGCAGCGCCGTTCGAAGTACGGAGCAAAGCGACCCAAATAGGGTCGCTATGCGGAGATCCCCGGGCGAGCGAAGCGAGACCCGGGGAACCCGAGAGGCAAACTGAGGCCGGCTTGCCGGCAACGAGAAACAGAAAGACGTGGATGGCCGGGACGAGCCCGGCCATGACGAAGAGAGAAATGAAAGCCTAGGACCGAGACCCATGTCCCGCCGTCACGCCGCAGAAAAACGCGAAATCATCCCGGACCCGAAGTTCGGAAACATCGTCGTCAGCAAATTCATGAACGCCGTCATGTACGACGGCAAGAAGTCGGTCGCGGAAGGTATCGTCTACGGCGCGCTCGAAATGATCGAGAGCAAGACCAAGCAGAGCCCGCTCACTGTGTTCCAGCAGGCGCTCGACAATGTGATGCCCTCGATCGAAGTGCGCTCGCGCCGCGTCGGCGGCGCCACCTATCAGGTGCCGGTCGAAGTGCGCACGTCGCGCCGCCAGGCGCTCGGCATCCGCTGGATCATCATCGCGGCGCGCGACCGCAACGAAAGAACAATGACCGAGCGGCTCTCGGCCGAGTTGCTCGACGCATCCAACAACAGGGGAAACGCCGTCAAGAAGCGCGAGGACACCCACAAGATGGCGGAAGCCAACCGGGCCTTCTCGCATTACCGCTGGTGACGGCGAATAACCTCAAGGAATAGAGCTGCTATGCCCCGCGTCCACGCAATCGAGGACTACCGCAATTTCGGCATCATGGCCCACATCGATGCCGGGAAAACCACGACCACGGAGCGGATCCTCTATTACACCGGCAAGAGCCATAAGATTGGCGAGGTGCACGAAGGCGCCGCGACAATGGATTGGATGGAGCAGGAGCAGGAACGCGGCATCACCATCACCTCGGCCGCGACCACCGCGTTCTGGAAAGAAAAGCGCCTCAACATCATCGACACCCCCGGCCACGTCGACTTCACCATCGAGGTGGAGCGTTCGCTGCGCGTGCTCGACGGTGCCGTCGTCGTGCTCGATTCCAACCAGGGCGTCGAGCCGCAGACCGAGACGGTTTGGCGCCAGGGCGACAAATACAAAGTTCCGCGCATCGTGTTCGCCAACAAGATGGACAAGATCGGCGCCGACTTCTTCAAGTGTCTGGAAGACATCAAGACCCGGCTCGGCGCCAAGCCGATCGCCATCCAGCTCCCGATCGGCTCCGAGCAGCAATACAAGGGCTTGATCGACCTGGTGCGCATGAAGGGCGTGATCTGGGACGACGAGTCGCTCGGCGCCAAATACCAGGACATCGACATTCCGGCCGACATGCTCGATCAGGCCCAGGAATACCGCGACAAGATGATCGAAGCGGTCTGCGAACTCGACGATGACGCCGCGACCGCCTACCTCGAAGGCAAGATGCCCGACGAGGCGACCGTCAAGAAGCTGCTCCGCAAGGCCGTGATTTCCGGCGCCTTCTTTCCGGTGCTGTGCGGGTCGGCGTTCAAGAACAAGGGCGTGCAGCCGCTGCTCGACGCGGTGGTCGACTATCTGCCGAGCCCGCTCGACGTGCCGCCGATTCACGGCATCAATCCCGACAACGGCGAAGACGTTATCCGCGAGCCGAAGGACAACGCGCCGATGGCGCTGCTCGCCTTCAAGATCATGGACGACCCCTTCGTCGGCACCATCACCTTCTGCCGCATCTATTCCGGCACGCTCACCAGTGGCACCGGCGTGATCAATTCGACCAAGGAACGCAAAGAGCGTATCGGCCGCATGCTGCTGATGCATGCGAACAACCGCGAGGACATCAAGGAAGCCTATGCCGGCGACATCGTCGCGCTGGCCGGCCTCAAGGAAGTGCGCACCGGCGATACGCTGTGCGACGCCAAGCAGCCGGTGATCCTGGAAAAGATGGAATTCCCCGATCCGGTGATCGAGATCGCGATCGAGCCGAAGTCGAAAGCCGACCAGGAAAAGCTCGGTGTCGCGCTCGCCAAGCTCGCGGCCGAGGATCCCTCATTCCGCGTGTCGACCGACATCGAGAGCGGCCAGACCATCCTCAAGGGCATGGGCGAACTGCATCTCGACATCAAGGTCGACATTCTCAAGCGCACCTACAAGGTCGACGCCAATATCGGCGCGCCGCAGGTGGCCTTCCGCGAGCGCATCACCCAGCGCGTCGAGCACGATTACACCCACAAGAAGCAGACCGGCGGTTCCGGCCAGTTCGCGCAGGTCAAGATCGTCATCGAGCCGACGCCGCCCGGCACGCCGTTCGAATTCGTCAATGACGTGGTCGGCGGCGCGGTGCCGAAGGAATACATCCCCGGCGTCGAGAAGGGCCTCGAATCGGTGCTCGGCTCCGGCGTGCTCGCCGGCTTCCCGGTGGTCGATCTCAAGGTGACGCTGATCGACGGCCGCTATCACGACGTCGACTCCTCGGCGCTCGCCTTCGAAATCGCCGCGCGCGCGGCCTTGAAGGAAGCCATGCTGAGGGCGCGGCCCGTCCTGCTCGAGCCGATCATGAAAGTCGAATGCGTGACGCCGGAGGATTACACCGGCTCCGTCATCGGCGATCTCAATTCGCGACGTGGGCAAATCCAGGGCCAGGACATGCGCGGCAATGCCAACGTGATCAACGCGATGGTGCCGCTGATGAACATGTTCGGCTACGTCAACCAACTGCGGTCCATGTCTCAGGGCCGCGCCACATTCACCATGCAATTCGATCACTACGCCGAACTACCCGCCAACGTGTCCGCCGAAGTGCAGAAGAAATTCGCTTGATTGCGTGACGACCGTAACCTGAAGGATCTGAACGGAGAGCCCCATGGCCAAAGAGAAATTCCAACGCACCAAACCGCATTGCAACATTGGGACGATCGGTCACGTCGACCACGGCAAGACCACGCTGACGGCGGCGATCACCAAGGTTCTGGCGGAAACCGGCGGCGCCACGTTTACCGCCTATGACCAGATCGACAAGGCGCCGGAAGAAAAGGCGCGCGGCATCACGATTTCGACGGCGCACGTGGAATACGAGACCAAAAACCGCCACTACGCGCACGTCGATTGTCCGGGCCACGCCGACTACGTGAAGAACATGATCACCGGCGCGGCGCAGATGGACGGCGCCATCCTGGTTGTGTCCGCCGCCGACGGCCCGATGCCGCAGACCCGCGAGCACATCCTGCTCGCCCGGCAAGTTGGCGTTCCCGCCCTCGTTGTATACATGAACAAGGTCGACATGGTCGACGATCCGGAGCTGCTCGAGCTGGTCGAGCTCGAAGTGCGCGAACTGCTGTCGAAGTACCAGTTCCCCGGCGACAAGATCCCGATCGTCAAGGGCTCGGCGTTGTTCGCGCTCGAGGGCAAGGACGAAAAGCTCGGCCACCAGTCGATCCTGGATTTGATGAAGGCGGTGGACGAATACATTCCACAGCCGGATCGTCCGATCGACCAGCCGTTCCTGATGCCGGTGGAAGACGTGTTCTCGATCTCCGGCCGCGGCACGGTGTGCACCGGCCGCGTCGAGCGCGGCGTCGTCAAGGTCGGCGAGGAAGTCGAGATCGTCGGCATTCGTCCGACCGTCAAGACCGTCGTCACCGGCGTCGAGATGTTCCGCAAGCTGCTCGATCAGGGCCAGGCCGGCGACAATATCGGCGCGTTGCTGCGCGGCACCAAGCGCGAGGAAGTCGAGCGCGGCCAGGTGCTGTGCAAGCCCGGCTCGGTCAAGCCGCACACCAAGTTCAAGGCCGAGGCCTACATCCTCACCAAGGAAGAGGGCGGCCGTCATACCCCGTTCTTCACCAACTATCGCCCGCAGTTCTACTTCCGCACCACCGACGTGACCGGTGTGGTGCATCTGCCGGCGGGCACCGAGATGGTGATGCCGGGCGACAACGTGGCGATGGAAGTGCACCTGATCGTGCCGATCGCCATGGAAGAAAAACTTCGCTTCGCCATTCGCGAGGGCGGCCGCACCGTCGGCGCCGGCGTGGTGGCGAGCATTATTGAGTAGCAGCGAATAGGGAGTAGCGAATGGCGAATAGTTCTCTATTCGCTACTCGCTATTCGCTACTCGCCAACTAGAAGATACGACAAATGAACGGCCAGAATATCCGGATCCGGCTCAAGGCGTTCGATCACCGCATCCTCGATGCGTCGACGCGTGAGATCGTGAACACGGCCAAGCGCACCGGCGCGCAGGTCCGTGGGCCGATCCCGCTGCCGACGCGTATCGAGAAGTTCACGGTGAACCGTTCGCCGCATGTCGACAAGAAGAGCCGCGAACAGTTCGAGATGCGCACGCATAAGCGCCTTTTGGACATCGTCGACCCGACGCCGCAGACCGTGGACGCGCTGATGAAGCTCGACCTCGCCGCCGGCGTCGACGTCGAGATCAAGCTCTAGAGCCGGGTGGGGACTTAAAGATGCGTTCGGGAGTGATCGCGCAAAAGGTCGGAATGACCCGGGTGTTCTCCGAGAGCGGAGAGCACGTGCCGGTGACGGTGCTGCAGCTTGCGCAGTGCCAGGTCGTCGCGCACCGTACCAAAGACAAGAACGGCTATGTCGCGCTCCAGCTCGGGGCCGGCCCGCGCCGCCCCAACAATATGAACAAGGCGGACCGCGGCTATTTCGGCAAGGCCAAGGTCGAGCCGCGCCGCAAGCTCGCCGAATTCCGCGTCAGCGAGGATGCGCTGATCCCGGTCGGTGCCGAGATCACCGCCGACCATTTTGTGGCCGGCCAGTTCGTCGATGTCTGCGGCATCTCGATCGGCAAGGGCTTTGCTGGCGGCATGAAGCGCTGGAACTTCGCCGGTCTGCGCGCCTCGCACGGCGTGTCGATCTCGCATCGCTCGATCGGTTCGACCGGCGGCCGTCAGGACCCCGGCAAGACCTTCAAGAACAAGAAGATGCCCGGCCACATGGGCGTCGATCGCATCACCACGCTCAATCTGAAGATCGTGAGCACCGACGTCGAACGCGGCCTGCTGCTGGTCGAAGGCGCGGTGCCGGGCGCCAAGGGCGGCTGGATTACGGTACGCGACGCAGTGAAGAAAAAACTGCCGAAGGAAGCGCCGAAACCCGGCAAGTTCCGCGTCAGCGAGACCGTCGCCGAGGCCAAGCCCGAGGCTAAGCCCGCCGAGGCGCCCGCCGCCGCCCCCGCCGCGAAGGAGGGCGCGTAACATGGATATGAAAATCACCACGCTTGAAGGCAAGGAAGCCGGCTCGGTCAGCCTGTCGGATGCGATCTTCGGCCTCGAGCCGCGCTCCGACATCGTGCAGCGTTGCGTCAACTGGCAGCTCGCCAAGCGCCAGCGCGGCACGCACAAGGCCAAGGATCGCAGCGAGATCTGGCGCACCGGCAAGAAGATGTACGCGCAGAAGGGCACTGGCGGCGCTCGCCATGGCTCGGCGCGCGTGCCGCAGTTCCGCGGCGGCGGTCGCGCCTTCGGTCCGGTGGTGCGCAGCCACGCCATCGGTCTGCCGAAGAAGGTACGCGCGCTGGCGCTCAAGCACGCGCTCTCGGCCAAGGCCAAGGACGGCGGCATCATCGTGCTCGACAAGGCGACGCTGAAGGACGCCAAGACCAAGGCGCTGGCCGCGCAGTTCGGCAAGCTCGGCCTGCTCAACGCGCTGATCATCGACGGCGCCGAGTGCGACGCTAACTTCTGCACCGCCGCGCGCAACATTCCGAATATCGACGTGCTGCCGATTCAGGGCATCAACGTCTACGACATCATGCGGCGCAAGACCCTGGTGCTCACCAAGGCCGCGCTCGATGCGCTGGAGGCGCGATTCAAATGAGCACCAGCGATCCGCGCCATTACGACATCATCCTGTCGCCGGTGATCACCGAGAAGGCGACCATGGCGTCCGAGCACAACAAGGTCGTGTTCAAGGTGGCGCGCAACGCCACCAAGCCGCAGATCAAGGAAGCGGTGGAGAAGCTGTTCGACGTCAAGGTGAAGAACGTCAACACGCTGATCCGCGGCGGCAAGACCAAGATGTTCAAGAACAGGGCAGGGCAGCTGTCCGACGTGAAGCGTGCGATCGTGACCCTGGAAGAAGGTCACAAGATCGACGTGACCACGGGATTGTAAGGGAGCGTTGCGATGGCGTTGAAAACCTACAATCCGACCACGCCGAGCCAGCGCCAGCTGGTGATCGTCGATCGTTCGTCGCTGTATAAAGGTCCGCCGGTGAAAGCGTTGACCGAAGGCCAGCATTCGACCGGCGGCCGCAACAACAATGGCCGCATCACGTCGCGCTTCCGCGGTGGCGGCCACAAGCAGGCCTATCGCAAGATCGATTTCCGCCGCACCAAGTTCGACGTGCCGGCGACCGTCGAGCGTCTGGAATACGATCCGAACCGCACCGCCTTCATCGCGCTGATCAAGTACCAGGACGGCGAGCTCGCCTATATCCTGGCGCCGCAGCGCCTGGCGCCGGGCGACAGCGTGATCGCGTCCGAGAAGGCCGACATCAAGCCGGGCAACGCGCTGCCGATCGGCAGCATTCCGGTCGGCACCATCGTGCACAACGTCGAGATCAAGATCGGCAAGGGCGGCCAGCTCGCGCGCTCGGCCGGCTCTTACGTGCAGATCGTCGGCCGCGACCAGGATTACGTCATCCTGCGGCTGTCGACGACCGAGCAGCGCCTGGTGCACGGCCGCTGCATGGCGACGGTCGGGGCGGTATCGAACCCCGACAACATGAACACGACGATCGGCAAGGCCGGCCGCCAGCGCTGGCGCGGCCGCATGCCGCACAACCGCGGCATCACCATGAACCCGGTCGATCACCCGCATGGCGGACGCACCAAGGGCGGCAAGCATTGGGTCACGCCATGGGGCAAGCCGACCAAGGGCGCCAAGACCCGCAAGAACAAACGCACCACCAAATTCATCCTGGTCAGCCGACACGACCGCAAGAAGAAGCAGCAGCAGTAGGACAGATGATATGACGCGTTCTGCATGGAAGGGCCCGTTCGTCGACGGTTATCTGCTGCGCAAGGCGGAGGCCGCGCGCTCGTCGGGCCGTCACGAGATGATCAAGATCTGGAGCCGGCGCTCGACCATTCTGCCGCAATTCGTCGGCCTGAATTTCGGCGTCTATAACGGGCAGAAGCACATTCCGGTGATGGTGACCGAGGAAATGGTCGGTCACAAGTTCGGCGAGTTCTCGCCGACCCGGATGTTCTACGGCCACACCTCCGACCGCAAAGCCAAGCGTACCGCCGCTCCGGGCGTCGCGGCCCCGGCCCCGGCACCGGCCGCAGCCGCGCCGGCAGCGGCAAGCTAAGGACTTAGAGAGACGTCATGGGCAAGAGCGCACGCGAGCGGACCCTCGCCGACACCGAGGCCAAGGCCATCAGCAAGATGCTGCGGATATCTCCGCAGAAGCTCAATCTTGTGGCGCAGATGATCCGCGGCAAGAAGGTGGCGACCGCGCTCGCCGACCTGGAGTTTTCGCGCAAGCGCATCTCTACCGAAGTGCGCAAATGCCTGGAATCGGCGATCGCCAACGCCGAGAACAATCACGACCTCGACGTCGACGATCTCGTCGTCGCCGAGGCCCATGTCGGAAAGGCGCTTGTCATTAAGCGCTTTAGCCCGCGCGGCCGTGGCCGGGTCGGGCAGATTCTGAAGCCGTTCTCCCACCTGACCATCGTGGTGCGTCAGGTCGAAGCGCAAGCCGAAGCGAAAGCCTGAGGAGGATTTAAGTTGGGTCAAAAAGTCAATCCGATCGGCCTGCGGCTCGGTATCAACCGCACCTGGGACTCGCGCTGGTTCGCGGGCAAGGCCGAGTACGGCACGCTGCTGCATGAGGACATCAAGATCCGCGCAGAGCTGATGAAGCAGCTCAAGCAAGCGGCGGTGTCCAAGATCATCATCGAGCGCCCGCACAAGAAGTGCCGCGTCACCATCCACTCGGCGCGTCCGGGCGTGGTGATCGGCAAGAAGGGCGCCGACATCGAGAAGCTGCGCAAGTCCGTGGCCAAGCTGACCGAGAGCGACGTCGTCATCAACATCGTTGAAATCCGCAAGCCGGAGCTCGACGCCCAGCTGGTGGCCGAGTCGATCAGCCAGCAGCTCGAGCGCCGCGTGGCGTTCCGCCGCGCCATGAAGCGCGCGGTGCAGTCGGCCATGCGTCTGGGCGCCGAAGGCATCCGCATCAACTGCTCCGGCCGTCTCGGCGGCGCCGAAATCGCGCGCATGGAGTGGTACCGCGAAGGCCGCGTGCCGCTGCATACGCTGCGCGCCGACGTCGACTACGGCGTTTCCACCGCTTTCACCACCTACGGCACCTGCGGCGTCAAGGTCTGGATCTTCAAGGGCGAAATCCTCGAACACGATCCGATGGCGCAGGACAAGAAGTTCGCCGAAGGCGACGCCGGCCGCCCGCGCCGCGATGCGACGGCCTGAGAGGACAATAAGAGCTAAGTCATGTTGCAACCCATCCGCACCAAGTTCCGCAAGGCGTTCAAGGGCCGCATCCACGGCGTCGCCACCAGCGGCGCCACGCTCGCCTTCGGCCAATACGGCCTCAAGGCGCTGGAGCCCGAGCGCGTCACCGCGCGCCAGATCGAGGCCGCGCGCCGCGCGCTCACCCGCTTCATGAAGCGGTCGGGCCGGGTGTGGATCCGCGTGTTCCCGGACGTGCCGGTGTCCAAGAAGCCGATCGAAATCCGCATGGGCAAAGGCAAGGGTACGCCCGAACTCTGGGTTACCCGCGTCAAGCCCGGTCGCATCCTGTTCGAGGTTGACGGCGTCTCGATTGCGGTCGCCAAGGAAGCGCTGGCGCTCGCCGCCGCCAAGCTGCCGGTCAAGACCCGCTTCATCGAACGTATTGCCGAGTGAGCACCATGAAAGCCGCCGACGTAAGAGCGATGTCGCTCGATCAACTCGATGACGAAGTGCTCAAGCTCAAGAAGGAGCAGTTCAACCTGCGCTTCCAGCGCGCCACGGGTCAGCTCGAGAACACCTCGCGCGTGCGCGTCATCCGCCGCGACATCGCGCGCATGAAGACGATCGCCGCGCAGAAGCGCGCCGGCGTCGAGCCGGTCGTGAAGGCCGACGCCGCGCCGAAGCCTGCCAAGAAGACGAAATCCGCCAAGCCAAAGGCCGCCGCGAAACCGCGCGCCAAGGCCACCAAATCGAAAAAGTCGAAGAAGAAGTAAGGGGTCATAGATGCCGAAACGTACGCTCCAGGGCGTCGTCGTCAGCGACAAGCAGGCCAAAACCGTGGTCGTGCGTGTGGACCGGCGTTTTTCCCACGCAACCATGAAGAAGGTCGTGCGCCGCTCGAAGAAGTACCACGCCCACGACGAGACCAACGCCTACTCGGTCGGCGACACGGTGTGGATCGAGGAGCGCCGTCCGATTTCCAAGCTCAAGTGCTGGGAAGTGGTGCGCGGCGAGAAGAAGCAGAAAGTTCAATAGCGCTATGCGCGTAATGACAAAGAGAGCCGCATCATGATCCAGATGCAAACCAACCTCGACGTGGCGGACAATTCCGGCGCGCGCCGCGTCATGTGCATCAAGGTGCTGGGCGGCTCCAAGCGTAAATACGCCACCATTGGCGACGTCATCGTCGTCTCGGTGAAGGAAGCTATACCGCGCGGGCGCGTCAAAAAAGGCGAGGTGATGAAGGCCGTGGTGGTGCGCATCCGCAAGGACATCAAGCGCGCCGACGGTTCCGTCATCCGCTTCGACCGCAACGCGGCGGTGCTGATCACCCCGCAGATGGAGCCGGTGGGAACCCGCATCTTCGGGCCGGTGCCGCGCGAACTGCGCGCCAAGAATCACATGAAGATCATCTCGCTCGCTCCGGAGGTGCTGTGATGGCCGCCAAGATCAAGAAGGGCGACAAGGTCGTGGTGCTCACCGGCCGCGACAAGGGCCGCACCGGCGAGGTGATCGAGGTGCGTCCGGCCGACGCCCGCGCGCTCGTGCGCGGCGTCAACATGGTCAAGCGCCACCAGCGTCAGACCGCGCAGCAGGAAGGCGGGATCATCTCCAAGGAGAGCACGATCCATCTGTCCAACCTGGCGCTCGCGGATCCCAAGGACGGCAAGCCGACCCGCGTCGGCTTCAAGTTTGTCGGCGAAGGCGATGCGCGCAAGAAAGTGCGCGTGGCCAAGCGTTCCGGAGTCGAGATCGATGGCTGACACCCAGCAAAATACCGAACCCAAGAAGCCGAAGAAGCCGCAAGTCGCCAAAGAAGCCGGCGATGCGGCGCCCAAGGTGAAGAAGCCGCGCGTGGCGTCCGACTATAAGGCGCGCCTGCGCGCCCATTTCGAAGACGTCATCCGGCCCGAGCTCACCAAGCAGTTCGGCTACAAGAACCGCATGCAGGTGCCCATGATCACCAAGGTGGTGCTCAACATGGGCATCGGCGAGGGCGTCGCCGACCGCAAGAAGGTGGATCAGGCCGCCGGCGACCTGGCGCTGATCGCGGGCCAGAAGGCCGTGATCACCATGTCGCGCAAGTCGATCGCCACCTATAAGCTGCGCGACGGCCAGGCCATCGGTTGCAAGGTCACACTGCGCAAGACCCGCATGTACGACTTCATCGACCGGCTGGTGAACATCGCGCTGCCGCGCATCCGCGACTTCCGCGGGCTCAATCCGAAAAGCTTCGACGGCCGCGGCAATTTCAGCATCGGCATCAAAGAATACACCGTGTTCCCGGAAATCGACTTCGACAAGGTCGTCGATACCTGGGGCATGGACATCACCGTTTGCACGAACGCGCGCAACGACGAAGAGGCGCGCGCGCTACTGGCGGCATTCAACTTCCCGTTCCGGCAGTGAGGGGCATTCCTGCTTCCTCAGACGCGGAAACGTAAGGAGCGATAGGTATGGCTAAGAAGAGTTCGATCGAGAAGAATGGGCGGCGGCGCAGGCTGACGAAGAAATATTCCAGTCGTCGCGCCAAGCTCAAGGCGATCGTGCATGACAAGACGCTGCCGGTGGAGGACCGTTTCGCCGCCACCCTCAAGCTTGCCAAATTGCCGCGCAATTCCTCGGCCACCCGCATCCGCAATCGTTGCGAGCTCACGGGCCGGCCGCGCGCGTTCTATCGCAAGCATCGTCTCAGCCGTATCGCCTTGCGCGAGCTCGGCTCCAAGGGCCTGATTCCCGGCCTCGTAAAGTCGAGCTGGTGAGGGGGCCGCGATGGCAGTGAACGATCCGATCGGCGACATGATTACCCGCATCCGCAACGCGCAGATGCGTGCGAAGTCCAAGGTCTCGATGCCCGGCTCCAAGCAGCGCGAACGCGTCTGCGAGGTGCTCAAGACCGAAGGTTATATCCGCGGCTATGCCGCCGTGGCGCATGCCAACGGGCGCAGCGAGCTCGAGATCGAGCTGAAATATTCCGACGGCGAGCCGGTGATCCGCGAAATCGAGCGCATCTCCAAGCCCGGCCGGCGCGTCTACGCCTCGGTCAAGGCGCTGCCGCGCATCAATAACGGTCTCGGTGTCGCGATCCTGTCGACGCCGAAAGGCGTGATGGCCGACCATGACGCTCGCGAAGCCAATGTCGGCGGCGAAATCATCTGTACGGTGTTCTAATGTCGCGCATCGGCAACAAAGCGGTCGCCATCCCAACCGGGGTCACGGCCAATGTGGACGGGCAGACGGTCAAGATGAAGGGCCCGAAAGGCGCTCTGCAGGCCGTGCTGCACGACGACGTCGTGGTCAAGATGGACAAGGGCGCGGTCACGGTTACGCCGCGTGCCGAGACCAAGCGTGCGCGCTCGCTGTGGGGCACTTCGCGTACGCAGGTGGCCAATCTGATCGCGGGCGTGACCAAGGGCTTCGAGGAGAAGCTGGAGATCACCGGCGTCGGCTACCGCGCGGCGGTGCAGGGCAAGACCTTGCAGCTGCAGCTCGGCTTCAGCCACGACGTGAACTTTGCGATCCCGGAAGGCATCGCCATTGCGACGCCGAAGCCGACCGAGATCGTGATCACCGGCATCGACAAGCAGAAAGTCGGCCAGGTCGCCGCCGAGATCCGCGGTTATCGTCCGCCCGAGCCCTACAAGGGCAAGGGCGTGAAATACGCAGGCGAATACATCTTCCGCAAGGAAGGCAAGAAGAAGTAGAGGGCTTGAGAGCCATGTCGAGATTAAGTGACCGGACCGCACGGCGGACGGCGACAGTGCGACGCAAGATCAAGCTTGCGGCGCGGGGACGCGCGCGGCTGTCCGTGTTTCGCTCGTCCAAGCATATCCACGCCCAGCTCATCGACGACGATAAGGGCGTGACGTTGGCCGCCGCCTCTTCGCTCGAGAAGACCCTGCGCGAGGGCGCCAAGACCGGCGCCAATATCGCGGCCGCCAAAGCGGTCGGCAAGCTGATTGCCGAACGCGCCAAGGAGAAGGGCATCAAGGACGTCGTGTTCGACCGCGGCGGCTATCTCTATCACGGACGCATCAAGGCGCTGGCCGATGCCGCGCGTGAAGGCGGGCTTAACTTCTAATTCTAACGGATTGGTCTGAATATGGCACATGAACCCCGACGAGAGCCGCGACGAGATCGTGGCGGAGGCCGTGAAGAGCGCGACAGCGAGTTCACCGACAAGCTGGTCCACATCAATCGCGTGGCCAAGGTGGTGAAGGGCGGCCGGCGTTTCGCCTTCGCCGCGCTGGTGATCGTCGGCGATCAGAAAGGCCGCGCCGGCTTCGGCCACGGCAAGGCGCGCGAGGTGCCGGAGGCGATCCGCAAGGCAACCGACGCCGCCAAGCGCAGCTTGACGCGCGTGCCGCTGCGCGAAGGCCGTACGCTGCATCACGACGTGCTCGGCCGTCATGGCGCCGGCAAGGTATTCCTGCGCGCGGCGCCTCCCGGCACCGGCATCATTGCTGGCGGCCCGATGCGCGCGGTGTTTGAGACCCTCGGCATCCAGGACGTGGTGGCGAAGTCGCTCGGCTCGTCCAATCCGTACAACGTGGTGCGCGCCACCTTCGACGCGCTCAAGCATCAGGATTCGCCGCGCTCGGTCGCGGCCCGCCGCAACCTCAAGGTCTCCACGCTGCAGTCACGCCGCCGCGAAGGCGCCGACGAAGTCGCGGCGGATTAGTGCCTGATCCCGAAAAGTGGGAACCGGTTTTCGGATAAGATCATGCGCAAGCAAAACGTCTAAGGACATAAGCGATGGCTCCGGCACAAAAGACGATCAAAATCGAGCAGGTGGGCAGCCCCTCGCGGCGCCACCACAGCCAACGTGAGACGCTGGTCGGGCTTGGGCTCAACAAGATCGGCCGCATTAAGGACCTGCCGGACACGCCGTCGACGCGCGGCATGCTCCGCAAGATTCAACATCTGGTGCGCGTGGTCGGCGACGCGAAGTGACTTCTTAGTTATGGCCGGGCAACAGGCGCGGAGCGCCGTCTTGGTGCCAAATGACCCGGCCATCCCGATCGATCGGGCATGAGAGTTGTAGAGGACGAGGACTACGATGAAACTGAACCAGATCGCCGACAATCCGGGCGCGCGCAAGAATCGCATGCGCATCGGCCGCGGCATCGGCTCCGGCATGGGCAAGACCGGCGGCCGCGGCGGCAAGGGCCAGACTGCGCGCTCGGGCGTGCGCATCAAGGGCTTCGAAGGCGGCCAGATGCCGCTGCACCGGCGCCTGCCCAAGCGCGGCTTCCGCAACACCTCGTTCGCGGTCAAGCTCAACGAGACCAATCTCGGCAAGGTGCAGGCGGCGATCGACGCCGGCTTGATCGATGCCAAGACCACCATCGACGTCGCGGCCATGGTCAAGGGCGGGCTGATGCGCCGCGCCAAGGGTGGCGTGAAGCTGCTCGGCGGCGGCGAACTCAAGAGCAAGGTGGATTTCGCGGTCCATGGCGCATCGAAATCGGCGGTCGAGGCGGTCGAGAAGGCCGGTGGCACCGTGAAGATCCTGGCGCCGAAGAAGGAAGTGGACGCCGAGCCCAGAGGCAAGAACAAGCGCATGGCGCTGGAAGCGGCCAAGGGTGACGATAAGAGCGGCGGCAAGCCCAAAGGCGACAGGGGCGGCAAGCCCAAGGCGCAAGTCGCCGAAGGCGAGAGCAAGGCGGAGAGCAAAGGCGCCGAATAGCGGCAACGTCACCGTCCGCCCCCGCCGGAGCGGGGGGCAGGCCCCAGCGGGCGATCCAGTAAGCCCTGTCTAGAAGAATTGCTGTGCGAGCATATCTAGAAGACTGCGAATACTGGATGGCCCGCCTTTGCGGGGCATGACAGACCAAAAGCTAGGGCGCGGCGGCAGGAGCAACTGATGGTTTCGGCAGCGGAACAACTGGCGGCCAATCTCAACTTCGGCGCCTTGGCCAAGGCCGAAGAACTCAAAAAACGCATCTGGTTCACGGTCGGCGCGCTGCTAGTCTATCGGCTGGGCACCTATATTCCGCTGCCCGGCATCGATCCGTCCGCCTGGCAGCAGATATTCAACTCCCAGGCCGGCGGCATCCTCGGCATGTTCAACATGTTCTCCGGTGGCGGCATCAACCGGATGGCGATCTTCGCGCTCAACATCATGCCGTACATCTCGGCCTCGATCATCATTCAACTGATGACGACGGTCTCGCCCAAGCTCGAAGCGCTCAAGAAGGAAG
This sequence comes from Hyphomicrobiales bacterium, assembly GCA_016185205.1. Lineage (GTDB taxonomy): Bacteria > Pseudomonadota > Alphaproteobacteria > Rhizobiales > Xanthobacteraceae > Pseudolabrys. The sequence goes on along the minus strand of JACPOA010000032.1, from coordinate 109,218 downwards.
GCGAGTCGGGCCGCAAGATCATGAATCAGTACACCCGGTATCTCACCGTGGTGCTGGCCGCGTTTCAGTCCTACGGCATTGCCATCGGCCTGCAAGGCACCGGCAGCGTCGTCAGCGAACCCGGTTACTTCTTCCTAATCTCGACCACGATCACGCTCACCGGCGGCACCTTGTTCCTGATGTGGCTGGGCGAGCAGATCACCGCGCGCGGCATCGGCAACGGCATTTCACTCATCATCCTGGCTGGCATCGTCGCCGAATTGCCGTCGGCGATCGCCGGCACCCTCGAACTCGGCCGCCAGGGCGCGCTGTCCACCGGGCTCATTCTGCTGGTGATCGTGATGGCGGTGGCGGTGATCGCCTTCATTGTGTTCATAGAGCGCGCGCAGCGCCGGCTGCTGATCCAGTATCCGAAACGCCAGGTCGGCAACCGCATGTTCGAGGGCCAGTCCTCGCATCTGCCACTCAAGCTCAACACCTCGGGCGTGATCCCGCCGATCTTCGCGTCCTCGCTGCTGCTGCTGCCGACCACGGTCGCCAATTTCAACGCCGGCCAGGGCCCGGAATGGTTCACCACCATGACCACGCTGCTCGGACACGGGCGGCCTCTGTTCCTGATCCTCTATATCGGGCTGATCGTGTTCTTCGCCTTCTTCTACACAGCCGTCGTGTTCAACCCGACCGAGACCGCGGACAACCTGAAGAAACACGGCGGCTTCATTCCAGGCATCCGGCCGGGCGAGCGGACGGCGGAGTACATCGACTATGTGCTCTCGCGCATCACCGTGGTGGGCGCGCTTTATCTCGCCATCGTCTGCCTGATTCCGGAAATGCTGATCGCCTACGCGGCGGTGCCGTTCTATTTCGGCGGCACGTCGCTCCTGATCGTGGTCAGCGTCACCATGGACACGGTCGCGCAGATCCAGGGCTATCTGCTAGCGCATCAGTATGAAGGACTGATCAAACGGTCGAAGCTGCGGGGGCGGCAACGATGAGATTGATTCTGCTCGGGCCTCCGGGGGCGGGGAAGGGCACCCAGGCGCAGCGCCTGGTCGCCAAGCACCGGATTGTTCAGCTCTCCACCGGCGACATGCTGCGCGCGGCCGTGGCTGCCGCCACGCCGGTCGGCCTGCGCGCCAAGAGCATCATGGATCGCGGCGAGCTGGTGCCGGACGAGGTGGTGGTGGCGATCATCGCCGACCGCATCGACCAGCCGGACGCCAAGCGTGGTTTTGTGCTCGACGGGTTTCCGCGCACGGTGCCGCAGGCGCAGGCGCTCGACCGCCTGCTGGCCGAGCGTGGCCTCAAGCTCGACGGCGCGATCGAGCTCAAGGTGGACGAAGGTATCCTGATCAAGCGCATCGAGACCCGCGTGGCGGAAATGACCGCCCGCGGCGAGAAGCTTCGCGCCGACGATAATCCGGACGTGCTGCGGGGGCGGCTGGTCGCCTACCGGGCGCAGACCGCGCCGCTCGCCGATTATTACGCCCGCAAGGGCATGCTCAAGACCGTGGACGGCATGGCGCCGATCGATACGGTGACGGCCGCCATCGACCGGCTTTTGAGCCCCGCCGGGGTCGGCAAGGCCAAGGCTGCGGCCAAGAAGCCTAAACCTGCCCAGGCCAAGTCCACCAAGGCAAAGCCGGCCAAGGCCAAAACCAAGGCCACCGCCCGCCGGGGTTCCAAGGCCGGCCGCAAGACTGCCAAATCCGTCAAAAAGCCTGCCAAAAAGAAATCGGGATGGCGCAAATCCACCACACGGCGGAGGTTGACGAAGGCGGGATGAATCCCTTAATAAGCTGTCTATTCAGGAGTTTGACGCGATGCCGGGCCCCGGAGAGGCGGGGACAGGTGTCGTGTTACGCTTTGCGCTATCCCCTTCCAGGGACACAACGATTCGGCGCGTTCAACGCGGCCGGCTATTAACAGGAGAGACCATTCGTGGCTCGTATCGCGGGCGTCAATCTGCCCACCAACAAGCGCGTCGTGATCGCGCTGCAGTACATCCATGGCATCGGGCAAAAGAAAGCCCACGAAATCGTGGAGAAGGTTAACCTGCCGGCCGAGCGGCGGGTGTCGCAGCTTACCGACGCCGAGGTGCTGCAGATTCGCGAAATGATCGACCGCGACTACATGGTCGAGGGCGATCTGCGCCGCGAAGTGTCAATGAACATCAAGCGGCTGATGGATCTCGGCTGCTATCGGGGCCTGCGTCACCGCAAGGGGCTGCCGGTGCGCGGCCAGCGCACGCACACCAATGCGCGGACCCGCAAGGGGCCGGCCAAGACCATCGCCGGCAAGAAGAAGACAACGGTTTAACGCTCGGGAATTGCCCGCGCCTCGCAAGGCTCGTGGGCTTCGAAAGGATCGAGAATGGGTAAGGAAGCCACCCGCGTCCGTCGGCGCGAACGCAAGAACATCGCCTCCGGCGTGGCGCATGTGAACGCGTCGTTCAACAACACCATGATCACCATCACCGATGCACAGGGCAACACCATCGCCTGGTCGTCGTCGGGCACCATGGGTTTCAAGGGCTCGCGCAAATCGACGCCCTACGCCGCGCAGGTCGCCGCCGAAGACGCCGCCAAGAAGGCGCAGGAGCATGGCATGCGCACGCTCGAGGTCGAGGTGTCGGGTCCAGGCTCCGGCCGCGAATCGGCGCTGCGCGCACTGCAGGCGACCGGCTTCACCATTACTTCGATCCGCGACGTGACCACGATCCCGCATAATGGTTGCCGGCCGCGTAAGCGTCGTCGCGTATGAATTTTCCATCGAGCGGACCCTTGGCGTCCGCTACCGCTGAACTTTCCCCCACAACGGCGGGTGGGGTCGCGCGGCAAGGTCCGCGCCGCTCAATAGGTGAAGACGTGATCCAAAAGAATTGGCAGGAATTGATCAGGCCGAACAAGCTCCAGGTGACCGCCGGGTCCGACCCCGCGCGCATCGCCACGGTGGTGGCCGAGCCGCTCGAGCGCGGCTTCGGCGTCACGCTCGGCAACGCCCTGCGCCGCATTCTGCTGTCCTCGCTGCAAGGCGCGGCGGTGCAGTCGGTGCACATCGACGGCGTGCTGCATGAGTTCTCCTCGATCGCCGGCGTGCGCGAGGACGTCACCGACATGGTGCTCAACATCAAGGACATCGCCATCAAGATGCAGGGCGAAGGCCCCAAGCGCATGGTGGTGAAGAAGCAGGGACCGGGCACGGTCACCGCCGGCGACATCCAGACCGTCGGCGACGTGGTGGTGCTCAACCCGGACCTCGTGCTGTGCACGCTCGACGAGGGCGCCGAGATCCGCATGGAATTCACCGTCAATACCGGCAAGGGCTATGTGCCGGCCGAGCGCAATCGTCCAGAAGATGCGCCAATAGGCCTGATCCCGGTCGACAGCCTGTATTCGCCGGTGCGCAAGGTCTCCTACAAGGTCGAGAATACCCGCGAGGGCCAGATCCTCGACTACGACAAGCTCACCATGACGATCGAGACCAACGGCGCGGTCAGCCCGGACGACTCGCTCGCCTATGCTGCAAGAATTCTGCAAGACCAGCTCAACGTGTTCGTGAACTTCGAAGAGCCGCGCAAGGCGGAGGCGGCCGAGACCATTCCCGACCTCGCCTTCAACCCAGCCTTCCTCAAGAAGGTCGACGAGCTCGAACTGTCGGTGCGTTCGGCCAACTGTCTGAAGAACGACAACATCGTCTATATCGGCGATCTCGTGCAGAAGACCGAAGCCGAGATGCTGCGCACGCCGAACTTCGGCCGCAAGTCGCTCAACGAGATCAAGGAAGTGCTGGCGCAGATGGGCCTGCATCTCGGCATGGAAGTGCCGGGCTGGCCGCCGGAAAATATCGAAGAGCTCGCCAAGCGCTTCGAGGATCATTACTAGGCCAATGCGTCATGGCCGGGCTTGTCCCGGCCATCCACGCCTTGGCAAGGAAGAAAGACGTGGATGCCAGGCACAAGGCCGGGCATGACAGAGAGAGAAACAAGGGGTTAGGCGATGCGTCACGGAAAAGTTCACCGCAAGCTGGGCAGGCACTCGGCGCATCGCACCGCCATGTTCGCCAATATGTGTGCGTCGCTGATCAAGCACGAGCAGATCGTCACCACGCTGCCGAAGGCCAAGGAACTGCGCCCGATCGTCGAGAAGTTGGTCACGCTCGCCAAGAAGGGCGGACTCTCCGCCCGCCGCCAGGCGATCTCGGAGATGCGCGACGTCCCGATGGTCAAGAAACTGTTCGAGGTGATCGGGCCGCGCTACAAGGACCGCAAGGGCGGCTATACCCGCGTGCTCAAGGCCGGCTTCCGCCATGGCGACAACGCGGCCAATGCCGTGATCGAATTCGTCGACCGCGACGTCGAGGCCAAGGGCAAGGATTCCGGGCCGGTGCAGGCCAAGAAGGTCGACGAAGAGGCGACCGTCGCGGCCTGATCCTTACGCAGACAATTGTTTACAAAAGGGCGGCGCCTGGCGTCGCCCTTTTCGTTGGTGCGATTCCTACGCTATGATTGCGCGATAAGACGGCAATCAATGACCGTCCATACCATCAGGGAGACTCATCATGATCCGTACGGGGTTGCTGGCGCTTGTTTTCGGCGCGACGCTGATCGGCACAGCCAGCGCGCAATCGGATTTGGTCAAGCGCGGCGATTATCTGGTCAACGGCCTTCTCACCTGCGGCAACTGCCATACGCCGAAAGGTCCGACCGGAGACATCATGGAGAAGGCGTTCTCGGGCGGGCTGTCGTGGGATGAGCCGCCGTTCAAGGTCACCGCACCGAACATCACGCCGGACAAGGAAACCGGCATCGGTAGCTGGACCGACACCCAGATAAAGACCGCGTTGCGCAAGGGTGTGCGGCCGAACGGCACGCCGCTCGCGATGATCATGCCGAGCGATTTCTATGAGATCATGACCGAGCGCGACCTCAATGCCGTCGTCGCCTATCTGCGTACACTCAAGCCGATCAAGAACAAGGTGCCGGACCCGATCTACAAGATGCAGCAGATGCATCATCCCTTCGCCGGCGGGGAGAAGCCGTACACCGAAGCCATGATGAGCGACAGACTGAAGAAGGGCTTCTATCTCGCCACCATCGCACATTGCATGGAATGCCACACGCCGATGGGTCCGCGCGGCCGCGAGTTCGCGACCAAGCTCGGCGCTGGCGGCTTCGAGTTCCCCGGGCCGTGGGGCAAGTCGGTGTCGCGCAACATCACTTCGAGCAAGACCAAAGGCATCGGAGGGTGGAGCGACGCCGAGATCAAGCGCGCCATCACCGCCGGCGTCAGCAAGGACGGCAGCAAGCTCAAGCCGCCAATGGCGTTTCATTCCTACGCCAAGATGACGGGCGACGACCTCGACGCGGTTGTGGCCTATCTGCGCACGGTGCCGGCGAAGGAGTAGGCGGCTTTAACCTCTCCGCGCGCGCCGGGTGAGCTTGCGCTGAGTCGGCGTTGCCAACATGCAAGGGGTTATGGCTTATCGAGAGTCCTAGACCCCCCAACCCTCTCCCCAACGGGGAGAGGGAGCGGGCCATGCTTGTGACGCCAACCCGGCCTTCATTTAGCCCGTCCGGGGGCCTATATCTCGGCAACCCGCCGGGATTCGACACCATGCGCCGCAAGCCCCATCTGACCGCCGTTTTTGCAGCCGCCATCGCCTTGGCGGGCATGGCCACAGCGCCCGCCCAAGAGCGGCGCCTGCCGAATGCCGCCGAGTTGCGGCTGTCCTATGCGCCGATCGTGCAGCGCGTGGCGCCGGCGGTGGTCAATGTCTATGCCGCCAAGACCGTGCAGACCCGCAATCCGCTGTTCGACGACCCGATCTTCCGGCGCTTCTTCGGCGTGCCGGGCGGCGGCGGTCCGCAGGTGCAGCGCTCGCTCGGCTCCGGCGTGCTGGTGGACGGCTCCGGCCTGATCGTCACCAACTACCACGTGATCGAAGGCGCCGACGAGGTGAAGGTCTCGCTCGCCGACAAGCGCGAATTCGAGGCCACGCTGGTGCTCAAGGACCAGCGCACCGATCTGGCGGTGCTGCGCATCAAGGACGGCCGCGAAAAATTTCCGTCTCTCGACTTCGCCAATTCCGACGCGCTGCAAGTGGGCGACGTGGTGCTCGCCATCGGCAATCCGTTCGGCGTCGGGCAGACGGTGACGCACGGCATCGTGTCGGCGCTGGCGCGCACGCAGGTCGGCATTACCGACTATCAGTTCTTCATCCAGACCGATGCCGCCATCAATCCGGGCAATTCCGGCGGCGCGCTGGTCGATCTCACCGGGCAATTGGTCGGCATCAATACCGCGATCTTCTCGCGCTCGGGCGGCTCGCAAGGTATCGGCTTCGCGATCCCCGCCAACATGGTGCGCGTGGTGGTGGCCTCGGCCAAAGGCGGCGGCGGCGCGGTGAAGCGGCCCTGGCTCGGCGCCAAGCTGCAGGCGGTGACGTCCGAGATCGCCGACAGCATGGGGCTCAAGCGTCCGGCCGGCGCGCTGGTGACCAGCGTGGTGCCGAATAGCCCGGCGGCGCGGGCCGGCCTCAAGCCCGGCGACCTCATCGTGTCGGTCGACGAGCAGGCGGTCGACGATCCCAATGCTTTCGATTACCGCTTCGCCACCAAGCCACTCGGCGGCAACGCGCAGTTCGGCCTGCTGCGTGCCGGCCGCGAGTTCAAGACGGCGGTGGCCTTGCAGACCGCGCCCGATACGCCGCGCGAGGAAATCACCATCCGCTCGCGCTCGCCGTTTTCCGGCGCCAAGGTGGCCAACCTGTCGCCGGCGCTGGCCGACGAATTGCAGTTGCAGACTGTCGACGAGGGCGTCGTCGTGCTCGACGTCGATGCCGGCTCCTATGCCAGCAATCTCGGCTTCCAGCGCGGCGACGTGATCCAGGAAGTCAACGGCGAGCGTATCGGCAAGACACGCGAGCTTGAAAAGGCGACCAGCGTGCCGAACCGCTCCTGGCGCATCGTCATCCTGCGCGGCGGGCAGAAGATTTCCGCGGTGTTTGGCGGATGACCCCGCGCGCCAAAGCCGCCGGTGCAACTTTGTTCGCGGCCGCCGGTCTCGACAAGGACGCGCCACGTCCGCTCGCCGACAGACTGCGGCCGACCAGGCTCGATGAGGTGGTGGGGCAGGATCATCTGCTCGGCCCCGACGGCGCGCTCACCCGCATGCTGGCGACGCGTTCGCTCGGCTGCCTGGTGTTCTGGGGCCCGCCCGGCACCGGCAAGACCACGGTGGCGCGCCTGCTGGCGCAGGAAACCGACCTGCATTTCGAGCAGATCTCCGCCATTTTCACCGGCGTCGCCGACCTCAAGAAAGTGTTCGAGGAAGCGCGCCGCCGCCGCGAATTGGGCCAGGGCACGCTGCTGTTCGTCGACGAGATCCATCGCTTCAACCGCGCCCAGCAGGACAGCTTCCTGCCGGTGATGGAGGACGGCACTATCGTGCTGGTCGGCGCCACCACCGAGAATCCGTCGTTCGAACTGAACGCACCGCTGCTGTCGCGCGCGCGCGTGCTGGTGTTCAAGTCCCTGGACGCGGAAGCGATCGAGAAGCTGCTGGCAAGAGCAGAAGAAATCGAGGGCAAGCGGCTTCCGCTCGACACCGAGGCCCGTACGGCGCTGACGCGCATGGCTGACGGCGACGGCCGCGCCTCGCTCACGCTGGCCGAGGAAGTCTGGCGCGCCGCCCGCAAGGACGAGTTGTTCGATTCCGCGAAATTGCAGGAGATCGTGCAGCGGCGGGCGCCGATCTACGACAAGGCGCAGGACGGCCACTACAATCTGATCAGCGCGCTGCACAAGTCGGTGCGCGGCTCCGATCCCGACGCCGCGCTGTATTATCTCTGCCGCATGCTGGATGCCGGCGAGCCGCCGCTCTATATCGCGCGCCGCGTCGTGCGCATGGCGATCGAGGATATCGGGCTCGCCGATCCGCAGGCGCTGGTGATCGCCAATGCCGCCAAGGAGGCCTACGATTTCCTAGGCTCGCCGGAAGGCGAACTCGCCATCGCGCAGGCGCTGATCTATGTGGCGACCGCGCCCAAATCGAACGCCGCTTACGCGGCCTTCGGCGCCGCCATGCGCACGGCAAAAGAGGCGGGCTCGCTGCTGCCGCCCAAGCACATTCTCAATGCGCCGACCAAGCTGATGCAGGCGGAAGGCTACGGCCGCGGCTATTCTTACGACCACGATCAGGACGAGGCGTTCTCCGGACAGAATTATTTTCCAGACGCGCTGCCCCGCCAGCAGTTCTACCATCCGCCCGAGCGCGGCTTCGAGCGCGAGATCAGGAAGCGCCTCGACTATTGGGCGAAGCTACGCAAGGAACGGGGCGGGGAATGAGATTGTTCGTGCAATAGCTCGGGTCGCTTCGAAATTGCTAACCTTGCTTTGCAGATCAATCTGTTCAGTTATTCGGAAACGATAAAAAAGACATTCACCCTCGACCGCGTACAGGGAGCACCAGTCTCAACGGATGACTTGCTATCCGATCTCCGACGCGTTTCTGAAGTGGGCGGGACTAATGTCATTTCGCAGAAGCTTTATTCGGAATTGGGAAAATATGCTGCCACAACTCTATCCCGACGGTTTGGGTCATGGAACAAGGCCGTGGCCGCTGCCGGTTTAGAATTCGCAAATGAGATCAACTATTCCGATGCACGATTGTTTGAAAATATTATGCGGTTATGGGAGCATTATGGGCGGCAACCAAGGCGCGCGGAACTGGCATTGCCACCCTCAGTAATATCGCAGGGTGCGTATCGGCGACGTTTTCGATCTTGGATAGATACTCTTGAGCAATTCATTGCCCAAGCAAACGTAGAAGAGCTACAGGCGCCACCGAGAAGCGAAGCATCGATCGGTCGCCGAACATCGCGTGATCCGTCTCTGCGTCTGCGCTTCCGAGTGTTGAAGCGTGATAATTTCACCTGTCGTGCCTGCGGGGCAAATCCTCCTGCCAAGCCCGGCCTTCATCTCCACGTTGATCATGTTATCGCGTGGAGCAATGGGGGAGAAACTATAGACGAAAATCTTCAGACACTGTGCGAGGCTTGCAATCTCGGAAAAAGCAACGTGCTTTAGGCACAGTTGATACGGAGTTTTGGATGAAGCGAAGTGGTCCGTGCCAGCGGTTCTACGATCCGCCCGAGCGCGGCTTCGAACGCGAGATCAGGAAGCGGCTGGACTATTGGGCGAAGCTGCGCAAAGAGCGGGGCGGGGAATGAATGTTTTAAGGTGCGCGGCTTTACTCGTCGCCGTATCGGCGTTGGGTACGGCGGCGGTTGGTGCGGAGGATCCCACCATCGGGCGCTGGGCGGCCGAACCATCGTTCTGCGCAGGCGCCGGCGACACCCAGGCGCGGTCGCCTCTGGTCGTCACCAACTATGCCCTGCGCTGGTTCGGCGATGCCTGCCGGATCGGGCGAACCTACCGGACCGGGGACACCGTCCACATCGAGGCGCTCTGTCGCGGCGACTTGCGGCGGTGTCCGTGAATGAAAGGCAACAAGCCCAATTTGCGCGGTCGATTTGGCGAGCCGCTTTTGCTATCATCGATGCCTGCGAAGGATTGCCGATATGAACAAACGCCTCGATGAAGCCCTGACCAAGGTCAAAGCTCTTTCAGACGATCAGCAGCAAGAGGCCGCTGAAATCCTGTTTGAGTATATCGAAGCGCGGGAAGCGGGAACTTGGCTAACCCCCGAGCAGATTGCGGAAATCGAACGGCGACTGGATGAAGACGATATCGCGACCGACGACGAGGTGAGGGTGGTCTTCGGTCGGCTGAAGGCATGAAGGTCGTCTACCTCAGAGGCGCACTGAGGGATTTGGAGGCCATCCGCGCCTACATTGCCCAAGACGATCCGGATGCCGCCAGGAGGGTGGTCGCACGCATTGAACGATCCATCGGTCGTTTGGCGACATTGCCTCTTTCCGGTCGGACCGGCCCTCGCGGAATCAGGCTGCTGGCAGTGCCGGATTTGCCGTATCTCGTTGTCCATCGTGTTGGCGACGATTCGGTTAAGATTGTTGCGGTTTTTCACACTGCACGAGACCGCCGCGAATGAGAAAAGCTCGATCTGTTTTTGGATGGCCGTGTCGGCCTGAATTGGATGATTTGACATGAGAATGCGCAAGGGCGGCTATGGCGGCGGCAAGCAGAGCGCGGGCCCGCGCGGCCGTGGTCATGCCGAGGGTCCGCGCGGGCGCGGACAAGGTCGCGGTCTTGCTGAGGGTCCGCGCGGGCGCGGACATGGCCGCGATCGCGACGAGCGAAACAAGGAACGCGCCCGCGAGCGCGCCAATCCGCGCCAATCCGATCTGCGCGTGAAACATTCACCGAAGCGGGACGGCGGCAGAGGCCGCGCCGTTCCCGCTCGGCCGCCGCGTGAGCAGGTATTCGTGGCGCCGCCAGCGCCGCCGGTGGCCGCACCCAAGCCCGCGCAATTTTCCGCCGCCGTGCAGACCGTCACCGTCACACCGGACGAAAACGGCATGCGCGTCGACCGCTTCTTCGAGGCGCGCTTTCCGGGCCTGTCGTTCAGCCATATCCAGCGCATCATCCGTAAGGGCGAGGTGCGGGTGAACGGCAAGCGCACCGAGCCGAAGAACCGGCTGGAAGCAGGCCAAGCGGTGCGCATTCCGCCGCTCAAGCTCGACGCGCCCAAGCTGCGCGACGACGCCCCGCAGGCGCAGAAGGACCGCGCCTTCATCAAATCGATCACGCTGTTTGAGGACGCCGACGTGCTGGTGCTCAACAAGCCGATGGGGCTTTCGGTGCAGGGCGGCTCCGGCACCGTGCGCCACATCGACGGCATGCTCGGCGCGCTACGCGGGCCGGGTGTCGACGCGCAGCGCCCGCGCCTGGTGCACCGGCTCGACAAGGACACCGCCGGCTGCCTGCTGGTGGCCAAGACCCGCTTTGCCGCGGCGGCGCTGGCCAAGACCTTCCGCACCCGCTCGGCGCGCAAGATCTACTGGGCGCTGGTGGTCGGCGTGCCGAAGCCGAAGCAGGGCCGCGTCTCGACTTATCTGGCCAAGCAGGAGGAGGAAGAGGATTCCTACATGCGCATCGCCAAGCACGGCGAGAAGGATGCCGTGCACGCCGTGACCTATTACGCGGTGGTGGAAACGGCGGCGCAGAAGCTGTCCTGGATTTCGCTCAAGCCGGTGACCGGCCGCACCCATCAATTGCGTGCGCACATGGCGCATGTCGGCAATCCGATCATCGGCGATCCGAAATATTTCAACATCGAGAACTGGGAACTGCCGGGCGGCATCCAGAACAAGCTGCATTTGCTGGCTCGCCGCATCGCGGTGCCGCATCCGCGCGGCGGGGTGATCGACGTCAGCGCGCCGCTGCCGCCGCATATGCAGCAGTCGTGGAATCTGCTCGGCTTCGACGCCAAGCGCTACGACCCGATCGAAGAGGCGCCGGAGGAGGAGTAGCGGCCGGCCGGCGCGGTGCCTAGCTGGTGGATATGACCTTGCGCGATCGGCTCATGGCTTTGCTGGCGCTGACGCTGGTGGTGTCGGTTATGCCGGCGCGTGCCCAATCCGACGACGAGCGCTACAGCATCATGCGGCCGGAGAAGGGGACACAGACCCCGCAACCGCGCGCGCAAATGCCGCCACCGCTCTATGTGCCGCAGACCGGGCAGATGCTGCCGAACCTGCCGGCAGTTGCGCCATCCGGTCCGGGCGGCCGGGAAACCACTCAGGACCGCGCGGCGCGCTGCGCGCATCAGGTCGGCGTCTACGGCCAGGCCGCCGGCGACCGCAACAGCTATATCGGTTCCTGCATCAATCAGTAATCGCTCGCCGTCACGCTTTTCCATGCGGGGGCCTTCGCCGCCTCATGGTGAGGAGGCTGATAAGGGCCTACCTTAAACTGGCGTTGAACGCCTCGAGCGTGGCCTGTCCCGGGCAGAGCTCCGCCTCGTTGAGCGTGTTGAGCGGCGCCTCGACCGTGCGCAGATGCGCGTGCAGGTCTTGCGGCCCCTTCTCGACGTACAAGAGCCCGGTGACGATCTGGCCCTTGGCGGCGTGCTGCTGCAAAAATCCCAGGGCGGCGGTGCGGTCGGTGATCTCGTAATCGGCGGCGAGCTTGCGCAGCGTCAGCTTGGAGCCGTCATGCTGCTCGACCACCTCGACGGTGCCGGGCTCGTATGTCACTTCGATCGGCATGCGGCTCGACATGTAATCGAGCCGGTTCACCGCCTCGTTGTGCTCGCGCACGAAATCGAAGCTCTTGGTCGAGCCGGCGTGATTGTTGAACGCCACGCACGGGCTGATGATGTCGATGAAGGCCGCACCCTTGTGCGCGATCGCCGCCTTGATGATCGGCACCAGCTGCTGCTTGTCGCCGGAGAACGAGCGGGCGACGAAGCTGGCGCCAAGCTGCAAGGCGATCGCCACCAGGTCGATGGAATTGTCGGTATTGACGAAACCGCGCTTCGACTTCGAGCCGCGGTCGGCGGTGGCGGAGAACTGGCCTTTGGTCAGGCCGTAGACGCCGTTGTTCTCCACGATATAGACCATGTTGACGGCGCGCCGCAGGGCGTGGGCGAACTGGCCAAAGCCGATCGAGGCCGAGTCGCCGTCGCCGGATACGCCGAGATAGATCAGGTCGCGGTTGGCGAGATTGGCGCCGGTCAAGACCGACGGCATGCGGCCATGCACCGAGTTGAAGCCGTGCGAATTGCCAAGGAAGTAAGTCGGCGTCTTCGACGAGCAGCCGATGCCGGAAATCTTGGCCACCCGGTGCGGCTCGATCGACAGCTCGAAGCAGGCCGCGATGATGGCGCCGGTGATCGAATCGTGGCCGCAGCCGGCGCACAAAGTCGAGACCGTGCCTTCATAGTCGCGATGGGTGTAGCCGAGTTCGTTCTTCGGCAGGTCGGGGTGGTGGAATTTCGGCTTGGTGAGATAGGTCATGAAACCACCTTCATGGATTTCACCGTCAGCGCGTCGAGACGATCGCCGATCGATTTGGCGATGAAGCGCGCGGTGATGGGCGTGCCGTCGTAGTGCAGGATCGGCACCAACCGCACCGGGTCGATGCCGCATTCGTTGACGATCAGCGAGCGCATCTGGGCGTCGCGGTTCTGCTCGACCACGAACACGAAATCATGGCCGGCGACGAAGCTGTTGACGGATGAATGGAACGGGAAGGCGCGGATGCGCATGCGATCGAGCGCATGGCCGCCCGCTTCGATCATATGGATCGCCTCGTCCATCGCCGGCGCGGTCGAACCGTAATAGATTACGCCGTATTTGGTAGGCTTGGCGGAATTGGCCTGCAGCGGGCGCGGCACCAGGTCCTTGGCGGTGTCGAATTTGCGGATCAGCCGCTGCATGTTGTCGACGTAAGGCGCGCCTTCCTCGGTGTAGCGCGCGTAACGGTCGCGCGAGGTGCCGCGGGTGAAGAACGAGCCCTTGGTCGGGTGCGTGCCGGGATAGGTGCGGTAGGGGATGCCGTCGCCGTCGACGTCGAGATAGCGGCCGAAGTCCTTGCCGGCCTCGAGTTCCTCGGCGGTCATCACCTTGCCGCGGTCGTATTGCCGGGCATCATCCCAGACCAGCGGTTTGGACAGATGGTGGTTCATGCCGATGTCGAGATCGAGCATGACGAAAATCGGCGTCTGCAGCCGGTCGGCGAGATCGAAGGCTTGAGCGCCGAATTCGAAGGCTTCCGCCGGATCCTCCGGGAACAGCAGCACGTGCTTGGTGTCGCCATGCGAGGCATAGGCGCAGGAGATGATGTCGCATTGCTGCGTGCGCGTCGGCATGCCGGTCGAGGGGCCGGCGCGCTGCACGTCGAACAGCACCGCCGGAATTTCCGCGAAATAAGCGAGTCCGATGAATTCCTGCATCAGCGAGATGCCGGGGCCGGAGGTGGCGGTGAAGGCGCGCGCGCCGTTCCAGCCGGCGCCGATCACCATGCCGATGGAGGCGAGCTCGTCCTCGGCCTGGATGATGGCGTATTTGGCCTGGCCGGTCTTGGCATCGACGCGCATCTTGGCGCAGTGGCGGGTGAAGGCATCGGCCACCGAGGACGACGGCGTGATCGGATACCAGGCGCAGACGGTGGCGCCGCCATAGACGGCGCCGAGCGCGGCGGCCGAATTGCCCTCGATGAAGATGCGGTCGCCGACCTTGTCGCTCTTCTTCAGGCGCAGGCCAATCGGGCAGTCGAGGTTGAGCGTGGCGTAGTCGCGGCCGATATGCAGAGCTTTAATATTAGGGGCAATGAGCTTGTCCTTGCCCTTGTATTGCTCGCCGATCAGCTGCTCGACCACTTTCACGTCCATGTCGATGAGCGCGGTGAGTACGCCGATATAGATGATGTTCTTGAACAGTTGGCGCTGGCGCGCATCGGAATATTCACGATTGCAGATCGCGGTCAGCGGCACGCCGACGACGGTGATGTCCTGGCGGAATTTCGAGGCCGGCAGCGTCTTGGTGGAATCGTAGAACAGATAGCCGCCCGGCTCGATTGATCCGATGTCGCGCTCGAAGGTCTGCGGATTCATCGCCACCATCAGGTCGGTGCCGCCGCGCGCGCCCATATGGCCGGCTTCCGAGATGCGCACCTCGTACCAAGTCGGCAGGCCCTGAATGTTGGACGGGAAGATATTGCGCGGCGCCACCGGCACGCCCATGCGCATCACCGCGCGCGCGAACAGCTCGTTGGCGCTCGCCGAGCCCGAGCCGTTGACGTTGGCGAAGCGGACGACGAAGTCGTTTACGCGGCTGATCGGCGTTGCGGTCGGCATGAATTTCCTGCGTAGGTCATATCGAGTAAGAATTTCTGCATATCCCAGGCGCCGGTCGGACAGCGTTCGGCGCACAGACCGCAGTGGAGGCAGACGTCCTCATCCTTGGCCATGATGCGGCCGGTTTTGAGACCGTCCTGGACATAGAGGTCCTGGCTGAGGTTATGCGACGGCGCGTTGAGCCGTTTGCGCAGCTCGGCTTCCTCGCTGTTCACCGTGAAGGTGATGCAGTCCATCGGGCAGATGTCGACGCAGGCATCGCATTCGATGCAGAGCTGCGCGGTGAATACGGTCTGCACGTCGCAATTGAGGCAGCGGCCGGCTTCGGCCAGCGCCAGTTTGGCATCGAAACCGAGCTCGACCTCAGCCTTGATGTCCTTCAGCGCCACCACCTTATCGCGCAGCGGGACCTTGTAGCGCTGGTCGAGCGCGATCTCGTTGTCGTAGGACCATTCGTGGATGCCCATCTTCTGGCTCATCAGCTCGACCGCAGGAAGCGGGCGGTCGGTGATGTCCTCGCCGTTGAGCAGCTTGTCGATGGAGACGGCAGCCTCGTGGCCGTGCGCCACCGCCCAGATGATGTTCTTGGGGCCGAACGCGGCGTCGCCGCCGAAAAACACTTTCGGGTTGCTCGAGGCCATGGTCCGCGTGTCGACCTTCGGCATGTTCCATTCATTGAACTCGATGCCGCAATCGCGCTCGATCCAGGGGAAGGCGTTCTCCTGGCCGACTGCCACCAGCACGTCGTCGCAGGGGAAATGCTGCTCGGGCAGGCCGGCGGACACCAGCTTGCGGCGGCCCTTGTCGTCGTACTCGGCCTTCACCTTCTCGAAGGTGATGCCGGTGAGCTTGCCGTTGTCATGAATGAATGCCTTCGGCACCAGGAAATTATGGATCGGGATGCCTTCGTGCTGGGCGTCTTCCTTTTCCCAAGGGCTCGCCTTCATCTCCTCGAAGCCGGAGCGCACTACGACGTTCACGTCCTCGCCGCCGAGCCGGCGCGCCGAGCGGCAGCAGTCCATGGCGGTGTTGCCGCCGCCGAGCACGATGACGCGCTTGCCGATCTTGCTGACGTGGCCGAACGAGACCGAGGACAGCCAGTCGATGCCGATATGGATGTTCTTGGCCGCTTCCTTGCGGCCGGGAATGTCGAGATCGCGGCCGCGCGGCGCGCCGGAGCCGACGAACACCGCGTCCCAGCCTTCCGCCAGCAGCGCCTTCATGCTCTCGATGCGCTTGCCGCCGCGGAATTCGACGCCGAGGCCGAGGATGTAGCCGGTTTCCTCGTCGATGACGCTGTCGGGTAGGCGGAATTTCGGAATTTGCGTGCGGATCATGCCGCCGGCTTTTTTGTCGCCGTCGAACACCACGCAATGATAGCCGAGCGGGGCGAGGTCGCGCGCCACGGTGAGCGAGGCCGGCCCGGCGCCGACCAGCGCCACGCGCTTGCCGTTTTTCCTGGCCGCAGGCTTGGGCAGCCGGGCGGTGATGTCGTCCTTGTAGTCGGCAGCGACGCGCTTCAAGCGGCAGATTGCCACCGGCTCGTCCTCGACGCGCACGCGCCGGCAGGCCGGCTCGCACGGCCGGTCGCAGGTGCGCCCGAGAATTCCCGGAAACACGTTCGACTTCCAATTGATCATGTAGGCGTCGGAATAACGGCCCGCCGCGATCAACCGGATATATTCAGGAACGGGGGTGTGAGCCGGACAGGCCCATTGGCAATCGACCACCTTGTGGAAATAGTCCGGCGCAGAAATGTCGGTATTCTTCATTGACTCCTCAAAACGCGCCCCATAGCGCAGCACCAACAGCGAGGTCGCGTCACAGCTTTCCGCAGCCGGTTTTTCCCCACGGATCGGCCTTGTTTTCTTATCCGGCCTGATTCCGGAGGCGGATAATATGGGGTAGAACCCCGCAAGGCTACTTATCCTTCCGTCAGGCTGGCACCCTATCAACTATAAGTGTGCGTTGACCTTTTCGCTCTCTGAAAGCGGCGGCAGCATGGCACCAGCGCGTCAATATCGCCGCCGCAGATTAACAAATATGGGCATGGAAGGGCTATTTTCATTGCCGGCCGGGGCGAGGCGGGTGGCCGCGGTTCCGCCTTGTTGCGGCGCACAATGACGCGGATCTGATGCGCGACATTTTTACCGAGATTTTCGAAAACCAGCCGCTCGACCCGATGGAGTCGGCGCGCAAAGGCGGGCGGCCGACGCTGCGCAAGCGCTTCTTTAGCCAAGCGCACATCGGCGAAGGCGGCGGCGGGTTCCCGGTCCTGCTCGACGGCAAGCCCGTGCGCACGCCGGCGCGGCGTTCGCTCGCCGCCCCGACACGGGCACTGGCCGAGCAAATCGCGCAGGAGTGGAATGCGCAGCCCGAGCTGATCGATCCCGGCCGCATGCCGCTCACGCGGCTGGCCAATGCGGTGATCGACGCGGTGGCCGAGCAGGCGCCGGCGGTGGCCGACGAGATCGCGCAATATCTTGGCTCCGATTTGTTGTGCTATCGCGCCGACGCGCCGGCAGGCCTGGTGGAGAAGCAGACGCTGGCCTGGGACCCGTGGCTCACCTGGGCGCGTGACGCGCTTGGTGCGCGCTTTGTGCAGATCGAGGGCGTGGTGTTCGCGGCCCAGCCGCGCGAGGCGATCGATGCGGCGCGCGCCGCTATCCCGATGGACGCGTGGCGGTTGGGCGCGGTGTCGGCGATCACCACGCTGACCGGTTCGGCGCTGCTGGCGCTGGCGCTGGCGCAGGACGCGATCGATAAGGATGCAGCCTGGGCCGCCGCCCATGTCGACGAGGACTGGCAGATGTCGCAGTGGGGCCGCGATGACGTTGCGCTGGCGCGCCGCGCGTTTCGCTTTGCCGAATTCGAAGCGGCCGTCGCCGTGCTACGGCACCTGCCTTGAGGTCGTGCAATTTGATGCCGTCAGAGCCTTGGCCGCTTTCCCCAGAACCGCTCGCTCTTCGCTCTTGCTGATCAGCCCCGCACTAAGCAGGCATTCGGCCTTCAGGCTCATGAGCTGAGCCGATGGCTCGTCCCTGATCGGAAAAATCAGCTCCATGTCGAGGGATATGTGCATCTTGGCGGCCCTCTGAATTTTGAATTTCTAGCGTGCCGCCAGCTTATGCCAGGTGTTACGCACGCTGAGGGACCACCCCTGCCAGTTCCCGCTGACAACGTCCCAGTTCACCATCGGCCGCTTCTCGACGGTGACCTTAGCCGTCGGTTCGGAGGCACTGGATGTCGACGCGTCATACAGGTAAGCGAATCCAACCGTCAGAAAGACGCCAAAAATAATTCCGAGTAGTAGGCGCATGCGCTGACCCCTCTTTATACTTTTGTGAAAATCATGGAAGCGACTGAGGGAAACGCGCGGAGGTCGTGGCGGTTCCCTGCGGTTGTTCGAAATGCTTGGAAATTGAGGTGAAATCCTCAAATCCTGATGTCTGCTGACCCCTGGATGCAGTATAATTCTGGCGTCCTGCTGATCCTCGTCACCGCAAGGAGAATCTGGCATGCCCTCGAAAATCGATGTCTATCAGATCGGCGTCTGGTTCTGCGTGGGCTTCTTCACGGGTGCCGGCTGGGCGATCGCCGCGTGGCTCGTCGGACGAATTTTGTCCCGCATCTGAGTGCAAGCGGGATCAGGCTAACCCGTCGAAGCCGCAGGCGAAGACGGGTCGCGCGGAAGCGCGGACGACGTGTTCGCCTCGATCTCGGCGGCTTTCGCGAGGTTGGCTTTCGCCTCCTCGGCGCGGCCCAAAGCCTGCAGGATGCCGGCGCGGCATTTGTGCGCAGGCACCGACTCCGGCTTGAGTTCGAGCGCACGGTCGGCGCTGGCCAGCGCCTCATCCAGCCGGGCGAGCCCCTGCAATGCCAAGGCGCGACCGAAATGCGCTTCGGCGATTTTGGGCGCCAGCGCGATGGCGCGATCGAAATCCGCCAGCGCATCCTGCCAGCGGCCGAGATCGTTAAGGATGCCGGCGCGATTGAGATGCGTCACCGAAAAATCCGGATCGAGCGCGATGGCGCGGTCGTAGCTTGCGATTGCCTCGTCGAATCGTCCCATGCCATGCAGCGTGGCGCCGCGGTTGAGCCAGTCGGCGGCCACGTTCGGGTTGATCTCGATGGCGCGGTCGAAGCTCGACAGCGCCTCGGCCGGGAGGCCGAGCTCGCTCAGCATATTGGCGCGGTTGCCGTAGGCGTCGGCGAATTTCGGATCGCAAACGAGCGCGTTGTCGAAACTCGCCAAAGCGTCCTTGACCTGGCCCATGCGGTGCAGCGCCTGGCCGATCAGATTATGCGCGCGCGCCTGGCCGCCGCGGAATGCCAACGAGCGGCGGGCGAGGTCGATGCCTTGCTGGAACTGGCCTTCGTGGCAGGCGACCACCGCGACGTAATAGAGCGCGTCGGGGTTCTGCGGGTCGTTGCGCAGGACCTGCGTATAGCGGTCCATGGCCTGCGAAAAATCGCCCTGGCGGTGGTGGAAGAGGCCCTGCTCGATGAGCTGGGCGGCGGTCGGGGGTGCGGTCATGGGGCCGTGTCTAAGCAGCCTTTGGCGCGGATGCCAAGCGGCTTTTCTTCGCCCCGCGAAGCGAGACATAAGAGCAGCTGCTGTATTTCTATTTCGTCTGAAAGGCTAATGAGCTTCGCGGCTGTCATGGACGAACTGAAATCGCGACCGGATTTCGAGACGCGCCCCACCCAATAGACGACAACTTTAAATCATGCTATTTATTAAATAAACGCAATACGAGTAACGGGGGGGGTAAGATGCGGCAAAACCGAGAATGGCTTAGAATTTTCTTCCGAGTAGCGAGCATCGTCGTCACTACATTTTTAAGTACTGGAGCCGAAGCACAGTATTATCGGACCGTCCCTGCTTACCCGGTCCCTCAGCCGCCGGTTATTGGGCAATCTAGGGGCGCTATTGGCGGAAGAGCAATCGAACAGGGCTATTACTATTCTCAGCAGCAGCAAGAAATTCGTCAATGGCAAGAACAACAACGACAGCTTTGGCTTCTAGATCAACAGCGTAAGCAACAATGGCTTCAGCAGCAGAACCAGCTACGGTACTTACAACAACAGCAGCAGCGCTCGTTTGTTCAGCCGCATGCTAACTCGACACCAATGTTCGTGGCCCCTGTTCCTTACCAGCAACAACAGCAGAGGGCGCAACAGTGGCAACAGCAGTATCAGAGTCGACAACAAACGCTCCAGCAATGGCGAATGCAACCCTTGCCGCGACGGTAGTCTGATCTCCGAATAACCGCGAGCCTCAATTGGCTTCGTCTCCGCTCGGGCATCCTCTCCCTCAATGGGGAGAGGAAAACTGTGTGCGGCTCGTGCGGGACGCCAATCGAAATGCCATGCTATGGCTTTTACAGCCAAATTCCAGACAATCGCGGGCAGGGACCGTTAGGGCAGGGCGATCGATGAAAGACATTCTCGACAGGCTGGAGACGCGGCGGCAAGAGGCACGGCTGGGCGGCGGCAAGGCGCGCATCGAGGCTCAACACAAGCGCGGCAAACTCACGGCGCGCGAGCGCATCGAACTCCTGCTCGACAAGGGCTCGTTCGAGGAGCTCGACATGTTCGTCGAGCACCGCTCCAACGATTTCGGCATGGAAAAGACCAAGGTGCCTGGCGACGGCGTGGTCACCGGCTGGGGCACCGTCAACGGCCGCGCGGTCTACCTGTTCTCCAAGGACTTCACCGTGTTCGGCGGCTCGCTCAGCGAGACGCATGCGCAGAAGATCATGAAGGTGCAGGACATGGCGATGCGGGCGCGCGCGCCCATCATCGGCCTGTTCGACGCCGGCGGCGCACGCATCCAGGAGGGCGTGGCGGCGCTCGGCGGCTATGGCGAGGTGTTCAAGCGCAACGTCATTGCCTCCGGCGTCATCCCGCAGATCAGCGTGATCATGGGGCCGTGCGCGGGCGGCGACGTCTATTCGCCGGCGATGACCGACTTCATCTTCATGGTGCGCGACACCAGCTACATGTTCGTCACCGGGCCCGACGTGGTGAAGACGGTGACCAACGAAGTGGTCACCGCCGAGGAGCTGGGCGGCGCCTCGATCCACACCACCAAATCGGGCGTCGCCGACGGCGCCTTCGAGAACGACGTCGAATGTATCCTGCAGATGCGCCGGCTGATCGACTTCCTGCCGGCGAACAACGAGAGCGGCGTGCCGGACTGGCCGACGCAGGACCCGCACGACCGCATCGACGAGTCGCTCGACACGCTGATCCCCGACAATCCCAACAAGCCCTACGACATCAAGGAGCTGATTGCGAAGGTGGTGGACGAAGGCGACTTCTTCGAGATCGCGCCGACGCACGCCAAGAACATCGTCACTGGTTTCGGCCGCATCGCCGGCCGCACGGTGGGCTTCGTCGCCAACCAGCCGATGGTGCTGGCCGGCGTGCTCGACAGCGACGCCTCGCGCAAGGCCGCGCGTTTCGTGCGCTTCTGCGACGCCTTCAACATTCCGATCGTCACCTTCGTCGACGTGCCCGGCTTCCTGCCCGGCACCGCGCAGGAATATAACGGGCTGATCAAGCACGGCGCCAAGCTGCTGTTCGCCTACAGCCAGGCCACGGTGCCGCTGGTGACGGTGATCACGCGCAAGGCCTTCGGCGGCGCCTATGACGTGATGGCGAGTAAGCACGTCGGCGGCGATTTGAACTACGCCTGGCCGACCGCGCAGATCGCGGTGATGGGCGCCAAGGGCGCGGTCGAGATCATCTTCCGCGCCGACATCGGCGACAAGGACAAGATCGCCGCGCGCACCAAGGAATACGAGGACCGCTTCCTGTCGCCGTTCGTCGCCGCCGAGCGCGGCTATATCGACGACGTGATCATGCCGCACTCGACCAGGCGGCGGCTGGCGAGGGCGCTGGCCATGCTGAAGAACAAGCATGTCGAGATGCCGGCGAGGAAGCACGATAATTTGCCGGTGTAGAGATGACGCGAAAAAAGCCAAAAATCAAAATTGTTGCGACGGGTAGCGCCAAAGCGGAGCTGGTTGCAAAGGCTTCCTATCAACATAAGAAGACCGTCACTGAAGTAATCCCGCCGGACGTTAGCCGTGCCAAGGCCGAAAGATGGCTAGATTTGATATCACCACTGACCGAATGGGCTGGACTTAGGGGCGATCAGCTACGTGGTAAGAGGGAACTCCTTCGATTACAGCAGGAGGATTCACTGTTAAGGGTGGGCGAACAAGTCCGGGAGCGTTTGAAGAAGATTGGCGTTCTACCAAGACCCATCCCCACTAAAGCCTTAGTGCCCTTGCTGGAGAAGGCTTCGCTGGAGTCGCCGGATTCTAAACTGATTGAAGCTTGGGCGAACTTGATAGCGTCCGCTTCCGTTAACTACGACAGCGAAGTAATAACATTTTCTTCGATTCTTTCAGAAATAGGCCCGCGCGAGGGCTCGATAATTGAAAGAATGTTTGGGTCTAGAAAAGACCTCTTGGATCTTGAAATCACGCGAACAAACAGCAGTGCAGGTGCGCTTGCCATCGCACAGCGTGTTGCGATAGTGCCATTAATCAGAGAAGGTATTGAACATTCTGATTTATCTATGTTCAGCCGTTTAACGGAGTTTTTTCCGTATCGATGTTGCCTCATGACACAGGTGGCGCGATGTAAAGTGCTTGATGGTATTATTATTCCTGAACTCATTGTTTTTGATCATTTTCATAGATCAAATGCTTCTGGATTTGAAATTCTGGTGCGTCAAGGCCTCATTAAAAGAGGTGAAGTTGGCATTCTCTCCGATCATAAAGCCGAGGCGTTTCAGGTGATCTGGTTTGAATTCACCGAGCTTGGATATGCATTTGTGAAGCGCGTTGTTTCATCAGCGTTTAATTCCCAGCAAACATAGGGTGGGCAAAGGCGCCCTACGCGACGCAATTGCACAGGATTAGTTTGAATGCGGAACTTTTCGCCAAAAATAATTTTGATGGTATTCGCCGCGGTTACGTTGGTAGCTTTGCTGATTTGGCATTTTTTTGTTACTCACAAGAGCGTTGACGATCTGATTCCAAATATAATTAGTGATATTGTTTTCGCTGTATTCGTTGTTGTTTTTATCGAGTATGCAAATAAGAAAGATCGTGAACAGCGAAATCGAGCGAGGCGCCGGGCAGCTGCACGCGCCACTCAAAAATTTTACCAAAACTTTGTGCAGATAATTGGTGCATTCATTTCAGACGGAGTTATTTCGTCAAAGGCAACTTCGCTTCCGACGCGAAAAATGGTCGAGGAGAGGGCCAAAAAGCAAAACGCGACGACATCCCTAAGTGCAGAGTCGTTGGATCAGCCTATTCCTTATGGAGCCTTCTTTATATGTGACTTTACCGGAACAACTCAGGCGGATGTTTTTCCAGCGCGTCCTGTTAGAGAGTGGATATCGCAACTTGCTAATCAGCAGGAGCAGCTTTATCGAGATGTTTTTCATTTTGATAGCGGCTTTCTGCCAGATGAAATAGTGGATTCTCTAACCGAATTGAAAGACCAATCTCTTTTCGTTTTCGGTCGCACGATATTGTTTACACCAGGTGTTCGAATTGGCTATTGGACAGAAGAAGAGCTAGTAAAGACGATATCTCATTTGGGCAAGGTGCAATCTTATTTTGCTGCGGAGATTGGATATTCAGAGTCTCGCCCCGACGAAGTTGTAAAGAATGCCGTTCAGAACGCGTTGAACAAGGTGGCGGTTCATAAATCAGAATAGCATGCGTATAGTGCTGGCGCTTTCATCTCATTGCCGCCGTCGACTTTCCCTGCGCAAATAACGGTTCGATCTCATCGCAGAGTCCGCAACCGCCGTCGCGGCATCTGCGAATGTCTTTCGTCGATCCCATCATCGTCGGATCGTAATTCTCGCGCACGCGTTCGGCGGCGGCGAGAATGTCCTGGGCGAGCGCGGGCAGGGGGCGGCCTTGCTCTTGCGCCCATTGGGTCAGGCGGGCGTGAAGCCCGGGTTCAACGATGACGGTCATCTCAGGCATGGCGGCCTCCTTGACGGCAATCTATCACAGCCCTCCCGCCTGAAGATCTGCGCGGTGAGCGCGACCCAACCCCGTCATACCCGGCCATGGCAAAGGCAAGGGCGTTCGCCCCGGGACCCCAGCGGAAATTATTCTTGCTCCTCTTGACTAAATTCCCAAGGCATGCAATCCTAGCGCTGTCCTACTCATCCGAGGGCGTCGTCGCGAGACGTTTCGATGGCGGAGCGGGATGCGGCGCCTGCGGGCGGGGTTCGTGACCCCACTCCCGGGAGGCCTCGGGACCCGATCGGGCGGTACTACGGCCGCTCTGCGAGGAGCTCGCTGGACTGGGACCGTTCTATCTGTTTCGGACGGGCCAAAGCGCGACAAGCCGATGAGGCGAACTGGCGCTGAAGCCTAGAGAAGAAACCGGAACGGAAACCAGGAAACGCGGACCCGGGGACAGAAATCGCCGCCAGTGGAGCGCCGAGAGGCGCCTTCCTCCGATCGCAAGGAGGAAGGACACGCCTCGCAAGCGTGTCGGGCGGCCGCGCCGGTCGCTCAAGGGGCTGCGCCAAGCCCCTGCATCTCTCGGCGCTCCGCTCCCCTCACGGGGGCGTCGTTTGGAATACGGCGTACCCGGCGCCGCCAAGAATACGGGCGATGAGTCATGCCTTGGCGCGAACCGGGCAAGCCCGGCGCGCGCGGCGTTGGCTTGCCGCGCCGAAGCGCAGCAAAGGCGGGCTGTCTGAAATTTGAATCGGTGGACGATGGCGCGCGTTACCATTTCCGCTCGTCCCCGCGCAAGCGGGGACCCAGGCTGGATTCCCGCTTGCGCGGGAATGAGCGCAATCACCCGCATCGCGCGCTTTGACGCTGCCGCGCCACAAGCCTATCGAGATGCGGCCAACTGACGCCGCTGCGTCAATCCATTGACCTATATCATGGCCGTTTGCGCGCTTGCGTGCAGCCTGCGCCGGTCGTTTGACGGTCAAAGCCGGGGATCGCGTGATGGCTCTCTACAGGCATTGCTGCTTTCTTGCCATGCTGCTGTCCGCCGCCTTGGCGCCGGGCCTCGCATTCTCTCAAGCGCGCGGCGATCCGATCGGCCCGCTCGCGCGGGTCGCAACTTTTGACCGCGCGCAACAGATCATTGTCGGCAAGACCAAGGCCGGCAAGATCGCCTGCTACTACCGCGAAGAAGGCGGCAGCCATTCCCTCGACATCGGCATGACCGCTGAGGGCGCGTTCATCCGCCTTGAAACCGGCGACTCGCGCGAAACGACACCGACGCCGCCGCTGCGCGTGTTCGCGGGCAAGCAAATCGCCAAGGGCGAATACGTCACCAACGAGTTCACCGTGCTGCGGGCGTACGACGGACCGTTCGACTATTACATCCCGACACCCAGTCAGGGTGACTTTGTCGTTGTCGCCAAGGGCGACGCGAAGGCGTTCTTCGAGATGGTGGCGCGCGCCAGGATGGAATTTGTCGTGGTGCAATCCGTTGCCGATCGGAACAACGTGGACATCGTTGCCATCTACAAATTCAAGACCAGCGCAATTCCCGCGCTTCTGTCGTGCGCCCAGGAACGCATTCAATAGCGCCAATGGAGGGGCCTATGTCGGGCGTCGGCGATAGTTTCACCGAACGAACCCACACATCGTGGTCGATAGGCCGGGCTGGAAACACGACAATTTGCCGGTGTGACGCAATAGCGCATGCCGCCGAATGCCCCTTTTGCCCCTTTGCCGGAGCCGTCGTATAAGCTTGTCTTCTTATTTCCCGGGGGAGACACATGCTGAAAAAATCCGCCTGCCTTGCCTTGCTTGCTGCATTCTCGCTGGCCGCCGTCGCGGCGTCCGCGCAGGCGCAATATCCCGAGCGCAATATTACGTTGATCGTGCCCTACGGCGCCGGCGGCGGCACCGACGTCACCGCGCGCATGCTGGCGCGCGATCTCGAGGCCGCGCTCGGCAAACCGGTGACGGTGGAGAACCGCGCCGGCGGCGGCGGCTGGGTCGGCTGGGGCGCGCTCGCGCTCGCCAAGCCCGACGGCTACACCATCGGCTATCTCAACGTGCCGAGCATGTATGCCGGCTATCTCGATCGCCAATACAAGCGCAGCGAGACGCTGGAAAGCTTCACGCCGCTGATCAACCACGTGATCGACTACAATGTCTGGGCGGTGAAAGCGGATTCCCCCTTCAAGAGCGTCAAGGACGTGATCGAGGCGGCGAAAAAGACGCCCGACACCATCACCATCTCGGCGTTCGGCGCCGGCTCCGACGACCATCTCGCCATCCTCTCAAATGAGGCGGCGAGCGGCATCAAGTTGATCACCGTGCATCACAAAAGCACGGCCGAGGCCAAGACCGCGGCGCTCGGCGGCCATATCCAGATACTTGGCGCCAATATCAGCGAAGTGGCGGAGGAAGCAAGGGCCGGAACCCTGCGTATCCTCGGCGTGATGGCGCCGGAGCGCTCGCGCTTCCTGCCGAATGCGCCGACCTTCAAGGAGCAGGGCTTCAACCAGGTCTGGTCGGTGTCGCGCGGCATCGCCGCGCCCGCCGGTCTGCCCAAGGACGTGCAGGCGAAATTGACCGCCGCGCTGGAGAAGACGCTGCAGTCGAAAGAGCATCAGGCCAAAGCCGAACAACTCAGCCTTGAGCCGCGCGTGATCATGGGCGCCGATTACGTGAAATTCCTGAAAGACAACGAGGCCTCGACCAAAAAGCTGATGGGCTGGTAGGCGCGTCGAGGTCGGTGCGCGCTTGGCCGATTCAAGGCGAAGACGTACTGGCGCTTCTTGAGCGCGCTTCCCCCTCTCCTACAAGGGGGAAGAGTTCACGACTTCAGCGACGCATACACCACGCGCATCCAGTTTTTGCTGGCCTGCTCGGGCAGGTTAAATTTGACGTCGAAGTCGGCGAACGGCTTGGCCGCGTAAACGTCGTCCAGGCTCTTGCCCTCGGCGATCAGCTTGGCCATGCGGTCGCGCGCGGTCACCAGCATCGCGCGGTACTCCACGAGCTGCGCCTTGCTGGCGAGCGGGCCGTGCCCCGGCACGATCTTGGTCGCGTCATTGGCGAGCGCCAGATAGGCGTCCGCCGCCGCAATCATGCCCTTGATGTTGCCGCCGTTGCCGAAGTCGATATTGGGATAGCGGCCCATGGCCACGGTGTCGCCGGTCGACAACACATTGGCGTCGGCGAAATACACGTAAGTGTCGCCGTCGGTGTGGGCGTTGAGCGGATGCGCGAGCTGCGCGGCGCGGCCCTTAACCTCGAGCTTCAGCGCGTCGGTATAAATCTGGGCCGGAAGCGCTTCCGGCGGCGCCGGCGGGATCTTGACGTCCGGCACGATCATGGTCGCACCCGAGGCGAGGCGGGTGCGCACATTTTCGTGCGCGACG
Source organism: Hyphomicrobiales bacterium (assembly GCA_016185205.1). Taxonomy (GTDB): domain Bacteria; phylum Pseudomonadota; class Alphaproteobacteria; order Rhizobiales; family Xanthobacteraceae; genus Pseudolabrys. Next base: position 82,017 of record JACPOA010000032.1, on the reverse strand, counting down.
ACGGTGGCACCGTCTTTGCTGAACGGCACGTTGCCGCCGACATGGTCACGGTGATAATGCGAGTTGACGAGGAATTTGACCGGCTGCGGCGTCACCGCCGCGATCGCGGCCTTGAGCTTGTCGTGCAGCGGCGCGAACTGGCCGTCCACCATGATGACGCCGTCGTCGCCGACGGCGATGGTGCTGTTGCCGCCTGCGCCTTCCAGCATATAGGTGCGGTTGCCGAGATCGAAGGTCTTGATCGTGACCTTCGAAAAATCCGGACCGAGCGGCGGCGCGGCCTGCTGCTGCGCCAAGGCCGGGCCGGCAAAACAGACGGCGGCGGCCGCCAAGGCGGCGCCCGTGATTTTGTGCATTGCAAATCCTCCCTGGGGCCGCTTGGCCGCGGCCGTTGCTGCCAAAATAACGCCACGGCGTGGCGGATATTCCCGCCTTGGCGACAATATAATATCAACCGGGCGGCGGGTCGCGGCGCTATTTCATTGCCGGCGTGGCGTCGCTACACTTCGCAGTTCCACAGGGAGAACGCCATGCTCAAAAAATCAATCGTCATCGCCACGCTCGCCGCACTCGTGCTCGGCAGCGCGGCGCTCGCGCAAAATCCGCCGGTGTCGCCGTCGCCGATCAAGCGCACGCCGATCGGCAAGACCGAAGTGCCGGGCGGCACCTACGAAGTCATCTCCGCCACGGTGGAAATCGCGCCAGGCTTCAAGGCCGGCCGCCATTTCCATCCCGGCATCGTGCAGGCGCAGGTGGTCGACGGCGAATTCTGGATCGCGATCGACGGCCAGCCGGAGAAGACCTACACCGCCGGCCAGTCGCTCGAAGTGCCGCTGAAGGCGATCCACAATGAAGGCGCGCTCGGCTCCAAGCCCGCCAAGCTGATCGCGGTCTATGTGGTGGAGAAGGGCCAGCCGTTGGTGCAGCCGGTCAAGTAACGCGGCACGCGCCGGCCTTGAACCTTGTTTCTTTTCTGCGCGACCCATAAAAGCGACATGGTTCACGCTTGGGGGTGATTCAATGACATCTCGTTTCGTACTCGCGGCCGCGGCCGGCATTGCGCTGGCGTGTCTGGCGCCGCCGGAGGCATCTGCATGAGTACGGCGGTGCCGGCCGCCGATGCCGAGAAGGATGACGACGACGATATCGACGTGCAGAAGCTGGTCAACGATCCGGCCAAGCTGCGCGAGCATATCCGCAAGCAGATGCAGAAGCCGTGAGCGCGCGCATGGCGGCTTTTATCATCGGCGGGCTCGATGCCGCGGGCTGGCTGCTGATTTACGCCGGCACGTTCTTCTCGCAGTCCGATCCGGCCACCAAGGGCCTCGATAATTTCGCCGGCCTTGCCGTCACCGTCGTGTTCCTGCTGACCGGCGTGCCCGCGCTGGCGCTGGCCTGGCGTAACCGCGCGCCGCGCCTCGCGCTCGCGCTGTCGCTCGGCTTTCCCACCGGTTTCGTGCTGCTGTTTGCCGTTGCGGTCGCCGCCTTCGCCTGATGCAATACGCGCCATGACCCGCGATCACATCGGCGTACTGGCGGCGGTGGTCTCGAGCGCGATCGGCGGTGTCGCCGGCGGCGCCACGCGCTATGTGATTCATGCCACCGACCCGGTCACGCTCGGCGTGTTCCGCTTCGGCACCGGCTTTCTCATCCTGCTGCCGATCTCGCTGCTGATGAAATGCCGCTGGCCCCAGAGCCGCGACTGGATCGCGGTGGCGCTGCTCGGCATCCTGTTTTTCTTCGCCTTCTCGGTGCTGTTCAATCTCGCCTACAGCACCACCACGGCGGCGCGCGGCGCGCTCACGCTCTCCACCATGCCGCTCACCACCATGCTGGTGGGCGCGGCCTTCGGCGTCGAGCGGATCGACGCGCGCAAGACCGTGGGTGTGCTGATCGCCATGGCCGGCGTATTTCTGGCGCTGATGCTGGGGCTGTCGGGCGCGCCGCCCGGCGCCTGGCGCGGCGAACTGGTGATGCTGGCGGCCACCTTCTGCATGTCGCTCTATAACGTGTGGTCGCGGCCGTTCATCGCGCGCTCCGATCCGCTCGCCTTCCTGACCGCCGGCATGGGCGCGGCGGCGGCCTGCCTGCTGGTGTGGGCGCTGCTGATTAACGGCTTCGACGCGGTGGCGAATTTCAACGCGCCGCAATGGCTGGCGATTTCCTATCTCGGCGTGGTCGGCAGCGCCGGCGCGTTCATGCTCTGGGTATTCGCGCTGAGCAACACCAGCCCGACCAAGACCGCGGTGACCATCACCGTCAATCCGGTGTTCGCCTCGATCGTCGGCGCGCTGGTGATCGGCGAGGGCATCGGACTCAATCTGATCGCCGGCCTGGCGGCTGTGGCGGCCGGCATCTGGATCGCGACGACGGGCGCGGCTGCGAAAGATACCCAATAATTCGAGCGAGTGGAGGATGCCATGAGTGCGCAAGCCATCGAATATGCCGACGCCTCGCCCGCCGTGCGCGCGGTCTATGACGACATCAAGAAGACCCGCAACGTGCCGGACGTGAATAATTTCTGGAAATATCTGGCGCGCGATCCGGTGACCCTCAAGCGCACCTGGGAGAGCATCAAGGAGATCATGGCGCCGGGCGCGCTCGATCCGCTCACCAAGGAGATGGTCTATCTGGCGGTGTCGGTCACCAATGGCTGCGCCTATTGCATCGCCAGCCACAGCGCGGCGGCGCGCAAGGCCGGCATGAGCGAGGCCATGTTCGGCGAGCTGATGGCGGTCACCGGCATGGCCAACGAGACCAACCGGCTCGCCAACGGCTACCGAGTGCCGATCGATCCGGCGTTCCAGACCTAGCGGTCAGTAACCCGCGCTACTGCGCGCGATTGGCCGGTGCCGGTGTGGCCGGTTGCGGCGAGGTCGCGCCGGAGCCGGTGGTACTCGGCGGCATCGCGTTGCGCGGCGGCGCGCTGCTGGTGCTCATCGGCGCCGACGAACCGCTGTTCGCGGTTTGGCGGTCGCTGTTCCAGCCGGCAACCACGACGAACGCGATCAGCGCCAGAATGGAAAGGCCGGCAATCCAGGCCCAGGTACCGCCGATTTTTTCGTCATCGCGCAGCACGGGGTCGTTCAAGCGCGGATCGGTATAGCGTGGGTCTGTCATGACAATCCTCCTCGTTCGGGGCGCTGTTATCGTCTCGAATGGAGGAAACCCGCGGACCAGGCCCGCGGTTCCGAAAAAAATCTGGATATGCAGTGCAGTTATGCGGCGTGCGGTTTCGTCACGCGGACCGCTAAAACCCAGGCCAACCAGAACACCACGAAAAAACAGGCCAGGAACACGGTCAGGCTGAGCGATTGACTCAGAAAATGTTCCATGGTGCGGCCGATAACATAGGAGCCTGTGTCGCCAAGCAGCACGAACACGATATAAACCGCGATCAATTTCATGACCGGCGTTTCCCTAAATGATGGCCCGGCGTGGACGGACCCTTATGTCACGGCCGGGCGAGGGGGGGAAGCCATGGCCAGCCTGAAAATGCTATAGCCGTTCCACCCGCCCTGTTTATCCGCCCCCAAGACCCGACATCAACCTTATGCCGAGACCATCATGAGCCGAATGGCGATTGCGGCCGCGCCGGCGCTGTTCGTGCTGCTGTGGAGCACCGGCTTCATCGGCGCCCGCTACGGCTTGCCCTATATCGAGCCCTTGACCTTTTTGGCCGTGCGCATGGTGTTCGTGGTGGCCATTCTAGGCGTCATCGCGCTGCTCTCGCGCACGCGCTGGCCCAATAACAGCGAGGTCGGACACAGCCTGCTGGCCGGCGCGATGGTGCACGGGCTCTATCTCGGTGGCGTGTTCACGGCGATCAGCCAGGGCGTGCCGGCCGGCATATCGGCGCTGATCCCGGGCCTGCAGCCGATCCTCACCTCCACCATCGCAAATCGCTACATGGGCGAGACGGTGACGCGCACACAGTGGCTCGGCCTCGTGATGGGCTTGGCCGGTGTCGCGCTGGTGCTGCACAATCGCGAGATCGTGGCGGCCGGTTCGCTGCTCGGCTGGCTGGCGAGCTTCGGGTCGCTGCTCGGCATCACGCTCGGCACGCTCTATCAGAAACGCTATTGCGGACACATCGACTGGCGCGCCGGCAATCTGGTGCAATATATCGGCGCCGGCACGCTGTTCTGGCTCGGCGCCTTCGGCTTCGAGACGCGCGCGATCCACTGGAACGGCGAACTCATCTTCGCCATGACCTGGCTGGTGCTCGTGCTGTCGATCGGCGCGGTCGGGCTAATGTATTGGCTGATCCGCCGCTCGGCGGCGACCGGTTTCGCCAGCCTGTTCTATCTGGTGCCGGCGGTAACAGCGCTGTTCGCCTATTTTCTGTTCGGCGAAAAACTCGACGCGCTGTCGGTCTTCGGCATGGTGGTCTGCGCGGTCGGCGTCGTGCTGGTCAACCGCGGCGCCGCCAAACCGGCGGCAGCCTAATTAGGCGACGCTGCGCCGTTCATCGTGCCAACCGGGATTTTTCGTCACCGCCGGCCCGGCAACCTCAGCCTGAAAACCGTGCCGACGATCACACCGATAATCGTCATGAACGCAATCGCGCCCGGTTCTCGGCCGAAGACCAGCTTGAGCGTAGCCTCCAACATTCCAAGCGCGCCGAAAAACAGACCGAACAGATATAGATTGTCGACCGTCAGATATGGAGATAATGCGGTACCGCCCAGCAGCGGGCGTGTTCCTGGCCAACTGCCGCGCCGCAAAGCCCGTCAAGGTTCGACTATTTGCGGGGCTCGAGCACGGCCTGCGTCTGCGTCACCAGCGCGCACAACTTGCCGTCGCCGCGGGTGACGCGCGTCTGCCAGACCATGGTGCTGCGGCCGCGATGCAAGGGCGTGCATTCCGCATAAGCCACATCGCCGACCGGAATGCCGGCGAAGAAATTGGTCTTGCTCTCGATTGTGGCGGTGGTCTGGCCCGGCTTGAGGTTGGCGGTGGTGGCCGTGCCGCCGAGATTGTCGGCCAGCGACATGATGGCGCCGCCATGCATGATGCCGTGCCGGTTGTTGAGCTCCTCGCGCACGGCCAACTCGGCGGTGACGCGCTCGCGCGAGATATGCGTCACCTTCAGTCCGAGGAAATCGGCAAAAGCCGGCTGCGTGTTGGCCGCTTCGTTAAACTCGCTCATTGCAAGTGCTCCAGCCCCTTCAAATATGCAAAGGGCGCGGATCGCGACCCGCGCCCTTGTTGTAAAGATATAACGCGACCAGTGCGCGCCTGTCACTTCGGCTGCGGCACGATGCGGATGTAAGGCCGCGGCGCCTTGAAGCCCTGCGGCCAGATCTTCTTGGCTTCCTCGTCGCTGACCGAGCCGGCAATGATCACGTCTTCGCCCTGTTTCCAGTTCGCCGGCGTGGCGACGCGATGCTTGGCGGTCATCTGCAGCGAGTCGATCACGCGCAGCACCTCGTCGAAGTTGCGCCCGGTGGTCATCGGATAGACCAGGATCAGCTTGATCTTCTTGTCCGGCCCGACGATGAAGACGTTGCGCACGGTCTGATTGTCGGCGGGGGTGCGGCCTTCCGAGGTGCCGGAAGTCGCCGCCGGCAACATGCCATAGGCCTTGGAAATCTTCAGGTCGGTGTCGCCGATCATCGGATAGTTGGGCGCGAAGCCGACCACGTCCTTGATGTCGCCCGCCCACTTTGTGTGGTTGGCGACCGGATCGACCGACAGCCCGACGATCTTGACATTGCGCTTGTCGAATTCGGGCTTGAGCCGCGCCATGGTGCCGAGCTCGGTGGTGCACACCGGCGTGAAATCCTTCGGGTGCGAGAACAGCACGCCCCAGGATGTCCCCAGCCAGTCGTGAAAACGGATTTTGCCTTCGGTGGTGTCCGCCTCAAAATCCGGGGCGGTGTCGCCAATCGCCAATGTCATGACAGGCCTCCCTCAATCTAATAGCGCGCAACGTTCGACCGCTTAATATAAGCGTTAGCGCCGGGGTGGAACAGGCCCGCGCGGCTAAGAGGATCGCTGCGTTATGGTCGGCTTCAGGCGGAGAACAAACCCTGCGCCGCGACGCGCCGGACGGAAAATTTATTCCCGCCAGCTCGTGCTTGTCGCTCAGCGGCTGGCGGATTTGGGTGCCTCGTCCAGGCCGACGGTGCGGCCGGGAAACCCGGCGGCGTCGAAATAGCGCGTGGCGCCGACCGATTGCAATTTCAGCATGGTCTGCAAGCCATTGGCGGCCTTTGCCGAGCGCAGCGTGTGATTGCGCACGGCCGGCATTCGTCCGCCCGGCAGGGCTTCGCGCAGCACGCGGCCGATGAGACGGCCATTCGCCTTGATTCTGAGCCTTAGAACATGGGCGATAGTCTTGCCGACATCGGCGTTGCTGACCGGCGCTTTGTTGACGAAGCCGGCTTTGAAGTCGGGCCCCACCGCTGCCATGAAATTCATAGTGTCGGCGCGACTGAAGCTGCCGTGCATGCCCTGGCCCTGTTGCAGGGCGGTGTCGGCCACCACGGCCGCGCACAGCACCGGCTGCGCGCAGCCGGCGGCGAAGGATGTGAAGTTGACCACGATCGAGGGATGAGGCGGACGCGCCGAGCCGCTCAGGTTGATCGCCGACATCGGCAGCGTGCCCGCATAGCGCCCGAGCGAGGCGTCGACGAAAATGCCGCTGACATAATCCTGTTCGAGCAGCGCCTTGACGACTTGTGCCGCCAGCCTGCGGTTCTTGCCGGGCAGATAGATTAGATCGGAACCGCCATTGGCGGCGACGACGATATCCGGCTTGGCCGGGTTCTTGCCGATCACGCCGCTGCCGAACTTGGTGTGGACGTTGTCAGGCACGGGCGCGTTCTTTTCGTTGGGATCGAACAGCGGCAGGCCGAGCGCCTTGGCGAGGTCGATGGCAAGGAAGCCGGGCGGCAGTAAGCCTTTCGGCACGTCGGTGTAGTCGGCCTTGGCGGCCGGGCTGGTCTGGCTCTGCTTCGAAATGGTGGAGAAGCCGTGGTCGGCGGCGATCACGATATTGGTCGTCGCCGCCAGGCCGAGCTCGTCGAGCGCCTTGCGCAATTGCGCCAGATTGTCATCGGCATTCTTGATGGCGGCGAGCGAGGTCGGCCCGTTGATACCGGGCGTGAGCGCATTGAGGCTGTCGCCCTGGTTATGCTGCGAGCCGTCGGGATCGCGTGACCAGAACACCAGCACGAACGGCTTGTTGCGTGCCTTGAACATCGGCAGCACGATCTGGGTGGCGACCTCGACGAAATATTTCTGCTGCTCGACATTGGCGACGCTGGTGCCCGGCTCATTGAACTTGCCGGCCTTGCCGTTGTCGCCGCGCGTCGGCGCGATGACCGGAAGTCCGGCCTTGCTCAGCGCCGCCTGCATCTCCGGCGACAGCGGCGCGCCGTCCTTGCGGCCGGTCGAGTCGTCGATCACGATGGTGTGCCGGCCGGGACGGTCGGCGCGGTCGGTGTGGTCGAAGATCAAAGTCGGTCCGAGCTTGCCGATGGCGGCGGTGCTCAAGCCGGCGCGGCGGGCGGCCTTCAGGATGGTTTCCTCGTTGAGGTAGTCGCCGCCGAAATGCTCGTCGACGTCGAACAGCACCGCGTCGTTTTCCAGGAACGGGGTGACGGTGCCGCCGGCCGGCGCCACCGGATAGCCGGTATAGATCGTGTTGCTGAAGTCGCCGGTGTCGCCGAGATAATGGCCGGTCGCCATGGCGGACGCATTGGCGGTGGTGAAGGTCGGGAACAGCGAATGCGGATTGGCGAAATTGACGCCCTGGTCGCGGATCGCGGCCATGGTCGGCGCGGTCTGCGGCGTCACCATCAGCGCCCGCAGGCCATCGGGCACGAACAAAATGAGATTGCGTGGAGCCTGTGCTTGAGCGGTCCCCAGTTGCAGGCCAAGAGCGGCACAAAGTGCGGCACCAGCTACCGCAAGCAGGATTTTTGACCTGAACGACATGGTGGTCTCCCGGTTATTTATCCTTGGTTTGGCCGCTGGATACGCCCGCGGCAAGACAGTAATGTAACAAACGCCGGTTATCCGCAGCCATCTCCGCCCGCTCCGGCACGGGGCGCCACTCCCAAGGCCGCATGTTCAAGCGTATCCTCATTGCCAATCGCGGCGAGATCGCCTGCCGCATCATCAAGACCGCGCGCCGGATGGGCATCGAGACGGTCGCGGTCTATTCCGACGCCGACAAGGACGCCCTGCACGTCGAGATGGCCGACACGGCCATTCCTATCGGGCCGCCGGAGGCCGCCAAGAGTTACCTGGTGATCGACAAGATTATCGCCGCCTGTAAGGCGTCAGGCGCCGAGGCCGTGCATCCGGGCTACGGCTTCCTGTCCGAGCGCGAGGCTTTCGCCAACGCGCTGAAGGCTGCCGGTCTGGTGTTCATCGGGCCGAATACCAAAGCCATCGCCGCCATGGGCGACAAGATCGAGTCCAAGAAGACGGCAGCGGCGGCCAAGGTCTCGACCGTGCCCGGCCATCTCGGTGTCATCGAGGACGACAACGAAGCGATGGTGATCGCCGACCAGATCGGCTATCCGGTGATGATCAAGGCCAGCGCCGGCGGCGGCGGCAAGGGCATGCGCATCGCCCACAGCAAGGCCGAAGTGGCGGAAGGCTTCGCGCGCGCCCGCTCGGAAGCGAAGTCCTCGTTCGGCGACGACCGCGTCTTCATCGAGAAATTCATCACCGATCCGCGCCATATCGAAATCCAGGTGCTGGGCGACAAGCACGGCAATGTCATCCATCTCGGCGAGCGCGAATGCTCGATCCAGCGCCGCAATCAGAAAGTGGTCGAGGAGGCGCCGAGTCCGCTGCTTGACGCGGCCACGCGCAAGAAGATGGGCGAGCAGGCGATCGCGCTCGCCAAAGCCGTCGGCTACGACAGCGCCGGCACCGTGGAATTCGTCGCCGGTCAGGACAAGAGCTTCTATTTCCTCGAGATGAACACGCGGCTGCAGGTCGAGCATCCGGTGACCGAACTCGTCACCGGCATCGATCTGGTCGAGCAGATGATCCGCAGCGCGGCCGGCGAGAAATTGTCGATCAAGCAGAGCGACGTGAAACTTTCCGGCTGGGCAGTAGAAACCCGCGTCTATGCCGAGGACCCGTACCGCAATTTCCTGCCCTCGACCGGGCGCCTCACGCGCTACCGGCCGCCGCAAGAGCGCAGCGCCGACGGCGTCACGGTGCGCAACGATACCGGCGTCACCGAGGGCGGCGAGATTTCGCTCTATTACGATCCGATGATCGCCAAGCTTGTCACGCACGCGCCCAAACGCGAGCAGGCGATCGAGGCGCAGGCCGACGCGCTCGATGCCTTCGTCATCGACGGCATCCGCCACAACATTCCGTTCCTGTCGGCGCTGATGGCGCATCCGCGCTGGCGCGCCGGCAAGCTGTCGACCGGCTTCATCGCCGAGGAGTTTCCCGACGGCTTCCAACCGCATGCGCCCGAAGGCGAGCGCGCCGAGGTGCTGGCGGCGGTGGCGGCCGCCATCGATCACGTGCTGGGTGAGCGCAAACGGCAGATTTCCGGCCAGATGAACGGGCGCAGCGTCACGCGCGAGAGTCAGCGCGCGGTGTGGCTGGGCGTGCACGAGCATCGGCTGGAGGTCAAGCGCGAGAACGGTACAATTGAGGTGCGCTTTCCGGGAAAAGCCAAGGCCCGGCATCTGCTGTCGGACTGGAAGCCGGGCGATCCGATCTGGACCGGCACCATCGACCGCCAGCCGGTCGCGGTGCAGGTGCGCAGCCTGCCGAACGGTTTCGCGCTGGCCTATCGCGGCGCCGAGACGAAAGCTTATGTCTACACCGAGCGCGAAGCCGGCTACGCGCGGCTGATGCCGGTCAAGCAGGCGGCCGATACCGGCAAGCACGTGCTGTGCCCGATGCCGGGGCTGGTGGTGTCAATCGCGGTCAAGGAAGGCCAGGAGGTCAAGGCCGGCGAGACCGTGGCGGTGGTGGAAGCCATGAAGATGGAAAACGTGCTGCGCGCCGAGATCGACGGCGTCGTCAAGAAGATCAACGCCAAGCCGGGCGACAGTCTGGCGGTCGACGCGGTGATTTTGGAGTTTGCGTGAGTGGTGTGTGGACATGAGCACACAGGTCATCCGCCACATCGTGCTGCGCGGCCGAGTGCAGGGCGTCGGCTTCCGCGCTTTTGTCGAGCGCGAGGCGCTTAAGCGCAGGCTCGAGGGCTGGGTGCGCAATCGCCGCGGCGGTTCGGTCGAAGCTCTGTTCGCCGGTCCGCTCGCCGTTGTCGCCGAGATGATCGAAGTCTGCCGGCGCGGTCCGTTTTCGGTGCGCGTCGATGCGCTCGATCAGCGCGAAGGGACGGCGGACGAACTCAAGCTGCGCCTGCCGGGGCGATCGTTTTCGGAACTGCCGACGGCCTGATCGACAGTCGCGCCGAATAGCGTCTCGAATTCCCGCCGCAGCACCCTGTCGACCTCCGGCATCGACACCGGCAATCCTAGATCGGTCAGGCTGGTGATGCCGTAGCGCTGCTCGTTGATGCCGCACGGCACGATGCCCGCGAAATGCGCCAGCTCCGGATCGACGTTGAGCGCCATGCCGTGCAGCGTCACCCATTGTTTCACGCGAATGCCGATGGCGGCGATCTTGTCCTCAAAGCCTTGCCCTTTGTCCTCCCGGCGCACCCAGACGCCGATGCGGTCTTCGCGCCGCTCGCCGCGTACGTTGAATGACGCCAGGGTACGGATGATCCATTCCTCCAGCGTGGCGACGAAACGGCGCACGTCCGGTCCGCGCCGCTTGAGGTCGAGCATCACATAGGCCACCCGCTGGCCCGGCCCGTGATAGGTCAGTTGCCCACCGCGCCCGGCCTGGAATACCGGAAAGTGCACGTCGCGCACGTCCTGCACGTTGGCGCTGGTGCCGGCGGTGTAGAGCGGCGGGTGTTCGATGAGCCACACCAACTCGGGCTCGCGGCCGGCCGCAATACCGGCGGCACGCGCGTCCATGACCGCGAGTGCGTCTTCATAGCCGACCCGCGCGTCGCTCACGCGCCACTCGATCGGGGCCAAACCGGCCGGCGCGGCGAGCCCGACAGTCAATTCATTGCGCATGTTAACCACTCGTTCACCATACCATGGTGACCTGACGGGCGCCCCCAATCACGCCGGGCGCTGACCAGGAAAGTGGGACCCTTGAGCACATTCGACAAGGTTGCCGTCGATATCACCGTGGTGCTGGGCACCACCACGATGCCGATCCACCAGGTGCTGCGGCTCGGCCGCGGCGCCATCATCGAGTTGGAATCCTCGGAGGAGGACGCGGTCCACATCCTCGCCAACAACCTGCCGGTGGCCAAGGGCACCGTGGCGGTCAATGGCAACCGCATCGCGGTCCATGTCGAAGAACTGCTGCCGCGCCCGCCCGATATGCGCTGAGCCGGCTCGCTCACTCGCTCACTCGCTCACTCGCTCATTCGCGATATATTTTTGCGCGCGCGTAAGGCCGCCGGGACGCCCGGCGTAACGGCTTGATGGCGCAGCTAAATCCCGCGCCGACCTTGGCCGCCAAACAGCCGCCGGCCCTTGTCCCTCAGGACCCTATTTGTTACATGGTCCGCCGTCGTTGGGACGCAAGGTTTTTCAAGACTTTGCATCCGATTCCGAAGCATGATCCCGAAAAGTGGGAACCGGTTTTCGGACAAGATCATGCTTGGAAAAGACTGAATGCGGCCATGGCGGAATTGGTAGACGCACTAGCTTGAGGTGCTAGCGGGGCAACCCGTGGAGGTTCGAGTCCTCTTGGCCGCACCAACCCTAACGCAAGCGCGACCCACCCTGGCTCTGCTCGGCGGTCTGCGGCTTGCGCTTCTTCTTGGCCATGAGGGTGGCGATGTTCGCCTCGCGCTCCTGACGCGCCAGCCGTTTGCGGTGGCGCGCCGTCTTGGTCTCACGCCCTTCGTTATGCGCAAAGCGCTTGCCGCGGTGTGCCGGCTTGCTCTCCGGATCGCGCTCGCCACGGGCGAGCTGCTTGGAGTGCTGGCGCTGCTGCGCCGTCTTGACCGCCTTGTCGGCGCCGGACGTGCCGGTCTTGACCAGCCTTGGCCAGCCGCCGGTGCTGTCGGCGACCGCGGGCGCCGGGAGCTCGGGCACCGATTTCGGCCGCACGCCGGTCGGCACCGCCTGCACGATGCGATATCCGTGCTCTTTTAGCTCCTTGAGCAGCGTTGGCAGCGCCATGGCGGTGGCCGGATGGATGTCGTGCAGCAGCAGCACGCCGCGGTGGCCCTTGGCCTCGATCCGGCGCATCGCTTTGCGCACAATCTGGTCCGGGGTCGCGCCCTTGTACCAGTCGTCGGCGACTTCGTCGGCGCTCCATACCGCCAGGGATTGCGAAGCGAGATAGCTTTCCACCTGATGGCTGCGCAGCAGCCCCGGGATGCGGAAGAACGGCGCCACCGCGCGCGGATCGCCGACCGCGGCCTGCACCGAGGCGATACCTATGCCGACCTCGCTCTCGATGCGCGGCAGCGCCATTTGGTCGAAGGTGAGGGGGTGGTTCTGGCTATGGGTGCCGATGACGTGGCCGGCGTTGTAGATGCGGCGCACCGCGTCGGGATAGGCGCTGGCCATGTGGCCGACCAGGAAATAGGTGGCCTTCACGCATTCGGACGCCAGCGTATCGAGGATGCGGTCGGTATAGGGCGGCAGCGGGCCGTCATCGAAGGTGATCGCCACCTCATGATCGTTGAGCGGCAAGGTATTGCGATACTGCATTTTGCCGATGCGCGGCAGCTCGGCCGGATCCACCGCGATGGTGCGGCTGGTCCCGATTGCATCCGGGTTGCCCGGGCAGGAGCCCGCCATGGCGGGGGCAATCCCTCCGGCCAGGCAGCAAAGAACGATTGCGGCAACGCGCATTGAGCCCCCCAGCCCCTATTGGTGCCGCCTGGCGCACCCCCGACATGGGATGGCTCTGCGAACCTACGAAGTTCCATATATTAATGAAAAATTAACGATTATGTCCGCGTCCGCAGGCTGGGTTTTGGCGGATTTCAGAGGGACTGCGGCAAAAAAGGGACGTTTTTAATTCGAAATACCCCGGTTTCCAGCTGGGACCACGTGCACGATGCGATAATCCCGCCGTTTGAGCTCGCGCAGGAAGGCGGGCAGCATCTGGGCGGTCTGCGCCTTGGTGTCGTGAAACAGCACGATGCCGCGGCCGATCTGCTCGATGCGGGCGAGGATCAGGCGTAATTCCTGCTCGGGGCTCATCGGGTCCCAGTCGCTGGCCCAGACGTCGGCGCCGAACACCACGAGGCCGCGCCGGCTCATGCGCTCGAGCAGCGCCTTGTTGGAGGCAAAACCGGGAAACCGGAAGAACGGCGTGGTCGGATTGCTGCGGCGCTGGCCGTAGACCGCGACTTCGTCCGCCTCGATGCCGCGATCGATCTCGGCCTCCGCCTTGGCGAGCGCCATATGGTCGAGCAGCGGGTGCGAAAACGTGTGATGACCGATGCTGTGACCCTCGGCCAGCGTGCGCCGGGCGAGCGCCGGCTGCGCCTTGGCATTCCTGCCGAGCAGGAAAAACGTGGCGCGCACGCATTCGCGCTTGAGGGCGTCGAGCACTTTCGGCGTGGTGCCGGGCCAGGGTCCGTCGTCGAAGGTGAGCACCAGTTCCTTGCGCGCCAGTGGCAAGGTGCTGGGGAAATGCTTGCGGCCGACCCGCGGCGTGCTCCCGGCATCGACCTCCAGCACCCGTTTGGTACCGAGCGCCTGCGGGTTGCCCGGGCACGGCTGCGCCATGGCGGCCAGAGGAATCATGGTCGCGGCCAGCGCAAATCCGGTGACACATGCAATGAAACGGCTCATCGGTCGGCACGATTATACGTCAGCCGATTACGCTTTGTTCACCCTGTTTGCTGACCTGGCATTAATAGTGAATCCCTAGGTTCTACCTACGAAAACCGCAGCGTAGCGCGGGGAGTCATCCTTTGGGCGGCGAGGCCATTACGGAAGCTGCGGGCGCAAGCTCTGGCCGCTCGCTGCTGGCTTGGGCGCCGGCTTGGGTGAAACGGCGCAGGCGTCTCACTGCGCGCGACCCCGCCGACGCCTCGCGCGCCCGCACCCGCCGCATGTTCGCCGCCTCGCGGCTGATCGTGGTGCTCGCGGTCCTCGCCATGGCTGCGACCGTGCTCAGTGCCGGCATCGGCTACGGCCTGGCGCGCCAGAGCGACGAGCGGCTGTGGGCGGAGCAGCGCGCATCGCTGCGCAACGCGGTCACCGAATTCCGCGCGCTGTTCGGACAGGCCAACGAGATTGATCCGCGCTTCGTGCGCATGGTCGAGCAGACCGCCGGCCTCAAGGACCTCAAATTCGAGACGGACCCCGCCATCACCGATCGCGAAATGCAGCCGGTGATGGATGCGCATGGCCGCATCGCCGGCTTCTTCACCTGGCAGAAAACCAATCCGATGGTGGGGGTGGTGAGCCGGCTGATACCGCTCATCACCGGCATCGCGCTGTTGCTGATGGGCTTTGCCGGATTTTCGCTGTGGCAGCTGCGGCGCGCGCGCCATGTCCTGGCGGCGAGCGAGGAACTGGCAGCGCGCGCGGCCGATATGGACAAGCTTACCGGGCTGCCCAATCACGCCAAGATGCTCGAACTGCTCGACCTCAACCTGGCCGAACGCGCCGGCGACGAGGTGACCACTTTCGCGCTGATCGAGCTCGACGGCATGGCGGACGTCAATGCGCATCTCGGCGTGCTCGGCAGCGACGAGCTCATCGTCGCGGTCGCCGCGCGGCTGAAGGAGGCACTGCCAGCCGACGCGCTGTGCGGCCGCATCGGCAGCGACGAGTTCGCGCTGACGCTGACCGGGCCCGCCGATGTCGATGCCGAGGCGGTCATTCGCGCCGCGCTCGAGAGCATCGCGCGCCCGCATTGGATCGACACCGTGGTGCGGGTGAGCGCGCATGCCGGCTTCGCGCAGACGCCGCGCCACGCTTCGACCCGCGGCGAGCTCACGCGGCGGGCCGAATTGGCCTTGCGCGCGGCCGCCAAGAAGGGGGCGGGCGCCGTGGTCGCCTTCACGCCCGAGATCGACACCGTCTCGGCCGATCAGAAATTCATCCAGCGCGAGCTGCCGCGCGCGCTGACCGCGAATGAGCTGGAGCTGCATTATCAGCCGATCGTCGCCGCCAATGGCGGGCGCATCGTCGGCGTGGAGGCGCTGCTGCGCTGGACCCATGCGACGCGCGGGCCGATCGGACCTGCGGTCTTCATTCCGGTCGCCGAGCAGATGGGCCTGATGGACACGCTCGGCGCCTTCGTGCTGCGGCGCGCGCTCAGCGAAGCCCATCGCTGGCCCGATCTCTATGTGGCGGTGAACCTGTCGCCGCTGCAGGTGCGCGATGCTTCGATCGTCGATCTGGTACGCTCGGCATTGGCCGAGAGCCGCGTGGCGCCGTCGCGGCTGATGCTGGAAATCACCGAGGGCGTGCTGATCGACAATCCGGACGAGATGGTCAAGCGCATCGAAGACCTGCATGCGCTCGGCGTGCGCATTGCGCTCGACGATTTCGGCTCGGGCTATTCCAACTTGGGCTATCTGCAGCGCTTCCCGCTCGACAAGCTCAAGATCGACCGCAGCTTCGTGGTCGCGCTCGGCAACTCCGCCAATGGCGGGGTGATCATCCAGGCGATCGTGGCGCTCGGCCGCGCGCTCGGCCTGTCGGTGCTGGTGGAGGGCGTGGAAACCGAGCAGCAACGCGTATTGCTCCGGTTGGCTGGTTGCGACGAGATGCAGGGCTTCCTGTTTGCCAGGCCGGCGCCGGCCAAGGCGATCGACCGGCTGCTGGCGCAGACGCACTCTGGCAGTCCCAAGGCGCTGACAGCGTGACCCCTGAGCTATAGGATCGTCGCCGAGTAAAAGGTACGGAGGCGGCGCGATGATCCCCAATAGCTGGGCGGGCTTCGATTTCGGCCTCGGGCCCGACGTCGAGATGCTGCGCAAATCGGTCGGCGACTTCGCGCAGGACCGCATCGCGCCGCGCGCCGCCGCGATCGACCGTGACAATACCTTCCCGCGCGATCTGTGGCCGGAGATGGGCGCGCTCGGCCTGCACGGCATCACCGTGGAGGAGGAGTATGGCGGCTCGGGTCTCGGCTATCTCGCCCACTGCGTGGCGATGGAGGAGATTTCGCGCGCCAGCGCCGCGGTCGGCCTGTCCTACGGCGCCCATTCCAATCTCTGCGTCAACCAGATCAACCGTAACGGCAGTGCCGAGCAGAAGCGCAAGTATCTGCCCAGGCTGATGGCCGGCACGCATGTCGGCGCGCTGGCCATGTCGGAGCCGGGCGCCGGTTCCGACGTGGTGTCGATGCGCACGCGAGCCGACAAGAAGGGCGACCGCTACATCCTCAACGGCTCGAAGATGTGGATCACCAACGGGCCGGTCGCCGACACGCTGGTGGTCTATGCCAAGACCGACCGCACCGCCGGCGCGCGCGGCATCACCGCTTTCATTGTCGAGAAGGGCATGCAGGGTTTTGAACCGGCGCAGAAGCTCGACAAGCTCGGCATGCGCGGCTCCGATACCAGCGAGCTGGTGTTTACCGATTGCGAGGTGCCGGAAGAGAACGTGCTGGGCGCGGTCGGCAACGGCGTCAACGTGCTGATGTCCGGCCTCGACTATGAGCGTGTGGTGCTGGCGGCGGGGCCCTTAGGGATCATGCAGGCCTGCATGGATGTGGTGATCCCCTATGTGCACGAGCGCCAGCAGTTCGGCCAGGCGATCGGCCGTTTCCAGCTGGTGCAGGCCAAGCTCGCCGACATGTATGTGACCATGAACGCGGCCAAGGCCTATGTATACGCGGTGGCGCGCGCCTGCGACGAGGGCCGCACCACGCGCGAGGACGCCGCCGGCGCCATCTTGTTCGCGGCAGAGAAGGCGACCTGGATGGCGCTCGAAGCGATCCAGTGCCTGGGCGGCAACGGCTACATCAACGATTTCCCCACCGGCCGCCTGCTGCGCGACGCCAAGCTGTACGAGATCGGGGCGGGCACCAGCGAGATCAGGCGGATGTTGATCGGGCGGGAGATTTTCGAGAAGACAAGATAGGTTGATGATCAAGTGTCACTTATAATTATTAGTGACACTTTTGCAGCTTTGTGTCATAAATTCCGTCCGATCGAACGGACGATGGCTATGTCTCGCAAATATACCCCGAAAGGCTTTGCCGAACCGAAGACGCCATACGGCGCTCCGCGCTCGGGAGGTCTCGACGCGGAAGAAATAGCACAGGGCAAGCGCAAATTGCCCGCACCCGAAACTTTGCCCGACGGCACGACCCGGTATTTCCTCGTCTTGGGGCCGAAAGGACGCGTGCTGCTGCCTGCGGATATGCGCGCGGCCATGGGCCTTGAGCAGGGCGATGTCATCACCGCCTGGCTGAAGGATGGCGAAGTGCGCCTGCACAGCCATCTGCATGGCTTGCGTAAGATTCAAGTCGAAGCCTCCTCGATGGCCAAAGGCACCGTCTATGCTTCCGACGAGTTGATCGCCGAGCGGCGCGCGGAGGCCGCCAAGGAGGCGGAGGAAACGCTACGATGGTTGCGCGAGCGCAAGAAGAAGCGGCGGTGATCGTCGCGGTGCTCGATGCGTCGGCGGTGCTCGCCGTCTATTTCGACGAGCCCGGCGCCGGAGAAGTGAGCGCGGCCTTGCCCGGCGCGCTACTATCCGCAGTCAACTACACGGAAGTGATCGGCAAATGTCTCGATCACGGCGAAGTTCTCGCTGTCGTCCTGCGTAAGCTTTCGGCCATGGGCTTTTCGGTCGTCGCCCACGATGCGCATTTGGCGCGACGCGCCGGGGCGTTGCTGCCGCTCACAAAACGGCTGGGTCTATCGCTGGCCGATCGCGCCTGTCTGGCGCTGGCCGAACGGGAACGCTTGCCGGCGTTGACCGCCGACCGTTCTTGGAAATCGCTCGCGCTTGACATTGATATTCGGCTTATCCGGTAGGCCGCCGCCTCGCATTAACTTTTGCTGCCCGCGAATCAGCTAGTGCATTGGCCGACAACAATCGAGCATGGGGAACCGGCCATGATGCGGGTGCGGCTGAAGGCCGACGGGCGGATCGTCGAAATCATGCCCGACGGTCATGAACGGACCATCGATCACGACGATCCGGCGGCCTTCGTGCGCCATGTGCGCGCGCGCTGCGGGCTTACCCAGGCGGCCTTCGCCGCAAAGATCGAGGTGCCGATCGAGACCGTGCGCAACTGGGAGCAGGGCAAGCGCTCGCCGCGGGGGCCGGCGCGCGCGCTGCTCAAACTGATCGACAGCGCGCCCGATGCGGCCTTCGCGGCATTAGCTGGAAGACGGCGCTGATTATTCCGCGGCGGCGACGTGCTGGCGCGGCGATGGGCGCGCGAACCGCATCAGCAGGAACATCGCCAACAGGGTCGCGATATAGACCATGAGCTGCATTTCGCTCGGCCGTTCGGTATAGCCGATCAGCGCATGCAGCATCTTGCCGAACAGGCTGCCTTCCGACAGCAGCCATGAGGTATCCCAGACGGTACTGTCGAGCGCGACCAGCAGCCCGGCATTGTTGAGGAATTGCACGGACTGCGACGCCATGCCGGCGGCGAGCAGCGCGATCAGCCAACTGGTGACCGAGAAAATATAGCGGCTGGGGATTGCCAGCAGGCCGAAATAGGTCAGCGCCGTGAAGGCGGCGCCGGCGGCGATGCCGAGCAAGCCACCGGTGAGCAGCGCGCCGCCCGAGGTGCCGGACGCCAATATGCCGTAGAGGAACAACACCACTTCCGAACCTTCGCGCAGCACCGCCAGCCCGACCACGATCGCCAGCGCGGTGAGCGGCCGCGCGCCTTGGCTCACCGCCGTGCCGACGTTGCGCATCTCCTTGGCGATCTCGCGGCCGTGCCGCGCCATCCAGGCGTTGTGCCACATCAGCATGACTACGGCGACGGCGAGGATGCTGGCGTTGAATAGTTCCTGGCCGGCGCCTTCGAAGGCCTGCGAGATGCCACCGGCGAAGACGGCGACGACGCCGGCGCCGGCAACACCGCCGGCAATGCCGATACTGACCCAGCGCCCGCGCCCGGCGACACCGCGCGTCGCCGCCATCACGATGCCGACGATCAGCCCGGCTTCGATGACTTCGCGAAAAACGATGATGAGGGCGCCGAGCATGCTTATTCCGCGATCACCACGCCTTTGGCTGTGGATTCATGAAACTCGCCGACGAACGGATAGCGGCCGGGCTTGAGCGGGGCGATCCGCACCACCGCCTTGGACTTGCCGGGGATCACCTTCTCGACCTTCATCGGCTTGCTTTCGAATTCCTCCGGAGTAGCGTCGTCGTTGATCACCGTGATCTCGAATCGCTTGTTGGCCGGCACTTTGATTTCCGTCGGCGTGAAGCGGTGGTCCTTGATGGTGACGGTATAGTCCTGTGCGCGGACGGTGTCCGGCGCGGCGGCGAACAGGACGGCAAGACCAACGAGGGCAAAGAGGCTGCGCATCGCGGTTTCCACTTTCCATAATAGGTGTCGGCCTTCACAAAAGCATTAAACCAACTTGATGCAAGTGCTTATTTTTACTCTTGAATTATTCCAATGTAAGAAGACGAAGCAACAGCTTGGCCGGTCAGGTATTGTTGCTTTTCACGCTCGCGCAAAAATTTGCAGCAACTTGAGGCCAAACGCCGTGGCAACCCGTTTGCCGCGCCTCGAGGCCGTCCGCCGCCAACCCGGTTGGCAGGGCGCCGGCGACCGGGCATTCTTGGCATTGCCACCTGCCGATCCCCCGTTCCAGCAGCCCTCACAAGGAGATTGTAATGCAATTCGTCGAAGCCCAATTCGTTCAAGCACATGGCGTCCGTATTCCGCAAATCGGCCTTGGCACCATGACCCTGAAGGGGGACATCTGCGTGCAGGCGGTAAAGACCGCGCTGCAGCTCGGCTACCGTCATCTCGACACCGCCGCCTTTTACGGCAACGAGGTGGAGAACGGCGAGGGCCTGCGCCAATCCGGCGTCAAGCGCGAGGACGTGTTCATCTGCACCAAGGTGCGCGAGAACAATCTGCTGCCTGAAAACTTCAACAAGTCGCTCGACCAGAGTCTCGCCAATCTGCAATTGCCTTATGTCGATCTGCTGCTGATTCATTGGAACAACAAGGACATCCCATTCAAGACCAGCATCGGCGCGCTGTGCCAGGCCAAGAAAGATGGCAGGGCCAAGCATGTCGGCGTCGCCAATTTCACTTGCCAGATGCTGGACGAGGCCTGGGCGGTGACCAGCGCGCCGCTGGTCTGCAACCAGATCGAGGTGCATCCGTTCATCAACCAGGACAAGGTGCTAGCGGCGAGCAAGAAGCACGGCATGGCGGTGGTCGCCTATGTCCCGATCGCGCGCGGCAAGGTGCCGGGCGCCGAGGCGCTCGAGCGCATCGGCAAGGCGCATGGCAAGAGCGCGGCGCAGGTGTCGTTGCGCTATCTGGTGCAGCTTGGCCTCTGCGCGATCCCGCGCACGGCGACCCCCGCGCATCTGAAGCAAAATCTCGAAGTGTTCGATTTCAAGCTGTCGGACGCCGAGATCGCCGAGTTGAGGAAGCTCAACGCCACCAATATGCGCGTGGTCAATCCGCCGCACGCGCCGCAATGGGACGTTCCGTGAATGCAAAGTGTTGAAGCCAAGGGCTTCAAGATACCGATCGTTGGGCTCGGCACCTGGGCGCTGCGCGGGCGCGACTGCGCGCGGCTCACCGAGCAGGCGATCCGCCTCGGCTATCGCCACATCGACACCGCGCAGATGTACGACAACGAGCGCGAGGTGGGCGAGGGCGTGCGCGCTTCCGGCAAGCGCAGCGAGGTGATGGTCACCACGAAGGTGCAGCCGACGCTGCTGTCGCCGCCCGATCTGGAACGCTCGGTCAAGGAAAGTCTCGCCAAGCTGCGGCTCGAGGTTATCGACCTCTTGCTGATCCATTGGCCGAACCCGCGCGTGCCGCTGGCTGAGACGCTCGGCGCCATGGCCAAGATGAAGCGCGCGGGCTATGCCAAGCATATCGGCGTGTCGAACTTCACGGTGGCGCTGCTCGCGGAGGCCAACAAGGTCACGAGCGAGCCGCTGGTCTGCAACCAGATCGAATGCCATCCGTTTCTCGACCAGGACAAGGTGATCGCGGCCTGCCGCCAGCACGGCATGGCGGTGGTCGCCTACAGTCCGATCGCGCGCGGCGGCGCCAAGGGCGACAGACTGCTGCAAAGCATCGGTGCGGCGCACGACAAGAGCGCGGCGCAGGTCTGCTTGCGCTGGCTCACCCAGCAGGGCATCGCGGTGATCCCGCGCACCAGCAAAGTCGAACGGCTTACCGAGAACCTCGCCAATCTGGAGTTCGACCTCACGGATGCCGAGATGCGGGAGATCGCCGGGCTTGCCCGCCCCGGCGGCCGCATCGTCGACTGGACCTGGTCGCCGAAGTGGGATTGATTGGACTCGCACGCATACTCTTGACGGCGTTATAGGGATGGCCCTATAATTTGTTGAAGTGAACAGTAACCGGCCCGAGCAGAAGCCCTGCATCTTTATCGGCCCCAGCCGTAAAGACCTGAAGCGATTTCCAGCGAAGGTTCAAAACCGCATGGGCTATGCGCTGCAACAGGTGCAAGAGGGTGATGAGCCGTTATCTGCGAAAGCACTCAAAGGGTTTGGCGGCCGTGCTATCCTAGAGTTGGTCGAAGATTTCGACGGCGACACCTATAGGGCGGTTTACACCGTGCGATTTGTTGGCGTGGTGTATGTTCTGCACGCTTTTCAGAAGAAAGCAAAAAAAGGCATCGCCACCCCTCGGCACGAGATTGAACTTATAAAATCGCGCTTGCGCGATGCAGAGTCGCATCATCGCGCGCGCTCCGACAAATGAGGGCGCAAGCCATGACTAAACGTAAAATCGAAGCCTACGAGAGCAGCGGCAATGTCTTTGCCGACCTCGGTCTGCCCAATGCCGAGGAACGCAAGCTCAAGGCCAGTATTGTGATTGAGTTGCACCGGCTTGTTAAAGAGCGCGGGCTTACGCAAATCAAAGCCGCCAAACTGATCGGAATTTCCCAGCCCGACCTCTCGAATTTGCTACGCGGCGATTTCGAGGACTACTCGGCCGAGCGCTTGATGAAAATGCTTACTGTGTTCGAGCAGGACATCGAGATCGTCATGAAGCCTCACCCCAAAGCAGGGGAGAAGGGCCGGATCACCTTCCGGCCTGTTGCCGCGTAAAAAGAAGGGGGGGCACGGCTCGTTTCGTCGGGCGCTACAGTCCGCCCCTTGCACGGAAAGCTATTCGGCGGGCACGGCGGTGCGTTCCTTATCGGCATGGCCGGGACAAGCATGACTTTGCATAACGACACCGCCCTGGTCCTCTTTTCCGGCGGGCAGGACTCCACTGTCTGCCTGGCCTGGGCGCTGGAGCGTTTCGCGCGGGTGGAGACCGTCGGCTTCGATTATGGTCAGCGCCATGTGATTGAACTCGACGTGCGTCCACGTCTGCGCTCTGCGCTGGCGGCGCAAAAGCCGGACTGGCAGGCACGCCTGGGCGACGACCACGTCATCAAGCTCGACGCGCTCGCCGCCATCTCCGACACGGCGCTCACCCGCGAGACGACAATCGAGATCGCCGAGAGCGGGCTGCCGACCACTTTCGTGCCCGGCCGCAATCTCATTTTCTTCTGCTTTGTCGGCGCGCTCGCCTACCGCCGC
This sequence comes from Hyphomicrobiales bacterium, assembly GCA_016185205.1. Lineage (GTDB taxonomy): Bacteria > Pseudomonadota > Alphaproteobacteria > Rhizobiales > Xanthobacteraceae > Pseudolabrys. The sequence goes on along the minus strand of JACPOA010000032.1, from coordinate 59,254 downwards.
GGCGCCCGCCACATCGTCGCCGGCATGTGCGAGACCGACTATTCCGGCTATCCCGATTGCCGCGACGACACCGTGAAGGCGATGCAGGTCGCGCTCACGCTCGGCCTCGACAAGCGCGTCACCCTGCACACCCCGCTGATGTGGATCGACAAGGCTGACACCTTCGCCATGGCGGAGGAGATCGGCGGCAAGCCGCTGCTTGATCTCGTGATCGAGGACAGCCATAGCTGTTATCTGGGCGACCGCAGCAAGCGCCACGACTGGGGCTATGGCTGCGGGACCTGCCCGGCCTGCCGGTTGCGGGCGCAAGGCTTTGCCAAGTTCATGAGCGAGCGAAAGACGACATGACCACGAGCGACAACGATAAGCGACGGACCCTCGAGGGCGCGATTTTCCTCGTCCTGTTCTGCCTGACGATTCCGGCGGCCAATTGGATGATCGGCCATGTCGGCACGCTGTGCGTCCCCAATGGCCCCTGCCTGATCCCGGTGGCGCCCGCCATCATGGCGCCGTCCGGCGTGCTGATGATCGGCGCGGCCTTGGTGCTGCGCGACCTGGTGCAGCGACGGCTTGGCGTCGAATTTGGTATCGGCGCGATCGTCGTCGGCGCCGCGATCTCGGCCGCGCTGGCGCCGGCCGCGCTGGTGATCGCCTCGGCGGCGGCCTTCCTGTTGTCGGAATTCGCCGATTTCGCGGTCTATACCCCGCTCGCCCGCCGCCGCCTGGTGCTGGCGGTGCTGGCGTCGAGCCTGGCCGGGCTGGTCGTGGATTCGATCGTGTTCCTGTGGCTCGCCTTCGGCTCGCTCGAATTCCTGCTCGGCCAGATCATCGGCAAAGCTTGGATGGTGCTGCTGGCCGTTCCGTTCGTCGCCTATCTGCGCCGCCGCGATGAGCGGCTCGGCCTCGCTCCCGCCTGACGGATTTCAAAATGGCCTCGACTTTGGACACGCTCCGCAACGTCACCACCGGCACCATCACCACCATGCTGCTGAAGAAGGGCATCCGCCATGCCTGGATGGCGGGGGCGATGCCGCTCGGCTTTTCCGGCAAGCGCGTGGTGGGCGAGGCGTTCACGCTGCGCTTCGTGCCGGTGCGCGAGGACTTGGCGACGCCGGAGAGCTGGTCGAAACCGATCTCCACCCGCTCGGCCATCGAAGCCATGCCGGAGAACGCCGTGGTGGTCGCCGACGCCATGGGCGTGACGGGCGCCGGCATCTTCGGCGACATCCTGTGCATGCGCATGGTCAAGCGCGGCGTGAGCGCGCTGATCACCGATGGCGTGATGCGCGACAGACACGGCGTGCTCGCGACCGGCCTGCCGGTGTGGTGCCAGGGCGTGGCGGCGCCGGCCTCGGTCAATCAACTCACCTTCGTCGGCTGGAACGAGCCGATCGGCTGCGGCGGCTGCGCCATCTTTCCCGGCGATATCATCGTCGCCGACGACGACGGCGCGGTGGTGATCCCGAAGGACCTGGCCGATTTCGTAGCCCACGAAGGTGCCGAGCACGAATTGCTGGAAAGCTGGCTGGTGCAGGAGGTGGAGAAGGGGGCGAAGCTGCCCGGCCTCTATCCGCCCAACGACGAAAACAAAAAGCGCTACGAGGAGTGGAAGAAGTCCCGCTAATTAAATCGAGCAGGTGCGGCTTGGATCGAGTGAACGACCATGTTCTTCATCTTCTCCAAGACCGCCGCCCTTCTGCTGCTGCCGTCGAATATTTTGATTCTGCTCGGCGTTGCCGGCCTCGTGCTGCTGGCGACGCGGTTTGCGCGCGCCGGCCGGCGGCTGCTGGTGGCGAGCCTTGCTCTGCTGGCGCTGGCGGGCTTCGCGCCGATCGGTGTCGGGCTCGCCCATCTGCTGGAGAGCCGCTTCCCGCCCTGGGATGCCTCGCGCGGCGCGCCGGACGGCATCATCGTGCTGGGCGGGGCGATCTTGCCGAGGCTCTCGCAGGATTACGGCACGCCGGCGGTCAGCGCCGACGCCGCGCGCATCATCGCGATTGGCAAGCTCGCGCGCGATTATCCGGACGCGCGCATCGTCTATTCAGGCGGCGATGCCAGCCTGCTGGGCAACGAGCCCGAGGGCAATTTTCTCTACCCGCTGCTCGACAGCCTCGGCGTGCCGCGCACGCGCGTGATGCTGGAATTGCGCTCGCGCAACACCGAGGAGAATGCCGTCTTTACCAAAGCGCTGGTGCAGCCGAAGCCGGGCGAACGCTGGCTGCTGGTGACCTCGGCGCAGCACATGCCGCGCGCGGTCGGTTGCTTCCGGCGCGTGGGATTTTCGGTGGAGGCCTTTCCGGTAGCCTGGCACACCCGCCGTGCGCTCCGGCTCGCCCCGATGGAGATTCTGAGCGGCGGGCTCGGCCGGCTGGATAACGCCGTGCACGAATGGATCGGCCTCGTCAGCTATTGGCTCACCGGGCGGACGTCGGAGTTGTTGCCGGGGCCGGCCGTGCGCCCGTAAGCCACGACGCGTGCGCGCCGCCGCCGGCGCGGCAAGATTGTGAGCACCCGCCGGCAGCGGTATCATTCAAACGTCATGGGCGATTCGTGCGCCCGAGTTCGCGTCCGCGTTCTCGCGCACCATCCAAGCGATGCTCTTTCGAGGGGGGATCCGCTTATGTCGCTCGACAGTCATACCGCGTCGCCGGCCGAGCCCGTCAGCTACGACGATAGGGGGTGGCATCCGGTCTGGGGCGAACACCTCGTCACCGTGGTCGCCACCAGCATCGCCGTGCTGATCGTGGCGGTCATCGCCGTTTTGATGGGGATGGCCTGAGCGGCCGTGTCTTTGCGGCCGGCGGCGCGAGGTCGTCGCGATCGACCGCGGCGAAGGCCCTGCGCGTTTCGGACAGGAATTGCCGCCGCCACATCACGATCAGAATGCCGGTGGTGGTGAGCGCCAGCGGAATTGGCCCTAGGAACCAGCCGAGATAGCCGAGCGCGAAGAAGAACGCGCGCTGGCCGCGATTGAAATGGCGGCCGGCGTCGGCGCACAGCCGGGAGGCGCGGTGGGCGAAGGCCTGCGCCGCCGCGCTGTCCTTTTCGGCAGGCGGCGGGGCGGCACCCACCATGATGGCGAAATAATTGAACAGCCGGTACGACCAGGCGAACTTGAAGAAGGCGTAGACGAAGATGATGGCGAGCCCCAGCATCTTCAGCTCCCACAATTCGCGCGAGGAGGCGGTGCCGAACGGCAGCAACGCCACCACGGTCAATATTTCATCGGTCGAGCGCAGCAGCGTAAGCGTGCCGCCGACGGCGATCAGGCTGGTGGAGGCGAAGAAGGCGGTACCGTTCTGCAAGGCGGCGGTCACCTGCGCATCGACCATGCGGACATCGCGGGCGAGCAGGCGCTCCATCCACTCGTCGCGATAGGCGTTCATCAGCGCATTGAGACCGCCGCGGCCTTTCGCGGTCTTCTCGATCACGATCGAATAACCGATCCAGGCGCTGGCGAACCAGGCGAAGGCGGCGAGGTCGGGCAGGGTGAAGGCGGGCATGGCGAGGCAACTCCTCCTTTGACGCGCATGCTACGCCATCGACTTGAGCAGCGGCTACCGCTCTGTCACTGTGGCTTGTTTTGCGCATGATCTTATCCGAAAACCGGTGCCCACTTTTCGGGATCATGCGCATCAAGGAGAAGCTCATGCCGCAGACCATTACCACCGGATACAAGGCGCTGTGCGAGGCCGCCGAACGCGAGATCGAGACCTTGCCGGTCGAACAGGCGATCAAGCTCGCCGGCCGCGACGATACCGTGCTGGTTGATATCCGCGACCCGCGCGAATTGCAGCGCGAGGGCAAGGTGCCGGGCGCCTTCCACTGCACGCGCGGCATGCTGGAATTCTGGATCGACCCGCAGAGCCCCTATCACAAGCCGGTGTTCGCGCAGGACAAGAAGTTCGTGTTCTTCTGCGCCGGCGGATTGCGGTCGGCACTGGCCGCGCAGACCGCCCAGCGCATGGGGCTCAAACCGGTCGCCCATATCCAGGGCGGCTTCGGCGCCTGGAAGAAAGCCGGCGGCCCGGTCGTGGAACCAGAGCTCGCGCCCGGCGAGGCCAAGAAGGCGTAAGCGGCATGGCGTTGACGCTGATCATCGGCAACAAGAACTATTCGTCCTGGTCGCTGCGGCCCTGGATCGCCATGACGGTGGCCGGCATCGCATTCGACGAACGCGTGATCCCGCTCTACGAGCCCGGCAGCCGCGAGCAGGTGCTGGCCTATTCGCCGGCCGGCAAGGTGCCGGTGCTGATCGACGGCGATATGGCGATCTGGGAATCGCTCGCCATCCTCGAATATCTGGCGGAGAAATTTCCGCAAAGCCACTTGTGGCCGGCGGATGCGAGCGCGCGCAGCCATGCGCGCGTGGTGGCGAACGAGATGCATGGCGGCTTTCAAGCGTTACGCAAGAATTGCCCGATGAACCTGTGGCTGCCGGTCAAGAAGCGTCCGCTGCCCGATGACGCGCTGGACAATGTGCGCCGCATCGACGCGCTGTGGAGCGATTGCCGCGCCCGTTTCGGGCAAAATGGCGCGTTCCTGTTCGGCGCCTTCGGCGCCGCCGACGCCATGTATGCGCCGGTGGTGGCGCGCCTGCACAGCTTCGGCATCGAGGTGAGCGCGGTTTCGCGCGCCTATATAGACGCGGTCATGGAGCTGCCGGCCTGGACTGCATGGCACGAAGCCGCGCTCAAGGAGACCTGGGTGATGCAGGGCAACGAGCCGGACTGGCCATTGGTGCGCGGGGTGCCATATCCTTGAACGACGAAAGCCCGGCACCTGCCGGGCTTTCGTGTTTAGTCTGCGTTACAGCGATTAGTCCTCGACGGCTTCCTTCACCGCATCCTTCAAGCCGCCAACGGTGTTCTGCACCTTGCCGGCGACCTGCTGGGCCTTGCCTTCGGTTTCGAGCTTGCTGTCGCCAGTGACCTTGCCGGCCACTTCCTTCAGTTTGCCTTTGGCCTGCTCGACGCTGCCTTGAATGCGATCTTTATTCATTTTAAGTGTCCTCGTATTGGGTGGTGTAGCGATCGCCAAGACAACGTTCGAACGTCCGCGAACGTTCCCTGCGAAACGAACGCCACGGCCGCGGCGGTATTTCGCCACGGCCGTGAGTTATTTTGTTGACGTGTCTTACGCTTCGAGGATCGCCACGATCTGGCGCGTACGCCGATCGATGACGAGGATCTCGTCGCCGACCAGGATGTAGTCGTAGCCGCGCCATTCCGGATAGATGGCGATCACTTCCACCGGCAGCGGATAGAACCGCACGGTGGACGGCACCCTGGCGCCGACCGAAATCGAGATGTTCAGCTTGGACGGCTCGACCCGTTGCACATTCTGCTGCTTGATGATGGTGGTGATCTTGGTGCGCTGCTCGGTCGACAGCTTGGCCGAACCCGCGGCCGCGCCTTGGCCGGTGGTGGCGCCGCTCTTCTCGGTCGTGGTCGACTGGCTCGATTTCGAATCGGCGGGAGCAGGAGTCTGGGCCGTGGTCGGGCTCTTGGCGTCGGACGGGGTCTTGGCATCGGCTGCGCTCTTGGCCGTCGGGCCCTTATCCATCGGCTTGTCGGCTGCGCTCTTAGCCGCCGGGCCCTTATCCATGGGCTTGCCCGCGGCGCCCTTATCCATGTCCATCGCGCCCTTGTCGGAGGCGCGAGACTTGTCGGCGTCCGACGCCTTTGGTGCCTGACCGATCGTCTCCGGCGCCTTCTGGGTGCCGGCTTTCTGCTCGCCGGGCTTCATGGCTGGCGCCATCTTCTCGGCCGGTGCTTTCTGCTGGACAGCAGGGGCAGGCGCGGGCGCTTCGTCCTTTTTCGTGGTCTGCGCCGATGCGGCGCCGGCGGCGAACAGCAGCGTTGCCGCAGCTACGGTCGATAACAGTCGTGCTTTCATCATTGATTCCTCCTGTGGGCACCCTCGGACGTGTCTGACGTTGTGGTGTGCTTAACCAGAACGTCGCGAGGGCGCGTCAGTTCCACGATCTTTGTTCGGCCGCAGTTCCCGCGCCATTGCGTTCCGGGTTCCGCCGAGGCACCCTTGCCTGTGGAACCGGGGAGGGGGCGTTGGCGATTCTGGCGTCGGCTGTCGATAAAAATTCGGATGAGTTCCGCGCCAATGCCGAGCGCATGCGCGCGCTGGTCGATGAATTGCAGGCGCGCCGCGCCGAAGCCGCGTTAGGCGGTCCGGAAAAAGCCCGCGAACGGCACGTGTCGCGCGGAAAACTTCTTCCCCGAGAAAGAGTGATGAACCTGATCGATCCCGGCTCGCCGTTCCTGGAACTCTCGCCGCTCGCCGCCTACGGCATGTATGACGGCGCCGTGCACGCCGCCGGCATCATCACCGGCATCGGCCGGGTCGAGGGCCGCGAATGCACAATCGTCGCCAACGACGCCACCATCAAGGGCGGCAGCTATCATCCGATGACGGTGAAGAAACATTTGCGCGCGCAGGAAATCGCGCGCGAGAACCGGCTGCCCTGCATCTATCTCGTCGACAGCGGCGGCGCCAATCTGCCGACGCAAACGGACGTGTTTCCCGACCGCGAGCATTTCGGCCGCATCTTCTACAATCAGGCCAATCTGTCGGCGGCGCGCATTCCGCAGATCGCCGTGGTGATGGGCTCCTGTACCGCCGGCGGCGCCTATGTGCCGGCGATGTCGGACGAGAGCATCATCGTCAAGAACCAGGGCACCATCTTCCTCGGCGGGCCGCCGCTGGTGAAGGCGGCGACCGGCGAGGTGGTGAGCGCGGAGGAACTGGGCGGCGGCGACCTGCATGCCCGCAAGTCCGGCGTCGTCGATCATCTGGCACAGGACGATCATCACGCGCTGTCGCTGGCGCGTCGCATCGTCGCCAATTTGAACAGCCGCAAGCAGGTCGACATTCCGCTCAGGGCATCGCGCGAGCCGGCGCTCGACATTGCCGAGCTCGACGGCGTGGTGCCGGTCGACCTCAAGAAGCAGTACGACGTGCGCGAGGTGATCGCGCGCATTGTCGACGGCTCCGAGTTCGACGAGTTCAAGGCGCTGTACGGCACCACCATCGTGACCGGTTTCGCGCATATCCACGGCATGCCGGTCGGTATTCTCGGCAATAACGGCATCCTGTTCTCGGAGAGTGCGCTGAAGGCCGCGCATTTTGTCGAGCTGTGCTGCCAGCGCCGTATTCCGCTGCTGTTCCTGCAGAACATCGTCGGCTTCATGGTGGGCAAGGACTATGAGGCCGGCGGCATCGCCAAGGACGGCGCCAAGATGGTGACGGCGGTGGCCTGCGCGCAGGTGCCCAAGATCACGCTGATCCTCGGCGGCTCCTACGGCGCCGGCAATTACGGCATGTGCGGGCGCGCCTATGGCCCGCGCTTTTTGTTCATGTGGCCGAACGCGCGCATCTCGGTGATGGGCGGCGAGCAGGCCGCCTCGGTGCTGGCCACCGTCAAGCGCGACAATATCGAGGCCGACGGCCAGACATGGAGCGCGGAAGAGGAGGAGGCGTTCAAGGCGCCGATCCGCGAGCAATACGAGAGCGAGGGCAATCCCTATTACGCCACCGCCCGGCTGTGGGACGACGGCATCATCGCGCCCGCCGAGACGCGGCGCGTGCTGGCGCTGGCGTTTTCCGCCGCGCTCAACGCGCCGGTGCCGGAGACAAGGTTTGGGGTGTTTAGGATGTGATGGGGAGGAGCGCCATGGCAAAGCGAGAACTTAATTCAGCGCTTCAATCCAAATCAACATCGCAGCTGCTTAACTTGCATAGCGCTATAATGAACGAATTGCGCGGCCGCGAAGTTGTTAGAACGTCCAATAACCCAACGGGAGATTATGCCGAGACACTTTTTCGAAAAGCGTTTCATTGGACGTTAGAGCGAAATTCGTCTTCAGGTCACGACGCGACGAGCAAGGACGGAGAGCGCTTTCAGATCAAAGGAAGGCGAATGAATGCACGTCGACCGTCGCGGCAGCTTGGCGTTATTCGAAATCTAGACGGCAAAAAATTCGACTACCTCGCGGGAGTGTTGTTCAATGAAGATTACTCCGTCTATCGTGCAATTATTATCCCCCATAGTGAGTTGGTTAAAATGAAATCGAGGTTCTCGAAGTACGTCAATGGACAGATAATTTATCTTCAAAATGAAGCGTGGGAAATCAAAGGTAGCAAGGACGTAACAACAAAACTTCGAGCCGCAGCGAGGCGGCTGTGACCTACACCTCCGCCCTCATCGTCGGCGCCGGCTCGGGCCTCTCGGCTGCGCTCGCGCGCGCCTTCGCCAAAGCCGGCATGACGGTCGCGCTGGCGGCGCGCTCGGCCGCCAAGCTTAATGAGTTCGTGCAAGCGACCGGCTGCAAGGCCTTCAACTGCGACGCGGCCAAGCGCAACGAGGTCGAGCGGCTGTTCGCCGATCTCGATGCCGCGCACATGACGCCCGACGTCGTAGTCTACAATGCCAGCTACCGCACGCGCGGGCCGTTCATGGAGCTCGATCCCATCGAAGTCGCCAAGGCGATCGAGATCACGGCCTTCGGCGGCTTCCTGGTGGCGCAGGCGGCGGTCAAGCGCATGCTGCCGCGCGGTCACGGCGCCATCCTGTTCACCGGCGCCTCGGCCAGCGTGAAGGGCTATGCGCAGTCGGCGCCCTTCGCGATGGGCAAGTTCGCGCTGCGCGGCCTGGCGCAGAGCATGGCGCGCGAATTGCAGCCCAAGGGCATCCACGTCGCGCATGTGGTGATCGATGGCGGCATCAAGAGCGCGCGCCGGCCCGAGCCGCCCGATGCGCCGGATTCGCTGCTCGATCCCGACGCCATCGCGTCGAGCTACCTGCAGCTGCTGGCGCAGCCGCGCAGCGCCTGGAGCGCCGAGCTTGATCTGCGGCCGTGGGTGGAGAAGTTCTAGCGCCCCAGCATGCCAATGACCGTGTCCCAATTCACGAAGGCCTGCGGCGGGCCGGCTTTGATCACGCCGGTGTCGTGCAGATAGGCCGAGCCGAGCAGCAGCGCCGCGCCGACAATAATCCCTAAGATGAAACGCATAAGCGCCCTCCCGAATGACAGTCTCTCACTCCATCGTAGCCTTATATCGTGCTGCGTGTTAGACGCGCTCCATGACAAATCCTGACGCGCTCCGACAACTCGCCCCCACCGGCAAACTGCGCGGCGGCATCGTGGTGTCGCCGGCGGCCTCGGCCTTCTTCGCCATCCGCGACGGCCAGGGCGAAGTGCGCGGCGTCACCGTCGATCTCATGCAGGCCTTCGCCGCGGCGCTGAAGCTGCCGCTGGCGCTGCAGGTCTACGACAATTCGGGGCAGGTGACCGACGTGGTGGCGAGCGGCGCCTGCGACGTCGCCTTCATGCCGCGCGATGCCACGCGCGAAACGAAGGTCGATTTCGGCCCGGCCTATTATTTCATCTCCAGCACCTATCTGGTGCCGGCCGGCTCCGCCATCCAATCGATCGACGAGGTCAACCGGCCGGGCGTGCGCATCGTCGGCATTTCCAATACCACCACCGTGCGCAGCGCGCGCCGCACCGCGCCCAATGCCGCGGTCGAGGAAGTGCCGAGCGTCGAATTGATGACCGAGATGGCGCGCAACGGGCAGGGCGACGCCTTCGCGCTGTCGCATGACTCGTTTGCTGGTTTATTGCCGAAGCTGCCGGGCGCGCGCGTGCTGGCCGGGCATTTTCAGCAGACCGGCATCGCGGTGGCGGTGCCCAAGGGCCGCGGCGACGCGCTCAAGCTGGTGAGCGGCCTCATCGAAGGCGCCAAGCGGTCGGGCACGGTGCGCCGCGCGCTCGATGCCGCCGGCTTCAACGACGCCGAAGTGGCGCCACCCGCGGGCTGATCGATGTTTTTGCTCTCCGGCCTGCTCGAAAAATTCATCAAGAACGGAACGCTGCGTCTCTACGACGCGTCCGGCACGCTGCACACCTTCGGCGGCAAACTCCCCGGACCGGCGGTGACGCTGCGCATCAACCGTCGCGGGCTCGCCGCCAGACTGTTCCTCAATCCGGAACTCAAGGCCGCGGAAGCCTATATGGATGGCGGCCTGAGCTTTGAGGACGGTGCGGGCGTCTACGATCTGCTGCTGCTGTTTTCGGTCAATCGTGCCGGTCTCGCCGCGCATGGTTCGCAAAAACTACTGCGCCGGCTGTGGCGCGCGCTGCGGCGCTGGCATCAGGCCAATCCGACCGGCATCGCCGCAAGCCAAGCCCGCCATCACTACGATCTTTCGACCGAGCTGTATCGTCTCTTTCTCGACGAGGACATGCAGTATTCCTGCGCCTATTTCCGCGATCCCGAACACGACACGCTGGAACAGGCGCAACGCTACAAGCTGATTCATGCCACGGCGAAGCTGCAGCTCAAGCCGGGCATGAGCGTGGTCGAGATCGGTTCCGGCTGGGGCGGCTTTGCCATTCACCTCGCCAAGCAAACCGGCGCCCGCGTCGTCGGCATCAATGTCTCGCCCGAACAGATCAAGATCGCCAGAGAGCGCGCGTCAGCCGCCGGCGTCGCCGATCTGGTGGAATTCCGCGAACTCGATTACCGCAACGTCGAAGGCACGTTCGATCGCGTGGTCTCGGTCGGCATGATGGAGCATGTCGGCATCGCGCATTTCGACGAGTACTTCGCGAAAATCCGCGGCCTGCTGAAGGACGACGGCTACGGCTTCATCCACTGCATCGGACGCATGTCGCCGCCCGGCACCACCGGCCCGTTCATCCGCAAATATATTTTCCCAGGCGGCTATTCGCCGGCCATGTCGGAGGTTCTCGCCGCCACCGAGCGCAATGGCCTGTGGGTGTCGGATATCGAGGTTCTGCGCCTGCATTATTATCACACCATCCGGCATTGGCGGGAGCGCTTCGCCAAAAACCGCGCACGCGCCGCGCAGATCTACGACGAACGCTTCTGCCGGATGTGGGAGTTCTATCTGGCGGCCGTCGAGCTCGAATTCCTGCACGGCTCGCATATGGTGTTCCAGATGCTGATCGCCAAAACGCGCGACGCCGTGCCGATCCGCCGGGATTTCATGGTCGATAGCGATGCGGGCAATTCAAAGCGGCCCGGCGTTGAAGTTGACGGGCCGTCCGCCACACTAGCTTAGCGATGTAAGGGTGGGCGCCTAGGGTCATCCCGGAGCGCGCCGAAGGCGCGAACCCGGAATAACGGGTATCACATCCTCACCACCACATTGCCGATTCCGCCCCGTTCCACCGCCTCGTGCGCGGCGACGATATCGGTGAGCACGAAGGTCGGCTGCGCCACCCGGTGTTGCAGCGTGCCGTGGGCGAGGGCGCTATTGATGGCGGTGAGTTCGCGTTCGCGCATCGCGTGGTCGAGCTCGTAGACCAGGAAGAACTGTATGCGGATGGATTGGGTCAGGCAGAAGAACGCCGGCAGTGTCGCTTCGGCGGTGCCGGTGCCGTAGACGATCACGCTGCCTTTCGGCCGCAACACGCCAGGCAGCAATTTGGCGTTGGCGGCGAGATCCATCTCGATTACTGCGTCGACACCGTGCTTGTCGGTGATCGCCATCACCCGCTCGCCGACATTCTCGCGCTTGTAGTCGATGCAGTGGTCGGCGCCGGCTTCCCGTGCGGCTTTGACCTTCTCGGCCGAGGACACGGTAGCGATGACGCGCGCGCCCACCGCCTTGGCGAACTGGATGGCGTATTGGCTGACCGCACCGGCGCCGCCGGCAATCAGTAGGGTGGTGCCTTTTACCGCATGGCTCAATGTCACGGCATGCGTGGCGGTCATCGCCGGAATGCCGAGACAAGCGCCGGCTTCGAAGCTGACATTGTCCGGCAGCTTGACCGCTTGTGCGGCCGGCAGCGCGATATATTCGGCGGCGGTGCCGAAGGCGCGTTTCCACTGGCCGTTCCACAGCCATACCCGTTCGCCGATGCGCGACTTGGCGACGCCGTCGCCGACCTGGTCGATCACACCGGCGCCGTCGCTGTGCGGGATCACGCGCGGCCAGGCGATCTTGCGGGTGGCGCCTTGCCTCGCTTTGACGTCGGACGGGTTGACGCCGGAGGCGGCGAGTTTCACGCGCACCTCGCCGGGGCCGGCCTGCGGCGTCTCGACCTCGCCCACGCGCAGCACGTCGCGCGCCGAACCGTTCGTTTCATAATAGGCCGCTCGCATGGATCACGTCCTCCGCAACTGGTCGCACCAGCATAGTGCGACTTGAGGCCAGTACGGAACCCATTGTCGCGGTTGCGATTTGCCAGGACGCTGCCTATTTCGAACGGACGCAGGGGGACACGGGCGTCCGCACGAAGCGGACGGCGATGGGATAAACGGAGGTTGGGCAATGACCTATCGTGTCTATAGCGGCCCGAAGGGATCGGGCGAGATTTCGCCGCTTGCCAAAGAACAAATGCTCTACAAGGAGTTCAACTCCCTCGACGAGGCGCTGTCTTGGGCGCGCCACGTCAATCAAGACGGCCGCGTGCCGCTGCTGCTCGAGGGCGATGACGGCACCCGCATGGACCGTCGTGCCATCGGCGATGCGCTGGGCGTAGGGCGGCGTGAGCAGGTGAGCGGCTAACGCATAGCGGACAGGGCCTGCGCATGATCACGATCGGCCGGCGACCCGGAACCATTCGGAACGGGCGCGCGCGGTGAGATGCTGCCACTTGGTGCCAACCACATCCCAGTTGACCAGCGGCCGCTGCGCGCTGGTCGGCGCGTTCGCGGCCTCCAGGGCATGGTGGGAGTCGTACAGATAGGCGGCGCCGACGGTCAGAATGCCGCCGAGAATGATGCCAAGCAGGACTCGCATGACAACCTTCACGCCCCCGCATCAGAACGCGGGTGTTGCGGGGTGGGTTCCGCGCGCTTTGGCGGCATATCGGGGCCGATTAGGCGCGGTCCGGGCGCTCCTGAGGGTGGGGGCGCCGACTCGTTATGCGTTCGGAATGGGGTCTTTTAAGCCATTGAAAACATTAGTATTCGGCCTTTTAAAAGTTCAAAAAACTTCGCCCGAAAGCAAAATTTGCTGCTATATTCACTTAATGAGCAGACATTCAGTAAAAACCGCCCGGCGGTCCTCCAAGACGGCCCGGCGAACCGTAAAAAAGGTCGCCAAGACGGTCGCCAAGAGCGCCCGCAAGGCCGTCTCAAAGGCGTCGAAGCCATCGAAATCGGCCCGCAATCCGGTCGGCAAGTTGACGCGGCCGGCGCGCGCGCAACCTGCGGCTGCCGCCAAGGTGGCGGCGACGATGATCCGCACTGCGAGCCCGCCGGTGCAGCCCATGGCGCCGCCCGACATTCCGATCCAACGCCACAAATACCAGGTCGGGCAAGTGGTCTATTACACCTCGCCGACCTTCGGCCGTGCCGCCGCCACCGGCAGCTATACGGTGGTCAAGCTGCTGCCGTCGGAAGGCGACGACTACCAGTACCGGATCAAAAGCTCGGGCGAGGCGTTCGAGCGCGTGGCCAAGGAAAGCCAGCTCGACAAGATCTGAGCGCGGGAGTTTCCCGGCTGTTTCATCTCCGCCATCGTCTATAATGCGCGCAAAGCGGCGAAGGCCGCTCGCAGGGGAGGGAACGCATGCCGATCTACATCACTCAGGGCCGCTATACCCGGGATGCCATCAAGGGAATGCTCATCAAGCCGGAGGATCGCGCCGACGCGGTCGCGCGCCTGCTGTCGAAGGCCGGCGGCAAGCTCATCGGCTACTATCTCACCTTCGGCGAATACGATTTTATGGTCGTCGCCGAGGCGCCCAACGACACCCAGATGGTGGCGGTGCTGCTGGCGGCAGGCTCGGGCGGCGGCGTCACCGATCTCAAGACGACGGTGGCGATGACGTCGGTGGAGGCCAAGGGCGCCTTCGCGGCGGCGAGCGATCTGGCGCCCGGCTTCAAGACCGCCGGTGGCGCTTGAGGAGTCTCAGGGAATAAAAATGAACGTCGCGACGTTTTCATCAGTCTGACCAAAAAACGCCTTGGAGGATTCATGCTCAAAGCTCTTCGCTTAACCGCTGTCGCCCTGCTGCCGCTGCTGCTGCTGCTGTCGCTGCCGGCCGCGGCGCAAAATTACCCGAACCGCACCGTCAAGCTGATCGTTCCGTTCGGCGCGGGGGGGCCGGCCGACGTCTATGCCCGCGTGCTGGCCCAGCATCTGTCGGAGGAGACCAAGCAATCCTTCGTGGTCGAGGATCGCCCGGGCGCCGGCTCGATCATCGGCACCGACGCGGTCGCGAAGTCGACGCCCGACGGCTACACGCTGCTGGTAATGTCGAACACCCACACCACCAACGAGTCGCTGCTGCCGAACAAGCCGTTCCAACTGATGCGCGACTTCGTGCCGGTGGCGACCATCAATTATTCCGACCTGCTGATGGTGGTGCACCCCTCGGTGCCGGCCAAGACGGTGAAGGAATTCATCGATCTCGCCAAGAAGGACCCGGGCAAGCTCAATTACGCATCCTCCGGCCCGGGCACGCCCTATCACATGGCCGGCGAGCTGTTCAAAGCCATGAGCGGCACCAACATCGTGCATGTTCCGCACAAGGCGTCGGGCGACGCTCGCAACAGTACGCTGGCCGGCACCGTGCAGATGATGTTCGACGCCGTCACCACCATGTCCGAGCTCGCCAAAGCGGGTCAGGTGCGCGCGCTCGGCACCACCGGCGTGAAGCGCTCGGAGCTCACCCCCGACCTGCCGACCATCGCCGAGACGGTGCCCGGCTATGAGGCCACCATCTGGATCGGCGTGATGGCGCCCAAGGGCACGCCGAAAGAAGTCGTCACCTTCCTCAACAGCAACATCAACAAGGTGATCAACAAGCCGGAGGTGAAATCGGCTTGGCTCAAGCAGGGCGCCATTCCGCTGGTGAAGACACCGGAGGAGTTCGACGACTACTTGCGCAAGGACATCGAGAAGTGGGCCAATGTGGTGAAGGTCTCTGGCGCCAAGGTGCAGTGAGCGGAGAAGTAAAATCGATAGCGCATCGTTGAACGGCATGCTGTCGACGCCGCTGGTGCTGCCGGCCTCGGTTGCCGGCGCGCTGGCGGCGTTGTTCGTCGTGCTGGCGGTGATGGCGCTGCGGCGCGCCGGCGCCGGCGGGCTGCAACGCCTGCTGCTGCCGGTCGCCACCATCGTGGTGGTGGCGCTGGCGGTGATCGCGCTGCTCGACCGCATGGCGATGGATAACCAGGCGGCCGAGCGGCGCGCGCTGCTGCAACGCCATGCCGCGCTCGATGTCGGCGCGCTGGCGCCCGGCTCGGCGCTCGCCTGCCTCGACGGTGGCGCCGGCGAGGCGATCGAGAATGCCTGCGAGAAGGCGGTGTTCGCCGATGCGCAAAGCGCCGCCAGCGCGGTCGCCTATACCGGGGCACGGCTGGCGCTGCTCAAGGACGCCAGCGCGTTTGCGCGGCGCGGCGAGGCCGGCTTCGTCGAGACTTTCGCCGGCACGCGGCGCGCGCTCGAACTCGACCGCTTTGGACTCGCCGCCCATGTGCTGGCCACCCGCGACGGCTGCACCGCCGACGCTTGCGCCGCCTTCGCGCTGCTGCGCGACACGGGCGCGCTCAAGGCAAACTTGCGCGTGCACGCCTTCGACGCTTACGTTGCGCGCTATGCGGCGGCCTGGAGCAAGTCCGACGCCAAAACTGAACCGGTGGCCGAGAAGCAGCCGGCCGCGCCCGCGCCCGTGCCGGTCGCCAGCGCGACGGCGCCAGCCAATCCAGTCTCCAGTCGCTATGATTTCCCCTCGGCCGCCTCGATACCGCCGGTCAGCATCATGAATGCCGAGCCGCCGCTGCCGAAGGAGCCGGCGGCCGCCACCGAAGGCGCCGCGTCCGCAGCCAAGCTGCCGGTGCCACCGAAACGTCCGCAGACCCAAGCGGCCACCCCGCCGGCGCGATAAAGCATTGTCAGGCGAAGTGGGTACCGGTTCGCCGTTCGACAATGCGATAAATAAATAAAGTAGTATCGCTACCGACGCAAAGCCGGGGTCTGATGTTCAAATCCGTCCTGATCGCCAATCGCGGGGAGATCGCCTGCCGCATCGCCCGCACCGCCAAGCGGCTGGGCCTGCGCATCATCGCGGTTTATTCCGAGGCCGACGCGCGCGCGCTGCATGTGCGGCTCGCCGACGAGGCGCACGCGATCGGGCCCGCGGAAGCGGCGCAAAGTTATCTGTCGATCGACAGACTGATCGCCGTTGCGAAGGCGGCGCGCGCGGACTGTATCCATCCCGGCTACGGTTTTCTTTCGGAGAGCGCCGGTTTCGCGCAAGCCTGCATCGATGCCGGCCTCGCCTTTGTCGGCCCGCCGCCTTCCGCCATGCGCGCGATGGGGCTGAAGGATCGCGCCAAGGCGCTGATGGAGAAGGCCGGCGTGCCGGTTGTGCCGGGCTTCCACGGCGAGATGCAGGAGCCGAAATTTCTGCAACGCAAGGCCTACGAGATCGGCTATCCGGTGCTGATCAAGGCGGTGGCCGGCGGCGGCGGCAAGGGCATGCGCAAGGTTGAGCGCCACGCCGAATTCGAGACGGCGCTGGCCGGCGCCCAGCGCGAGGCGAAGGCGGCGTTCGGCGACGAGCGCGTGCTGATCGAGAAATACGTAACGAGCCCGCGCCACATCGAGATGCAGATTTTCGCCGACCGCCACGGCAACGCCATCCATCTCAACGAGCGCGACTGTTCGCTGCAGCGCCGCCATCAGAAGGTGATCGAGGAGGCCCCTGGCCCCGGAGTGAGCGCCGAGCTGCGCGCCGCGATGGGCGCCGCCGCCGTCGCCGCCGCCAAGGCCGCCGGTTACGAGGGCGCCGGCACGGTCGAGTTCATCGCCGACGGCGCCGGCGGGCTCAAACCAGGCGGCTTCTGGTTCATGGAGATGAACACGCGGCTGCAGGTCGAGCATCCGGTGACCGAAGCCATCACCGGCCTTGATCTAGTCGAATGGCAGTTCCGCATCGCGGCCGGCGAGAAGCTGCCGCTCAAACAGGATCAAGTGCGGCTCGATGGCCACGCGGTGGAGGCGAGGCTTTATGCCGAGGATCCCGAGCGCGGCTTTCTGCCGTCGACCGGAAAACTGATCGCGCTGCGATTTCCGGCAGCCGAGGGCCTGCGCGTCGACAGCGGCGTGGAGGCGGGCGACGAGGTGACGCCGTTCTACGATCCGATGATCGCCAAGCTGATCGCGCATGGCACGACGCGCGAGCAGGCGCTCGACCGGCTGGTCGACGCGCTTGACAAAACCGTGGTCATCGGCCCCCGCGGCAATGCCGGTTTCCTGGCCGCGCTCTGCCGTGCGCCCGGCTTTCGCGCCGGCGAGTTCGATACCGGCTTCATCGAGCGCAATCTCGTCGCGCTCGGCTGCACCCGGCAAGGCCTCGATTCTGCCGCCGCCGCGCTCGGTGCGCGGGAATTACTGGCGCGCGAAAGCGCACGGCTCTCCGCGGCGAACGAGCGCGAGCCGGACGCTCCGGCCTCGGTTCAGACGTCACCTTGGGATGCTGCCGACGCCTTCCAGCTCGCAGGCGCGCGCCGGCTCGAACTGCCGATCCTCGCCGACGGCGAAAATGTCATCGCCGAGGTCGTGCATGCCGCCGCCGGTATCGCGGTCACCGTCGCGGGCAGCGCGCCGGCCGCCGACGCGGTCGCGGTCGCCGTGGCCGACGCGGTCTATGTGCTGCGCCGCGGCCGCCAGACCAAGGTGTCGTTACGCGATCTCACGCTCGACGAGGCTGGGGATGGCGGCGCCGGCGGACTTGTGCGCGCGCCCATGCATGGCAAGGTGCTCGGCATCCTAGTGGAGCAGGGCTCAGCCGTGACGCGCGGCCAGCGCGTCGCCATCATCGAGGCCATGAAGATGGAACACACGCTCACGGCGCCGATCGACGGCACGGTCGCCGAAATCGCGGTCGCGCCGGACGCGCAGGTGGCTGAAGGCGCCAAGGTGATGGTGATCGCCGCGAGCGAGGCGGCGCAGTAAGAGTTAGTTGGGAATTCAAGAATGCCGCTGCATCTCATCAAGCTTTCGGTCGGAACCGACTCGGTCGCCGATCTGGAAAACTGGATCAAGCAGAAGCTGAAAGCGCAGAAGCAGCGCGGCCAGAAGCCCGAGCGCATCCACACCACCCGCATGGTGCCCAAGCGCGCCGACGAGCTGATCGCTGGCGGCTCGATCTATTGGGTGATCCGCGGCCAGATCATGTGCCGCGAGCGCATCCTCGACATCCGGCCGTTCACCGACAGAGACGGCATTCATCGCTGCCGCCTGGTGCTCGATCCGAAATGCGTGCTGGTCGAGCCGCGGCCGCGCTCGGCCTTCCAGGGCTGGCGCTATCTCGAGGCCAAGGACGCGCCGCGCGATCTGTCGCGCGCCGCCCCCGGCGCTGCCAAAATGCCGGAGCAGATGCGGCGCGAATTGCGCGAGCTGGGGCTGCTGTAGATTTCACCGGGCATAACGTTCTCTTATCCCTCCCCTGAAAGGGGAGGGTGGCGAGCGTAAGCGAGCCGGGTGGGGTCACACTGCATGTTCCAGCTACCGACCCCCCACCCGCCGCCTTCGGCGGCCGCCCTCCGCCGCACGCGGGGGGATAGAAAGAAGCTACACCCCCAAATTATCGATCAGCCTGGTCTTGCCGATCTTGGCCGCGACCAGCAGCCGGATCGGCCCGTCCTTGCGCGCAGCAATCGGCGCCAGCGTCAAGGCGTGGCGCGCTTCCAGGTAATCAAGCGCAAAGCCGGCGAGATCGATCTCACGTCGTCCAATGTCGAGCACGGCCTCGATCTTGTCACCGTTCTTGATGCGGGCGGCGCTGGCCTTGAGCACGCGATAGAGCAGCGGCGCGGCGCTGCGTTCGCCCGCCGACAGATAAAGGTTGCGCGACGACAGCGCGAGGCCATCCGGCTCGCGCACGGTCGGCACGCCGATCACCTTGAGCGGCAGATCGAGATCCCTAGCCATCTGCGTCACGACGCGTAGCTGCTGGTAGTCCTTCTCTCCGAACAGCGCGAAATCGGGCGCCACTTGCGTGAACAGCTTGGCCACCACGGTGGCGACGCCGCCGAAAAAATGCGGGCGGAACTTGTCTTCCAGGCCGGCCATGGCGGCGCCTTGCGGGGCGAGCCTTGTGGCAAAGCCGTCCGGATACATGACGGCGGCCGACGGCGCCCACACCAAGTCGACTTTGGCTGGTGTGAGCGCCTTGATGTCGGTCTCGAAGCGGCGCGGATAGCTGCCGAAATCCTCATGCGGGGCGAATTGGGTTGGGTTGATGAAAATCGACACCACAACCCGACCGGCCCGACGCTGGGCCTGGCGCACCAGCGCCAGATGGCCGCGGTGCAGAGCGCCCATGGTCGGAACCAGCGCGATCCGCTCAGCCTTTCGCCGGAACGGCGAAAGGGCGCGCCGGAGGGCCGGAACCGTGCGAACGATGGTTGGGCGCTTTGCCATAATTGGCGGCCTTGTCTGCGAACTGTCGTAATCCGGGCTAGGACCTAGCAAAGCATGCTGAAGGCGGCCATGTGGATTAATGGTTAAGTTGTGATAAACTTGACTAACGTGCCGTAATAATTCGAGAATTAACGGGTCAAAGGACGCGTAAATGTTGGTCCAGTCGATCCAAGAGAGTCCGCAGTCCGCGCACGTGGTCGTGCTCGGCAACGAAAAAGGCGGCTCGGGGAAATCCACCACGGCGCTGCACATCGCGGTCGCGCTGTTGAAAGCCGGCCAGCGCGTGGCCACGATCGATCTCGACTCGCGCCAACAGAGCTTCACGCATTACATCGAGAACCGCCGCGCCTGGGCCGAACGCGCGCGCATCAAGCTCGAACTGCCGACGCACTATTGCGTGGCGCGCGCCGACGGCAATTCGGTGGAAGCCAACGAGGCGCAGGAGTTCGCCAACTTCTCGGCCGCGATCGGCAAGATCGAGCACAGCCACGACGTCGTGGTGGTCGATACGCCGGGCAACGATACCTATCTGATGCGGCTGGCGCATTCGATGGCCGACACGCTGGTCACTCCGCTTAACGACAGCTTCGTGGATTTCGACGTGCTCGCCACGCTCGATCCGACCAATTTCACCGTCACCGGCGAAAGCCATTATGCCGAGATGGTGCGCGAAGCGCGCCGCCAGCGTCGGCTGGTGGACGGCCGGCTCACCGACTGGATCGTGGTGCGCAATCGTCTGGCCGCGCTCGGCTCGCGCAACAAGCGCCTGGTCGGCGAGGGCATCGCCGAATTGTCGAAGCGCATGGGCTTCCGCAGCGTCGACGGTTTCGCCGAACGTGTGGTCTATCGCGAATTCTTTCCGCGCGGGCTGACCGCGCTCGACGATCTTGACGAGGCCACGCTCGGCACACGGCCCAACATGTCGCATCTGACCGCGCGCGAGGAAGTGATCCAGCTGCTCAACCAGCTGCGCCTGCCGATGTCGGAAAACGGCAAGCGGCGCGCCGCCGCCCGCGCCGAATGGTACTCGGTCATGGACCAGCCGCTGCAGGTCCACGACGTCATCTGACCGGCCATTGCACCGACAGCCGCACGTCGCCACCTTAGGCATGCGCGCTGTGATTTGGTGTAGACTGCCGCCATGAGCAAGGATGCCTCAAAACAAACCCCGGCGCCGGCCTCGACGCGGCCGGAGATCGAGGCTTTCATCGAGCGCGTGCGCGGGCTCGGTCCGGCGGCCACCGCCGGCAAGCGCGGCCGGCTGATCTTTGCGCTCGACGCCACCATGAGCCGGCAGCCGACCTGGGATACCGCCTGCGCCTTGCAGGCCGACATGTTTCGCGAAGCGGCCTCGATCGGCGGGCTCGACATCCAGCTCGTCTATTTCCGCGGGCTTGGCGAATGCCGCGCCTCCGGCTGGGTCGCCGGCACCGAGCGGCTGGCCGAGCTGATGTCGGGCATCGATTGCCGCGGCGGCCACACCCAAATCGGCAAGGTCCTGAGCCACGCCCGCCAGGAGCACGGCAAGCAGCGGGTGCAGGCGTTGGTCTTTGTCGGCGACGCCATGGAAGAAGCGATCAACGATCTGTGCGCGGCGGCCGGCGAGCTCGGGCTCCTTGGCGTTCCTGTCTTTATGTTCCAGGAGGGCGGCGATCCGGTGGCCGAGAGTGCCTATCGCGAGATCGCGCGGCTGTCGCGCGGGGCCTATTGCCGTTTCGACACCGGCGCCGCGCATGAACTGCGCGAACTGCTGCGCGCGGTGGCGGCCTATGCCGCCGGCGGCATCAAGGCGCTGACCGATCTGTCGGCGCGCAAGTCCAGTGGTGCGCGCGCGCTGCTGGCGCAGTTAAAGTCGTAGAAAAATGCCGACCATCATCTTCAGCGTGCTGGTGCTGCTGCTCGCGCTGTGGGTGCTCGGCGTCATTTCCAAGGTCGATCCCAAGATCGGCGCGCGCGTGCTCAAGCTGAGCGGCGGCTTGCTCGCGCTCGGGCTGGCGGTGTTCCTCGGCTTGCGCGGCGAAATCAACATCGCCATTCCGCTCGGCGCCGCAGGATTAGCGCTGCTCGGCTGGCTGCCGTTCGGGCCGGCCGGCTGGTCCGCGCGCACCCAGAAAACCAGCGGCAAGACTTCGCAAGTGCGTTCGGCCTATTTCGAGATGGAGCTCGACCACGACAGCGGCAAGATGCACGGGACGATCGTCGCCGGCCGCCATCAGGGCGCCGAGCTCGAACGGCTCGACGTCAAGACGCTGGTCGAAATGCTGGGCGAGATCGACGAGGAGAGCAGGGCGCTACTGGCAGCGTATCTTGATCGCCGGGATCCCAGTTGGGGTGAATACGCGCAGGGAGACGCGGCAACGGGGCGGAGCGCGGCGAGCACTGGCAAAATGTCGGAACAGGAGGCCTATCAGATCCTTGGCCTGGAAGCCGGCGCGAGCGCCGACGACATCGGTCGCGCGCATCGAACGCTGATGAAGAAATTCCATCCCGACCAAGGGGGGTCGACGTATCTCGCCGCCCGCATCAATGAAGCCAAGGAAATCCTTCTTCGCCGCCATCGCTGAGGTACTCCTGACGCAACACCATCAGCGGCTCCTGCAGTTCGGCGCATTCCCGGTTATCAATCGTTTTTATTGTTGCGCGTGATCATTGGTTGATCATGCGGTAGTCTTTCTTGCGCGTAATCTTATCCGAAAACCGGTTCCCACTTTTCGGGATTACGCGCTAATTCTTCAGCAGCATGCAGGGAATTTCGTTGTTCTTGAGGCTTTTGCAGGCGGCCTCCGCCTGATCCTTGTCGAGGCCGGCAAAGCGCGCGCGATAGAGCGTCTTGGCGCCCTTCGCCACCCGTTCGGTGAACGGATCGGCTTTGCCGAGTTGATCTTTGGCTTTGCTTTGGCAGGTGCTCAACCGGTCCTTGGCCTCCTTCTCCTCGGGGAAGGCGCCGACCTGGATCATCCAGCCGCCACTGCGCGGCTTGGCGGCAAGCTCGGAGGCCGCGGCCGGCACCGGCACGCTGTCGCCGGCCGATGCGACTTGGGCTGTTTGGGAGATTTGGGCGATCTTGGCGGTCAGCGCGCCCGGCTTGGCGGCCGGGGGCGCTGGCGTCTCGCTCTTGACGGTGGCGATGGTGGTGACCGTGGCCGCATTCGCGGTGGCCGGCGCCGGCATGAGCTTGCGGCTGTCGGACGGCAGCGGCGACAGCGAGGCGGTGCGTACGGTGCCGGGCTGTACGGTGACGGTCTTCACCGCATTGGGCTTGATCGGATCGGTGGAGCCGGGCTCGGGTGCGTTGGCGGCGGCTGCGGCCGGCGCCGCAATCTGCGTAACCGGAGGTGCAACCGGCGTCACTGTCGCGGTAGTGGTCTGCTCCTTGTCCTTGTTGTCCTTGCCGTCCTTGCCGCGCGCGGCCGCGGTTTCCACACCTTCGACCAGCGGCGGGGCGGTGCGCTTCACGGCGGCGATATTGACGTTGTTGTTGATCAGGCTGATCACACGGGCGTCGCGCGCCTTGGCGGTGCGGCCGCCGAACACCACCGCCACGATATGGCGAGTGCCGCGGCGCACCGAGGTGACGATGTTGAATCCGGAATCGTGGATGTAGCCGGTTTTGATGCCGTCGACGCCTTCGACACTGCCGAGCAGATGGTTGTGATTGCGCATCGACTTGCCGCGGAAGTCGAACGTGCGAGTGGCGAAATAGCGATATTGGGTGGGGAAGCGGTCCTGGATGGCGCGGCCGAGAATGGCCTGGTCGCGCGCGGTGGTGATCTGCTGATCGTCGGGCAGACCGGAGGCGTTGCGATAGGTCGTGCTCTTCATGCCGAGGGCGCGCGCCTTGGCGGTCATCAGGCGGGCGAAACCGACTTCGTCGCCGCCGAGCGATTCGGCCACGATCACCGCCACATCGTTGGCCGATTTGGTGACGATGGCGCGGATCGCGGTCTCGACCCGGATGGTCTCGCCCGGCTTGAGGCCGAGCTTGGAGGGTGCCTGCGCGGCGGCATGCGGCGATACCGGCATTTCGGTGGCGAGCTTGATGATGCCGGCCTCCAGCCGTTCGAACAGCAGGTAGAGCGTCATGATCTTGGTGAGCGAGGCGGGATGGCGCGGACTGTCGGCGTTGGACGCCTGCATCACGGCGCCGGAATTGGCGTCGACCACGATCGAGGCCGGGGGCGGCTGGTAGCTTTCGGCGGCGGCACGGCGGGCGTGCCGGCGGCCACGCGCATCGGCATCGCTGGCGATGGCTGAGACGGCGATCATGGTCGCAAGGCACAACGCGCCCCAACGGAGACCGTGATCGCCTCGGGCTCCCGCACGCAACATCGGCTCTCCCCAACCCCGTTATTGGGCGGTCCTAGGCCGCCATCATGGCCAATTTATAGCGCCGCCGCGACGCCACAATTTACGACCGTAGGAGAACGCGGTTTACAAATTCTTAAGCTAATCCCCCGGATTTTAAGGCATTTTTCGCACTGCAATATTTCGATTGACTTTATTGTGCAGTGCACTATAAGGTTTATCCAATCCCGGGAGATAGCCGGGTGACAATTCAGCACTTTGGCGCCGCTTGGCGGGCCGGGAAAGGGATCACCATGGTCAAGAATTTCGAGGACCTCCAGCAGGTCAGCAAAGACAACGTGGAAGTCGCGATGAAGTCGGTTGGCGCGCTTTCCAAGGGCGCCCAGGCGATTGCGGTCGAAGTGGCGGACTACTCCAAGAAGTCATTCGAAGACGGCACGGCGGCGCTCGAGAAGCTGTTCGGCGTCAAGTCGTTCGAGAAGGCCATCGAGTTGCAGACCGAATTCGCCAAGACCAGCTACGAAGGCTTCGTGGCCAAAGCCTCCAAGATCGGCGAGCTTTATGCCGACCTTGCCAAGGAGAGCTACAAGCCGTTCGAAAGCATGTTCGCGAAGGCCAAGTAATTAGCGTCGGTAGCGTCCGCGTAACACGTCGCGTCGCGTAGATTTGTAGCGTTGCGTCCGCGTTGAACTAAAGCGAAGCCCGGCTGTTGCAGCCGGGCTTTTTTCTGTTCGCGCTGGCGCTTTTGCCGTTACTTGTTGGTTTATTGGGCGACGCGCAACTTGGTCAGGTTGGTGCCTATCGCTGTGAAGACGGCACCAAGCCCGTTGGCCGTGGTCACGATGTAGAATTTCGACGGGTCGTTGAATTTGTCCGGGCCGCCGGCGCAATTCTTTAGCAGGTTCGAGGTCGGGTCGCCGCCGGTATTGACCTGGATGGTATAGAGCGTGACCCCGGCATTCTTGATATTGGCGCAAGTGCCATTGCCGCTGGAATCGTACATCCGGTAGTCGACCGACGTGTTAGTAGCCGATCCATTGCCGTACCAGCGGTCCCACGTGTTCAGGCCATCCGACATCAGGATGATGACGTCAGTGTAAGTGTAATTGGAATCCTTCGCCGGCGCGGTGTAGGGCCCAATACCCACCAGCGAATGCCAGCCCATGACAAGGCCGATCGGTTGATTGGTGCCGCCATTGGCGTCGAGTCCATCGACAACCGAGTTCATCGCCGCCCAATTGTAATTCAGCCCTATTGAGGCCGCCGGGCAATAGATATCCTGCCGAGCCGGATACAGGGTTGTGGTGTTGCTGGTGGTCGGCGCGGTCGCGGTCTGGTCATTGCCGGCATTGGTGCCCGGTGCCGTGGTCGAACCGCGGTCGGCGACGCAGCCGGTCCAGGTGCTGCGCGCATTTGGGATCCACTTATGCTCGAAGTAGCCGTTGTTTGTCTTGCAGACTTTGCCGCTGCCACTGCCGGAGCAAGAGCAATTGCTGTGGCCGGTGCAGGTGGCAGAACTTCCCGAGCTACTGTAGGTCGTGCTGTTATAACAGCCGGGGTAGTAAAAGCCGGCTTTGGTTCCGTCCTTGTTGCCGCCGTCTACGCCCGGGCAGATATAGCCGGAATAGGTGCCGCTCGACGGGATCGTGCTCGTACTCGCAGCGCCGTCGAGCGGGGTTTTGACGCATGAGAAGCCGGTCTTGGAGTTGCTGAATGGGCAGGAGTCGCCGGGCCCCGTTTGGTCCCAATTGCTTTTGTTCGTGCTGTTCGCCAACCAGGTGGCCATATAGGCCGGCGGAGACTCCCACTCGGTCCAGTCAATCCAGCTTGCGTTGTAATTGCTCGATCCGACATTGACGCCGCGGCTGAAGGGGATGATCGACACATAGACATCGCCGTTGGTGCCGGCTGCGGCCTGCAACTGGGCGAGCAGGCTCTTGGTGGATGACTTGAGCGCCGTCATCTTGCCATCGGCATCCATCGATCCGGTGGTGTCGAGCACAAGTGCCACGCGCAGGCGCGAGGAGCCCCACTTGGCGGTGGACGAGGCGTTTACCGGGATGTTCTGATAGCCGATTACGCCGAGGAAGGCGGTCGGCACGTTGGCGGAGGCGTTGACGACAATCGCGGAACCGCCGGTCGTGGTATAGGTGGCGGTCACTGCGACGTTGATGGCTTCCGGCCGGGTGAACAGCGCGTTGAAATATTTTTGCGCGTTGGTCTGCAGCTGGCCGGCGGTGTCAGTGGACGCTTCCTTCGACAGCATCAATGCGGTGGAGTCGATGGCAGCCTGCAGCGCGGCCTTCACCGAGTTGGCGCGGCTGTAATCGACGGCGAAGCCGGTAAAGCCGACGATCGGCAGCGTCGCCAGCGCGAAGGTGATCATGACATTGCCCGCGCGATCGCTGCGGAAGGCGCCGAACGCGCGGCTGAGCTTTTTCCAAAAGGTCATCATGACATCTCACCGGAAACGGTTGAATTCGTCTGCCTTCATAAACTCTGGTGATAAAAGGTCGGTGTATGGATAGAGCGCAGTTTCGAACCCAGCGGTAAATCTTTGACGCGTCCGTCGGCGGTTTTCGCCGCCGGGCCAATGATTTCGATGGTTAATGCCATCTGTCCGGCGAAGCCAGAATTCGGGATAGTTCTTATTTGACGTCGTTAACGGCCGGTTGGCGGCCATCGAGAATCTCGGGCCGCGGCGCACGGCAGCGGTCACGCGCGGTGCGTCAGATCGCCAGCCGCAGAGCTGGCGGCGCTGTCGGTGGGCTATGAGGTCAGCCTGACCAAAACCAGACCAAAGGGCCGTGTTTTATACCTGCTGCAATTTATTGCCACGTTCGAATTGCCGATGAAGCTGACCGTGTCCCCGATAATCTGCGTGCAGCTCATGCTCGATGCGGCCCCGCCGGAATAATTGATGGCACCTGTCGGCACGTATATGGCGCCGCTTAAAGATTGATCCGAACCGCCGTTTAATTTGAATGATGTTCCGGTCGGAAGGCGACGGTCACCGAATATCACTATGCCAGTCGTCGGCCCAGAAAGTGGAGGCGTCAGACTGACCACGGCATTGCCGTTGATTGTTGCCGTCGGCCAATTGTTCCCCGTGCTTGACGTGAAGACCAGAGTGACACCTGTGCCAGTGACTGTTCCGCCGCCGTTTACGACAAAGCTGCCACGATCGATATAATAAATTCCGGGGTTGAGAGTCAGAGTCGCGCCAGCATTGACCGAAATTCCATTGCAATACACGCCGGGACTGATGGTGATCGTCGTCTTTGCCGTGAAGTTCGATTGGGTACAGCCGCTATACGAAGGAAACGCCACATCGATATAGGGATCAGCAAGCTGAGGGGCACCGGTGCGAATTCCCTCCGTGGTTGTTACATTACTACCTGACAGGGACACGCCACCTACGACGGCGATGATCGACGCCGACAACGTGGTCGAGCCCCCCGCTGTCAGAGATGATGCTGAATTGGAATTCGAGTAAAGGCTGCAGCCCTTTAAGCTGACGGTGCTGCTGCCACTGGCAGACACTGCGCCGGCTGCTGTGGAATTGAGCGCAAGCACACAGCCGGACACATCGTTACTGGAATAAACAGTAGACTGGACCGTGATATTCAGAGTTGAGTAGCCCAGCACGCCTAGGAACGTCGTCATCACGGCGCCGGAGGCGGTCAAGCTTACGGTCGCCGAAGCGCCTCCACCGCTGCTATCAACGTTTACCGAGACGTTTTGTACTTCAGGGCGGATGAACAACGCGCCGAAAGTCTGCTGCGCTTGATCGGAAACATCTGCACCTGCGGCCGCCTGTTTCACCAGGGATAAGGCTGTACTATCGAGCGCACCTTGCATGGCCGCGCGCGCCGCGTTGGAACGGGAATAATCGACCGCCGCGCCGACCGTGCCCATGAGTGGAAGCGCCAGCAGAGCCAGCATGGGGGCGATGCCGCCCCGGCGGTCTTTCAGGAAACGGGTCAACATGCGCGATCACCCAGCACAGCGTTGGAGAATGTCGGCCGTGCGGCTGGCGACGGTGGCGACGCTTGTCACATCGCCAGCCGCAGATTGGATAAAGCAGTTCCGATCTGGTTGAAGGTCGTCACAATCTGCTGCGACGAGGTCAGCAGGAAGAACTTGCTCGAGTCGCTCGCACAGTTCTGCAGCAGCGTCGAAGTCGGATCGCCGCCGGTGTTGACCTGCACCGCATAGAGTGTGATGCCGGCGGCCTTGATATTGTCGCAGGTCTTCTGCTGACGCGTGTCGATCGACGACTGGCTGGTGTACCAGCGGTCTTGCGTGTTGAGGCCGTCGGTCAGCAGGATAATGACCTGCTGGTACTTATAATTCGGATCCGTCGCCGGAATCGTGAAGGGCGCGGCGGTCAAGGTCTGCCAGCCCATCTGCAAGCCGATCGCCTGGTTGGTATTGCCGTTCGGCTGCATGGCGTCGATCTTGGCGCTCAGCGCGGTCCAGTCGTAGCTCAGCCCCATCAATGGAACGGGGCACGAAGAATACTCCTCGGTCGGATACAGCGTGGCTCCGGCGACCGGCGCATCGTTGGTGGTGTCGAAATTCTGGTCGCGATCGGTGACGCAGCCGTTCCAGGTGCTGTGGTTGTCCGGCTTCCAGGTTTTACCATGCGACAGGCAACTGGCTTGGGTGGTGTAGTCCGATTTACTGCAGCTGCCGTTCTTGGCGTCCCACAGGTCCCAGCGCAGCCACGAGGCGGTATAATTGCTGGAGCCGACGTTCACGTCCTTGCTGAACGGAACGATCGAGATATAGACGTCGCCATCGTTCACAGCCGCGTTCTTGAGCTGCGTGAGCAGATTTTGCGATGCGGTTTTCAGCGCGGTCATCTTGCCGCTACTCGACATCGAGCCGGTGTTATCGAGCACCAGTGCGACCCGCAGCCTGGTATTGCCCCAGGTCGATACCGACGTCGCCGAGATGTTGAGCTGGCTGTAGCCGAGCACGCCGAGGAAATTCGTGGCGATCGTCGCGCTGCCGTTGAGCGTCACCTTCGATCCCCCGGTCGAGGAATAGGTGGCGGCAATCGTGACATTGTTGGCTTCGGGGTGCGCGAACAGGGCTTTGAAATAGTTGGTTGCCGCGGTCTGCATATCGGCGGCGGATTGCGTAGCCGCGGTCTTCGAGAGCATCAGCGCGGTCGAATCAAGGGCAGCCTGGAAGGCCGCGCGAGTCGCATTGGCGCGGGAATAATCAATCGCCGCGCCGACCGTGCCCATGAGTGGAAGCGCCAGCAGAGCCAGCATGGGGGCGATACCGCCCCGGCGGTCTTTCAGGAAACGCGTCAACATGGGCGATCCCCCCAGCTATACGCAAAATGCCTAACCGTAGAGTTCCTAATATGGCGGCAGGGTCTTGAAAAATAGTGAGAAGTGCTGCGCAAATTTGAGGAAAATACGCCTCGAATCGTCCGCAAATGGGTTGTGATCGGGTAACCAATGGCTATCTCAGCGGGTGCAGCCGAAACCGCCGGAGCAGGCTGTTTTGTCCCGCATTGGGGCAACCCTTATTGGGAACAAATTGCTGGCTTGGAATGCCGGTGCCGGGGTCATTATGATGGTCACAGGCCACGGACTCGGCGCGGCCACAGGTTCAATCGTGCGGAACGTTTCTTGCTTCGGCCACACCATGATGTCCACCGCCAAGATAAGCGCTTCTTTGAGGGCCGCCTCGGTCAGCGGGGCGCCGCGCATTGTTATGGCGCGCGGCGCAGCGCCGCGCATGGCGGATGACGACCGCAAGCGCAAAGGCGAGCCGGGCGGACCGGGCACCGCGGTCATCACCAAGACCAAGCCGCAGACCAAGCGGCCCAATATGTACCGCGTGCTGATCCTCAACGACGACTACACGCCGATGGAATTCGTCGTGCACATCCTGGAGCGCTTTTTCGGCAAGGATCACGAAGCCGCGACGCGAATTATGTTGCATGTGCATCACCATGGAATCGGCGAATGCGGGGTCTATACCTACGAGGTGGCGGAGACCAAAGTGACGCAAGTGATGGACTTTGCCCGCAAACATCAGCATCCTTTGCAATGCGTGATGGAAAAGAAGTGAGATTCGGGGAGCGTTCACTACAAATGAAAATGGGAATCTGATGCCAACCTTCTCGCGCAGTCTCGAGCAATCGCTCCACCGGGCGCTCGCCCTCGCCAACGAGCGGCATCATGAATATGCGACGCTCGAACATCTGCTGCTGGCGCTGATCGACGATCAGGACGCCTCCGCGGTGATGCGCGCGTGCAATGTCGATCTCGACAAGCTGCGCCGCAGCCTGGTAGCCTATCTCGAATCCGAACTGGAAAACCTGATCACCGACGGTGCCGAGGATTCCAAGCCGACGGCCGGCTTCCAGCGCGTGATCCAGCGCGCGGTCATCCACGTGCAGTCGTCCGGGCGCGAGGAAGTCACCGGCGCCAACGTGCTGGTGGCGATCTTCGCCGAGCGCGAGAGCCACGCCGCCTATTTCCTGCAAGAGCAGGACATGACGCGCTACGACGCGGTCAACTATATCAGCCACGGCATCGCCAAGCGCCCGGGCCTGTCGGAAGCGCGCCCGGCGCGCGGCGTCGAGGAAGAGGCCGATACCAAGAGTGGCGACGAGCCGAAGAAGAAGGGCGACGCGCTCGAAGCCTATTGCGTCAACCTCAACAAGAAGGCAAAGGACGGCAAGATCGATCCGCTGATCGGCCGCGACGCCGAGATCAATCGCACCATCCAGGTGCTCTGCCGCCGGCAGAAGAACAACCCGCTGTTCGTCGGCGAAGCCGGCGTCGGCAAGACCGCGATCGCCGAAGGGCTGGCGCGCCGGATCATTCATGGCGAGGTGCCGGACGTGCTCAAGGGCGCCACCGTGTTCGCGCTCGACATGGGCACGCTGCTCGCCGGCACGCGTTATCGCGGCGATTTCGAGGAGCGGCTCAAGCAAGTGATCAAGGAGATCGAGGCCTATCCGGGCGCGATCATGTTCATCGACGAGATCCATACCGTGATCGGCGCCGGCGCCACCTCGGGCGGCGCGATGGATGCCTCCAACCTGCTCAAGCCGGCATTGGCGTCGGGCACGATCCGCTGCATCGGCTCGACCACCTACAAGGAATACCGCCAGTATTTCGAGAAGGACCGCGCGCTGGTGCGCCGCTTCCAGAAGATCGACGTCAACGAGCCGTCGGTTCCCGATACCATCGAAATCTTGAAAGGGCTCAAGCCCTATTTCGAGGAGTATCACAAGCTCAAATACACCAACGAGGCCATCAAGGCGGCGGTCGAATTGTCGTCGCGCTACATCCACGACCGCAAGCTGCCGGACAAGGCGATCGACGTGATCGACGAGTCGGGCGCGGCGCAGATGCTGTTGCCGGAAAGCCGCCGCAAGAAGACCATCGGCATCAAGGAGATCGAGACTACGATCTCCACCATGGCGCGGATCCCAGCCAAGACCGTTTCGAAGGACGATGCCGAGGTGCTCCGGCACCTCGAGCAAACGCTCAAGACCGTGGTCTACGGCCAGGACAAGGCGATCGATGCGCTGTCGGCTTCGATCAAGCTGGCGCGCGCCGGCCTGCGCGAGCCGGAAAAGCCGATCGGCTGCTACCTGTTCTCGGGGCCGACCGGCGTCGGCAAGACCGAAGTCGCCAAGCAACTTGCGCTCTCGCTCGGCGTCGAACTGATCCGCTTCGACATGTCGGAATACATGGAGCGGCACACGATATCGCGGCTTATTGGTGCTCCCCCTGGATATGTCGGCTTCGACCAGGGCGGGCTACTCACCGACGGCGTCGATCAGCATCCGCATTGCGTGCTGCTGCTCGATGAGATCGAGAAAGCGCATCCCGATCTGTTCAACGTGCTGCTGCAGGTCATGGATCACGGCAAGCTCACCGACCACAACGGCAAGCAGGTCGATTTCCGCAACGTGATCCTGATCATGACCACCAATGCGGGCGCCTCCGAGCTGGCCAAGCAGGCCTATGGCTTCACCCGCAGCAAGCGCGAGGGCGACGACCAGGAAGCGATCAGCAAGATGTTCGCGCCGGAATTCCGCAACCGGCTCGACGCCACCATCACCTTCGCGCATCTGTCGCAGGAGGTGATCGCCAAGGTGGTCGAGAAATTCGTGCTGCAGCTCGAGGCGCAGCTCGGCGACCGCAACGTCACCATCGAGCTGTCGGAGGAGGCCACGCGCTGGCTGATCGCCAACGGCTACGACGAATTGATGGGCGCCCGCCCGATGGCGCGCGTGATCCAGGAGCACATCAAGAAGCCGCTGGCCGACGAGGTGCTGTTCGGGCACCTGAAAACCGGCGGGCACGTGCGCGTGGTCGTCGACAAGGACGAAGTGGGGCGCGACAAGCTCGGCTTCCAGTTCCTCGACGGGCCGATCACGCCCAAGCCGGAAAAGCTGCCGAACGCCGCGCGGCCAAAGGCCAAGCGCCGCTCCTCGCCGCGGCCGAAGCCGAAGGGCGACGGCAAGAAGGGCTCGGTGCCCAAGGTGCCGCTGGCGAAAGTGTAACCGCCGCGCAAAACGACAAAGCGCAAGGCCGGGCCATCGCGCCCGGCCTTCGTATTTCGCAGGGGCCGCATGCGGTCGCTGTGGGCCCGGCCGGTTGCGAACGCTGCGGCGCTATGAGACAGGTGGAACGCCGCCATGTCCGTCCTCAGCACCTTCAACTCCTCGACAGCCGCCTTTTTCGCGGGCGTGAAATCCGCGCTGACCTCGGTGTTCGTGCTGGTGCTGATGGGCACCTATATCGGCATCGGCGCGCTCGCGCATGATTTCGGCCTGGCTTCGTGGTGGCTGGCGCTATCGACCGTGCTGGTGTGGGCGGCGCCGGCGCAGGTGATCCTGATCTCGGCGCTGGGCGCCGGCGCGGCCCTGTTCGAAGTGGCGATTGCGGTGACCTTAAGCGCGATCCGGCTGTTTCCCATGGTGGTGGCGCTGTTGCCGCTGCTGCGCGGGGGGAATGCGCGGCTGCGCGATCTACTGCTGCCGACGCATTTCACCTCGGTCAGCATGTGGGTGGAGTCGCTGCGCCTGTTGCCGGCGCTGCCGCAGGAGTGGCGCATCGCGTTCTGCAACGGCTTGTCGGTCGGCTACATGGGCACCGCGGTGGTGTTCGGCTTTGTCGGCTATTACCTCGCCGCCGGCCTGCCGCCGCTGTTCGCCGGCACGCTGCTGTTCCTCACGCCGCTGTCGTTTCTGATTTCGACCGCGCGCAATGCCCACATGATGGTGGACAAGGTGGCGCTGGTGTTCGGCCTCGTGCTCGGGCCGGTACTGACCGCCATGCATGTCGATCTCGATCTGATGTGGACCGGCGTGGTCGGCGGCACGCTCGCCTATGCCGTGCATCGTCTGCGCGAGGCCGCGACATGAACGCCGTCCTCGCCGAGCTGTGGCCTTATCTGGCGCTGCTGCTGGTCGGCTTCCTGCCGAACGAGATCTGGCGCCTGCTCGGGCTGGTGCTGGCGCGCGGCCTCAACGAGGATTCCGAGATCGTGATCTGGTCGCGCGCGGTGGCGACGGCGATCCTGGCCGGCGTCATCGCCAAGCTGATCCTGTACTCGACCGGCTCGCTGGCCACCATTCCGCTGCCGGTGCGTGTGGCCGCGGCGGTCTGCGGATTCCTGGCCTTTCTGGTCATGCGGCGTTCGGTGTTCGCCGGCGTCGCCGTCGGCGAAGCCGTGCTGTTGCTGGGCGGATTTTTATTCGCGCATTAGCGCATGATCCCGAAAAGTGGGAACCGGTTTTCGGACAAGATCGTGCGCCAGCAATAAGTCAGCCGGCGGCGATGGCGGCGGCGAGTTTTTTGGCCTGCTCGGCCAATACGTCTGGCTTTTCCTTCTCGGCGGCCGGCGGCTTCATCGGCACGCCGGCTTTGCGCGGAATGACATGGATATGCAGGTGGAACACCACCTGTCCGCCGGCGCCTTCGTTGAACTGCTGGATGGTGATGCCGTCGGCGCCGAAGGCCTTCACCGCCGCCTTAGAGACCTTTTGCGCCACCATCATGACATGCGCGAGATCGGCGGCGCCGACGTCGAGGATATTGCGCGCCGGCGCCTTCGGCAGCACCAGCATATGGCCGGGCGCGCGCGGCATGATGTCGAGGAAGGCGAGCGCCTTGTCGTCCTCGTAGACCTTGTAGCAGGGCAATTCGCCGCGCAGGATTTTGGCGAAGATATTGTTCTGGTCGTAGCTCGGCATTGGCTTTCCCCTGACTCAGTCCAGTTCCACCAAATCCTTGCGGAACGGCGCGGCCGCCGCAAGCTCCTCGCCGGCCGCCTGTACATAAGCCCGTTCGCGCGCCAGATACTCGGCGACCGCCCGCCGCAGGGCTGGATTGGCGATGAAATGGGCGGAATAGGTGGTGTGCGGCAGGTAGCCGCGCGCCAGCTTGTGCTCGCCCTGCGCGCCGGCTTCGACGCGGCCGAGTCTATGGACGATCGCATAATCAATGGCCTGGTAGTAGCACAGCTCGAAATGCAGAAACGGGTGGTGCTCGATGGCGCCCCAGTTGCGGCCGTAGAGGGTGTCGGCGCCGATGAAGTTGATGGCGCCGGCAATCCAGCGCCCGGCGCGGCGGGCCATCACCAGCAGGATGCGGTCGCGCATGGTTTCGCCGACGATCGAGAAAAATTCGCGGGTGAGATAGGGCCGGCCCCATTTGCGCGAGCCGGTGTCCATGTAGAAGGCGAAGAAGGCGTCCCAGATATCTTCGGTCAGCTCGGCGCCGCTGAGCCAGGCCACCTCGATGCCGGGACTAAGTGCGTCCTTGCGCTCGCGGCGGATGGTCTTGCGCTTGCGCGAGGCGAGGGCGCCCAGGAAATCGTCGAACGACGCGTAGCCGGCATTCTCCCAATGGAATTGCTGGTCGGTGCGTTGCAGGAAACCGCGCTGGCCGAGCAGGTGCCATTCCGCCTCGGTTAGGAAGGTGACATGACCGGAGGACAGGTTGCTGGCACTGGTGATCTCGGCCAGCGCATCGCCGAGCGCGTCGCGAATCGCATCGGCCTGTGGACCGGGGCGGGCGAGCAGACGCGGGCCGGTCACCGGCGTGAACGGCACCGCCACCTGCAGCTTGGGGTAATAGTCACCGCCGGCGCGCTCGAATGCTTCGGCCCAGCCATGGTCGAAGACATATTCGCCGCGCGAATGGGTCTTCACGTAGCAGGGCGCGGCACCGAGCAGAGCGCCTTGGGAGTCCTCCGCCAGTAGATGACGCGGCTGCCAGCCGGTGTGGCCGCCGACCGAACCTGAATGTTCTAGAGATGACAGAAAAGAATGAGAAACAAATGGGTTACTGAGTTGTCCTCGTGTGGATAACTGCGGGGGCGGGTCATCCTCATGTGTTAGTTTAACTGACTCCGCTATGACCGCGTCGGTGCTGGCACAGGCGTCCCAGGCTGCGGCCGGGACCTCAGCGAGCGATTGGGCAATGCGGACGCGCAGTTCGATATCGGTCATCGGGGGCAAGTGGCTGTTTGCTACCCAGACTTTATGCCCGAAATCGTTCGAAGTTGATCGCCCGTTCGACCCATTACGGGCGGATGCCCTCGAAAATGATCTGATTGGCCCAGCGCAGCGCGCGCTGGCGATCGGCCTCGTTTCGAACGGTCCAGGTCAGCAGCGGCCGGCCGAACATCATGCGCGCGATCAATGGCGCAGCCGCCGGCAAATCCCTGACCGAATAGGCGACGAATTGCGGACGCGTGCGCAGGGCATGCAGCAGGTGCGCCATGCGCCGCTTCTCGGATGGCGGCAGCCGGTCCCATTCATGATGCGCGTAATGGCGTTCGGCGACGATGCCGCGCGTCAGGCCGGGCGCGATGTGCCGCGCCGCTTCGACCAATGCGGGGTCGAACGACATCACCGCCACCGGCCCGGCATAGTTTGTCAGCACCGCCGCAGCGCGCTGCACCAGCCGGCGGTCACCGTCGAAACGGCTCTTGAGTTCCAGCACCAGCGTGGCGCGGCCACCCACCAGCTCGCACAACTCGCCAAGCGTAAGGATGCGGTCGGCGCTTCGCTGGAAGCGGATCGCCTTGATTTCGGCCGCCGTTATGTCGGCAAGCCGGGTGCTGCCCTCGGTCAGGCGGCCGAGCGCATCGTCGTGATGCACCATGGCCTCGCCGTCGGCGCTGATCTGCAGATCGGTCTCGATGCCGTAGCCGCCGGCGATGGCGGCATTGAACGCCGACGCGGTGTTCTCGATCACTCCAGCCGCGGCGTCGTGCAGGCCGCGATGGGCGATCGGTCGCGCGGTGAGCCAATCGAGGCCGGGCATGAATTCTCACACCACTTCGAACAATCCCTCGACTTCGACCGCCGCATCGGCCGGCAGCGCCGAGACGCCGACCGTCGAGCGGGCATGGCGGCCCTTGTCGCCGAATACCTCGACCATCAGATCGGAGGCGCCGTTCATCACCTTCGGTCCGTCAGTAAAGCCGGGCGCCGAATTGATGAAGCCGCCCAGCCGCACGACGCGGGTCACCTTGTCGAGCTCGCCGAGCGCCGCCTTGATTTGCGCCAGCAGATTGATGGCGCAGGCGCGCGCCGCCTGCTGGCCGTCCTCGATCGAAACGCCGCCGCCGAGCTGGCCTTTGGCCACCAGTTTGCCCTCGGGGCCGAAACACAGTTGACCGGACACCACCAGCAGGTTGCCGCTGCGCACGCAGGCCACATAATTGGCCACCGGGCTGGCCGGGCTCGGCAGCGTGATGCCGAGCGCCGCGAGCGTCTTTTCAGTCATTCCGGCCATGAACTTCTCCTCGATCCGTTGTCTTTTCTTTGGCCGATCGGGCGGTGGTGCGCAAGCGCACTTAGCCACTGGTTGCCGGAAACCTTGCCGGCCTCTATCTTGCCGTTATCTTGCAGCTTCCTTCTCCCAACACGGCACCAAGGCTGCCGCGGAGAGGTTCACAACCATGCCCCTGATCGTGAATGCCAAACGGCTGATTCCGGCGGTCTTGAGCCTCGGTCTGGCCGCCGTCGCGGCCCATTATCCGGCGCTGGCCGCGCCATCGGCCGACAAGGTACAACTGGCGCCGCATCGGGCGATCTACGATCTCAAGCTTTCGAAATCGCACGGCAGCCGCGGCATCCAAGCGGTGCGCGGACGCATCCTGTACGATTTTTCCGGCAATGCTTGCGACGGCTACGCGCTGCAATTCCGCCAGGTCTCGGAGCTCGATTCGGGCGAGGGCAAAGCCGCGCTCAGCGACTTGCGCTCCACCACCTGGGAAGACGGCGCGGCCAAGAAGTTCCGCTTCAATTCGGAAAATATGCTCAACGACCGCGCCGCCGACAAGGTCGACGGCCATGCCGAACGCAGCGGCGAGGCGGTCGCGGTCAGCCTGAGCAAGCCGAAAGGCAAGACCTTCGATGTTCCGCCCGGCGCGGTGTTTCCGACCGAGCACATGCGCCGCATCATCATCGCCGCGCGCGAGGGCAAGAGCATCCTGGAATTTCCGGTCTATGACGGCTCGGAAACCGGAGAAAAGCTCTACAATACGCTCACCGTGATCGGCCGGGCGATCGCGCCGGGCGTAAAGCCGCCGCAGGACGCGGCCGCCAAGTTCCCGGAACTGGCCAAGCTTGCGCGCTGGCCGGTGACCATCAGCTATTTCGACCGGCAGGATGACAAGGCGGATCACGCTGGCGAGCAGACGCCGGTCTATTCGATCTCGTTCGAACTCTACGAGAACGGCATCTCGCGCGCGCTTATTCTCGACTACACCAATTTCACCATCACCGGCGAGATGACCTCGCTGGAGATGAAGAAGGAAAAGCCGTGCCCGTAGTGACACGCTAATCCTCATCCAGCGCCAATCCTTTCACCACCGCATCCTTGCCGAACTTCTCGCGCAACTTGTCGACCGCGTGCTCGGCTTCGGCCGCGCGGCGGTCGATCAGGTCGGCAAAGTCGTCGCCGGTGGCGTCCTCCAGATGGCTGACGCCGATGCCGATCAGCCGGAAATGCGTGGTGCCTACTTCGTGGCTGAGCAGATCGCGGCCGGCGGCGAAGATGCGCGTGGCCAGTTGCGTCGGGCTCCTGAGCGAGCGCGCCCGCGTGCGGGTTTTGAAATCGGCGCTTTTGAGCTTCAGCGTCACGGTGGAGCCGGCGAGCGCATTGGCTTTCAGCCGCGCCGATACCCGCTCCGTCAGATTCCAGAGCTGGTGTTCGAGCGGGCGGAACTCGCCGATGTCGCGCTCGAACGTGGTTTCCGCCGAGATGCTTTTGGTCTCGCGCTCGGCGCTGACCGTGCGCTGGTCGAGCCCGCGCGCCAGCTGCCAGAGCCTGGCGCCTTCCTCGCCGTAGCGGCGCATCAGTTCGTGCTTATCGGCATGTTGCAGGTCGGCGATCAGGCGATAGCCGTCAGCCGACAGTTTGGCGGCACTCACCGCGCCGACGCCGTAGATGAAGCCGACCGGCTTGGGCGCCAGAAATTCCGCGGCCTCGTTTTGCCCGAGCACGGCGAAGCCGCGCGGTTTGTCCAGATCGGAGGCGATCTTGGCGAGGAACTTGTTGGCCGACAGCCCGATCGAAACCGTGATGCCGATATCGCGCTCGACCGCGGTTGCAAAACGAGCGAGCACCTTGGCAGCAGCCATGCCATGCAGCCGCTCAGTGCCGGTGAGATCGAGAAAGGCCTCGTCGATCGACAGCGGCTCGACCAGCGGGGTGAGGGCGAACATGGCCTTGCGCACCTCGCGGCCGGCCTTGACGTATTTCGCCATGTTCGGCTTGACCACCACCGCTTGCGGGCAGCGGCGCAGCGCCTCGAACATCGGCATCGCCGATCGGATGCCATAAGTGCGCGCCACATAGCAGCAGGCCGCGACCACGCCGCGTTTGCCGCCGCCGACGATCACCGGCCTGTCGACCAGCGCGGGATCGTCGCGTTTTTCGATCGTGGCGTAGAAGGCGTCGCAGTCGACATGCGCGATGGTGAGGGTGTCGAGCTCGGGGTGGCGGGCCAGCCGCGGCGAGCCGCAATGCGGGCAGCGCGTCGCCTTGTCCGGCGCGTCGGCCAGGCAATCGCGGCAGAAGCTCACGGGATTTCCCGTTCCCACGGCTCGCCGCCGAGCGCGACATGGGCCTTGGCGATATCGGCCGGCTGGCAGCCGGCCGCGGCGGTAAAAGCGGCCGCCAGCCGCTCGTCGGAGGCAAGGTAAGCCAGTACGCCGGCCAGGAACCCGGGCTGGCGGCTGGCGGCGCGAATCTCGGTCGGGCCGATGCCGGTTGCCGCGAGGAAGCGCCCCAGCCGCTCGCCGTCCCCGGCGATGAAGCTAAGGGCTTGAATCGCAATCCCTTCTGCCGCCTCAGGTGTCATGGGACCACGCGCTTTCATCGATTAAATTTGCCTTTCCGTAAGATTTCGGCACTACCGTTAAGCTAATCATGCCCGACCGCGCGTGGTCTGGCGACGCCGCACGCGTCGGGCGAGCTGGCTTGGGGACAATTGGGGCGGGGAGAATGCCGAAGACCGTCCTGATCGTGGAGGACAACGAGCTGAATATGAAGCTCTTCCACGACCTCCTGGAAGCGCACGGCTACCACACCGTCGGCACCCGCAATGGCATCGAGGCGCTCGATCTCGCGCGCAAGCACCGGCCCGATTTGATTCTGATGGATATCCAACTGCCGGAAGTCTCCGGCCTCGAAGTGACCAAATGGCTCAAGGACGATCCCGAACTCAAGGCGATCCCGGTGGTGGCGGTCACCGCCTTCGCCATGAAGGGCGACGAGGAGCGCATCCGCGAGGGCGGCTGCGAGGCCTATCTGTCGAAGCCGATCTCGGTGGCCAAGTTCATCGAGACGATCCGTCATTTCCTGGGCCCTGCGTGATGGTGCAACGATGACCGCCCGCGTTCTTGTCGTCGACGATATTCCAGCCAATGTGAAGCTGCTGGAAGCGCGGCTGACGGCGGAGTATTTCGACGTCGCCACCGCCTTTAGCGGGGCCGAGGCGCTGACGCTGTGCGAGCGCGCCGAATGCGATATCGTCCTGCTCGACGTGATGATGCCGGACATGGACGGCTTCGAGGTCTGCCGCAAGCTCAAGTCGAACCCGACGACGCATCATATTCCGGTGGTGATGGTGACCGCGCTCGACCAGCCGTCCGACCGCGTGCGCGGCCTGGAAGCCGGCGCCGACGATTTCCTCACCAAGCCGGTCACCGACGTGGCGCTGGTGTCGCGCGTGCGCTCGCTGGCGCGACTGAAGATGGTGACCGACGAGCTGCGCATGCGCGCGCATACCGCCAAGGAAATCGGCATCCAGAGCCCGGAACGCGATGCCGTGACGGATACCGGCCGCAACGGGAAAATTCTCATCGTCGACGACCGGGCGAGT
Source organism: Hyphomicrobiales bacterium (assembly GCA_016185205.1). Classification (GTDB taxonomy): domain Bacteria; phylum Pseudomonadota; class Alphaproteobacteria; order Rhizobiales; family Xanthobacteraceae; genus Pseudolabrys. The sequence continues at coordinate 19,122 of JACPOA010000032.1, read as the reverse complement.
TCCTATGAGCGCATTGCCGCGACATTGTCGGCCGAGCATGCGGTGGAGGTGGAAGCCAATCCGAACGAAGGGCTGTTTCGGGCGGCCGAAGGCAATTTCGACCTGCTGATCGTCTCGCTCGGCTTGAAGGATTTCGATGGGTTGCGCCTGTGCAGCCAGATCCGCTCGCTCGATCGCACCCGCAACATGCCGATTCTGGCGATGGCCGAAGCCGACAACAACGATCGGCTGGTGCGCGGCCTGGAAATCGGCGTCAACGATTACCTGATCCGCCCTATCGACAAGAACGAAATGCTGGCGCGCGTGCGCACCCAGATCAAGAAGAAGCGCTACACCGAGCGGCTGCGCGACAACGCCTATAAGTCGATCGAAATGGCGATCACCGATGCGCTTACCGGCCTGAACAATCGCCGCTACATGGAGACGCATCTGGCCAGCCTGGTCGAGCAGGCGGCGGCGCGCGGCAAGCCGATCGCGGTGCTCATCCTCGACATCGATTTTTTCAAGTCGGTCAACGACACCCACGGCCACGATGCCGGCGACGACGTGTTGCGCGAATTCGCGCAGCGTATCCGCAAGGCGATCCGCAACATCGATCTGGCCTGCCGCTATGGCGGCGAGGAATTCGTCATCGTGATGCCGGAAACCGACGTGGCGGTGGCCACCCTGGTAGCCGAGCGCATTCGCCGCCGCATCGCCTCCGAGCCGTTCGCGATCCAGCAGGGCGCGCGCAAGCTGGAGGTGACGATCTCGATCGGCATCGCCGCCATCGGCGGCGCCGGCGACAACGCCGCGGCGATCCTCAAGCGCGCCGACACCGCGCTCTATCGCGCCAAGCGCGACGGCCGCAATCGGGTGGTGCCGGACGCCGCTTAGATTGGCCTGCATTTTCAATGCCTTGAACAGATATTTGGCCGCTTCTTAGGGCTGGTCTAGCCTTGCCCTGACGGCTTCGATTCGCGCCGGTCGCGTGCGCTCGCGCGGCGAAGCCTTGGTCATACCCTGCGGAGTGCTCAGGTCCGCCGCATCTCCTGGGTTCTGCGGGGTTCGGCCGGCTGGAAGCGGTGCGAGTGGCCTCCTCATGATGCCGCTTCCGGCCGGCCACCTCTTTCTCATCCCTGCCCTTGCAGGGGAGGGATAAAAAGCGCGCATGCATCATCGCCCGTAGTCGTGGCGGCCGGGTGCGCCGTAACTCTTTCTTCCGTCCCTCGAAAATATCGAGGGGATGGCGCGCCGATCGGCGCAGCCTTCAGTCAGTACGCACCTTCTTTCGAAGGTGCGGCGCCTCTCGGCGCGCCACCCGGACAACGCGTCCAGGCTTATTTGCGGCGTTTTCCTTCGGCGCCGGGCCGCGCTTGGCACCTGGGTATTGCCCAGGCGTGAGCCAGCTCCTGGCAGGCGCTCGTAGTGGCCGCCGGGCGGAGCCCCGTCGCCGCCCGAGGGGGGAGGAGCGTTCATCTCCCCGCGCGGGCGCCGCATCCGACCCCACTTCAAGACGCCTCATGAAGCGCCCTCGATGGATCGGACGGAATGGATAGTAGTCCTAGTAGGAATTAATGTCAAGGGGCGCGCGGCATTTTTTCTTAACCCCCTCCCGTTGTGGGGGAAGGGGAAGGAAGAGAGAACGCAGCGTTACGGCCGCACGATGGTCCAGCCCTTTTCGGCGAGTTCGATCAGCGTCACCACGCCGGCCTTGACGCGGTCGGCATTGTCGACCAGCGGCGGCTCCTTGCCTTCGCTGCGGGTCATGGCTTCCAGCGTGTTCTCGCAGGCCTTGAAGCTGACATTGGGCATGCCCTGCTTGAACGACTTCAGGCGCGGCTGCACCGGCGAGGTGTCGGCGCGCAGCATATGCAGGCCGGCATTGAAGGCGACGATCTCGATGTCGATCTCCTCGCCCTTGGCGGAATAATAAGTTGATACATTGGCGGCGACATTGAGCACCGCGTTCATCTTGACCGCGTCGTTATCGCTGATCTGCAGCGCCAGCCGGTGCTTTTCGGCGGCGCCCGCCGGCGCCACGGCCAGCAGCAGGACGGTGGCGAACAAAACGCGCAGCATGATCGACATGGTATGTCCTCCCAGACAAGGCCTCGACCATATCAGGTTCGCGGGAGGAGGAATATTCCATTGACGGTCATTCCGGGGCGGCCGCCGAAGCCCGAAGGGCGAAGGCGTGACGAGCCCGGAATCCAGGGATACTTGTACGTGCGGCTCTGGATTCCGGGTTCGCGGGCTAAAGCCCGCGCCCCGGAATGACGTAGAAATGCAAAAGGCGCCCAGCGGGCGCCCTTTTTCGTCGGATCGAACCGCAAGATCACTTGATCTTGGATTCCTTGTACTCGACGTGCTTCTTGGCGATCGGGTCGTATTTCTTCTTGGTCAGCTTCTCGGTCTGCGTGCGCGAGTTTTTCTTGGTCACGTAGTAATGGCCGGTGTCGGCGCTCGACACGAGCTTGATCTTCAGACTGGCGGCTTTGGCCATTGGATTATCCCTCGGGAACGGAACTTACTGGTTGTGGCGGCTTCGGCGCGGAACCTAGCGGCAAAGCGGGAAATGTCAAGAAAGCGCGGTTTTTACAGCAGCTCCCTGAAAAACTTGCCGTTCTCCATGTAGTAGAACGGCACCGGCAGGTCGTGCGCCATGCCGGCGGCGACCCGGTTGGCCAGTTCGTCCAGCACCACGCCGGTGACGATGGGCATGTCGTAGCTCTTCGCCTGGTCGAGCGGCACCCAGATCAATTCGACCAGTTCCGATTGCGGCCCCACCACGTCCTCGATGCGATGGGCGATCGAGGAGGCGTCGGTGGTGAAGAAGCGGGTGTCGAAGCGGCGCTGGCGGCCGGGCGGCGTGACGGCGCGCACCACGAAATACATCTGGCCTAAATCGGGATGCACGCGCGCCTTGGCGAACTCCTCCCACAGCCCGCCGGGCGTGGCCGGCGGCGCGTCGCGCTTGGCGCCGAGCAGCAAGCCGGTTTCCTCGGCGGTCTCGCGCACGGCGGCGAGTGGAAAGCCGCGGGCAAAATCGGGCGAGGCGTCCTTCACGCGCACCAGGAGCTTGGCCTGCGCATCGGGATGCAGCTCGCTTGCCGCGGGCATGGCGCGATCGAGCGGTTCGGTGCGGCCGCCGGGAAACACGAACTTGCCCGGCATGAACTTGGAATCCTGATGGCGGCGGCCAAGCAGCACTTTCGGCGCAGGCCCGGAGCGGTCGATCAGGATCAGGGTGGCCGCGTCGCGCGGCTCGACCACCGGATTGGTCAGGTCGCGCTCGACCATGGCCATGCGGCGGAGAAAATCTTGTACTTGGTCGGTCATCATTTCTTCCGTTGCTTGCTGCTTTTCTTGCCGCGCGGGCGATAATGGTTGCGGTGCTCGTCGCGCCGGGGCGATCGTTGCGGGCGGCCCGGGCGCCCTTCCGACAACAGCTCGAAACGCAGCGCGCCGGCAATGGGCGCGGCTTCCACCAGCTTGACACTGACGCGGTCGCCGAGCCGGTAGGTTTCGCCCGAGTGCGAGCCGACCATGGCGTGGCCGGCCTCGTCATAACGGAAATATTCATCGCCGATGGTGCGCGCCGGCACGAAGCCGTCGGCGCCGGTCTCGTTCAGCTTCACGAACAGGCCGGCGCGGTGCACGCCGGAGACGCGGCCCTCGAATGTGGCGCCGATGCGGTCGGCGAGGAAATGCGCGATCAGCCGGTCCTTGGTCTCACGCTCGGCCAGCATGGCGCGGCGCTCGGTGGCGGAAATCTGCGCGGAGATTTCCGACAGCAACGCCAGGTCGGCGGAGTCGGGCAGGCCGTCGCGCCCGAGCTTGAGCGCGCGGATCAGCCCGCGATGCACGATCAGGTCGGCATAACGGCGAATGGGCGAGGTGAAATGCGCGTAGCGGCGCAGGTTCAGTCCGAAATGTCCGTAATTCTCCGCCGCGTATTCGGCCTGCGCCTGGCTGCGCAGCACCACTTCGTTCACCAACTGCTCGCGATCGCCGCCTTTCACTTGTGCGAGAATGCGGTTAAACGCTTCCGGGCGCAGCGCGCCGGCTTTGGCGAATGGGATCTGCAAAGTGGCGAGGAATTCGCGCAGCGCGTTGACCTTCTCGATGCCCGGCTCGTCATGCACGCGGTAGATCAGCGGGATGCGCGCTTTCTCGAGCGTCTCGGCGGCGGCGACATTGGCGAGGATCATGTATTCCTCGATCAGCCGGTTGGCCTCCAGCCGCTCCGGGATGACCACGCGGTCGACGGTGTGGTCGGCCTTGAGCAGGATTTTGCGCTCCGGTAGATCGAGATCGAGCGGGCCCCGCTCGGCGCGCGCGCGCTTGAGCGCTTCGTAGGCGGCGTAGAGCGGCGTGAGCACCGGGCCGACCAGCGCGTCGCTGTCCTCGTCGCTGCGCCCGCCGATCGCGAGCTGGGTCTGCTCGTAGGACAGCCGCGCCGCCGAGCGCATCATGATGCGGTGGAAGGTGTGCGAGCGCTTGCGCCCGTCGGCGCCGATCACCATGCGCACCGCCAAGGCGGCGCGGTCCTCGCGCGGCCGCAGCGAGCACAGGTCGTTGGAAATGCGCTCGGGTAGCATCGGCACCACGCGGTCGGGAAAGTAGACCGAATTGCCGCGCACCAAAGCTTCGCGGTCGAGCGCGGAGCCGGGCGTGACGTAATGCGCGACGTCGGCAATCGCCACGCTGACGATGAAGCCGCCGCGATTGGTCGCGGCCGGGTCGGCTTCCGCGTGCACGGCGTCGTCGTGATCCTTGGCGTCGGGCGGATCGATGGTCACGAACGGCACCCTGCGCCAGTCCTCGCGCCCGGCGAGCGTCGCCGGCTTGGCGCTGTCCGCCTCGATCAAAGTTTCGCGGCGGAACACATGCGGGATTGTATGCGCATGGATGGCGATCAGACTGACCGCTCGCTCGCTCGACAGCGAGCCGAGCTTCTCCACCACGCGGCCGGTCGGCAGGCCCAAACGCGGAGCACGGGAGGTCTCGACCGCGACCAAGTCGCCGTCCTGCGCGTCGGCGGTGGCGCCGGCCGGAATGGCAAGCTCCTTGCCGAGCATCTTCTTGTCGACCGGCTCCAGCCGGCCGCCGCCATGCGCGGTTTTGCGGAAGATGCCGAGCACGCGCTGCTTGGGACGGTCGATGATCTTGATGAGGCGGCCGCGATGGCGGATGCCGCCGTCCTCCTCGGTCTCCTCGACATGCAGCAGCACGCGGTCGCCGATGCCGGCGGCCTCGCCCGGCCGCGCCTTGCGTGCGAAAGCAATGCGGATTTTCGGCGCCGGGCCGTGCGCTTCCTCGTCCCATTCGTCGGGCGTGGCGATGAGGTCGCCGTCGGCGTCGCGCGCGACCACGTCGGCCAGCACGGTGGAGGGCAGGGTGCCGGCGTGATGCAGCTTCTTGCGTTTCTTCTCGACCGCGCCCTCGTCGGCGAGTTCGCGCAGCATGCGCTTCAAGTCGGCGCGCGCCGCGTTCTTGAGGCCGAAGGCGCGGGCGATTTCGCGGGTGCCGACCTTGCCGCGCTGTTTGCCGATGAAGGCGAGAAGGTCGGCCTTGGAGGGGAGGGAAGGCGTTCGTTTAGGTGGTTTGTTCAATAGCTAATTCCTGCGCCGAATAGGCGCCAATAAATATAAATGTAATGCGCGGGCACGTCGTTCGCCAGCTACTCGGCGGCCGTGGCCTTGGGCCGGCGCGGCGCCTTGGCGGCAACGGCCGGCTTTTTCGGCTTGGCGGCGGCCGGCTTTTTGGCTCGGGCGTCGGGATTGGCCGCGGCCTTCTTGGCCGAGCCCTGCTTGCGGCCGGCGGCGCGGCGGCCCTTCGGAGAATTTCCCATCATGGCGGCGCGCGCGTCGAGCAGGACGATGGCTTCGTCGAGCGTCACGGTCTCGGGTGTCTTGTCGCCGGTCAGCGTGGCGTTGACGCCGTTGTGGCTGACATAGGGGCCGTAGCGGCCGTTCTTGACCACGATCGCACCGCCCTTGTCGGGATGCTCGCCCAGTGTCTTACCGGGATCGGCGCCGAAGCGACGGCCCTTTTTCGGATTGGCGATCTTCTCGGCGATTAGCGTGACGGCGCGGTTGAGGCCGACGGTGAGCACGTCGTCGCCGTCTTCCAGGCTGGCGTAGACCTTGCCATGTTTTACATACGGACCAAAACGTCCGACGCCGGCCAGGATCGGCTCGCCGTCTTCCGGCGATTTGCCGACCTCGCGCGGCAGTGAGAGCAGCGCCAGCGCTTTCTCAAGATCGATGTCCTCGGGCGCCACGCCCTTCGGCAGGCTGGCGCGCTTGGGCTTCACCGGCAATATCTTTTCAGATTTGGGCGCATCAGGGTCCTTCTTCTCGCCTTTCTTACGCTTGGGCGCCTTGATCTCTTCGCCCAGTTGCAGATAGGTCCCGAAACGTCCGCCGCGTAGCGTCACTTCGAGATTGCTGACCGGGTCGGTGCCGAGCACTTTCGTGCTCTGCATGCCGCCGGCTCCCGGCGTCATCTGCCGGGTGTGGGTGCATTCCGGATAGTTCGAGCAGCCGATGAAGGCGCCGAAGCGGCCGACTTTGAGCGAGAGTTGACCGGTGGCGCAGGTCGGGCATTGCCGCACTGGGCCGCCGTCCGCGCGCGCCGGAAAGATGTGCGGCTCCAACAGATCGTTAAGCGCGTCGAGCACCTGGGTGATGCGCAGTTCCTTGATGTCGTTGACCGCGCCGATGAAGCCGGTCCAGAACTCCCGCAGCACCTCTTTCCAGTTCATCTCATTGTTGGAAACGCGATCGAGCTGCTCTTCCAGCGAGGCGGTGAAATCGTATTCGACGTAGCGCGCAAAGAAGCTCTCGAGAAAGCCGACGACGACGCGGCCCTTGTCTTCCGGAATGAGCCGTTTCTTGTCGATGCGCACATAGCCGCGGTCCTGCAGCACCTGCAGGATCGAGGCGTAGGTCGACGGCCGGCCGATGTCGAGCTCCTCCATGCGCTTGACCAAAGCTGCTTCGGAAAAGCGCGGCGGCGGTTCGGTGAAATGCTGCGAGGCCTCGATCCCCTGCTTGGCGAGCGCCTCGTTTTCCGCCATCGCCGGCAGCCGTTTCGACTCTTCGTCTTCCGGCGTCTCGTCCTGGCCTTCCTGATAGAGCGTCAGGAAGCCGTCGAACTTCACCACCTGGCCGCTGGCGCGCAGCTCGATTGAGCGCGCGCCGTTCGGTGTTTGATTCTTGGCGACGATGTCGACGGTGGTGCGTTCGAGTTCGGCGGATTCCATCTGGCTCGCCACCGCGCGATTCCAGATCAGCTCGTAGAGCCGGGCCTGATCGCGGTCGACATATTTCGCCACCTGGTCGGGCGTGCGGTGGGGGTCGGTCGGGCGCACCGCTTCGTGCGCTTCCTGCGCGTTCTTCGACTTGTTCTGATAGGTGCGCGGCGAGCCCGGCACGTATTCCTTGCCGTAGTTCTTGCCGATCATGGCGCGGATATCGGCGATCGCCTCCGGCGCCATGTCGATGCCGTCGGTGCGCATATAGGTGATGAGGCCGGTGGTCTCGCCGTCGAGCTCGACGCCTTCATACAGCCGCTGCGCCAGTCGCATGGCGATGGCCGGCGCGAAGCCGAGCTTGCGGCTGGCCTCCTGCTGCATGGTCGAGGTGGTGAAGGGTGGCGGCGGATTGCGGCGCGCCGGTTTGGCTTCGACGGCGGCGACGGTGAAGCTCGCGCCTTCGAGCGCAGTTTTCAGGTCCTCGGCCTGTTTGCCGGAGCCGATGTCGAGCCGCTGAAACTTCTGGCCATCGGCGGCCACCAGGCGCGCCTCGAAGGCGTCGCCGCGCGGCGTCGCCAGCTTGGCGACGATCGACCAGTATTCTTTCTTGATGAATTTCTCGATCTCCAGCTCGCGGTCGCACACCAGCCGCAGCGCCACCGACTGCACGCGGCCGGCCGAGCGCGCGCCCGGCAGCTTGCGCCAGAGCACCGGCGAGAGCGTGAAGCCGACCAGGTAGTCGAGCGCCCGGCGCGCCAGATAGGCGTCCACCAGTGCGCCGTCGATGGCGCGCGGATGCTTCATCGCCTCGGTCACCGACTGCTTGGTGATGGCGTTAAAGACGACGCGCTCAACCTTCTGGTCCTTCAGCGCGTGCTTTTCGTTGAGCGCCTCCAGCACGTGCCAGGAGATGGCTTCGCCCTCGCGGTCGGGGTCGGTCGCCAAAATGAGGGTGTCGGCCTTCTTGAGCGCATGCGCGATATCGTTGACGCGCTTCTGCGACTGCGGATCGACTTCCCACAGCATCTTGAAATTGTCGTCGGGGTCGACCGATCCGTCCTTGGCCGGCAGGTCGCGGATATGGCCAAAACTGGCCAGCACCTCGAAGCCGGGGCCAAGATACTTGTTGATCGTCTTCGCCTTGGACGGCGACTCGACAACGACAACTTTCATGAGAATCCAATGGGTTAGCCGCCAGGACGACGCCGAATCAAGGCGGAATCGGCCGTATGCGTCGGCCGGAACATGGGGAAGGTGACCCTTGCTGTCAAATCAAGGTAGTTCCGAAGGCGTTTAGAAACAGCCAATTGGGGCATGAAGGCGGCCGGATTACCCCCGGATACAACCAAAAGATGTATTTTGTTATTATACTATTAAAAAGATTACTATTTGCAACGGACTGTGTATTTTTACTTGGGGGAACGCACGACGTTCAGCGTTGCCGGCTATCGACCTGGCGTGGAATGACAATGGCCGACCAAACTCAAGAACCCGGTAACAGCACGGCGGTAGCCAGTTACGTAGCGACGATGTCGGCGGATCTCGCCTCGATGGCACGGCGTACCGGACTCGACACCCTTGGCTATCTGCTCGAAATGGTTCGGCTCGAGGCCGAAAGCAGCTCACGCAACGGCCACCAGCCGAACGGCCGGCGGACCTGACGCGCGCCTCCCTGATATTTTGCTTGCGCATGATCTTTTCCGACCTTCCTTCGCCCGCCGAAGCGGGCTTCGCGAAGGCAGGAAACCGGTTCCCACTTTTCGGGATCATGCGCTCATTTTGCCGGCGTCACCCCAAGCTTCTCCAGCAGCACCGTGGTCGGATTGCCGTCCGGCAACATGCCGAATTTTTTCTGTTCGGCGCGGATGTTGTCGCGCAAGTCGAAGTCAACATGGCCCTCGAACTCGTTCACCTTGTAGCCGAGCGCGGCCAATCTCTTCTGCAAGGCGACGCGGGCGTCGCGCGACAGCGGGCGATCGTCGGCCGGCCATGTGGCCTTGATCGGCGCGCCGCCTTGCAGCCGGTCGGCGAGATGGCCGACCGAAATCGCATAGGCATCCGAGTTGTTGTACTCCATCAGCACCGGATAGTTTTCGGTGACGATGAAGGCCGGGCCTTTGGCTCCGCTCGGGAAAAATATAATGCCTTCGCCGGTCTTGGGAAACGGTTTGCCGTCGACGCGGCGAACGCCGAGCTTGGCCCATTCGGCGTAACCGGCGTGGCTTTTCATATAATCGAAGCCCGTGGGCACGCTGACCTCGAAGCCCCATGGCAGACCGTGCTTCCATTTCCACTTGTGCAGATAGTTGCCGGTGGAGCCGAGCATGTCCGGCACGTTGTTCCAGAGGTCGCGCTTGCCGTCGCCGGAAAAGTCGATCGCGTAATCCACGACGTTCGACGGCATGAACTGGCTCTGGCCCATGGCGCCGGCCCAGGAGCTCACCATCTGGTCGCGCCCGAAACGGTTGTCCTGCATGATGCGCATCGCCACCAGCAGCTCGTTGCGGAAATAAGGATGGCGATATTTCACATAGCCCAAGGTGGCGAGCGAGCGGAACACGTCCCACTTGTCCTTGGCGACGCCGTAGTCGGTCTCCATGCCCCAGAGCGCGAGCAGCACCCAGCGCTCGACCTGAAACTTCTTCTCGACCGCGTCGAAAATTTGCGACCATTCCTTGGCCTTGGCCAGGCCGCGCGTGATGCGCCCTTGCGAGACGATATCGTTGACATAGGCGCCGACCGGCTTGCCGTATTCCGGCTGCCGCTTGGTGGCCGCGATCACGCGCGGATCGGGCGTGACGCCACTGAGCGCGAGATCGAAAGTGGCGCGCGTGATGCCCTTGGCCTGCGCATCCGGCCACAGCTCGGCCTGGAAGGCGGCGAAGCTTTGCTCCTGCGCTTGCGCGGGTGCGCCAAGCAACGCGAGGGCGACCATCAGTGCGGCGAAACGGCTGAACATGTGAGACGGTTCCGTTGGTCGGGAATCGTATGACACGTTATAGCAGCGATACCAATGCGCCGCCGTGGCGCTCCAGCCGGCCGGCGATTTCGAGTTCCAGCAGCACGGTGCGCACGATCGCGGGCGAGGTGCGCGATAGGCGCACCAGATCGTCGATCGCCGAGGGCGTCGGCCCGAGCAGCGCGATGATGCGGCTGCGCTCGTCCTCGGCCGGCTCGCTGTCGAGCGGGAGCGGCGCTTCGTGCGCGGGCGCCTGCTCCAGTTTTTGCGCCGGCAGATCGAGGCCGCGGCCGAGGATCGGCTCGAGCACCGCGATCACGTCGGCGGCTTCGGTGACCAAAGTGGCGCCCTGCTTGAGCAGGCCGTTGGTGCCTTCGGCGCGCGGGTCGAGCGGGGAGCCGGGCACCGCGAACACTTCGCGGCCCTGCTCGCCGGCGAGCCGCGCCGTGATCAGCGAGCCGGAGCGGCGCGCCGCTTCGACGATGACGACGCCGACCGAGAGCCCGGAGATCAGCCGGTTGCGGCGAGGAAAGTCGCGCGCGCGCGGCTCCCAGGCGAGCGGCATTTCCGACACCGCGGCGCCCTCAGTGACGATCTGGTCGAGCAGGTCGACATGCTCGGCCGGATAGATGCGCGCGTGGCCGCCGGCCAGCACCGCGATGGTGCCGGTCGACAGACTGGCGCGATGCGCGGCGGCATCGATGCCGCGCGCCAGTCCCGACACGGTGCCGTAGCCGGCCTCGCCCAGCTCGCGTGCCAGCCGCTCGGCGAATTTCACGCCGGCGGCGGAGGCGTTGCGCGAGCCGACAATGGCGACCAGCGGACGCGCCAGGATGGCGAGCTTGCCGCGCACCGCCAGCAGCGGCGGCGCATCGTCGATCATCGTCAGGCGGGCGGGGTAATCCGGCTCGCCGAGCGCGACCAGTTCGATGCCGCGCGCGCGGCACGCTTTCAATTCGGTTTCGGCATCCGCGCGCGAGCAGATGCGCGTGCCGGAGGCGCCGCCGCGGCGGGCCAGCGTGGGCAGGGCATTGAGCGCGCCGCGCGCGCCGCCGTAATAATTGACCAGGTCGCGGAAGGTGCGCGGGCCGACATTGTCGCTGCGGATGAGGCGCAGCCAGTCGAGCCGCTGCTCCTCGCTCAGTCTTAACGCTTCGCTCACCGCCGTCCCCCGTCCACCCGCAGGCGTAAGCATCGCCCAGCGCGTGGCGCACTACAACCGGGTGCGACAAAATACAACCTAAAGTCTTAATCAGGAGGTGGATTTAGCCCCGATCTTGCCCTCGCTGCCCTTGAGCAGGCGGCCGATATTGGCGCGGTGCATGATCCACAGCAGCGCACTCAGCAGCAGAAACAGCGCGGCGATCCCGGGTTGGCCCAGCAGCCACAGCGTTGCCGGCGTCAGGGCGCTGGCAATCAAAGCGGCGAGCGAGGAGTAACGGCTCACCGCCGCGACGCCAAGCCAGATCGCGCAGAAGATGAGGGCGGCCGGCCAAGCGAGACCCAGCAGCACGCCGATGTAAGTGGCGACACCCTTGCCGCCCTTGAACTTCAGCCAGACCGGAAACAGATGGCCGAGGAAAGCACCGAGGCCTGCCAACAGCGCCGCCTCGGCGCCGGCAACATGCGCGGCCGCCAGCACGGCCATCGCGCCCTTGAGCATGTCGCAGAGCAGCGTCGCGGCGGCCAGCCCCTTGCGGCCGGTGCGCAGCACATTGGTGGCGCCGATATTGCCGGAGCCGATGGTGCGCACGTCCGGTCCGCCAGCGGCGCGCGTCAGCAGCAGGCCGAACGGGATCGAGCCGAGCAGATAGCCGAAGATCGAGGCGAGAACTAAGACGAGCGCGGCGCTCATACGTATTCATAGACGGTACGCCCGGCCACGATGGTGCGCACCACGCGGCCGAGCATGCGCGCTTCGTCGAAGGGCGTGTTCTTGCACTTCGATTTGAGCTCGGTCGGGTCGACCACCCACGGCACCTCGGTGTCGACCACGATCAGGTCGGCGGGCGCGCCGCTCTTGAGCGTGCCGCCGGGCAAGCCCAGCAATTGCGCGGGCCGCGTCGACATCGCGCGCAGCAGCGTGATCAGCTCGATTTCGCCGCTATGCGCCAGCCGCAAACCGGCGGCGAGCATGGTCTCCAGCCCGATGGCGCCGGAGGCGGCTTCCGCGAACGGTAGCCGCTTGACCTCGACGTCCTGCGGATTGTGATCCGACATCACCACATCGATGAGCCCGCGCGCGAGCGCTTCGACCAGCGCCTTGCGGTCGTCTTCGGCGCGCAGCGGCGGCGTCACCTTGAGGAAGGTGCGATAGGGCCCGATGTCGTTTTCGTTGAGCGTGATGTGGTTGATCGAGGCCGAGACGCTGACCTTCAGGCCGGCCTCATTGGCACGCGCCAGCACGCTGAGCGAGTCCGCGCAGGTGACGGAGGCCGCGTGATAGCGCCCGCCGGTCAGCGCCACCAGCCGCAGGTCGCGTTCCAGCATCACGGTTTCGGCGGCTGTCGGAATTCCCAGGAGCCCGAGCCGGGCGGCGAATTCGCCTTCGTTCATCACCCCGTCGCCGATCAGGTCGGGGTCCTCGGTCTGATGCACGATCAGCGCGTCGAAGTCGCGCGCGTAAGTGAGCGCGCGGCGCATAACCTGCGCATTGGTGACGGATTTCTCGCCGTCGGTGAAAGCGACCGCGCCGGCGGCCTTGAGCAGGCCGATCTCGGTCATCTCGCTGCCTTCGCGGCCCTTGGTGATGGCGGCCATCGGGTGCACATGCACGATCGCGGTGTCGCGCGCGCGCCGCAGCACGAAATCGACGGTGGCCGGATCGTCGATCACCGGCGAGGTGTCGGGCTGGCAGATGATGGTGGTGACGCCGCCGGCCGCCGCCGCCTGGCTGGCAGAAGCAAAAGTCTCGCGATGGCCGGCGCCAGGCTCGCCGATGAAGGCGCGCATGTCGACCAGCCCCGGCGCGATCAGCTTGCCGCGGCAATCGATGACATCGGTGCCTTCCGGCACGCCGGCCGCGCCGATGCCTTTCTTGGCTTCGCGGATCACGCCGTCGGCGATCAGCAGGTCGCCGACGATGTCGAGATCGCGCGACGGATCGACGATCCGGGCATTGGCGAACAGGATCGGGCGGCGGTCAGACAGCATCATTCATCCCACCCTGTCATTCCGGGGCGCGAGCCAACGGGTCCGCGCGAAGCGCGGCCCGATGACAGGCTCCGCGAGCGAATCCGGAATCCAGATAGGCATTTTGCGCTTGTCTCTGGATTCCGGGTCCGGCGCTTCGCGCCGTCCCGGAATGACGAGTTACTACGCATTCGGCAAATTCCTCGACAGCGCTTCCAGCACCGCCATGCGGATGGCCACGCCCATCTCGACCTGCTCGCGGATCAGCGACTGCACGCCGTCGGCGACGATGGAGTCGATCTCGACGCCGCGGTTCATCGGCCCCGGATGCATCACCATCGCGTCCGGCTTGGCGTAGGCGAGCTTCTTCTCGTCGAGGCCCCAGTAGTGGAAATATTCCGACACCGAGGGCACGTAGGAGCCGTTCATGCGTTCGCGCTGCAGCCGCAGCATCATCACGATATCGGCGCCGTTCAAGCCCTCGCGCATGTCGCGCGCGACTTCGACGCCGAAGCGCTCGATGCCGGTCGGCAGCAGCGTCGACGGGGCGACCACGCGCACGCGCGCGCCCATCTGGTTGAGCAGGATGATGTTGGAGCGCGCCACGCGCGAATGCAGGATGTCGCCGCAGATCGCCACCAGCAGGCCTTCGATGCGGCCCTTGTTGCGGCGGATGGTGAGGGCGTCGAGCAGCGCCTGGGTGGGGTGTTCATGGGCACCGTCGCCGGCATTGATCACCGAGCAGTCGAGCTTGCTTGCCAACAGTTCGACCGCGCCGGAGGATTGGTGGCGCACCACCAGAATGTCGGGATGCATGGCGTTGAGCGTGATCGCGGTATCGATCAGCGTCTCGCCTTTGCGCATGGACGAGGAGGAGGCCGACATGTTCATCACGTCGGCGCCCAGCCGCTTGCCGGCGAGCTCGAACGAGGCCTGCGTGCGGGTGGAGACTTCGAAGAACAGGTTGATCTGGGTGCGGCCGCGCAGCGAGGTGCGCTTTTTCTCGACTTGGCGATTGAGTTCGACGAATTCCTCGCCGAGGTCGAGCAGGCCGACAATATCGCCGCGCGATAGCCCCTCGATCCCCAACAGATGCCGATGGCTGAGGACGAAGGAGGGTTTCGGCGCGATGGTCATTAAAGGCAGGTCTATAAGCGCAAGTTCCGCTCCCGGCAAGGGTATTGCGCGCGATCCACAGTCGCTGCGCGGCTGCCTTAACGTGGCGCAAATGTGTCCGGTGGCCCACGTCATCGTGAAGCCGCCAGCGCGGCATTTCGGAACTGATCGGGTGTTCCCAGGTTGATGCGTAGAACGCCCGGACCCCGGGCAATAAGGAGGCACCATGAAAACGACGATTTTGAAATATGCTGCTGCGGCGACCTTGGCGGGCACGCTTGCGTTAGCTGCGGCGACCCCGGGCCAGGCTCGTGAGGGCCGTAACGCCGCCGCGGCAATCGGCTTTGGCGCCGGTGCACTGGTAGGCGCGGCGGTAGCCAGTTCGTACAACAACGGCTATTACGGCCCAAGCTACGGCTACGCGCCGGGTTACGCCTATGAGTCGGGTTACGCTTACGAACCCGCTCCGGTCTATGTCGAACCCTATGCCTACGAGCCGGCGCCCGCGTACCGCTACGGTTACCGGAGCTATTCGAACGGCCGCGACGATTCGATCAATTCGCAACGCTAACCACGCGAACGACATACTGAAGGAGGCCGCTTTTCGGAGCGGCCTCTTTTTTACAACCGCGACAACCGGTCGAGCGCGCCTTGCAGGATGAACATGGCCGCATGTTCGTCGATAACAGCCGCACGCTTGGCGCGGCTGACATCGTTGGCGATCAATCCGCGCTCGACCGCCGCCGTTGACAGCCGCTCGTCCCACAGCGCGATCGGCAAATCCGTGAGCTTGGCGAAATTGCGCGCGAAGGCGCGGGTCGATTGCGCGCGCGGGCCCTCCGAGCCGTCCATGTTGATCGGCAGGCCGAGCACGAAGCCGCAGGCCGAGCGCTCGGCGGCCAGCGCCAGCACTTTGGCCGCATCGGCGGTGAAATTGCTGCGCGCGAGGGTGGTCACCCCGGTCGCCAGCCGGCGGTCGGGATCGCTCGCCGCCACGCCGATGGTCTTGCTGCCGAGGTCGAGCCCGATCAGCGCCCCGCGCGGCGCAAAATGTTCGGCGGCTTCGGTGAGCGGCAAGATGACGGCCATCGCCAAGCGCTAGCACGCGGCGCAATGCAGGCCAATCTTCGGCGCGCGGACGCGCGAGGTCTGCGAGCTGAAGTATCGGCTGCAGACATTCAGCATTGTCTATTAGAGCGGGCAGCTGCTCGCAATGAAGCTAGAAAATACAGGATCAGGGGGTGGAGGCGCGGTCGGACAGTTCGGCGTCGTGCTGCCGCCATTGTGGATGCCGTTGCCGAAGCCGCCGCCCCAATCGGTCGGATCGTCCTCGCGGTGACGGCGGATCAACGTCTTGTCCTTCTGGCCGAAGTAGAACCGCACGCCGCCCCAAACGCCGTGGAAGTCGCCTTCGCCGAGGCGCGCTTCCGCGAACAGCGCGGTCATGACGCCCCGGCTCATCGGGATGCCGTACTCGCCGCCGAGCGCCAGCGCATGCTTGCCGACGAGATAGCGGTGGCCGACAAACACCTTGAAATTGTCCTGCAGGTAATAGTTGAGGTTCACCTGATCGAAGAACCGGGTCTTGATGTCGTAGGTCTGGATCAGATCACCGACGATGCCCGAGGTTGTGTTGCCCCATTCGACACCGGCCACGCCCTGCAGCGTCCAGCGCCCCATGTACCATTCGGCTTCCGGGCCAACGTGGTTGGCGCGCACGCCGCCGAGTTGGTTCCAATAGGTGGAGGAGCCGTACAGGCCGACCAGCGCCTTGGCCGGATCGCGCCAGAAAAAATGGCCGGCGACGGAGCCGAGGAAGCGCTTATCGAAGCTGCCGGCAGAGCCGTCGATCTGGACGCCGAACTCGCAGCCGAGCGGCAGCGCCAGCGAGCCGAGAGCGCCGTAGATTCCCTTGTTGGCGAACGAGCCGCCAAGTCCGGCGAGCTTGCCGTTGATGCCATCCACCGCCTGCACGCAACCGACATGCGGCGCCTTGGTGGGCATATCAGCCGCTTGTGCCGACGCGACGGGAAAGATGACCCCGATGACTCCGCAACAAACCACAACCGACAACGCCGACACACGCACGCCCATGGCACGACCCCCAAACGGACTAGCCTGCGTCAGGCTGCCAAATCGCCATGATGAAGTCGAGGGAGTGAGCGGGCTCTTATCGGGATTGCGAATGAAGACTTGCGGGTGTTGTTATCGAGCAACACGCAAAGGCTGTCAAGTCAATATGGCCCTCCGTGAGCAGTCAGCGGTTGCCGATGTCCGCTCTGACACCTACAGCGGAGATTGGCTGTGCGTTTACGCGTCCATGCCCTAAGTCATCGTGCCGGCGGGAAGCTGCGCCGCATGCTTGGCGATCTCGCCCGTGATGGTGAACCACACCATGCCGTCGGCCTGGCCGGCCGTCACGAACAGCAAGACTTATTTTGCTGAACCGGCGGGCACGGCACCGATCCGTAAGAACAGGACACGCAGCAATCGTCCGGCAGCGGTTTAAGCTTCTCGCCGCAACCCTTGCAGACATAGAAGAACTGGCACGCATCGGTCGGCATTTGCTCGACCGATTGGTGCCCGCATCGGGGGCAAGTCAGTTTGGATTCAAGCTGCATCACGGAGATCACACGATGATATCATGGTTGGAAAATTGTGTCGCGATGGCTTCAATTATTGCCAATGCATCGGCGGTGCCGTCGGCTTCTCCCTTTTCAAAGTCTTGCCCGTCTTGGCCCATGCTATTGGTGACGTGGGCAAGGCAAAGAACATTTTTATTCTTGGCGCGCGCGAACGTATAAAGAGCGGCGGCTTCCATTTCGACGGCAAGCACGCCTTTCGATCGAGCCGATTCGATCGCCTCTGCGGTTTCTCGAAATGGCGCATCTGTCGTCCAGCTTAAGCCAACGATGGCAGGCAGATTTTTCTTCGCCAGCGCTTCCACGGCCATCGCTATCAGGCGCGGGTCCGCTTCGCCATATTCCGACGGCGCCGCATAGTGATAGCTCGTCCCCTCGTCGCGGAGGGCGCGGTCGATGACCACAAAATAAGGGGTCGGCCTCGCCAGAGTGATCTGACCGGCGGATGTCAGGCTCACCAACAAGCGGCAGCCGCTTGCGAACAGCTCTTCCGCAACCAGGACGGCGAAAGGTGCGCCGACTGCGCAGCCAACAATCCCGAGAGTTTGACCGGCAAGCGTGAAGATATCGAGCGCCGTGTGGTAGCAGGGCCAACCCGCAAAGGCCTGCGCCCGACCCGTGCCCCTCAGCCGGCGCACGATGTCGCCGTCGGGATCCAAGATACAGACGGGCGGCACATCGACCGCGGCGAGGCCTTTTTGCCGCCGCGCTTCGCGCAGGAGTGCGGCGGGTGCAAAAACCGACGGCGACGATGGGTTCTTATTGTCGAGAAGAGGTGGCATGGCCGTCGGCATTTCAGTACCTTGAAAAATCCCGGAAGATCGCTGCTCATGATTGGGCGCACACCCTACGGCACTGTGCCGGCGGGAAGCTGCGTCGCATGCTTGGCGATCTCGCCTGACGTGGTGAACCACACGCGGCTGTCGGCCTGGCAGACGATCGTCTTGAGCGCGCGCTTGAGGTGTTTGAAGCGGTGCGGCTGGCCGACGATGTAGGGATGCAGCGCGATGCCCATCACCAGCGGGCGGCAGGCACATTCCTCATGCATGACGTCGAAGGCATCGACGATCATGTCGGCAAAGTCAGAGCCCTCGCGCTTGCGCGCCACGATCTGCGGAATGTCGTTGAGCTCCTGCGGATAGGGCACCGACAGAATGCGGCCCTTGCGCGTCGTCATCCACACTGGCTGGTCGTCGTGGCACCAGTCGAGCAAATACGTATAGCCGGCCTCCTGCAGCAGGTCGGGCGTGACAGGCGACTGCGAGATCCAGGGCCCGAGCCAGCCGCGCGGCGGCGCACCGCAATGCCGATCGAGCGCGCGCGTGGCCTCGGCGATCAACGCGCGCTCTTGCGTCTCGTCGAGCGTGCCCTGGCGTTCGGAATTGCTGCGGCCATGGCCGACGATGTCGGCTCCGGGGAAGGCCGCGAGCGTCTGCGGCGCCTGCGTGAGCATTTCGGAATTGACCAGCAGCGACACCGGCAGCTTCAGCTCGGCGAACGGTTCGGCGAGGCGAAAGACGCCGACGCGGTTGCCGTAGTCGCGCCAGGCGTAATTGAGCACGTCCGGCGGCGGCCCGCCGGGCGCCAGTTCGGCGCCCAGCCCTTCGCCGAACGAAAACCATTCGAGATTGAGCGCAATATAGACGGCGAGCCGCTTGCCGCCCGGCCAGTCGTAGACCGGGCGCCCGGTGATGGGGGAGTAGGGGTAGCGGTTATGGGTCGGGGTGGGCATGGGGTGATCGTATCGTTCGGCGGAAATTGTTCCAATGACTCGCGACGCTTCTTTCTTATCCTTCCCCCGCTTGCGAGCGGCGGGTGGGGGCCGGCTGCGGCGATACTAGAGCGACCCCACCCCGCCCGCCTTCGCGAGTGCTTCGGCGGGCGACCCTCCCCTTTCAGGCAGGGGAATCGCATGTGTGCGGGGGCAAGCTATTGCCAGGGAAGGAAAAATTGATTCTGAACGTGTCTCCCGTTTTGGCAGGAGACGATTTTGGACCGCTTTGCAGAATGCTTTTCGCCGTTGGTCGATC
>JACPOA010000021.1 GCA_016185205.1 Hyphomicrobiales bacterium | reverse complement strand
GGTGTTCAAGGCCTCGCGCGGGATCGAGGACATCTACGAGCTGACCTATATCCGCAAGGATGGCAGCCGCTTCCCGGCGGTGGTGTCGGTGACGGCGCTGCGCGACGCGCAGGAGGCCATCATCGGCTATCTGTTGATCGGTACCGACAACACCGCGCGTAAGCTGGTCGAAGCCGAGCAAAAAAAGCTCGATCAGCGCCTGCGCGATCAGACTGCGCTCCTGAGCGAGGCGAATGAGGAGATTCAGCGGTTTGTATACATCGTCAGCCACGACTTGCGCTCGCCTCTCGTCAATATCATGGGTTTTGCCAGCGAACTCGACGTTTGGCGGAAGCAGATCTTTGAGCGGCTCGGGGCGCTGCGTGCTCAAGTCGGGGGCGAGCAGGATGGTGAGAGCGATGAGGCGCTGCGCAGCGACGTCGAAGAAGCACTCAGCTTCATCAAATCGTCGGTTGCGAAAATGGATCGTCTCATCGGCGCCCTTCTCAAGCTGTCGCGCGAGGGGCAGCGTCAGTTTCAGCCGCAATTCATCGACATGTCGCAGTTGTTGCGATCTGCTTTGGAGGCATTGGCCCATCAAGCCCAGGACGTCAACGCCAAGATCAGCATTGGAGAACTTCCGACGATCACC
The DNA here is from genome assembly GCA_016185205.1 of Hyphomicrobiales bacterium. Taxonomy (GTDB): domain Bacteria; phylum Pseudomonadota; class Alphaproteobacteria; order Rhizobiales; family Xanthobacteraceae; genus Pseudolabrys. Next base: position 38,822 of record JACPOA010000021.1, on the reverse strand, counting down.
AGCGACCGTCTCGCCCTCGAACAGGTGTTCTCGAACCTCATGGACAACGCGGTCAAGTATTTGCGGGCCGACGTGCCTGGGAGCATCGAGGTCCGCGCGACCGAATCCGATGGATCGATCACCTACGAGGTGCACGACAACGGTCGCGGCATCGATGCAAAGGATCGTGAGCGTATCTTTGATCTGTTCCGACGATCGGGCATTCAGGACCGGCCTGGCGATGGCATCGGCCTCGCTCACACGCGTGCGCTTGTGCGGCGCCTCGGGGGCTCGATCAACGTCGAGAGTGAGCCTGACCGCGGCTCCGTATTCAAAGTGACGTTGCCCAAGATATTCAAAGTGACATTGCCCAAGAGGGGACCTCTGCCAGAAAGTGAGATGACGGCATGACCCAACAAATTACAATCGCGATGGTCGAAGACGATGAAGGCCACGCTCGCCTCATCGAGAAGAACCTCCGTCGAGCGGGAGTTCATAACGAGATCGTGCCGCTTGCGGACGGTGCGAGCGCGATCGCGTTCCTGTTCGGTTCCGATGGCACCGGTCTCGTCAACAAAGGCCGCCCGTTGCTGGTCCTGCTGGACCTCAATTTACCGGATATGTCCGGCATAGATATCTTGAAACGCCTCAAGGAGAATGTGCATCTCAGAGCGTCACCCGTGGTGGTGCTGACAACGACCGATGATAAGTCCGAAATCCAGCGCTGCTACGATCTCGGCTGCAACGTCTATGTCACCAAGCCGGTTGACTATGAGAAATTCGCCAATGCGATCCAGCAGCTTGGGTTGTTTGTTTACGTCATGCAGGTTCCCGAGGTGGCCTAATGTCCGCACCCCGCGCTCGCATTCTCTACATCGATGACGATCCCGGTCTGTGCCGGCTCGTCCAGAAGGATTTGGAACGTCAGGGTTATGTCGTCGAGATCGCGACCGACGGTGCAATCGGCATTGCGCGGATCGCACAGGGCGGCGTCGACGTCGTCGCCCTCGACCATTACATGCCGAACCAGGACGGGCTGGAGACCTTGGCGCGCATTCGCAATTTGGCGGAACCGCCGCCGGTGATCTATGTGACCGCGATGCAGGAAGGCCGCTTGGCGGTCGCAGCCCTGAAGGCCGGTGCGGCCGATTACGTCGCCAAGGACGTACAAGGCGAGTTCCTGCCGTTTCTGCAGAGAGCCATTGAGACAGTCCTCGATGCGGTAATGTTACGCCGTGCCAAGGAAGCTGCCGAAGTCGAGAGCAAGCGCAACTGGCGACTGACCCAAAGTATCGTTGACACGATCCGCGATCCCCTGGTCGTGCTCGAACACGACATGACGATCGTGATGGCGAGCAAGGCGTTTTTGACGATGTTCGGAATTACCGAGACGGAGACGCATGGGCGGCGCGTTTCCGAACTAGGCCAGCATCAATGGGACGTGCCGGCGCTTCGCCATTTGATGGAGAAGGTGCTGCCGGAAAACAAGCCGATTGAAAGTTTCGAGATCGAGGATGATTTTCCGGGTCTCGGCCGCTGTATCTTCAACTTGAACGCCCGGAAAATTTCTCAACCGGGCAACCATGCCCAACGGATGCTTCTGGTGTTCGAGGACATCACAGACCGCAAGCAGCGCGAGCGCGACGCCCTGAGCTTGACCAACGAAATCTCGCACCGGATCAAGAATAATTTGCAGGTCATCGTTGGCTTGATCGCCTACGAAGCCAAATGGACGGCAGCTCCGTGCGTGCAAGGCTATAAAACCATGCAGGCGCGCATCGGCGCCATTGCCCAGCTTTACGACCTGATATCGCAAACCAGCCGCGGCCAGACTGTCGCGGTGGACGCCTACTTGCGCGAAATCGCCAAGACCATGTCGGCGAGCCTGCTTGGAAACATGTCGGGCATCGAAATCGAGGTTGAGGCCGAGCCGCTGGAAATCGACCCCAATCGTGCCGTGCCCTTCGGCCTTCTGGTCAATGAGCTGACGACCAACGCGATCAAACACGCTTTTCCGAATGGGAGCGGACGTATCATGCTGCGTGTAGAGCAGGTCGGCGATCAAATTGAGTTTATTGTTTCCGATGACGGTGTCGGAATGAAGGATAAGGACTTGGTGAAGAGTCCCGAGAAACGCGGGTCCGACTATGTGGCGATCTTCGTGCGTCAGCTGGGCGGCACGATCGTGCCGTCGAAACAGGCGCCAATCGGAACGACCATTAGAATACGGCTTCCCTTGCTGCTGGTGCCATCGGGTGGCGCCGAGCCGCTGGCCGCATAGCGCGGATTCAGGCAGCTCAAGCTGCGCTTTGCTTCTGCGCCTGCGCGACCGGGAACACGCAGGTCACGGTGGTGCCGCGGCCGGGCGCGGAGTCGATCACGACGCTGCCGCCGTGCAAGTCCATAAAAAAGAGGTCGCAACAGTCAATCACCGGCGCCCGGCTACCAGCTGAACGGACAGGTCACCGCCGGCGGCAGCACGCTGGTCACCGGCGGGTCGGGATAATATTGCGTGGTGCGCTGGACTGCCTGCGCGACCTGGTAGCCGCTGATCAGCTCGACCAGTTTGAGCGCCTCATCCAGGCCGGAGGAAATGCCGCCGCCGGTGACGCGGTTGCGGTCGACCACGAAACGTGGCGTGCCGTCGGCGACTTTGATCTTGGGAAACTGCTTGAGGCACGGAATGAACGCCCAGTGCGTGGTCGCCTGATAGCCGTCGAGCAGGCCGGCCGCCGCCAGCAGCATCGCGCCCTCGCAGACCGAGCAGACATACTGCGCGGTCTGGCACTGCTTGATCAGGAAATCGAGGTAGGTGCGGCTGGGGCCGCTCATCAGCCGCTTGAGCGCGGCCGGGTCGCCGCCGGGCACCCACAACACGTCGAGTTTCGCGACGTCGCCGAAGCTCTTGCAGGCTTTGAAGGTGAAGCCGTCGCGGGTCTTGATGTCGCCGGCGGTTTCCGCGATCAGCCACACCTCGACGTCCTGGCCGGAGCCGTTCATCCACTGGAAGATTTCATGCGGGCCGGCCACGTCGAGCAGATCGGCGCCTTCGTACACTGGCATGCCGATAATCATCGCCGCATTCCCTTCTACTTGGTGACCGGTACAAAAATTAGACTGACGCCCTCGACCTCGCTCGGCGTCGGCGCGCGCGCGGCAGCGCTGGCTTGCGTGACTTGCAGGCGCAGCTGTACGCGGCCGTCCACGATCGCGCCGGCCGGCAGCGGAATTGTGTAGCTCGCACCCTGCTGCGCGCTGCGGAGCCCGAATGGTGACACGCTGCCGAGCCGCGCGCCGTCAGCGGTTTCGACCGTGACCTCCGCGCCGCGCGGCAGTGCGCCGACGCGAACCTGCGCCCACACCGCTTCATCGGCGGCGGCCCGGCGCGGCAGCATCAACTCGAACGTGGCCGCGTCCGGCTCGGCCGCGATGGCGAAACTGGAGGGCGCCGCCGACAGCAGGCCGGCCGCTAGCATCAGCACCAAAGCCATTCGCGCGGGCATAGAGTTTATCTAGTGCGCCTCCACCACGATGGAAAGAACTTCGGCGCCGCCGCCGCTCTCTTGCCCGCGCATCGCCATCGGCGCCATCGCCGCCTTCTGCGGGACCACCCGGATATTGAGCGGCGCATTGGCGGCGAGAAGCTTGTTCGACCGCAACTTCCCGACCGCCGCCGACAGCGGCACCGTGAAGGTGACCGGTGCGAGCATGGCGTGACGGCCGAACATCGAAATCGTCAGCGTCTCGTTTTCCGCTGGGTTCGCGCTGTTGCCGATCTGCACCGTGAAGTCGTGCTCATGCGCCAGCGGCAGCGTGGCGATGGTGACCTTGGCGAACAGCGCCGGCGCGGCGGCGCCGGATCCGGCGAGCAGTTGATCCGAGAGCCGCACGCTGCCGGCCGCCGGCTTGCTGGCGCCGATCGAGCTGTTGGTCATCTGGACGCTGAAGCTCTGCACCGGCCGGGCGGCCTGCAACGCCGCCACCGCCACCTTCGGCACGACTTCCTCGCCCGAGCCGGGCTGATAATCGTAGTTGAAATCGCCGATGGCGGCGTAGTCGCCGGCGACGGTCTTGGTCACCGGCGCGCCCTTCGAGTCGGTGAAGAACAAGAATTTTTCCTTCGACCATGTGACCAGGTCGTCGCCCGCCGGCAGGATTGGATATTTATAGGCCTGCTGTTTGCGGGTCCACACGTCCCAGAGCCGGTCGATATTGGCATGATGCAAGAAGAACAACGGATCGACCGGCGACAGGTTGTCTTGCATGAAGCCGGTGCGCCGCGGGTTCATGTAGAAGCCGCCGACGCAATTGTGCACGCGGTTATGGGGCTGCTGTTCAAGAACGCCAAAGCCGGTGATGCTGCCGTGGCTGAGGGTCTTGGCGCTGCCGAAGGTGAGGAAATCCCGCGGTGCCAGCGCGTTCAATACGGTCGGCAGCGACACCGCCTTTTGCGTATCGGTATCGAAGCCTGGCTGTTGCGGCGTCAGGCCGCGCGCATTGGTGGTGTCGAAGAACATCGGATAGTTCTCGATGTCCCACCACAGATCGGCCGGGAACCGCAGGCCGCGGGCCAGCAGCGTATTGAACTGATCGGTGGACAGGCCGTTCCAGATGCCGTCGAGCGGTGCCGAAAACGCCGTCTTGAAGTCGTTGAACGCCGGAATGTAGGCCGCGTTCACCGGCGTGAGGACGTCGTCGAACATGGCGGCCGGGACGCGCGGCTCCTTCGTCCAATCCCAATACGGCAACGTAAAGTCCGGATCGCCGCTCAATTCGCGGCATATCTGTTCGAACCAACCTATATAGCCGCGGTGCCAGACCAGGAACCACCAATTGCCGTGCGGGCAATCCATCGTGTGCACGAGCGCGTTGCGATACCAGTTGCGCGGATCGGTCGGCGGCAGCGCCAACATCGCGCGAATAGCTTTCTTGTAGCTGTCGAGCACGCGCACCGGAAAACCAGGCTCGGAAATATTCAGGCGGCGGTATTTGGCCGGGGTCTGCGCCAGCACCGCGCCGCCAGGCAGCGCGGCGGCGGCGGTCGCCGCGGTTGCCGTGCTGACGAATTCACGGCGCGTCAGATTTGACGATCGGTTCGTTTCGGACATGTGGCTCCCCCGGAAAATGTTGTGCGTGGTTATGAGATCAGCGTCATCGTTCCATAAAATTTCGAGAAGCTTCCGTTCGCATCGGTGATGTTCGTGATGATAGTGTTGTTCTTATAATCTTCGAGGTGGACCACAGTGGTCTTGTCCGCCTCCTGCCATGTGACCAGGTAAAGCTGATCGCGGATCGGCTCGACTGTAATTGTCACCGTTTCGGAATCGCCGTGGCTGCCGTCGGGGCGCACGCCGGTGTAGGTCAGCGACGTTTCCGACGCGAAATTAAGTTCGACGCGGAACGCCTGAAAGTCCACGAGATAGCGGTGACCTATCGCGGGGAATTGGTCCTGCATATGAAGACAACCTAGATTAAGAGGTTATCGTAAATGCTATCATAGGTAGATTTTGTTGCAAGAGCGCCTGGTAACGGAAAAGTGTAGATCGCTCTACGCCGCGGTCCGCTCGGCCTTCTGCGCGACCGGGAACACGCAGGTCACGGTGGTGCCGCGGCCGTGCGCGGAGTCGATCGCGACGCTGCCGCCGTGCAGCTCGACGAACGAGCGCACCAGCGACAGGCCCAGCCCGGTGCCGCGGTGCTGCGAGCCCATCGAGTCGGTCTCGAACCAGTTGAACACCTTGTCCTTGGCGTCGGGCGGGATACCGGGCCCGCGATCGGTGACCGTGAACACCACCGCGTCGGCCTGCCGCTCGGCCGCCAGCGTGACGGTCTCGCCCGCCGGCGAGAAACCGACCGCGTTTGACAGCAGGTTGAACAGAATCTGCCGCAGGCGCCGCTCGTCGGCGGTGAAGCTGCCGATGCCGCTGGCGGCGCTGATGTCGAGCTTCAGATTGTTCTTCACCAGCCGGTCCAGCACGCCTTCGGCCGCCGCGTCCATGCTGGCGCGGATGTCGACCTCGCCCAGGTTCAGCGACATGGCGCCGGCGTCGATGGTGGCGAGATCGAGGATGTTGTTGATGATCGCCAGCAGCGCGTTGGTGGAAACCGTGATGTAGCCGAGATATTCGCGCTGCTTTTCGGTGAGCGGGCCGAAGGCGGAATCGCCCAGTAGATTCGCAAAGCCGATGATATTGGTGAGCGGCGAGCGCAGTTCGTAGGACACGTGGTGCACGAACTCGATCTTGATGCCGTCGGCTGCCTCCAGCGCCTCGTTGCGCTCGCGCAGCGCGCGCTCGACATTCACGCTGTCGCTGATGTCCTGGAAGGTGACCAAAGTGGCGCCGTCCGGCAGCGGCATCGTGGTCATGTCGATCGTCATGCCGTCGCGCCGCTCGATACGCGCGGCGATCGGCTCGCGCCCGTCGATGGCGGTCACCGCCGCGCGCAGATTGCGCCACACCGCATTGTCGTCATGCAGCGCCTGCGTCCAGGCGGTCACCGCCTCGGCATGCGGGTGGGCGTCGAGCGCCTCGGGGCTGAGCTTCCACATGCGCTGGAATGCCGGGTTGTGCAGCCGCACGCGGCCGTCGCTGCCGAACACCGCCACCGCTTCGACCAGATGGTCGAGCGTCTCGCTCTGCACCTTGATCAGCGCGTCGTAGCGGCGATGCATGGCGAGCCGCTCGGTGACGTCGTCGTAGAGATAGGTGACGCCGCCTTCCGGATTGGGCGTGGTGACCACGCGCAGCGTGCGGCCGTCCGGCAGATGCCACATGTGCTCCTTCGGCTCGACCGCGCGATAGGCTTCGTAGAGCTGCTGCTTCCACAGCCGAAAATCCTGCTCTTCCGGCAGCTTGCGGGCGGTGCGCAGCGTGTCGAGCAGGCTCGCGTCGGTCGGCGTCTGGTCGAGCAGGCCGCTATCGAGATCGAACAGCGAGCGGAACGCGGTATTATAAAAAATGAGCTTGCGGTCGACGTTGAAGATGGCGACGCCGGTGGCGAGCTGGTCGAGCACGCGGCGATGCGCCTCGATCATGCGCGCGAGTTCGGCGCGCATCGTCTCAACCTCGGTGCGGTCGATCGCCATGCCGGCGCTGCCGGCGCCGCTCGGCGCATCGACCACGTCGAAGATGCGGCGCTCGCCGGCGGCGATGGCCGGCAGCCGGCCGGCAAAGGCCTCGCCCGTGACATGGGCGCGGGCGAGCTCGGCGCGCGCGGCGCGGTCGAGCAGTTCGAGCTCGCGCGCGACCGCATCGGTCGAATCGCCGGCTTCGACCGCGCGGGCATAGGCCGAATTCACGAAGATCAGCCGGCCGCGCTCGTCGCGCGCCCACACCGGTGCCGGCAGCGAGTCGAGCAGCGCCTTCATGGTCTCGACGTCGCTCATGAGCTTGTCGTGCCGGGTGGCCAGATCGATCAGCTCGTGTTCGATGCCGCTGACGTCGCGCAGCCGCAGCACCGCGCGGCCGCCGATGGCGCGGCCTTCCGCCTCGAGCGGGTGCCCGGCGGCGGTGGTCAGCGTCATGACGAAACCGCGGCCGTTGCTGCGCAAGGTTTCGACCGCATGCTGCATGCGCTGCGCCGCCGCCGGCTCCAGCCAGCTGCCGAAGGCGAGCACGCGTTCGGTCACGCCGTCCGGCGTGACCAGGCCGGCGTCGCCGATGATGTTGGGCTGGTCGGTGGCCGCCGACCATTCCACCAGCACTTGCGGCTCCGACAGCAGCAGCGCCTTGAGCCGGTCGATGTCGGCATGCAGCTGCATGATTTCATCGCGCGACGCGGATTCGACGCGTTCGGCGGCCCTGCGCGTGCGTATCAGCACGATGGTGGCCAGCATCGCGAAGCAGATCAGTCCGAGTGTCAGCGTGAGCGTGGCGATGTCCTGGCGGCCGAACACGGCGGCGGCGCGCGAAACGGCGTCGAGCACGCCGGACGCCAAGCTCGCCTCGGCACGAGCCGGCGTGCCGAGTGCGATGCCAAATTGTGCGACGACGAAGGCGGCGAGGAATCCGCCCCGCCACGGACGAGAACGCAGCCTCTCGTTCGCCGTCCGGATCGTCTCCGGCATTGCAGGTCTGCCCCAGGGATGCGGGATGATGTCCGCCACATCGTCCACGAATCGCTGGACTTTACCCCCAACAGGAATCGTGCCGAAAGAGTCCAGACCGTGAACGTGACTCGGAAGCAGGTACGCTGCGAGAGTTTTTACCTGCGCATGACCTTTTCCGAAAACCGGTGCCCATCCCCGATCGAGTCGAGGACAAGCTTTTCGGGGTCATGCGCCTATTTCAACGCTTCGGCCCGCTTCGCCATGTCCTCGATCGTGATGCGGCCGAGCGCGGCGGCGAATACACGTTCGGCTTCGATCAAGGCGGGCCGCACCACATCGGTGACCAGCGCCGAGACGGGCATCGGCGAATCGCCGGCTTCCTCGGCGCTGCCGGCGGCGCGCAGGATGTCTTCGGCGGTGATGCGCTTATGCTCGCGCGCGATTTCGTAGCCGCCATGTGGCCCGCGGGTCCCGCGCAGGATGCCGCCGCGCACCAGTGCCTGCAGAACCGGTTCGAGATGGCGTGGCGGAAGCCTATGGCGCGCGGCCAACGCCTTCGCCGACACCGGCCGGCCACGGGCGTGGATCGCAACATCGATCACAGCGGCAATGGCAAGGACGCCCTTGCGAGACACCAGCGGCATGGACGGCACCAGTCGCAACGAATTGTAGCGGTAGTAGGCTACAGTCACACAGCCGTCTAGCCGAAAACATGAATTTAACCACTCAACTTCCGGTAGAGCCGAATCCGCCTATTCCACGCGATGTTTCGTCGAGCGATGCAACCTCGCGTAGCTGTGCATGGATCACCGGCGCGATCACCAGTTGGGCGATTCGCATGCCGCGCGCGATGCTCGCCGATTCGCCGCCGAGATTCACAAGCAGAACCTGTATTTCGCCGCGGTAGTCGGCATCGATGGTGCCGGGCGCATTGAGCACCGTGAGACCGTGACGCGCGGCGAGGCCGGAGCGCGGCCGCACCTGCGCCTCAAAGCCCGCCGGAAGCGCGATCGCGATGCCGGTCGGCACCATTGCGCGGCCGCCGGGCGCGATTGTCACCGGCGTCACGGCCGGCACCGCCGCCAGCAGATCGAGGCCGGCGGCGAGCGCGCTCTGATAGGACGGCAACGGCAGATCGTGGCCGTGCACAAGCCGCATGATGCGGACGTCGATGTCGCTCACGCTTTGTCTCCGTCGAGTTCGTCGGCGATCCTGGCGATCAGCATCGCGGCCACGTCGTCTTTGCTTTGCGGCGGCCACGGCTCGATGCCCGCCGGCGTCACCAGCTGAATGGTGTTGCGGTTGCCACCCATGATCCCGGTTTGCGGCGACACATCGTTGGCGAGGATCCAGTCGCAGCCCTTCCTGGCGAGTTTCTCTTTGGCATTGGCGGCGACGTTCTCGGTCTCGGCGGCAAAACCGATCACAAGTTTTGGCCGCTGCGATTTGCGATGCGCGATGGTGGCGAGGATGTCGGGATTTTCCACCAGCGACAAGTCGGGCGTCGTCTGCCCGGCTTTTTTCTTGATCTTCTGCGCACCGGCATTGGCGACCCGCCAGTCGGCCACCGCGGCGGCGAAGATCGCCACATCCGCCGGCAGCGCGCGCTCGGCCGCCCGCAGCATGTCGCGCGCGGTCTCGACATGCACGATTGTCACGCCCGGCGGATCGGGCAAATTAACCGGGCCGCTGACCAGCACCACATCGGCGCCGGCGGCGCTAGCTGCCGCGGCAATGGCGTGGCCCTGCTTGCCGGACGAGCGGTTGGCGATGTAGCGCACCGGGTCGATCGGCTCATGCGTCGGACCGGAGGTGATCAGCACGCGCCGGCCGGCAAGCGTCTGCTGCGTGCTCGCGCTCAGCAAGCGCTCGACCGCGGCGGCGATTTCGAGCGGCTCGGCCATGCGGCCCAACTTCATCGCCGGCGCCAGCAAAATTTTCGCCGTGGTCGCCAGCAGCACCGCGGTGGCGAGATCGTCCGCATGACCGCCGGCCATCTTTGCCATCAGGTCGGCGGTCGCCGGCGCCACCACGATCAGATCGGCCTCGCGCGCCAAGCGAATATGGCCGATGTCGAATTCGCCGGCCGGGTCGAACAGGTCGGTGAACACGCGCTCGCCGACAATGGCGCCGGCCGACAGCGGCGTCACGAAATGCTCGGCCGCCTTGGTGAGGATGCAGCGCACGGCGATGCCGCGCTCCTTCAGGCGGCGGATGAGATCGAGCGACTTGTAGGCGGCGATGCCGCCGCCGACGATGAGCAGTACGCGCTTGACGTCGTGTGCGGGCGTCGCCTCGGCGCGGCGTCCCGTTTGCGGCGCCGGCGGGCTGATCGGCTGCGGGGCCTCGGCCCCGGACTCCTCCCCCGCCGCGCGCAGGATGGTGCGCACCTCGTCCTCGACCGAGCGGCCGTTACGCGCCGCGCGCAGCCGCAGCCGCTTCTTGATGCGCTCGTCGAGCTGTCGGACGGTGAGTGAGGCCATGGTAAAAATTCGCTATATTCAAGTAGCTTAGGCTAATTATGATAGCATTGCAATCAGTGCAATCAAAACCCTTCGAGACTATATCGATGACAAACTAGGCGAACTTTTTACCGTGTCAGCCGCGCGCGATTCTATTAATAATATCAATTACTTATAGTTAACATATCGTATTGCGTATCTAAAATGGAACCGCAGCCTGTGGATTACGAATCCATAACTAATTGAAATAACTTAGATAATTTTTAGGCTGCCGAATGTGCCTAGGATCATGCCGAGTCGGCTGTTACGCAAAAGAGGCGACCGCGCGAACGGTCGCCTCTTCCGTTTGGATCAACCCAGGCCACGATGATGTGGCAGGTCCCCCAGTAACGGCGCGATATAAAACCGAATCGCGTGGGGCTGTCTACATCTTCATGGTCGCAACAGGAAAGCGTTGCGAACATGGCTACCGAAGACAAGCAGTTGCCGCTTCCGCTCATTCAGCGGAAGCACGCAAATACACTGATCACACAGCGCGCTAAGGACGGCTACATCAACGCGACCGCCATGTGTAAGGCGGCCAATCGCCCATGGAGTCGGTATTGGGAAGTCAAAAGCTCCAAAGACTTTGCTGATGCCCTTTCGGCCGACCTCGGTATACCGGTCTCGGAACTAATTCAGTCAGTTAGTGGTGGAGTTCCTGAATTGCAGGGAACATGGGTCCATCCGCAGGTCGCAATCCATCTTGCACAGTGGTTGTCCCCGCAATTTGCGGTGCAGGTTACGACATGGGTCTTTGAATGGATATCAGGCGGTCCGAAGATCGTCGAACGCTTGCCGTATCACTTGCGACGTTACGTCGCGAACATGACCGCAGTTCCGCGAACTCATTTCTCGATGCTGCAAGAGCTGACCTACGGGTTGATCGCGCCTATGGAAGCGCAAGGCTACACGTTGCCGGAACGCATGGTCCCCGACATCTCGGAAGGCCGCATGTTTTCAAAATGGCTGCGTGATCGCGGGATCGATCCGGCGACGTTCCCAACTTACCTACATCGCTATGAGGATGGTCGCGTTGTTGAAGCGCGGCTTTATCCGAACTCTCTGATCGCGGACTTCCGCGCTCACTTCCATGAGGTTTGGCTGCCGACCCGCTGCGAGGCTTATTTTCGTGAGCGGGATGCAAAAGCCTTGCAATACTTGCCGGCGCTGCTGCCCAAGCCGGCCAAGAAACCGGAGCCAGTATATTAATCGTCTCCGCGTTTGCGGCGCTTACCAAAGCCCTTACTTGGATCGGACTGGCCGATCATATCGGCCACTCCATCCAATGTCTTCGGATCAGGTTTTGCGGTCGCAATCTTACGAAGCGCAGGGTCGAACTTATCGACGCTTTCATCAGCCTCTAACTCGCGGGCCTTGTCACGGAATTTTTCGCTCTGAGATTTCTTAGCCATGTCACACAGCTTCGTAGCTCTTATCGATGAATCGGGCGACGACGGACTAGGTAAGTTCCGAGAGCCTGGACAACAAGGCGGTCAGACATCGTGGCTTGTAATATCCGCCTGCGTTTATCGGATCAAACGTGAACGCGAAGTCGTTGGTTGGCGCGATAGCATTCTTGCCAAGATGCCAGAAAAGAAAGGCCGAGTCCTGCATTTTGAAGGTCTGACCCATCAGCAGCGAATTGTAGCCGCCCAATCTGTTGGGCAATTTCCGCTTCGCCTAATGAGTGTTCTATCAAACAAACGCACCATTGAACCTGGCACTTACACTCAGAAAAACCAACTGTATTTTTATCTAACCCGTTATCTTATCGAACGCATTTCGTGGTTCTGTCGCGACGAAAAAGCGGGGGCTGGCGAGAGTGGACAGGTAAAAATCATTTTTTCTCGCCGTGGTGGCATGTCTTATCCTGACTTTCGAGAATACCTGTTGCGGTTGCGACAGGACCCAACCGTAAAAATACACTGGCCCGTTATCGATATTGATGGCATTAGGGCCGAAGATCATTCGACACGCGCCGGATTGCAGATTGCTGACATCATTACGTCGTCAATCGCATCTGGAATAGAACCGGATCGGTTTGGAAATTGCGAAACACGATACGCTGAAAGTCTCAGGCGAGTGACTTATCGGCGAAACAAAAATTACTTTAGCTACGGAGTTAAGCTAGTACCGAAGTTAGCTGACATGCCTCCGCTCTCGGCGGAGCAAATGAGATTTATTGATCTATATAAATAAAAGTGGCAGCCCCCCGGCCCATGATTGCGATTGCTCGCCTGCATCCCAATGGGATGCTCTGGGGAAATCCGGCGCATGACTGCCGACGATTTATATAGTCGATTCTACTAAACGAATCAAGGGGTTAGTTAACCCTTTGATTTTGCGAATCGTTTAGGCGGTCGTGATTTGACTAGTTCTCCGATAGATCAAGCGTTTGCCGACGATGCCCTGCATCGCACGATCAGCGCGGGTCAAATCATCAACGCCAAGCACAGCGCGATTGCTGTAGCGAAAATCAAATTCGCTCAGATAGCGATGCAAGTGCTTCTCTGAGCAATGCTGGTAGATGCCCTTCATTCCGCGCTTGAAAATCGAATAGTAGTTTCGTCAAGTAGCCGTAGTGGCCGCCGTCACCGCAGCAGCCACACCATCGAGGCCAACAGCGCCGCGATCGTCCACAGCGCGACCGCGGTCCAGCGGTTGCGCCGCTGCTCGGCGCGGCCGATGGCTTCCACCGTCTCGGGCGACAGCACCAGGCCGTTGCGGGTGATGTCGTCGATCTGGTCGATCAGCGTGCCGGCGCGGCTGAGCAGCGCCGGTACCTGACCGAGGAAACGTCCGATCTCGCCGGCGCCCTCGGCCGCGTCTTCCAGCTTGCCGATGGGCCCGAGATTGCGCTCGATCCATTCGCGCACCACCGGCTCGGCGGTCTTCCACATGTCGAGCTTGGGATCGAGCGTGCGCGCGACGCCTTCCACCACCACCATGGTCTTCTGCAACAGCAGCAACTCCGGCCGCATGCGCATGTCGAACAGGCCGGTGACCTCGAACAGCAGCATCAGCAGCTTGGCCATCGAGATGTCTTCGGCGGTGCGGTTGTGGATCGGCTCGCCGATGGCGCGGATCGCCTGCGCGAAGGCCTCGACCGAATGGTGGCGCGGAACATAGCCGGCGTCGAAATGGATCTGCGCGGTGCGCTGATAATCGCGCGTGATGAAGCCGAACAGGATTTCGGCCAGGAAGCGCCGCTCCTTCGGTCCGAGCCGGCCCATGATGCCGAAGTCGACCGCCACCAGCCGGCCCTCGGCGTCCACGAACAGATTGCCCGGATGCATGTCGGCGTGGAAAAAACCGTCGCGCAGCGCATGGCGCAGGAAGCTCTGGATCACTTTGTGGCCGAGCGCCGGCAGGTCGAGACCTTTGGCCTCGAGCGCGGCGCGGTCGTTGAGCGGGATGCCGTCGATCCATTCCAGCGTCAGCACTTCGCGCGCGGTGCGGTCCCAGTCCACCACCGGCACGCGGAAGTCCTTGTCCTCGCGGGCGTTCTCCGCCATCTCCGACAGCGCGGCCGCTTCCAGGCGGAAGTCCATCTCCATCGTCACCGAACGGGCGAGCGTGGCCACCGCCTCGACCGGCCGTAGCCGCTGCGCTTCGAGCGACAGACCTTCCGCCTTGCGCGCGACATAAAAGAAAGCGTCGAGATCGACCTTGAAGCGGCGCTCGACGCCCGGGCGCAAGATTTTCACCGCCACCGGTTTGCGGGCGCCGTCGACTTCGATTTCGGCGCGATGCACCTGCGCGATCGAGGCGGCGGCAACAGATGGCCCGAAGCTGGCATAGACCTGCGTCAACGGCCGCTCGAAGGCGGCCGCCACGGCGGCTTCCGCCTGCGCCTGCGGGAACGGCGCCATCTTGTCTTGCAGGCTTTCCAGATCGTGCGCGATCACTTTACCGACCACGTCGGGGCGGGTGGCGAGGAATTGCCCAAGCTTGACGTAGGTCGGCCCGAGCTTGGTCAGCGCCGAAGCAAGCCGGCTCGAGCCGTCCTTGGGCGTAGGCCGCTCGATCAGCCGGGCCAGCACAATCGCCGTCTTGGCCGGCAGCGGCAAGGTCCTGGTGTCGACCAGCGCGAACACGCCCTCGCGCGCGAACACGAAGCCGGCGCGGGCGAGGCGGAATAAATGGGGAAGACCGGAGATCACAATTTCCAGCCCGAATGCAGCGCCACCACGCCGCCGGTCATCGGCGTGAACGAGACGCGGCGGAAGCCGGCCTGCTCGATCATCTGCACAAAGGCCTTCGGCTTGGGAAACTTGCGGATCGATTCGACTAGATACTGGTAAGCCTCGCGGTCGCCGGTGACGGCTTCGCCGATGCGCGGGATCAGGTTGAACGAATAAAGCTCATACAGCGCGTCGAGACCCGGCACATCGACCGCGGAGAATTCCAGGCACAGGAAGTGCCCGCCGATCTTGAGCACGCGATGCGCCTCGGCCAGCGCGCGCTCGATGCGCGGCACGTTGCGGATGCCGAAGGCGATGGTGACGCAATCGAATTGGCGCGCGGGATAGGGCAGATCCTCGGCATTGCCCTGCTCGAACGTCACAACGTCGTCGTAGCCACGCTCGACGGCGCGTTCGCGCCCAACGGCGAGCATCTCGGCATTAATGTCGCAGACGGTGACGCGCACGCCCGGGCCGCCGGCCTCGACCACGCGGAACGCCACGTCGCCGGTGCCGCCGGCCAAATCGAGATGCGCGAACGCGCGATCGGATTTGGGCGGATGCACCGCGCTCAGCAGCGCGTCCTTCCAGGCCCGATGCAGCCCGCCCGACATCAGGTCGTTCATCAGGTCGTAGCGGCGCGCCACCGAATGGAACACGTCGTCCACCAGCCCCTGTTTTTCCGCCAGGGGCACAGTCTCGTAGCCGAAATGGGTGTCTTCTTGCCTTGCAGCCATAGCCAATAGTCCTTTGCGGGCAGGACCATAGCGCGGGAACCCGCAGGGCGCTATGTGTCAATGCTGGAGCAGTTAACCATGCCGGAACTCCCCGAAGTCGAGACCGTTCGCCGCGGCCTGCAGCCCGTGATGGAGGGCGCGGGCTTCACGAAAGTCGAGGTGCGCGATCGCCGCCTGCGCTGGCCGCTCGCCAAGGACTTCGAAAAGCGTCTCACCGGCCTGACGGTCGAAGGCCTCGGCCGCCGCGCGAAATACCTGCTGGCGGACCTCTCGTCCGGCGACGTGCTGATCATGCATCTCGGCATGTCGGGCTCGTTCCGCGTCGACCAAAACGGCGCCAAGAGCGCGATTGCCAAGTATCACCATGAGAAGTCGAAGAGCGTCGCGCACGATCACGTGGTGTTTCACATGTCGAACGGCGCCACCGTCACTTTCAACGATCCGCGCCGCTTCGGCTCGATGAAACTGGTGGCGCGCGCCAAGCTCGAGCGGGAGCCGCTGCTGCGCTCGCTCGGGCCGGAGCCATTAGGCAATGAATTCGATGCGGCGATGTTCGCGCGCGCCTGCGCCGGCAAGAAGACCTCGCTGAAGGCCGCTCTCAGCGACCAGCGCGTGGTGGCGGGTTTGGGCAATATCTATGTCTGCGAGGCGCTCTATCGCGCGCGGCTTTCTCCTAAACGAGGCGCCTCGACCATTGCCGAGCGCAACGGCAAGCCGAACGCGCGCGCAGTGGCGCTGGTCGACGCCATCAAGGCGGTGCTGCACGACGCCATCAAGGCCGGCGGCTCATCGCTGCGCGACCATCGCCGCGCCGATGGCTCGCTCGGCGATTTCCAGCACAATTTCCAGGTCTATGACCGCGAGGGCGCGCCCTGCCGGTCGTGCAAAGGCAAGGTCAGGCGTATCGTACAAACTGGACGCTCGACGTTCTATTGTCCGTCATGCCAGAAATAGCCGCGCCTACGGGGGAGAAAGTCATGAGCTACCAAAACATCATCGTCGAAACCAAAGGCCGGGTCGGCATCATCCGGCTCAATCGTCCGCAGGCGCTCAATGCGCTCAACCGGGCGCTCATTGCCGAACTCATCCAGGCGATCGACGCCTACGAGACGGACGACGGCATCGGCTGCCTGCTGCTCACCGGCAACGACAAGGCCTTCGCCGCCGGCGCCGACATCAAGGAGATGGCCGACAAGAGTTTCATGGAGGCCTATATCGGCAATTTCTGCGCCGACTGGGATCGCGCCGCGCGCGCCCGCAAGCCGATCGTCGCCGCGGTCGCCGGCTTCGCGCTCGGCGGCGGATGCGAGCTGGCCATGCATTGCGACATCATCATCGCCGCCGACAGCGCCAAATTCGGCCAGCCCGAGATCAAGCTCGGCGTCATCCCCGGCATCGGCGGCACCCAGCGGCTGACGCGCGCGGTCGGCAAGGCCAAGGCGATGGATCTCATCCTCACCGGCCGCATGATGGATGCCGCCGAGGCGGAGAAATCCGGCCTGGTCGCGCGCGTGGTGCCGGCGGCGAGCCTGATGGACGAGGCGATGAAAGTCGCCGACACCATCGCCACCATGTCGCTGCCCTCGGTGCTGGCCGGCAAGGAGACGGTCAACCGCGCCTTCGAAAGCTCACTGGCCGAAGGCGTGCTGTTCGAACGACGCGTGTTCCACGCGCTGTTTGCGACCGCCGATCAGAAGGAAGGCATGAAGGCCTTCGTCGAGAAACGGAAGGCGGAGTGGAAGAATAAATAGTGCGCCGCGCGCGCAGCTATTTCCTCACGCAAATAATTCTGACCACCGACGCCTTGGCGTCATCGCCGGTCTGCGTCTGCGCGGTGGCGACATTGTGCGCGTCGAGGAAGCCGCGGATCGTTGCGGCGGCGATGAGACGCACCGGCGGCGCGGCGGGCTCGATGCTCGCCAGCACGGCGTTGCGCATCTCCATCATGCCGAGGAAGCGGCCCTGACCGTCGAGCGCGGCGGCGCCGGAAAATCCCGCCATCGGCACCGGCTGGCGCAATTCGATCGAAATTCCGTCCACCAGCCGCGCCTTAATCTCGGTAAGCTTGCGGCTGCCGTCCTGCTCCTTCGGATCGGGAATACCGATCAGCGTCAACTCGCCCGATTTGGGCGCATCGATGTTGAGCGCCAGCGGCGAAACCTTGCGCGGGGCGTAGACGCGCAACAGCGCGAGCCCGCTGTCTTTGTCGTCGGCGATGCGCACGGCATCGCCCAGCCCGGACGCCACCATCACCTGACAGCCTTCGGTCAGCTTGCGGTCGGTGACGATGTGGCCTTGCGCGCTCACCACCAGGCCGTTGCCGTATTCGACCGATTTGGCCAGCGCCGCGAACGGCGCGCTGCGCTCGGGAAACGGCGAGAAGGCGCTCGCCATCGCCACCATCACCGGCGCGACGATGGTTTCCATCATCTGATCGAACAGCATGGTGAAGCCGCGCACCTCGCCGTTGCGGATAGTGGCGCGCACCGAAAATTTCTTCAGCCCCTGCAGGCCGCTGATGAAGAAACCGTCGTCGCGCAGCACGCTGGTTTCGACCTTGCGGGTGGCCGGTTCCTTTTTCTCCTGCTCGAACAGCGCCGCCAGTTTGAGGTTGGCATCGGCGATGCGGAAGGTCTCGACCTGCACCTCGCCATGCGCCGACGACCAGCGCGTACCGCGCGCGGCCTCGCGCGCATGCGGCACCATCTTGACCGGCAGGCCGATGCGGATGCCGGTGGCCGGATCGACCACCACGCTCCAGCCGAATTCCTGCTCGCGCTCGCGCGCCGCGGCGATGAGCTTGTCGCGCTCAGGCGGTGTGAGCGTGCCGGTGACATTCGCCTTCTTGCGTTTCTGGAAATTCTTGATCGCGGTCAGCATCGGGTCTTCGCCGTTGCCCGTGCCGGGATAGTCGCCCGACCACAGCAGCGCGGCCTGGATTCTCAGGCGCTCGGCCGGCGGAATTCCGGCGAACGCGTCCAGCGCGGAGTTGCCCTGGGCGGCGGCTTTCGGCGTGGCCGGTTTTGCCTCGGCGGGCTTAGTTTCGGAAGGTTTGGTTTCGAAAGATTTGGCTTCGGAAGATTTGGGCGCAGCGGGCTTCGCCGTGTCGACCTTGGCTGCGTCAGGCCGGGGCATGGGAAGTCTGGGCACGGCCGGCGTCGCCGTCACCGCGGCGGGCGCGGCCGTTTTGGCTTTCGGCTTCTTGGCCACTGCTTTGGCTGCCGCGGGTGCCGTCGCCTTCTGCTTGATTTTCGGCATGAGGTCGAGCGACTGCTGCGCCAGCGCCGGAGCGGCGCCGAGCAAAAGTGCAACTATCGCCAGAAGCGAACCCCAACGCATTGTTTTAACGCCACCCTAACCACGTTTTGCGGCCACCATAGCCCAACGAAGCGGTCACGCAAGGCATCAAGAGGCTGGCCGAAAGGCGTGCCAAGCCATAGGGTTAAGGCCATGCTCGATGCCAAGGAACTCGAACGCTACGCGCGCCACATCGTGCTGCGCGAAGTCGGCGGACCGGGCCAGGCCAAGCTCAAGGCCGCGCGCGTGCTGGTGATCGGCGCCGGCGGGCTGGGCGCGCCGGTACTGCTTTATCTCGCCGCCGCAGGCTGTGGCGCGCTCGGTGTGGTCGATGACGACAGCGTGTCGCTGTCGAATTTGCAGCGGCAGGTGATCCACGCCACGCCGGACATCGGCATGCGCAAGGTCGACAGCGCGGAGGCGGCGATCGCACGGCTCAATCCGCATGTGGCGGTGGAAACCCATATGACGCGACTGACCGCGGCGAACGCGCTCGAGCTGATTTCGAAATACGACATTGTCGCCGACGGCTCCGACAATTTCGCCACGCGCTATCTGGTCGCCGACGCCTGCTACTTCGCCGGCAAGCCGCTGGTCACTGCCGCGGTCGGCACCTTCGACGGCTCGCTCACCACGCTGCGCGCGCACGAGATGCGCGCCGACGGCACGCGCAATCCGACCTATCGCTGCCTGTTTCCCGAGCCGCCGCCGGCCGGCACGGTTCCCGCTTGTGCTGAAGCCGGCATCCTCGGCGCGCTGCCGGGTATTCTCGGCTCGATGATGGCGTTGGAAGTGATCCGCGAAATCGTCGGCTTCGGCGAGGGACTGGTCGGGCGGCTGCTGATGGTCGACGCGCGCTCGATGCGGTTTGAGACGCTGAGCTATGCGTGGGACCCGGGCAATCCGCTCAGCGGCGAGCATTCGACGATCAAGGATTTGTCGATTCACAAATAGCTGTCATGCCCGCGAAGGCGGGCATCCAGTAATCACCGAGAGATGCTGGGGGTACTGGATCATCCGCTTTTGCGGATGATGACAGCAGAATTAGCTGCTGCGTTGCGCCCTACAACATGCTCGGCAGCACGCGATCGGGCGGCTTATGCCCGTCCATGAAGGTCTTGATGTTGATGATGACCTTCTCGCCCATGTCGACGCGGCCTTCGACCGTGGCCGAGCCCATATGCGGCAGCAGCACCACTTTGCCGGCGCGCGCGAGCTTGAGCAGCTTGGGGTTGACCGAGGGTTCGTGCTCGAACACGTCGAGCCCGGCGCCGGCGAGTTCGCCGGCCTCGAGCATGCGCGCCAGCGCATTCTCGTCGATCACCTCGCCGCGCGACGTGTTCACGATGAAGGCCTCCGGCCGCAGCATTTTCAATCGCCGCGCCGATAAAAGGTGATAGGTCGCCGGCGTATGCGGGCAATTGATCGAGACGATGTCCATGCGGGCGAGCATCTGGTCGAGACTCTCCCAGTAGGTGGCGTCGAGCTCTTCCTCGATCTTGGGCGCGACCTTGCGGCGGTTGTGGTAGTGGATCTGCAAGCCGAAGGCGCGCGCGCGCCGCGCCACCGCCTGGCCGATGCGCCCCATGCCGATGATGCCGAGGCGCTTGCCCCAGATACGGTGGCCGAGCATCCAGGTCGGGGTCCAGCCGGCCCAGTCCTTGTCGGCGGTGAGCACATTGGCGCCCTCCGCCAGCCGCCGCGGCACCGCCAGGATCAGCGCCATGGTCATGTCGGCGGTGTCCTCGGTGAGCACCCCGGGCGTATTCGTTACCGTGATACCACGCTGAACCGCGGTGGCGACGTCGATATTGTCCACGCCATTGCCGAAATTGGCGATCAGCTTGAGTTGTTCGCCCGCCTTGCCGAGCACCGAGGCATCGATGCGGTCGGTGACGGTCGGCACCAGCACATGGGCGGTCTTCACCGCCTCGGCCAGCTCGTGATGCGTCATCGGCTTGTCGTCGGGATTGAGGCGGGCGTCGAAAAGCTCCCGCATGCGCAACTCGATGCTGTCGGGCAGTTTGCGCGTGACGACGACAATCGGTTTCTTGTTCTTCGGCATTGGCTCATCACCGCGGCGCATGGCGGCCCGTCATCATAGGCGGGCCCGATTCAGCCCTCATTAACCGTGCTCGCCCACACTCACGCCTCTCGTGCGGGCAGGGTCCAAAATCAGTTCATTTTCCTACCAGATGGCAGTGACAACACAAAGCTTTCGCGCCTGCTTTCGCCGGCTTGGCTGGGCTGCGCTCGCGGCCGCCATGCTGGCGATGCAGCCGAGCATTGGCCAGTCCGCCGGTGAAACAGCCGGTTCGGTGAGCGGGCTGCGGGTCCCACGCTTCGTCAGCCTCAAGTCGGATCGGGTCAATGTGCGCTCAGGCCCCAACAAGGACCAGGAGGTCCGTTGGGTCTATACCCGCGCCGGCATGCCGGTGGAGATCGTCGCCGAATTCGAGAACTGGCGCCGCATCCGCGACTGGGAAGGGGCGGAAGGCTGGGTCTACCACACGCTGTTGTCCGGCAAGCGCAGCGCGGTGGTGGTGCCGAGCTTGAAGGACGATCTGGTGCCGCTCTACGAGAGCGCCGATGCCGATTCCAGCGTGGTGGCGCGGCTGCAATCCGGCGTGCTCGGTCAGCTGAAATCCTGCAACGGGCTGTGGTGCGAGTTTGCCGGCAAGAATTTCAGCGGCTGGATCAGGCAGGAGCGGCTGTGGGGCGCCTATCCGAACGAGAAGGTGGAATAGCGGACTTTAGCCCTTCCGCCGCAGCCGCACGACCACGTCGATGCGCGCGATCTCGTAGCCGGACGGCGGCATCGGCGCCTTGCCGACGACAACGTCGGCATCGGGGATATCGACCAGTTTGTTGCCGTCCTCGACGAAGAAATGATGATGGGCCGAGACGTTGGTGTCGAAATAAGCCTTCGAGCCGTCGACGCCGACCTGGCGCAGCAGGCCGACCTCGGTGAACTGGTGCAGCGTGTTGTAGATGGTCGCCAGCGACACCGGCACTTTGGCGCGCGAGGCTTCTTCGTAAAGCATCTCGGCGGTGAGGTGACGGTCGCCTTTGCCGAACAGAATCCAGCCCAGCGCCATGCGCTGGCGGGTCGGACGCAAGCCCACCCGGCGCAGCATGGATTTCACGTCGTGCCACGGGCAGCCATTGAGATCGGCCCGCTGCGGCGCATGCGCGGCAGTGGCCTTGGCCAGCGGCATTACCATGGTACGCGTCTGCATCGTCGTTGCGTCCAATAAACCGGGTCCGGCGGGGCCCGGCAAAACCGTTTCATTTGCAACATATACACTCGGCCGGCTAGATGCAACTCCCTCGCAACTGCGGCCGGAGCCTATTTGCCGCGGTATTTGGGGCGGAACAAGCCGATAGCCGGAAGCTCGCCATCTTTGCCGGCTAGCTTCGGTGTGTTACGAATTCGGCCATGGGAATTCAGCCAGCAGGCCCGCCGCGCGGGGATATCACGTCTATGGACAACCGGCGTTCCAGCTTCGAATACGAAGATCTGCTTGCCTGTGGCCGCGGTGAACTCTTCGGTTCCGGCAACGCGCAGCTGCCATTGCCACCCATGCTTATGTTCGATCGCATTTCCGAGATCGCGGAACAGGGCGGCCCGCACGGCAAGGGACTGGTGCGCGCCGAACTCGAGGTGAAGCCGGACCTCTGGTTCTTCCTCTGCCACTTCAAGGGCGATCCGGTGATGCCGGGCTGCCTCGGCCTCGATGCGATGTGGCAACTGGTCGGTTTTTTCCTGGGCTGGCTGGGCTCGCCGGGCAAGGGCCGCGCGCTCGGTCTGGGCGAACTGAAATTCTCCGGCCAGGTTCTGCCGACGGTGAAAAAGGTGGTCTACGGCGTCGATTTCAAGCGGGTGATGCGCTCGAAGTTGGTGCTGGGCATCGCCGACGGCTGGCTGGCGGCGGACGGCAACGTGATCTACAAGGCGAGCGACCTCAAGGTCGGCCTGTTCAAGCAGGAAGAAGCACTGCAGCCGAGCGGCGCTTAAGCGGCACGGTCGCGACGCTTGCAAGCGGGGGCCTTGCGGAATTGCCCCGGCGGGTCAATCTGTAGCTCGATCAGCAACACGCCGCGGCGCAGTTAAGGGTATCACGGATATGCGACGAGTCGTCGTCACCGGAATGGGCATCGTCTCATCCATCGGCAACAATACGCAGGAAGTGCTGGCCAGCTTGCGCGAGGCCAAATCCGGCATCACGCGGGCGGAGGAATTCGCCAGCCACGGCTTCCGCAGTCAAGTGGCCGGCCGGCCGACGCTCGATCCGTCGGGATCGATCGACCGGCGCGCCATGCGCTTTCTCGGGCCGGGCGCGGCGTGGAACCACGTCGCCCTGGAACAGGCCATGCGCGATGCCGGCGTCGAGGAAAAAGACATTTCCAACCCGCGCACCGGCATCGTGATGGGATCGGGCGGTCCCTCGACCAGCGTGCTGGTCGAAGCCGCCGATATCACGCGCGAAAAAGGTTCGCCCAAACGCATCGGCCCGTTCGCGGTGCCGAAGGTGATGTCGTCCACGGCCTCGGCGACGCTCGCCACCTGGTTCAAGATCAAGGGCGTCAATTATTCGATCTCGTCGGCCTGCGCGACCTCCAACCACTGTATCGGCAACGGCGCCGAGCTCATCCAGTGGGGCAAGCAGGACATGGTGTTCGCCGGCGGCTGCGAAGAGCTGCATTGGACCCTGTCGAACATGTTCGACGCCATGGGCGCGATGTCGTCGAAATACAACGATGCGCCGGCGACCGCCTCGCGCGCCTATGACAAGGACCGCGACGGCTTCGTGATCGCCGGCGGCGCCGGCGTGCTGGTGCTGGAAGAGCTCGAACACGCCAAGGCGCGTGGCGCCAAGATTTATGCCGAGGTTGCCGGCTACGGCGCCACCTCCGACGGCCACGACATGGTGGCGCCCTCGGGCGAGGGCGCCGTGCGCTGCATGAAGCTGGCGCTGGAAACCGTGCAGGCGCCGATCGATTACATCAATCCGCACGCCACCGCCACGCCGGTCGGCGACCTCAAGGAGATCGAGGCGATCCGCGAGGTGTTCGGCGCCAAGTGCCCGCCGATTTCCGCCACCAAGTCGCTCACCGGCCATTCGCTCGGCGCCGCCGGCGCGCAGGAGGCGATCTATTCGTTGCTGATGATGAACAGCGGCTTCATCTGCGAGAGCGCCAATATCGTGAATCTCGATCCAGCCTTCGCCGACATGCCGATTCTGCGCGAGCGCAAGGACAACGTCACGCTCGGCGCCGTGCTGTCGAACTCGTTCGGCTTCGGCGGCACCAATGCATCGGTGGTGTTCAAGCGGCTGGATGCTTGATTGATGGCATCGTTGCACGCGATTAGTAATTGCCGTCATGGCCGGGCTTGTCCCGGCCATCCACGTCTTTAAGAACAAGTAAGTCGTGGATGCCCGGCACAAGGCCGGGCATGACGACGGAGAGGCTGAACATGCCGGGGCTGATGGACGGAAAACGCGGGCTGGTGATGGGGGTCGCCAACGATCACTCGATCGCCTGGGGTATCGCCAAGGTGCTGAGCGATCACGGCGCCAAGCTCGCCTTCACCTACCAGGGCGAGGCGCTGGCCAAGCGCGTCAAGCCGCTCGCCGAATCGGTCGGCTCGTCCTTCCTGATGCCCTGCGACGTCGAGGACATCGCCTCGGTCGACAAGGTGTTCGACCAGATCAAGACGCAATGGGGCACGCTGGATTTCCTCGTGCACGCGGTGGCCTTTTCCGACAAGAACGAGCTCAAGGGCCGCTACGCCGATTCAACGCGCGAGAACTTCATCCGCACCATGGTGATCTCCTGCTACGCCTTCACCGAGGCCGCCAAACGCGCCGCCGCGCTGATGCCGAATGGCGGTTCGATGGTGACGCTGACCTATAATGGCGGTCTGCGCGCGATGCCGAACTACAACGTGATGGGCGTGGCGAAGGCCGGGCTGGAAGCGTCGGTGCGCTATCTGGCGGTCGATTTCGGGCCGCAGAAGATCCGCGTCAACGCCATCTCGGCCGGCCCGATCCGCACGCTCGCCGGCGCCGGCATCACCGATGCGCGCTACATGTTCGCGTTCCAGCAGAAATATTCGCCGCTCGGCCGCGGCGTCACGCTGGAGGAACTGGGCGGCGCCGGGCTCTATCTGCTGTCGGACCTGTCGACCGGCGTGACCGGCGAGGTGCACTTCGTCGATTCCGGCTACAACGTCATCGCCATGCCGCACCCGCAGGCGCTCAAGGAAGCGCATGGCGCGGTCGATGGCAGCGACGGCGGGCAGTAGCGAAAAAACGGCCGGGGAAATCCCCGGCCGTTTCATTTTTCGTCTCGGCGGTGAAGCGCAGCAGAGATCAGGCGAGGTCGAAGCGATCAGCATTCATCACCTTGGTCCACGCCGCCACGAAGTCTTTCACGAACTTCTCCTTCGAGTCCGCGCAAGCATAGACTTCCGCCAGCGCCCGCAACACCGAGTGCGAACCGAAGATCAGGTCGACACGCGTGCCGGTCCACTTGACCTCGTTCGTCTTCCGGTCGCGTCCTTCGAACGCGCCTTCGGACCCGGCAGACGCCTGCCATTGCGTGCTCATGTCGAGCAGGTTGACGAAGAAGTCGTTCGTCAGCGTCTCGGGCCGCTTGGTGAAGACGCCGTGCGCGGACTGCCCGGCATTTGCGCCCAGGACGCGCAGGCCGCCGACGAGAACCGTCATCTCAGGCGCCGTCAGCGTCAGCAATTGCGCCCGATCCACCAACAGCTCCTCAGCCGACAAGCGCTGCTTGCCGCGGAGATAGTTGCGGAAACCGTCGGCGGTCGGTTCGAGCGGCGCAAAGGAGTCGACGTCGGTTTGCTCCTGCGACGCGTCCATGCGCCCCGGCGTGAAGGGGACCTTCACCTCGTGCCCGGCGCCCTTCGCGGCTTTCTCGATCGCCGCGCAGCCGCCGAGAACGATCAGGTCAGCGAGCGAAACTTTCTTGCCGCCGGACTGCGAAGCGTTGAATTCCTTCTGGATCGCTTCGAGGCTCGAGAGGACCTTCGCCAGCTGAGCCGGCTGGTTGACGTCCCAATCCTTCTGCGGCGCGAGGCGAATGCGCGCGCCGTTCGCGCCGCCGCGCTTGTCGCCGCCACGGAAGGTGGAGGCCGAGGCCCAGGCGGTGCCGACCAGTTCGGACACGGTCAGACCTGTGGCGAGTACCTTGGCCTTGAGCGCGGCGATGTCGGAGTCGTCGATCAACGGATGATCGACGGCGGGCACCGGATCCTGCCAGATCAGCTCTTCCTTGGGCACTTCCGGGCCCAAGTAGCGTGAGCGCGGGCCCATGTCGCGATGGGTCAGCTTGAACCAGGCGCGGGCGAAGGCCTCGGCGAAGGCCTGCGGGTTCTCCAGGAAGCGGCGCGAGATTTTCTCGTAGACCGGGTCTAAACGCAGCGACAGATCGGTGGTCAGCATGGTCGGCTTGCGCTTCTTTGACGGATCGTGCGCGTCGGGAATGATTTCCTCGGCGTCCTTGGCCTCCCACTGGATGGCACCGCCAGGACTGCGGGTCTGCACCCATTCGTACTTGAACAGGTTCTCGAAGAAGTGGTTGCTCCACTGCGCCGGCGTCTGCGTCCAGGTGACTTCGAGGCCGCTGCCGATGGCGTCTCCGCCGTGCCCAGTGCCGTAGTTGCTGATCCAGCCCAGGCCCTGTGCTTCCAGGTCGGCAGCTTCTGGCTCTGGCCCCTTGTGGGACTCGGGCGCGGCGCCGTGGGTCTTGCCGAAGGTATGGCCGCCGCCGATCAGCGCGACGGTTTCCTCGTCGTTCATCGCCATGCGCTTGAAGGTTTCGCGGATGAATCTGGCCGCGGAAACCGGGTCGCCGTTGGCGTTCGGACCTTCCGGATTGACGTAGATCAGGCCCATCTCGGTGGCGCTGAGCGGATTTTCGAAGTTCTCAAGAGGCCGGTGGGCCTTCCAGGCGGTCTCAGAACCCCAGTTCACGTCCTGATCGGGCTCCCAGGTGTCTTCTCGGCCGGCGGCAAAGCCGAAAGTGCGAAAGCCCATGGTCTCCAGCGCCACGTTGCCGGTGAGGATCAGCAGGTCCGCCCAGGAAATCTTCTGCCCGTACTTCTGCTTGATCGGCCATAGCAGGCGGCGCGACTTGTCGATGTTCACGTTGTCCGGCCAACTGTTGAGCGGAGCGAAACGCTGCTGGCCGCGACCGCCGCCGCCACGGCCATCGCTCAGGCGGTAGGTGCCGGCGGCGTGCCAAGACATGCGGATGAACTGCGGACCGTAATGGCCGAAGTCGGCCGGCCACCAGTCCTGCGTGTCGGTCATCAGCTTGCGCAGGTCATTCTTCAGCGCCTCGTAGTCGAGGCTTTTGAATTCCTTGGCGTAGTCGAACGCCTCGCCCATGGGATCGGACAAGGAAGAGTTCTGATGAAGGATGCTCAGGTTCAACTGGTTCGGCCACCAGTCGCGGTTGGTGTGCATGACCGGGCACTTGCCGGCGCTGGCGGTCAGTGCGGTTTTGTCGTCCATTTTTCGTCCCTCCGAATGTGCATCTGTTCGCGCAAGTAGTGCGCGCTTGCCACGCGTGATAGAGGCCTGCGACCATAAGGTCTAATCGTATTGATTGGGCCATTCAATAAGTTTAGCTTATCGCTATGATCACGCTCCGCCAGTTGCGTTATCTCACTTCCGTCGCCCGCCATAGGCATTTCGGCCGCGCCGCCGAGGACTGCGCGGTGAGCCAGCCGGCGCTGTCGATGCAGGTGCGCGAGCTTGAGCGCGAGATCGGTGCCGAGCTGGTCGAACGGCGCCCGGGTGCGATCGCGCTCACCGATGCCGGGCTGGAAGTGGCCCAGCGCGCCGCGCAGATCCTTACCGCCACCCGCGACCTGGTCGATTTCGTCCGCCACCGCGAGGTGCTGAGCGGCAGGCTGGCCCTCGGCATTATCCCGACGCTGGCGCCTTACATCTTGCCGCGGCTGCTGCCGCGCCTGCAGGCGCAATATCCGAAGCTGCGGCTGGAGGTGCGCGAGACGCAGACCAAAGTGCTGCTCGCCGAGCTCATCGGCGGCGAACTCGACGCTGCGATGCTGGCGCTGCCGGCGGAAGCGGCCGACATCGAGACGCTGTCGCTGTTCGACGATCGGTTCCTGCTGGCGGTGCCGGCCGGGGACGCGCTCCGCAGCCGCGCGCGCGTCGGCATCGCGGATGTCGACCAGCGCCGGCTCATTCTGCTGGAGGAGGGCCATTGCCTGCGCGATCAGGCGCTGGCGTTCTGCGCCGCCAAACAGCGCGATGCGCCGGCCGGTCTCGGCGCCACCTCGCTGGCGACGGTGATGCAGATGGTGGCAAACGGCTATGGCGTCACGCTGCTGCCGGAAGTGGCCGTCGACGCCGAGGCGCGCGACGCCCGCGTGAAACTGTTGCGTTTTACTGAGCCGCAGCCGGGGCGCAGCATCGGCTTGGCCTGGCGGCGCACCTCGCCGCGCAAGCGCGATTTCGAGGCGCTGGGGGAGATCATGGTGACTATGATGGGCGGCGCGCCGCCGGTTCGACAGGCTAGGCAGACAGGCAGCAGAGGGCGCCCATGAGCGATCCGCTTTACCGACCGCCGGAGCCGCGCGAGGCGCCATCGGACAAGGGCTTTCTACACGCCCTGGTGCAGCGGCACGTTCTGCGCCTCGTTACCGGCGGCTTGGCGCTCACCTTGATCGCGGCCATCTGGCTGGTCTGGCGGTTTGGATAGCGCAGCCGCCCATCAATGAAAAAGGGCGGCCACCGGGGCCGCCCTTTTTTGATCGTGTGCCGCGATGCCTATTCGGCGCCGGCCGCCTGCCGTTCGCCGCCCTCGGCCTTCTGCTTGGCCTCGAGATCCTCGCCGGTGGTCTGGTCGACCACCTTCATCGACAGGCGCACCTTGCCGCGCTCGTCCATGCCCAAGAGCTTGACCTTCACCTTGTCGCCTTCCTTGACCACATCGGTGACCTTGTTGACGCGGCTTGCGGCGAGCTGGCTGATGTGCACGAGGCCGTCCTTGGCGCCGAAGAAGTTCACGAAGGCGCCGAAGTCCATCACCTTGACCACGGTGCCGTCGTAGATCGTGCCGGGCTCCGGATCGGAGGCAATCGACTTGATCCACTTGATCGCCGCCTTGATCGACTCGCCGTCGGCGGAGGCAACCTTCACCGAACCGTCGTCCTCGATGTTGATCTTGGCGCCGGTCTTCTCGACGATCTCGCGGATCACCTTGCCGCCGGTGCCGATCACTTCCCTGATCTTGTCGGTCGGGATCTTGAACATCTCGATGCGCGGGGCGTGCTCGCCGAGCTCGGCGCGCGCCGAGGTCAGCGCCTTGGACATTTCGTTGAGGATGTGCAGGCGGCCGTCCTTGGCCTGGCCCAGCGCCACCTTCATGATCTCCTCGGTGATGCCGGCGATCTTGATGTCCATCTGCAGCGAGGTGACGCCGTCTTCGGTGCCTGCCACCTTGAAGTCCATGTCGCCGAGATGATCCTCGTCGCCGAGAATGTCGGACAGCACGGCAAAGCGGTTGTCCTCGAGAATGAGGCCCATGGCGATGCCGGCGGTCGGCCGCTTGAGCGGCACGCCGGCATCCATCAGCGCCAGCGAGGAGCCGCACACCGTGGCCATCGAGGACGAGCCGTTCGACTCGGTGATCTCGGAGACGAGGCGGATGGTGTAGGGGAATTCCTCCGGCTTCGGCAGCATCGGATGCAGCGCCCGCCAGGCGAGCTTGCCGTGGCCGATCTCGCGCCGGCCGGGCGCACCCGTGCGGCCGGTTTCGCCCACCGAATAATGCGGGAAGTTGTAGTGCAGCATGAACGTCTCTTTATACGTCCCCTGCAGCGCGTCGATGAACTGCTCGTCCTCGCCGGTACCGAGCGTGGCCACCACCAGCGCCTGGGTCTCGCCGCGGGTGAACAGCGCCGAACCGTGGGTGCGCGGCAACACGCCGACTTCCGCCACGATCTGCCGGACGGTTTTCACGTCGCGGCCGTCGATACGTTTGCCGGTGTCGAGAATGTTCCAGCGCACGATCTTGGCCTCTAACTCCTTGAACACGCCGGCAATCGCCAGCTTGTCGTGCTTGGGTTCGAAGCCTTCCGGGAAGAAATGCTCCATCACCTTCTTCTTGACGGCGGCGACCGCGTCCTGGCGATCCTGCTTGCGCACGATCGAATAGGCGGCGCGCAGATCCTTCTCGGCGATGCCGAGGATTTCCTTCTCCAGCGCCTTGTTATCGGCGACGACGAGATCGCGCGGCTCTTTCGCCGCCTTCTCGGCGAGCTTGATGATCGCCTCGATCACCGGCTGGATATGGCGGTGGCCGAACATCACCGCACCGAGCATGATTTCTTCGGACAGCTCTTTGGCTTCCGATTCCACCATCATCACGGCGTCTTGCGTGCCGGCGATGACGAGATCGAGCTGGCTTTCCTTCATCTCGTCGAGCGTCGGATTGAGCACGTATTCGTTGTTGACGAAGCCGACGCGGGCGCCGCCGATCGGGCCCATGAATGGAGCGCCGGAAAGCGTCAGCGCGGCCGAGGCCGCCACCATCGCGACCATGTCGGGGTCGTTCTCCTGGTCGTGCGACATCACGGTAATGGTCACCTGCGTGTCGCAGCGCCAGCCGTCGGCGAACAGCGGGCGGATCGGGCGGTCGATCAGGCGCGAGGTCAGCGTGTCCTTTTCGGTCGGACCGCGTTCGCGCTTGAAAAAGCCGCCGGGGATCCGGCCGGCCGCGTAATATTTTTCGGTGTAGTTGACGGTGAGCGGCAGGAAGTCGATGCCTTCCTTCGGCTGCTTGGCCGCCACCACGGCGGCGAGCACGGTGGTCTCGCCGTAGGTAGCGAGCACGGCGCCATCGGCCTGGCGCGCCATCCGGCCGGTCTCGAGGGTCAGCTTGCGCCCACCCCAATCGAGTTCAACTCGATGCATATCGAACATTGCGTTTTTCTCTCATGTTTTTCGGCCGGTCCCGAAAGCCATGAGCAAGACGGCGAGACGCTGTCGTGCGCGGCCCACGAACGGGATGCGAACAGCGTCTGGCGATCCTGCCATGGCGTTCAGAACCTACCTTGTCGCAAGAGGCGAACATTTTTTCGCTCTTGCTTGTCGCCGGCAGCGCGGATCGCCGCCGGACCAAATCAGCGAATGCGCTTTCGCATTCGCTTCACGTGAATCGCGCGGGGTGCGTGACGCGCCCAGCGCGGGTACTAAAATTATCGGCGGATGCCGAGCTTCTCGATCAAACTCTTGTAGCCGGCCTCGTCGGTCCGCCGCAGGTAATCGAGCAGCGTACGGCGCTGGCTCACCATCTTGAGCAGTCCACGGCGGGAGTGGTTATCCTTGACGTGGGCCTTGAAATGCTCGGTGAGATTGTTGATGCGCTCGGACAGGATCGCCACTTGCACTTCCGGCGATCCGGTATCTCCGGCTTTTTTCGCATAGGTCTTGATTACTTCGGCCTTGCGGCCGGTGGTCACCGACATCGGTTATCCTTTCTTAGGCGGCCGCGCTCTGCCCAACAGGCCGGCCAGGTTAAACACGCGCTTGGGGACGATTTCGCCACGATCCAGATCGGCCAGGGCCAGCAGCTGGCCCGAAACCGTCACATAGACCGTGCCGCGGAAATTGGGAGCGTCCCGTCCGCGCAACAAAACGGCTTGGCCTCGTGTAAGCCTTGCCGCATCCGCCCGACTGACGGCCAGCGCCGGGATGTCGTCCAGCGCGGTCTCAACGGGCATGAGGGCGTCGGCAAGGCTCGCCTCACCGGACGCGGCTCTATGGCATAGTGCCTCCAGTTGTTCCAGTGAAATCATGGTTTCTTCGCCGAACGGACCGACGGCGGTCCGCCGCAGGGCGCAAACATGGCCAAAGCAGCCAAAGGACCGCCCCAGGTCGCGGGCAATCGAGCGCACATAGGTGCCCTTGCCGCATTCGGCCTCCAGGACCGCGTGGTCGGGGTCGGGGACCTCAATGAGCTCCAGCCGGCGGATTTCGACCGGGCGGGCCGCCAGTTCGACGCTGGCGCCCTCGCGGGCCAGGTCATAGGCCCGTTCGCCCTCGATCTTGATGGCCGAATAGCGCGGCGGTACCTGCTGGATGGTACCGGTGTAAGCGGGCAGCAGCGCCCGGATCGCCTCGGCCGATGGCCGCCGGTCGCTGGTGGCGATGACCCGGCCTTCGGCGTCGTCGGTATCGCGCTCCTCGCCCCAGCGCACGGTGAAGCGGTAGAGCTTGCGGCCGTCCATGACGAAGGGGACGGTCTTGGTGGCTTCGCCCAGCGCGATCGGCAGGCAGCCGGAGGCGAGCGGATCGAGCGTGCCGGCATGGCCGGCGCGCTTGGCGGTGAACAGGCGCTTCACCACGCTGACCGCATGGGTCGAAGTCATGCCCACCGGCTTGTCGAGCACGACCCAGCCGTGCACGTCGCGCTTGTCGCGTTTGAATTGCTTGTGGCGGCGCGGGCGCGATTCTTCTGCTCCCTCCCCCGCATAGGCGAGCGGACGCTCGCCGTCCGGCGAGCTATGCGGGGGAGGGGTGGGGAGGGGGTGCTCGATCACGCCCATGCCCCCTCCCGACGAGCTTCGCTCGTCGACCTCCCCCGCAAGCGGGGGAGGTGAAGAAAGCTTGACGCCCGTCGGATCAGTCATCGCCACTCTCGTCCTTGATGAGATCGCGCTTCACTTCCGGCGAGCGCAGCAGTCTGTCGATGCGCTCGGCCTCCGCGAACCGCTCGTCGATGCGGAAGCGGATATCGGGCGCGAATTTCAGGTTGATGGCGTGGGCGATCTCGCCGCGCAGGAATTTCTTGTTGCGCTCTAGGGCGGCGACGACTTCGTCGGCATCGCGGCCGGCGAGCGGCATGATGTAGATCGTCGCCAGCCGCAGGTCGGGCGTCATGCGCACCTCCGGCACGGTGATGAGGTGGCCCTCGATGACGGGATCGTGCACGTCGCCGCGCGTGAGCAGTTCGGCCATGGCATGGCGCACCAGTTCGCCGACGCGCAACTGGCGTTGCGAGCCGCCGCCGGGCGTGCTGTCGCGGTGTGATTTTTTTCGCGTCATGACTATCCAAAATTTGATTCGTCATGGCAGGGCTTGTCCCGGCCATCCACGTCTTGCTTCCTTGCTGAAGGAAGGCGTGGATGCCCGGCATAAGGCCGGGCATGACAGTGGAAAGAGCGGAGATTTTCTAAACCGAAGCCGTGAGATTTGGACTCACAGGCTGCGTTGAATCGTCTCCACCCGGTAGCATTCGATCACGTCGCCGGTCCGCATGTCCTGGTAGCCCTCGAAGGCCATGCCGCATTCCATGCCGGAGGCGACTTCCTTGGCGTCGTCCTTGAAGCGCTTGAGTTGGCTGAGCTTGCCTTCGTGGATCACGACGTTGTCGCGGATCAGCCGCACATTGGCGCCGCGCTCCACGGTGCCGTCGGTGACGCGGCAGCCGGCGATGTTGCCGACCTTGGAAACCTTAAAGATTTCCAGGATCTGCGCATTGCCCAGCATGGTCTCGCGCAGCGTCGGCGCCAGCAGGCCGGACATCGCCTTCTTCACGTCGTCGACCAGGTCGTAGATGATGTTGTAGTAGCGGATCTCGATACCGATGCGCGCCGCCGACTCGCGCGCTTCCTTGTTGGCGCGCACGTTGAAGGCGATGATCGGAACACCCGAGGCCTCCGCCAGCGTCACGTCGGATTCGGAAATGCCGCCGACGCCGGCGTGCAGCACGCGCGCGGCGACTTCGTCGGTTGCCATCTTGTCGAGCGCGCCGATGATGGCTTCCAGCGAGCCTTGCACGTCGGCCTTGATGATCAGCGGGAATTCCTTGCGGCCGGAGGTCTTGGCCTGCGCCATCATCTGCTCGAGCGAGCCGCGCATGCCGGTGGCACGCGTGGCGGTCTTCTCGCGCTTCTGGCGGGCGCGGTAATCGGTGACTTCGCGGGCGCGCGCTTCGTTGTCGACCACCGCCAGGCGGTCGCCGGCATCGGGCGTGCCGGAGAAACCGAGCACTTCGACCGGCGTTGAAGGCCCGGCGCTGGCGATCGGTTCGCCGGTATCGGATACCAAGGCGCGCACGCGGCCCCACTCGGCGCCAGCCACAACGAGGTCGCCGACCCGCAGCGTGCCGCGCTGGATCAGCACGGTCGCCACCGGTCCGCGGCCGCGGTCGAGCTTGGCCTCGATCACGGTGCCTTCGGCCGGACGGGTCGGATTGGCCTTGAGATCGAGGATTTCGGCCTGCAGGTTGATCATTTCCAGCAGCTTGTCGATGTTGGTCTTCTTGGTGGCCGACACTTCCACGTCCACCACTTCGCCGCCCAGGGTTTCGACCTGGATCTCGTGCTGCAGCAGTTCGCTGCGCACGCGTTCGGGCTTGGCGTCGGGCTTGTCGATCTTGTTGATGGCGACGATGATCGGAACCTTGGCCGCCTTGGCGTGATGGATAGCTTCCACCGTCTGCGGCATGACGCCGTCATCGGCGGCCACCACCAGCACGACGATGTCGGTGACCTTGGCACCACGGGCACGCATGGCCGTGAAGGCGGCGTGGCCGGGCGTGTCGATGAAGGTCACCTTGCCGCCGGACGGCGCGGTCACCTGATAGGCGCCGATATGCTGGGTGATACCGCCGGCTTCGCCCGCCACCACGTCGCTCGAACGGATGGTGTCGAGCAGCGAGGTCTTGCCGTGGTCGACATGGCCCATGACGGTGACCACCGGCGCACGCGGCTCGAGCCCGGCCGGATCGTCGGCGACGTCGAACAGGCCTTCTTCCACATCGGCTTCCGCCACGCGGCGGACCGAGTGGCCCATTTCCTCGGCCAGAAGCTGGGCGGTGTCGGCGTCAATCACGTCGTTGATGGTGACCATCTGGCCCTGCTTCATCAGCAGGCGGATCACGTCGACTGCGCGCTCCGACATGCGGTTGGCCAGATCGGAAATCGTGATCGCCTCGGGGATCGTCACCTCGCGCACCAGTTTTTCCTTCGGCTCGTCGGAGGCATGACCCTTGAGCCGCTGGGTGCGGCGGCGGAATGAGGCGACCGAGCGCTCGCGCACTTCGTCGGCGCGCAGCGCCGTGACCAATGTCAGGCGGCCGCGTTCCTTTGTGGGCGCGCCACGCGGCGCGGCCGGACGCGCGGTAACCGGACGCGCGGCGCCGCCGCCGGGGCGGCGCGACACGCGCGGGGCATCGTCTTCTTCGACCTCGAGCGTCAGGCGGCCCGCCGGCTTCTTGACCTCATCGTCGCCGAGACGTTTCTTGGCGACTTCGCCGGCCTTGCGTTTGGTTTCTTCGTCGTGCTTGCGGCGAACGTCTTCCTCGTGCTTGCGCGCTTCGGCGGCTTCCCGCTCGGTCTTGTCGACCACCTCGCGGGAGGCTCTGCGGCGCGCCTCTTCCTCGGCGATCTTGCGCTCTTCCGCCTCGCGCACGCGAGAATCGGCGAGCGCGTGCGCGCGCGCGACGCGCTCTTCCTCGGTCAGCGTGCGCAGCACGACGCCGGACGATTTCGGCTCGACATGCGGCGCAGGCGCGGCGCGCGGTGCGGCAACTTTAGCTTTCGGCGCCTCGACCGGGGCCGGCTCGGGCTTGGTCTCGGGAGCTCCGCCGATGCTGCGGCGTTTGACCTTCTCGACCACGACCTGCTTGCTGCGGCCATGGCTGAAGCTCTGGCGCACCACGCCCGTCTCGGTGCGCGGCTTCAGCGTCAGCTTGCCAACGCTGAGTTTCTTTTCGCCAGGGTTCTTCGATTCGCTCATTCCGAACTTTTTCCTCGTGCGCCGTCCGTCGGCGCATGCGCGCTAACTGCATAGGGCGAATTTCCGGTCCGGAAGCGCTCCAAGCGCATGACGCGCGCAAGAAAAGTCGCAGCTCCGGGACCGGCAAGCAGGGCAGCATGTACCACATTTGGGCGGTTCAATGCCAAATCCAATTGACTGCCGGTAAACGTGTCGATGACCGCGATTTTGCGCGGTTTTCCGTCGCTATTGCGGTGTAAGGCCGCATCCAGCTTGCGCTTTCCCTGCGCCGAGCCGTCCGAGGCGTGGATCAGCGCCAGGATATCGTCCCGGCCGATTGCCGCCTCGACCTTGGCGAAACCGCCGACCACGGCGCCGGCCTTGGCCGCAATCGCCAGCGCGTCGAGCGCGGCGCGTTGCAAGAGCCGCTCGACTTGCGCCGCAAGATCGCCGGCCACCCGCACGTCCCGCTTGAAGCCGCGCGCGAATACGTTGCGCTTGACCGCTTCCTCGATCGCGGCCCGGCTGGCCGTGATCCAGATGCCGCGGCCGGGCAGCTTGCGCTTGACGTCGGCAACCGCCTCGCCGGCCGGCCCGACCACGAAGCGGATCATCTCCGCCACCGGCTTGGCAGCGCGGGTCAGCGCGCAAGCGCGCTCGGTCCCCGGGGCGACGCTGATCGCCCCGCGGTCGAGTTCGCTGTCGTGCTCGCTGTTGTGCGCCGTTGCCAGCATCGTTTCAGTTGTTCTCCATTTAGGTTTGTGACGCTTCCGCCGGCGCGGGTTCTTCCGGCGCGGGCGGTGGCGCCAGTTCGGCCTCGGTCACCCAGCCGGCCTTTAGGCGGGCCTGCATGATGATGGCCTCGGCGTCCTCGCGCGAAACATCGAGGCCGTCGAAATAGCCCGGCTCGTGCTTGGCCTCGCCATCCTTGCGCTCGGTCCAGCCGGTGAGATCGTCGGTGGCGCAGCCGGCCAGATCCTCCACCGTCTTCACGCCGTTCTCGCCCAAGGCGACCAGCATCTTGGTGGTGACGCCGGGCACGTCCTTGACCGCATCCTCGACGCCCAGCTCGATGCGCCTGGCGTCGAGTTCGGCCTCCAGTTTGCCGAGATATTCCTTGGCGCGTTCCTGCAATTCGCGCGCGGTCTCTTCGTCGAAGCCCTCGATGCCGGCGATTTCCTTCTCGTCCACCAGCGCGAGTTCCTCGATCGAGCCGAAGCCTTCCGAGGCGAGCAGCTGCCCGACCACTTCGTCGAGATTGAGCGCTTCGACGAAAATCTTGGTGCGGTTCTCGAACTCGGCCTGCCGGCGCTCGGACTCTTCCTGCTCGGTCAGGATGTCGATGTCCCAGCCGGTGAGCTGGGAAGCGAGCCGCACGTTCTGCCCGCGGCGGCCGATGGCGAGCGAGAGCTGCGCATCAGGCACCACCACCTCGATGCGCTCCTTGTCTTCGTCGAGCACCACCTTGGCGACTTCCGCCGGCGCCAGCGCGTTCACCACGAAGGTGGCGATGTCCGGCGACCACGGGATGATGTCGATCTTCTCGCCCTGCAATTCGTTCACCACCGCCTGCACGCGCGAGCCGCGCATGCCGACGCAGGCGCCGACCGGATCGACGCTGGAATCGCGCGAAATCACCGCGATCTTGGCGCGCGAGCCGGGATCGCGGGCGACCGCCTTGACCTCGACGATGCCGTCATAGATTTCCGGCACTTCCTGCGCGAACAGCTTGGCGGTGAATTGCGGATGCGTGCGCGACAGGAAAATCTGCGGTCCGCGCGGTTCTCGCCGTACATCATAAATATAGGCGCGAATGCGGTCGCCGTTGCGGAACACCTCGCGCGGCAGCAATTCGTCGCGCCGCACGATCGCCTCGCCGCGGCCGAGATCGACCACCACGTTGCCGTATTCGACGCGCTTGACGACGCCGTTGACGATCTCGCCGATGCGATCCTTGTACTCGGCATATTGCCGGTCGCGCTCGGCCTCGCGTACTTTTTGCACGATCACCTGCTTGGCGGATTGCGCGGCGATGCGGCCATATTCCAGCGGCGGCAGCGGATCGGCGATGGTGTCGCCGACCTGGGCGGCCGGATGGCGCTTGCGTGCGTCCTCGAGCGTGATCTGATTGGACGGGTTCTCGA
Organism: Hyphomicrobiales bacterium; assembly: GCA_016185205.1. Taxonomy (GTDB): domain Bacteria; phylum Pseudomonadota; class Alphaproteobacteria; order Rhizobiales; family Xanthobacteraceae; genus Pseudolabrys. Next base: position 1,140 of record JACPOA010000021.1, on the reverse strand, counting down.
CCGCCTCGACCACCAGCATGTGGCGGGTGAGCCGCAGATCGCCGGTCTTCGGCTCGATCTCGGCATGCACGTCGGTTTCCGCGCCGTAGCGCGAGCGCGCCGCCTTGGCGATGGCGTCCTCCATCGCGGCGATGACGATGCCGCGGTCGATCGACTTTTCGCGCGCGACCGCATCGGCGATTTGCAACAATTCGAGCCTGTTGGCGCTGACTGCCATAGCTCAGTCTCCTTTTTGAAGGGCTCGCGCGGCGAGCCGTCGATGTCGTTCATGTTTTCGCGCCGCGCGCACTTCGCGCTTGGCGGCCTTCTCGCGCCGCAAGGCTTGCGTCACCAGGTCGTCGGTGAGCACCAGCTTGGCTTCGCTCATTTCCTCGATCGGAAGCAGAACCTCTGCTTCCTCGCCTTCCACCGCATCGTCGCGGCGCAGGCGGATGGCCTCGCCCTCGGTCCCGGCCAGGTGGCCGCGGAAACGTTTGCGGCCATTGATCGCGATCTCCATCTCGATCTTGACCAGATGGCCTTGGTGCCGCTCGAAATCGGACTTGCGCACCAGCGGCCGGTCGATGCCGGGCGAAGAAATCTCCAGCCGGTAGGCGGATTCGATCGGGTCGGCCGCATCAAGCACCGGTGAAAGCGCGCGCGAGATGGTCTCGCAGTCTTCCACCACCATGCTGCCGTCCGGCCGCTCCGCCATGATCTGCACGGTGCAGCCTTCCGAACTCGACACCCGCACCCGCACCAGCCGGTAGCCGAGGCTCTCGATCACCGGTTCGGCGATGGCCGCGACACGGGCCGGCAGCCCGGGCTCGACGATCAGCCGCGGTTCGGTCTGGTTGGGCGCGGTGCTAGGAACCGCGTTTGCGTGTTGCGCCTGGCTTTCGGCCATTTTGGTAACAAAAAAGAGCGGGTCCCGGGGGACCCACTCTCAAAACCCGTTCGGTTATGAGGGTGTCTTACTTGACGGTCGAAATATAGCGAATTTCCGGCCTCTTGCAAGGGTAACGGGAGTTCCCTGTCGGTAGCTAATCAAGTTGTCCGGTTTTGGTAGCACATCATTTGTCCGCTTCTGTTTGTGCTGTTTTTGGCCTTGTGGGGCTTGTGGGCAACGCGCTTTGCGTTGTCCACAAACCCACATGGCGT